>NZ_CDBR01000037.1 GCF_000819685.1 Aeromonas allosaccharophila | reverse complement strand
TTGTTTGATGTTCGATGCTGCGAGTGCCCACACAGATTGCTTGATTCAAATTGTTAAAGAGCGACGCAACAGTTCGTTGCTGCGGGAGTGGAATTCTACTCAACCGCCTTCTCGAGTCAAGCCTTATTTTCAAAGGCTTTTCGAGGTTATCGACGATGTTGTTTGCGTTGCCGCTTGCCCTGTCGATGTGGCGCATTATAGGGATCTGGATCACGCTTGCAAGGGTGTTTTCGAATTAAATTCGCATTTTTGGTTCAACCGTTCACTAATCACCCAAAAAGCGCATTTATCCTGCAATAACACACCCATTTGGCGATATCGCTACCTTTATGTGGCGTGGCGATGGGAGCAGATCAAGGTTGTGGCGATTTGGTCTCTCTACATCTATATGCATGGTGATCGAGGTCACGCCTTCGGGTAACATAGCGCCCCTTTGCGATTCACACACTCTTGGGCTTTGGAGAGTTTAATGCCTTTTGCACTTGGCCAGCGTTGGATTAGTGATACAGAGACGGATCTGGGGTTGGGGACTGTCGTTGCTGTTGAAGGACGCATGGTTACCCTGTTATTTCCGGCTACCGGCGAAAACCGCATGTATGCCAAAGAAGAAGCGCCGGTGACCCGGGTCAGCTTCAATGTGGGCGATCAGATCACCAGTCACGAAGACTGGACCATGACGGTCGAAGAAGTGCAGGAGAAAAACGGCCTGCTTATATATGTAGGTGTGCGCACCGACAATGATGAGCCCGTTGCCCTCAAGGAAGTGTTTCTCAACAACTTTATCAAGTTCAACAAGCCGCAGGATCGCCTGTTCGCCGGTCAGATTGACCGGATGTCCCGCTTTACCCTGCGCTACGAGGCGTTGATCAACCAGCACCAGCGTCGTCGCAACCCGACTCGCGGCCTGGCCGGTGGCCGGGTCAGCCTGATCCCGCACCAGCTCTATATTGCCCACGAAGTGGGTCACCGCTACGCCCCGCGCGTACTGCTGGCCGATGAGGTGGGTCTGGGCAAGACCATCGAAGCGGGCATGATCATTCATCAGCAACTGCTCTCCGGCCGCGCCCATCGGGTGCTGATCCTGCTGCCCGAGACTTTGCAACACCAGTGGCTGGTCGAAATGCTGCGCCGCTTCAACCTGCACTTCTCCCTGTTTGACGAGGAGCGCTGCATCGAGGCATTCGCCGATGCAGAGAACCCCTTCGAAACCGAACAGCTGGTGATCTGCAGCCTCGACTTCCTGCGCAAGAAGCGTCGTCGCTTCGAGCAGGTGCTGGAAGCCGAGTGGGATCTGCTGGTTGTCGACGAGGCACACCATCTGGAGTGGAGTGAAGAGGCCCCGAGCCGCGCCTACGAAATGGTGGAGGCGCTGGCCGAACAGGTGCCGGGCGTGCTGCTGCTGACCGCCACCCCGGATCAGTTGGGCCACCAGAGCCACTTTGCCCGTCTGCGCCTGCTCGATCCCGAGCGTTTCTACGACTACGAGGCCTTCCTCGCCGAGGAGCAGGCCTATGGCCAGGTCGCCAGCGCCGCGCAAGAGCTGTTGGAAGGCGAGACCCTGAGTGATGAAGCCAAACAGATCCTCGCCAGCCAGCTGGAAGGGCTGGATTTGAGCGATGCTGCGGCCCGTCAGCAAGCGGTCGCCAAGCTGCTGGATCAGCACGGCACCGGCCGGGTGCTGTTCCGCAACAGCCGCGCCAATATTCAGGGCTTCCCCGAGCGTCATCTCAACGTCTACCCGATGCCACTGCCGGATCAGTACAAGACCGCCATCAAGGTAATGGGCATGATGGGTGGCAACGGTGGCGATCTGCAGACCCGTGCCCTGCGTTACCTCTATCCGGAGAAGATCTTCCAGCAGTTCGAAGGCGACAACGCCACCTGGACCCAGTTCGACCCGCGCGTCGAGTGGTTGCTGGGGCTGCTGCTCTCTGCCCGCCAACAGAAGGTGCTGGTGATCTGCTCCGAAGCGGCCACCGCTCTCGCACTGGAAGAGGCGCTGCGCACCCGTGAAGGGATCCGCGGCACCGTATTCCATGAAGGGATGTCCATCCTCGAGCGGGACAAGGCCTCTGCCTATTTTGCGCAAGAAGATGGTGGCGCCCAGGTGCTGCTCTGCTCCGAGATCGGTTCAGAAGGTCGCAACTTCCAGTTTGCCAGTCATCTGGTGCTGTTCGATCTGCCGCTCAATCCGGATCTGCTGGAACAGCGGATCGGTCGACTGGATCGTATCGGTCAGCAAAATACCGTCGAGATCCACGTTCCCTATCTGGAGGGCACCTCCCAGCGCGCCCTGCAGCTCTGGTATCACGATGGTCTGGACGCGTTCGAGCAGACCTGCCCGACCGCTCGCCCGGTATTCGAAGCGGTGCGTGACGAGCTGTTCGAGCTGCTGGCCGCCAACACCGGCGATCAGGCCACCCTCGACGCTCTGCTGATCAAGACCCGCGAACTGCACGAGCCGCTCAAGGCCCGTCTGGAACAGGGTCGCGATCGCCTGCTGGAGATCCACTCCAGCGGTGGCGCCGCCGCCCAGCAACTGGTCGACAAGCTGGCCGCCGAAGATGACGACACCGGCATGATCTCCTTCGCCCTCAAGATGTTCGACGAGATCGGCGTCAACCAGGATGATCGTGGCGAGAACGCGCTGGTGCTAACCCCGGGGGATCACATGCTGGTCTCCAGCTTCCCGGGCCTGCCGCAAGACGGCATGACCATCACCTTCGATCGCAATACCGCCCTGTCGCGGGATGATATGGCGCTGCTCTCCTGGGATCACCCCATGATGCGCGGCGGTATCGACCTGATCCTGGGCTCCGAGATCGGTGCTACCTCGGTCGCACTGCTCAAGAACAAGGCGCTGCCCATCGGCTCCATCCTGCTTGAGCTGATCTTCGTGGCCGAGTCTGCTGCCCATCCCCAGCTCTACCGCTTCATGCCGCCGACACCGATCCGTCTGCTGATGGACAAGAACGGCCAGAATCTGGGTGAGAAAGTGGCGTTCGATGCCTTCAACCGCCAGCTGACTCCGGTCAACCGCCACCTCGGCAGCAAGCTGGTCACCGCGTCCCAGCCGGTGATCCACGGTCTGATTGGCAAGGCTCAACCGATTGCCGAAGAGCTGAAAGCCGGGATTGTCGACAAGGCCCGTGCCCAGATGGCGCAGACCCTGCAGCAGGATCTCGATCGTCTGGAAGCGCTCAAAGCGGTCAACCCGAACGTGCGCGACAGCGAACTGGATTATCTGCGCAATCTGCAGGCAGAATTGCACCACCTGATCGATCAGACCCAACTCAAGCTGGATGCAATCCGCTTTATCGTGGTCACCCATAACTGACAAGGTACCGACCGACAGCGGCCAGACCCAGCTCAAACTGGATACCCAATGCCGCTTTATCGTGGTTACCCATAACTGATGGGGGCTTGCCCCCACCTTCTGATGCGAGACATTTATGTTTGAATACTCACCGCCTCTGGAACCCTGGCTCGATATCCTGTTCAAGGACAAGGACATCATGGTGGTCAACAAGCCCACTGGCCTGCTGAGCGTCCCCGGGCGCGGCCCCGAGAATGAAGACAGCGTCCTGCATCGGGTGAAGCAGCAGCACCCCAAGGCGGCGGCGGCTCATCGCCTCGACATGTCCACCACGGGCGTCATTGTCATTCCCCTCAACCCCAATTCACATCGGGAGCTGAGTCGGCAATTTCGCGAGCGGGAGACCGAGAAGCACTACCTCGCCTGGGTGTGGGGCGAGCCGGAGGCCGAGTCGGGTCAGGTTGACCTGCCGCTCTGCGTCGACTGGCCCAACCGCCCGAAACAGAAGGTTGACCACGAAGAGGGCCGCCACGCCCTGACCCTGTGGGAAAAATTGAAGGTGGAGAACGGCAACAGCCTGATCAAGCTGACCCCCATCACCGGTCGCTCGCACCAGCTGCGCGTTCATATGCTGGAGCTGGGGCACCCGATCCTGGGTGACAACCTCTACGCCCATCCGGATGCACTGGCGGCAGCGCCCCATCTCTACCTGCATGCGGCCAGCCTGACCATCAGCCACCCCCGCAGCGGCGAGCGGATGACCTTCGAGGCGCCAGCGCCCTTCCCGCTCTGAGCGGAAGAGGCTCGCGCCAAATCGCAGAGATAAAAAAGGCTATGTCCCAATT
>NZ_CDBR01000036.1:774-895 GCF_000819685.1 Aeromonas allosaccharophila | reverse complement strand
CCATCTATGTTTCCCAAATCGATGCAGCTTGAATGGAACTAACTAAGGACTTGGTGATCTGATCACCACCATCCTCTTCAAGTCTGCATCATGGGCACGTCGCGTCACCCCATCACCAACT
>NZ_CDBR01000036.1:0-627 GCF_000819685.1 Aeromonas allosaccharophila | reverse complement strand
GACTACTCGACTCCCTGTTCAAGTTGATGAATGATATATGGTCTAATCATCCCGGACACCATTTTAGGTGGTACAGTCGCCACCATGACCTGAGGTGTTCAATGACAAGATTACGTCGCTCATTTACTGCCGAATTCAAACTCGAAGCCGCATCCCTGGTGCTCGACCAGGGATATTCTGTCCCCGAAGCAAGCCGTTCACTGGATGTCGGTGAAACCGTACTTCGCCGCTGGGTTCAGCAACTGCAATCCGAACGAACCGGCACCACGCCTATCAGCAAAGCGCTTACTCCGGAACAGCAGAAAATCCAGGAGCTGGAAGCCCGCATCCATCGGCTCGAGCGCGAAAAGGTCATTCTAAAAAAGGCTACGGCTCTCTTGATGACGGACGAGTTCACACGTACGCGCTGATAGACCAGTTAAGAGAGCAAGCCCCCATCACCCTGGTCTGCTGCGCTTTCGATGTCCCCACTTCCTGTTTTTACGACTATCTGGCTCGCAAGCGGACGATTAACCGTGAGCGGATACAGCAACGCAGCGAGTTGCGCCGGTTGTTTAAAGAGAGTCGGGACTCGGCAGGTAGCCGCGCCTTGATGTCGATGATGCGAGAGTTGGGGTATCAGATTGG
>NZ_CDBR01000035.1 GCF_000819685.1 Aeromonas allosaccharophila | reverse complement strand
AGTTGTTCTATGTGATTAACCCAAGGGCTGTAAACTGGCTGGAACACCAGGCAGAACTTGGGGTTCTTCTTCAACCATCGCTCGGTCTGTTTGCTTTTGTGAATGATGTAGTTATCGAGGATCAGCGTGATGGTTTTGGCTCGTCGGTAGTGGCGACGCAGCTTTTCCAGCATGGCGATAAACAGGGATGAGTTTTTCTTTATCCCACTGACGTAAAGCACTCTTCCGTTGCCTGCATGGAGAACGCCTGCCAGGTAATGTTTCGCGTTCTGTCCCGGTGTGACAACCCGCTTTTGTTGCGCTCTGAACATCCAGTCGGCCCCTAATTTGGGATTGAGGTCTATATCGACTTCATCCTCATAAAACACCGGATTATCGGCATCACAGCGGGCCAGCGCAGCGTCGATATCCGCCATTTTCTCCTGATAGGCCGGGTCTTTTATCCGCAAGGTCGGCACGGGCCTTCGCCAGACAATGCCCATACGCGGTAACCATCGGCGGAGCGTGGAGGCTGCCATATTGAGGCCTGTTAACCGATTGATTTTGATAGCCAATAGTTCGGTACACCAGCGGCTGCGCTGATAACCAAAATCTTGCGGAGAAAACTGCATGAGCAGCACCAGTAAAGTGACAATCTTGGCGACAGGTAAGACCGGGGCACGGCCAGCCGGTAAGGCTTCTAGCGCCTCCACACCTTCATCCCGATACCACCGAAGCCAACGGCCGATGGTCGAGCGAGCCGCGCCGGTAAGATGATGAACATCAGTGATCGTGCGTCCTTCATGTAACAGCAAAATGGCCATCAAGCGACGAGCATGCCCTTTATCACGCGTGGCATGGATGATTTTGTGAATGCGGCGCCATTGTGGTTGTGGCAGGGGTGGTAGGATAGGCATCAACTCAGTCCTTTGGGTGTGGCTTGTTTTGTTTGGCGACTAATGAGATCGCACAAACTGGACTGAGTTCCCTTCCTCAAGTGATCTACTATTCGGAACAGCTATTTAGAAAACCAGGGGCGATTCAGTCTTAAAAATCGCTTATAACAAAAAGGCCTTCCCGATTGGGAAGGCCTTCAAATTAG
>NZ_CDBR01000034.1 GCF_000819685.1 Aeromonas allosaccharophila | reverse complement strand
CCGAGCTTTTGGCGGGCTTGCAGGAAGGCGCTGGGGGCAACAAAGGGGCGGTCACCGGGCAACAGGATATCGAGCTGATTGACCAGCTGGGTCATGGGGACGTGGCGGAAGATGGCCATGCCGATGATGGCCCAGACCAGACGCTCCATGGGCATGCGGCGACGGCGCAGGCTAGCGACGCCCTCTTCGCCGAGCAGCGTCATGATGAGCTCGGGAGGAATGAGGTCAGAGAGTGACTCAAACTGGGCGGCATTGCTGGCGTGGAGGAAGTCGAGAGCCTGGTCGATACGCATAAAAAATCCGAAACCAAATCAACAGGTTTCGGATTTTTACACATCAGGAGGATCGGTCAATGGATCCTTAACTGATCGGCATTAGCCACCTGACCCACGCTGTCATAAAAACGCCACCATCCCTGTTTAGGCTCGGGCCATGCTCCCCCATGGTCTGTGCTGACAGGAATCGCCCCGTGAAAATCGCCCATTACGCCACCCTCTCCTCCCTGGTTCTGTTACTGGTCGCGGGAGGACAGGCGCTGGCCCTCTACCACGGCTGGCAACAGCTTGTCCGAACCAATCAGGCTCAGCACCAGCACGAAACGTTGCAACAACTGGTGACCGTAACCCTGCAGAATAGTCTGCGTGACTACCTCAACAGCGGCGATCCGCAACAACTGACCGCGGCAGAGAAGATCCGCCACCAAGCGCTCTCCTCGCTGGCCGCTCAGGATGATGCCGTGGCGGCCCCGCTCAGGCAGCAACTCGAACAGATGGCGCAGCGCATCGCGCACGACTATCAGGCCGCAGGCAAGCTCTCGGGCAACAGCCAGCTGCTGCTGCAAAATGCGGAGAGTGAGCTGGGCAGCCAGGCCATGGCACTGATCCGCTATGGGGAGCAAGGCGCCAGCACCGAACAATCTGCCGCGGCGCAGCAATATCGCAGCGCCGCGGCCGAGATCCTGGCTGGCCTGCCGCGCCTCGCCCATTTGCGCCAAAGCTATATGGAGCAGGGCAAGGAGAAGCTGCTCGAGGGGATCCGCTTCGAGCTGGAGTCGCTGCAAAAACAGGCGCAAGCGCTGCAAGGCCTGCCGCTGCTCGGCCTTTATGAAGAGGCACCTGCCGATGAGTTCACGCTGGGGGAGCCGGTGCGCAAGGAGCTGGGAGATCAACCGCGCAGCGAATTGCGCTCGCTGCTTAACCGCTATCCACTGGAGCTAGCCAACAGCCGCACGGCGCTGCAACAGCAACAGGCTGGCCGCCAGGCCGTGCAGCAAGACATCATGGCGATGTTGCAAGCGACCAGACAGATGGGGGAGCAACTTGCCCGTGAGCGGCAAGCAGTCAATCAGGAGCTGGCCACCATCCTCGGCACGCTGGCGCTCTGTCTGGTGGTGGTCGCCCTGCTGTTTGCGCTGGTGCAACGACGCTGGCTGCTCACCCCCTTGTTGCGACTGCGCCGGGCCTTTATGCAGCTCGATCAGACAGGGCTGGCCGAGCCGTTGCCTGCCGGGCGCGATCGCAACGAGCTGGCCGATATCGTTGCCAGCTACAACCGGCTGATCGGCCGCCTGCAACTGGACCAGCAACAGAAAGAGGGGCAGTTGTCAGCGGTATCCCTCAGTCTGCAAGGGATGGTCAGCCAGGTTGACGAGATCCACCACAGCACCCGCACCACCGAACAGGTGGTCGACGAGAGTGGTCAGATGATGGATGAGCTGAACCAGCTGGCCGGAGAGGTCCATCAGGTCGCCGCCGACATCGCCCGGCATGCCCACCATAACGAACAAGCGATGATCCAGAGCGAAGATCTGGTGGGTAGCATGCTGCACGCCACTCATCAGACCGGACTGGCAATTGACGAGAGCGATGAGGCGCTGCAAGCCCTCACCCGCTCGGTTGCCGATGTGACGGCCATTGTCGATGTGATCGGTCATATCGCTCAGCAGACCAACTTGCTGGCCCTCAACGCCGCCATCGAAGCGGCCCGCGCAGGGGAACAGGGACGCGGCTTTGCCGTGGTCGCCGATGAAGTGCGCCACCTCTCGGCCAATACCCAGCAATCCCTCAACCAGATCACCGATATTCTGGGGCGTCTGACCCAATCCGGCGAACAGCTTGGCACCGTATTGAACCGGATCACCAGCGAATCAAGCCGCCAACGGGCACAGGCGGAGCAACTGCGCCAGACCACCCAGGCGGTAAGGGAGATTGCTCGCAACACCGCAGTGATCGCTCTGCAGGGTGCCGACAATGCCAAAAGTCAGGAGCACAAGCTGGCCAGTTTTGCCGATCTGATCGCCCGTATCCATCAGCATGCCCGTCAGGTGAGTCAGCTCTCGGTGCAGGTCTCGTCCCATATCCACCATCAGGCGCAGCAGATCCCCTACATCCTCGGCCAGCAAAGCTGACCTCCTATTCGCCCCACATCCCCACCAGATCACTTTCCCTCAACCAGAGGGAAAGTTTTTTTGTAGCACAAAATTATCTGTTACCGTCAGGTTAACTGACACCTCTTCCCCCGTACCGGATGAAAACCCGCACTGGCGCTGGCTACAGCCTCAAGAAAACGTTCTCATCACCGTGATACCTGCCATGAGGCTGTTTGCGACCTTGCCCATGATTATTTGCACTCGGTCATACTTTTGAAACGTTGAGGGAACTTTTCATTGATATTTCGCACCGCGAACGTACTCTTGGTGTTGTCCGATAGCCAAGAATCGGAACATAAAAAAACAACATGTGATGATCAGGACTGCCAACTACAGATGTGCCAAGACATCCGGGTTTGCAGGTAGCCAAGAGAAGATTTTTTGCCCTTCGGGGTTTTGATTGCAATGCCAATACCGAGCGGTAGGCCCGATGCCAACTGCCGGAAAAAAAGCTAAGTCCATAAAATCAGGAGCAATAAAAATGGAAAAAGTGATCTTCAAGCGCGCCGCTTTGAGTGCCGCTGTGGTAGCCGCTCTGGTCGCCCCCGGTATGGCGTTGGCAGCTCAGGATATGATGAGCCCGGAATATGGCAAATCTTATGAAGCCTTTGCCGATGATGCCAAGCTGACTGGTGGTATCTTCTACTTCCAGCGTGAACGCGACCGCAAACAAGCCGGTCCAGGCCAAGATGGCAAATACCACTCAAATCTCAGCCATTCCACCGCACAAGCCGCACTTAACTTCAACTCTGGCTACGCATGGGATGTCGTTGGTCTGGATCTGGGTGGCTATGGCGCCTACGACTTGGCCGTTGACGAAAGCAATGGTGCCAACGAGGAAAATGAGTTCTCCTTCTGGGGCAGCTCTTGGGGCACTAGCGATGGTTTATCCGAAAACGGTGCCAGCTTGACCAATGCGGCACTGAAATTCAAATTTGGCGATAGTGTTACCGCCAAAGGGGGTTATACCCAGCTCTACGTTCCTGGCGTTATCGGTGTTAACTGGTCCTATCAACCGGGTACCTATCGTGGTGGTCAAGTCGAAGGCAACTTCGGCGGTCTCTATCTGACCTACGCCATCGCCGACGAATATAAAGCCCCCTGGTTTAAAGAAACTCAAATGTTCTCGCGCTCCAAGTCCAAACCTTGGGTGTCGGGTTACAGCCCACTGGATGAGCAATACAAGATCGATTACATCCACGGTATCGCTGCTCGCTACACCTTCGAAAATGGCACTGCTGTTACCGGTTCCTTCGGTCAGTCCAAAGACTATATGGATAGTTATCACTTCAAACTGGCTCACAAGTTTGACGTACTGGGCGGCCTCTCCACCAGCTATCAATTCTACGGTTCAGAAACCTCTGATTTTGATGCAACCGCCGGTGACGCAGGTCAAACCTACGATGGTCTGGCATGGCAGCAAGCCTTGACTGCCGCTTGGGCCATGGGTCCTTATGGCTTCCGTCTGGAAGGTATGTGGACCAAGGCTGAAGGCGATGAAGGTAACTACCTGCCCCGCCTGACCCGTGGTTACGGCAACTCCCAGGGTGCCAACGAAATTTGGTGGGATTCCCGCTCTGACTGGAACCACAATAACGAAAAAGCGCTGTTTGCGGGTGTAACTCGCTCTCTGGATGATCTGGTTGGTGCGCCGGGTTGGGCAGTCGGTGTCTCCGGTGCTTACGGCTGGGATGCCGAAAATGGTGATAGTACTCTTGTTGATGGTAAAGAGTGGGCTGTCAACTTCGATGTTATGTACACAGTGCAGGATGGCAAGCTGAAAGGCACCCTGTTCAAACTGCACTACACCGATTACAACAACGAGCAGGATGAATTGGGCAGCTGGGCATACCCCAACATGTTCGCCTCAGAGAAGGACGTCAAATTCCACATGATCATGCCGTTTACCTTTATGTAATCAGGCAATACGATGTCAGCAAACCGGGCCATTTGGCCCGGTTTTCTTTTTTCCGGTTGGCGGGCTAACATGCGAGCCGGATAAGGGTTTTATCCGCTCACCAGCCCGCACGCTTTTGTCAGCAGTCACAAGGACGCATCATGCCCCGTTTTGTTCTGATCACCGGTTGTTCCAGCGGTATTGGCCTCGCCGCTGCGCAGGCGCTGGGGCAGCACGGTTTTACCGTGATCGCCTCGGCGCGCAAGGCAGAAGATGTGGCCCGCTTGCAGCGACAGGGACTGCTGGCGGTACAGCTGGATCTGGCGGATCCCGCCTCAATCGAGCTGGGTGCCAGTGCGGCGCTCCATCTGGCGGGCGGGCGCCTCTATGGTCTGTTCAACAACGGCGCCTACGGCCAGCCGGGTGCGCTGGAAGATCTGCCCACCGAGGCGCTCAGGGAGCAGTTCAATACCAACCTGTTTGGCTGGCACCATCTGATCCGGCAGGTGCTGCCGCCGATGCTGGAGGCCAAAGAGGGGCGGATAGTGCAGAACAGCTCGGTACTGGGGCTGGTTGCCATGAAGTACCGCGGCGCCTACAACGCCAGCAAATTTGCGCTGGAAGGATACAGCGACACCCTGCGCCTCGAACTGGCGGGCAGCGGGGTACATATCAGCCTGATCGAACCGGGCCCCATCGATACCCGTTTTCGTGCCAATGCCCGCAGCGCCTTCTTGCGTCACATCGATCCGGCCCAGAGCCGTCATCAGTCGGCCTACCGCCAGACCCTGACGCGGCTGGAAAAAGAGGGGGCCACCAGCGGCTTTACGCTCTCAAGCGAAGCCTGTATCCCGCCGCTGCTCCATGCGCTGACCCACGCCCATCCCAAAGCGCGCTATCCGGTGACCACCCCGACCCGGCTGTTTGCCTTCTTGCGACGGGTATTGCCCACTCGCTGGCTCGATAAACTGCTGGCCAAATCGGCCTGATCCCGTTATTGGCGATAAGCATCCAGTAACCCGACCCGCCAACCTTGTTTATCCCTCTCTTCAGTAGTGTTCACCGTTGCTGTAGTAGGCACTCTTGACCAGGGGGATCACCTGCACCACCACATAGGTCTGCTCCCCCAGCACCTGCTTCAGATGGCGCGTGATAAGGCGCGCGGCGGCGTCCTGCATCTCCTGTGGCCGTTCGAACCAGTGCAGCTCGACAAACGGAAAACCCGCCTCTGGCTCGCCGTTGCGGATCCAGCCGCTCTCCACCCGCTCCATGGTGACAAACTCCGGCTTGCCGCCGGTCAGCTCGCACAGCTCGGCCAGCAGCGGGCCGCTCAGCTGTTGCAGGGTATCGAGCGTCACGGCGCGAAAACGAAGATGGGGCATGGCAAACCTCTTGGTTATCTGAAATGAGGACTTATCATAGGAGTTATTGTCAGCAAGAGAAGTCACCCGGCGCATATTAAGGATCCCCATGAGATTTCATCGCACCCTCTTTGCCTTCCTGCTCTGCCTGCTGCTACCGCTGCACGCCTTTGCCGATCCCGCCTTCTATCGGGTGAGCAAGGGCAACCAGCAACACTGGCTGCTGGGCTCCATCCATGCGGGCAAGCCAGCCCTCTATCCTCTGCCCGAGCCGGTCGAGCGCGCCTGGCTGCAAAGCCGAGCACTGGTGATGGAGGTGGACATGAACAGCATCACGCCGGATCAGTGGCAACAGACCGCCTCCCTCACCCGGCTGGTGGATGGCAAACCGCTCAAGGATCATCTGCCTGCCGAGCTCTATCAACGCACCCTGATGGCGGGCGCCCGCTATGGCATCGACGAGGCTACCCTTGCCACCCTGCGCCCCTGGTTTGCCGCCATTACCCTGACCCAGGCCGCTATGGCCCGCTCCGACTTCAAAAGTGAACTCGGGATAGACCAGCACTTTGCCACCCGGGCCACCAAAGAGGGCAAGCCGGTAGTGGGTTTTGAAACCCTGCTGGAGCAGCTCGGTTATCTGGCCAGCGTGGGTGACAACCAGACCCTGATGCTCGCCAGCACCCTGGATGAACTGCCAATGCTGGAGAGCGGGTTCGCCGCCGTGATGAAGGCGTGGCAACAGGGGGACGAAGCGACGCTGATCAATCTGCTCAAGGAGGAGATGGCTCCGCCCGCGCTACAGAGCTGGATGGAGCAGACCCTGCTGGCCGAACGCAACCACAACTGGCTGAAAAAATGGTCCGCCCTGCCCAACGAGAGCTTTATCGTGGTAGGCGCCCTGCACCTTTACGGCGAACAGGGATTGCTGGCACTGCTGGAGCAGCAGGGGTGGCACATTACCCCGCTCACCACTCCGGGTCCGGTGCAGGCTCAGGAACAAGGAGTCCAGTGAGAACGATCACAGAACGCGCTGGTTATTAAACAACCTGCAAGGGAGTTGATCGGGATCATCCCGGACGGGGCAAAGAGGTATTTATCATGCCTGTCATCAACCGGGTGACAGGAGCAATAAAATGGACTTTTGGCTGGACCTGATGTTTGGCAACAGCGTGGGATTGATGTCGATGCTGGTGATTATCGGCACTTTCTTGCTCATCAGCTCTTACGCGGCCTACTTCATCTACAAGGTGATGCACTCGCAACCGCCTCATTCACAGCAACCCCATTCTCAACAACCCAAAGAGGGAAAATAATCCTCTGACCACAGGCGGCAGTTCACACTGACCGCCTGTGCTGTTTTATGGTTCGCGACTGTGATTCCCGGGCCAGGATGCACCAATGTCCATGCTGGATGCCCGTTATCCCCTCCCCCTTTCCCCGTTTTCTGTGCCGGTTGCGGCCGTTATAATGGCCCCCACTTTTTCTTATGGGGAGCCTGCCGTGTCTCATAACGACGAACTCTCGCTATTTATGAATGAAGTGGCCGACGTGCGGCCCATTCGCAGCGACAACATCCATCCCCATGCGGCCAAATCCGCCCCGACCGAGGCGCAGCTAGCTCGCCGTCAGGCTGCCACCGCCGAGCAACTCACCCTCGACCACCTCACCATGGAGGCCATCGAGATGCGCGATCCGCACGAAATCGTCGGCTTCAAGCGTGATGGGGTGCAGAAGGGGGTCTACAAGAAGCTGCGGCTCGGCAAATACGAGCTGCAGGCCAGCCTGGACTTGCACCAGAAAACCCTCAACGAAGCGCGCCAGACGCTGGTGCAGTTCATTGCGGATTGTGAAGTCCGGGATATCCGCTGCCTGCTGATCCTGCACGGCAAGGGGGAGCGCAGCACCCCGCGCGCCCTGCTGAAAAGCTATGTCAGCGCCTGGTTGCCGCAACTGCCCGCCGTCATGGCGATCCACAGCGCAGAGCGTCGCCACGGCGGCAGCGGCGCCCTCTACGTGCTGCTGCGTAAAAGCGAACGCAAAAAAGCAGAAAACCGCGAACAGCACCAGAAGCGGCTCGGCTAATCCGCCGCTCGCCACCACGCCTTTGGCCCACCTGCGTTAAGGTGGTCAACGATGCAGCGGCGGTGTTAGCATCGAACGGCCCCGATCATGCCAGGTACGGGGCGGCATACCATCAGGGACGATAACAAGGACAATCCCATGTCATATCAAAAGCTTGAACAACATCAGCAGCAGATCCACCGCTTTAGCCACCTCGCCGCCATCTGCGGCTGGGATCAGGCGGCCATGATGCCGGAAGGGGGCAATGATGCCCGCGCCGAAGCGATGGCCGAACTCGGTCTGCTGATCCACCAGAAGCGCACCGCTCCCGAGCTAGGCGACTGGATTGCCAAGGCCGAGAGCGAACCGCTCGATGAAGTACAACGCGCCAACCTCGGCGAGATCAAGCGCCAGTGGCAAGATGCAAGCCTGCTGCCCGGTGAGCTGGTCGAAGCGCTGTCGCTCGCTGGCAGCAAGTGCGAGCACGCCTGGCGCAGCCAGCGCAAGAACAACGACTGGGCCGGTTTTGCCCCCAATCTCGAGGAGGTGGTGAAACTCTCCCGTGAAGTAGCGCAGCTGCGGGCCGATGCGCTTGGCGTGCGCCCCTACGACGCCATGCTGGCGCTCTATGAGCCGGGCATGACCGGCGCACGGCTCGATCAGATCTTCGGCGATCTCGCCAGCTGGCTACCGACCCTGATCCAGACTGTGAGCGAACAGCAGAAGGGCGATGCCCTGCTGCCGCCGCAAGGCCCCTTCCCCATCCCGACCCAGCAAGCGCTCGGTCAGGAGGTGATGGGACTGCTCGGCTTTGATTTCGCCCACGGCCGGCTCGATGTGAGCAGTCACCCCTTCTGTGGCGGCGTGCCGACCGACGTGCGGATCACTACCCGCTATAACGAGCAGGAGTTTGTCTCCAGCCTGATGGGCATAGTGCACGAAACCGGTCACGCCCGTTACGAGCAGGGGCTGCCGCGTCATCTGCTGGGTCAGCCGGTGGCCGAAGCGCGCTCCATGGCGATCCACGAGAGCCAGAGCCTGTTTTGCGAGATGCAGCTGGGGCATCATCCGGCCTTCCTCGCGCTGCTGGCACCACGCATTCGTCACCACTTCGGCGAGCAGGCGGCGTTTGCGCCGGACAATCTGGCCAAGCTCTACAGCCGGGTCGAGCCGGGCTTTATCCGGGTCGATGCGGACGAGGTAACCTATCCGGCCCACGTTATCCTGCGCTACGAGCTGGAGCGCGATCTGGTGGAAGGGAAGATCGAGGTGGCCGACATCCCCGAGCTGTGGGACGCCAAGATGCAGCAGTGGCTGGGACTCTCCACCAAGGGCAACTACCGCAATGGCTGCATGCAAGATATTCACTGGACCGACGGCTCGTTCGGCTACTTCCCGAGCTACACCCTGGGCGCCATGTATGCCGCCCAGCTGCGTTTTGCCCTCGAAAAAGAGCTGGGCAGCATGGGGGAGGTGATCGCAGCGGGCCGCTTGCCGGAGATCTTCGGCTGGCTCGGGCGCAACATCTGGTCACAGGGGAGCCTGCACAGCACCGACGAGCTGGTGCGCCGCGCCACCGGTGAAGCGCTCAACCCGCACTGGCTTCGCCAGCATCTGGAACAGCGCTACCTGAAGTAATGAGCGCAGTAAGCTAACAGCAGAACGGGGCCCTTTTTAGTTGACCACTACAGGGCCCCGTTTTTATGGCGGTTCATTTTTATGGCGGTGCATGGCACAGCACGCCACCACCATGCTGTAAAAAGAGAGAATTCAGAGAAGATCAGGGGAACCCAGCAACTCGCGCAGTTGCAGGATATTGCCCTCAGGATCGAAGGCGTTGCGCACCACAAAGCCGGGCCCTGTCCACTGCTGTGGCAGCAAACCGCCACCGAGATCCGCCGCCTTCGCTTCTGCCCAGGCGAGGCTGGAGACGGTGAAGAACAGCTTGATGGCCCCCTCTTCCCGCAATTCCGGCGGCCGCTTGATAACGACCTGCCCGGCATAAGGCGCAGGAATGGCGTGGAGCAGCAGCTGGATATCGCTGTTTTCCAGCACCACCAGCTGCTCATCCTGACTGCAGACCACCATCTGCAGCAATGTACGGTAAAAGTGGGTCAGCAGGCCCGGATCCTTGGCATAGATCAGGGCACCGGCACGAGCTGGGCCTGGCATGGAGCACTCCTCAACAGTGAACGACTGGGTGGACAGATCTCCACCTTCTCACAGTTGCGCGCCCCGTTCGATCCTTTTTAGCGGCTCGCCAGCCTCACTGCACAAAGTGCCACTGCCGCAGTGCCAGTGTCGGAGGCGGCCCCTGATCGTCCCCCAAATCTGCCATGCCCAGCGCCTCGTCATAGTGCACACCGCCCGCGCCACTCTCGGTCAAGTGTTTTGCCCGCACCGCCCCGTACAGACCGCCACTTCCGCTGATCTTCATCTCGGTGAGCGGGGCATAGAGAGCGGCATAGAGCGGCGTATTGCCCGACAGCTTGACCCCATCCTTGCCGCTATACGCAGAATAGATAGAGATAGCGGGCGTACCGCCAGCGGTCAGCCCCTGTTTGGCTGCCGTCACCTCGGCACCGGCCCCGAGATCAACCTTGCCGCTGACGATCAGGGTCAGGCTGCTCCCCTCGCTCACCGTCAACTGGTTGCTGCCTGTCATGGTGAAATCCTTGTCGATCAGCAGCACCACATCCCCCTCGATGGTGAGCTTGGCATCGGCCCCCATATTGAGGCTGTCGAGCTTGTAAACGGTCTGCTCCTTGCCAAACAGATCCCCCTTGCCGGGGAACGGCAGCCCGGGCTTTTGCTGGTTGCTGCTGGTGACCGAGCCGGTGGAGGGATCCGTGGTCAGCACCATCTGCTGGGTGGCCCCGAGCGTCAGCGGGCCATTGATGGGCAGCGTTGCAGGGGGGAACGATTTGGGCAACGCGGCCACATTGAGCGGGTCACACACCTGCCCGGCCACAGGCGGTAGCTTGGGATGAGTTCGGTATTGGGGATACAGATACTTCTGATGCTTGGCATCAAGGAATGCCCCGTTCCCACCATAGTTCAACTTGTCGCCAGCAATGCTTGTGCCATGACCCATAGAAACATCACCATTGATCGCAACAGCTCCGGCAATATGCCCCCCTTGCAAGGCAAAATTTCCACTCCCGTTTACGCTGCCCTCAACCCTGACGACCCCATCAGAGGGAGAAATTGTGATGTCGCCACCAGCAAGTACATTACCCGCAACAGGTGAAGAACCGTTCAAGGTCACCGAGCCGGTCGCCCGCACATCACCCCAGATGGGGGAGTGCCCGGCGAGCACCACATTGGCCTTGTCGCTGACGGTCGCCACCTTGGCGTTCTGCCCCTGATTAAGAGTCCCGGAAACAGACTCCTTGTACGCCCCCTTGCGCGAATCGTAGCTGTCGATAAAACCGCTCCCAGAGAGGCTCAACCCTTCACACGCCACCACCGAATCCTGAAAGATGAGATTGCCCGGCTCGCGCTTGAGGGCAAACAGGGCGTTGAGGCTGGCATTGCCCTCCAGATAACGGCCATGGCTCTGCAACGCCAACTTGCTGCCTGTAGAGGCATCCAGCTGATCGATGCGAAAGCGGCTGCCCGCCATGGCCCCTTCCCCCTTGCCAGGCACCTTCTGCACCAGTTGATCCCACTCTATCCGTGGTTCGGCGCCGAGCGCCTGATGCAGGGCGCGATAACTGTCGTTCATCCCCTGCTCGGCACTGAGCTGCGCATTGATCTTCTTGTGAAAATTGCCGCTCAGGCGGGTTTGCAGCTGATTCTCCTGAATGCTGGTAAACACCAGCAGGCTCGACAGCAGGCTCACCACCAGCACCACCAGCAATACGGCTCCCCGCTGCCCCTGCAATCCCTTGTTCATCCTGCTCCCCCTGCACCGGATGTGGCCAGTGCTGCCGCCCAGACCGCCTTGCGGCGTGCCACCTGCACCTCTACCCCCGGCGCCAGATAGCTCGGCAGCCCTTCGGGCAAGATACGGATATTGACCAGCGCCCCCTGCTGGCCGAATTCAAGATCCTGAAGATGGGCCAGCAACAGACGCGGGCCATCCCCGTCATCGCAACTGAGTACCGGCGGCGTGAAGCGGTACTGCTCGGTAAAATCGGCGGTTTTCTGGTTGCCAAGGCAGGAGAGCACCTGACTGCCCCCCTCTACCTTGAAAGCCAGCGTCAGGCGATCAGGGGTGACCGCTATCAGCTGATCCGCCTGCTTGATGCTGTTGGTAAAGGTGAGAGTGGCAAAGCGCAGCACCTCGTTCGCCTGCTCCAACGCCTTGCTCTGCTCGACCGTGCTCTTGATGGGCACGTAACCGGCAAAAATCGCCAGCATCAGCATCAGACCGAGCACCATGGAGATCATCAGCTCGACGAGACTGACACCTCGCTGTCGGAAGGGAACGTTCAGCATAGTGGTGGAAATCCTGCGTTCAGCTCCACCCGCTTGGCGCCGGAGACCCGCTCATCCTGCCACTCGATAGCGACCACAAAGTTGTCGCTATAACGGTTCGGTAGCACCAGCCGGTGGCCCTCGAGCAGGGTGAAGCGGGCAAGAAAATCGCCCTGGGTGAACCGCTCCGGCTTGCGCTGCACTTCGCACAGCGAACCCCAGATCTGCTCCACGCTGTTGCTCGCCTCGATCGTGGCCAGGGTGCTCTGCAGGCTATAGTGCGCCTGCTGCAACGAGACCACCTGCCCCTTGGCGAGACCAAGAAACACCATCACCGCCAACACCATGGAGACCATGATCTCCACCAGATTGAACCCCTGCTGACGGGCAAGTGCGGCGTGTCTCATGAGCAGCTCCCTTGCAGCAGCTGACCGCTCGGGGCCACGCAGAGTACACGCTGCTCACCGAGGCGATTGGCCAGAGTGATCTCGGCGTGGCTGCTGCTGCCGGTTGGCGCGATCCGGATCGGCTCAAACGGTTTGATCACCACTCCGCCAGCAGGTGCTGCCGCCTGACGCAGCAACTTGCTGTCAGCCATCACCTCCCAGCCACCGTTCTCGGTGCCCTGCAGTACCACCGGCAGGGTCAGCTTGACCGCTTCGCTGCGGGCAAAGCGGTAGGCTGACGCGAGCTCGGTCGCACTGCGATCGAGTCGTTCGGCCGCGAGGCGCTGACTCATGGAGGGCAACCCGACTAGCAGCAAAATAGCGGCGATGCCGACCGTGATCATCAACTCAATCAGAGTAAATCCGCGCACGTTCATCTTATGATCCCCAGCAGTCATGGCGATTGGCCGCGCGATAACCGGTCTGATCTAGGGTCAGAGTGCCGCACTCATCCTGTTGTCGCGTCGTTGGAATGGCTTTGAGCAGGTAGTCGCCAGCATCTTGCTGGCTGTAGCTGAACTGGTAGAAATCCGTGTTGGAAGGAGTGGCAAACGTGTCGGGATAACGGCCCTGTTGGGTATAGATACGTTCGAGGGCGAGCGCCTGCTCCAGCAGTTGCTGCTGCGCTTCGTAACGACGTCCCTGTTGCAGATAACCCTGATACGCTGGCAACGCGATGGCTGCGAGAATGCTGACAACCGTCATGGCGATCAACAACTCGATCAGACTAAAGCCCCGGCAATGGGGCCATGCCTTACAGTCGTTCACTTATCATCCTTGGCAAGTGTTGTTGTTATTGGCCGGCCCTGGGCCGCAAATGCGATGACTTAATAATCATCAAAAATTAACTGACTCGATTGAACAACACAAAATCGCCACACTCAATGTAAAAAAGATAGTTATGTGATCTGTTATTAATTTTTAAGCAGTTTTCGCCGCCACTAATCTCGCCAAGCAAATAAAGCTAAGCCAATCGTGCCTACGACCCGTCCGTTATGCCTCCTTCTGTCGAGCCGCGACATATGAATAACAGCGTGACGAAGAGTGAAACCCGGCCGTGCAATGAAAGAGCAAAAAAACCTTTGGCCAATTTTTGCTATCCCTGTCCGTTTCTGGCTAGTCACGGCCCCCGAGCCCCCTTACTCTTTTGCCATCTGTTCCAGCAAAGCCGCCAACACCATGAATGCAAAGCCAAGCCCAGAGTCGTCACAAGATGAGGTGATCAACACCCTCAGCCGTGAGCAGTGTCACGCCGCACGGCTCGCCCGCGATACTCGCTTCGATGGCCGCTTCTTTACCGGCGTGCTCTCGACCGGTATCTACTGCCGGCCTGTCTGCCCGGCACGGCCACCGCACGAGCACAATGTGCGCTACTTCCAAAGCGCCGCGGCCGCCGAGCAGTATGGGCTGCGACCCTGCCTGCGCTGCCGCCCTGAGCTGGCCCCCGCCGCCCGTGGCGATCTGCCGGTTGAACTGGCTCGTCTGCTGGCACGCATCGATCGCGGCGAGCTGGCGGAGGGCATGCTCGCCAAACTGGCCACTGAGGCCGGGATCAGCGAACGCACCCTGCGCCGCCAGTTCGAGCAACATCTCGGCGCCTCGCCAAAACAGGTGGAGCAGACGCGCCGCCTGCTGCTCGCGAAACGACTGCTGACTGAAACTGGGCTGCCCATCACCGACATTGCGTTTGCCGCTGGCTTTGCCAGCATCCGCCGCTTCAATGACGCCTGGCTCAACGCCTACGGGCTGGCCCCGCGCACCTTGCGCCAACAGGAAGACTGTAACGAGACGGCTGACGACAGTGTTTCGGTGCCGCGCGGTGCAACCCTGACGCTGCAACTGCCCTACCGCCCTCCGTATGACGTGGCGGCCATGCTGGCGTTTTACCGGCTGCGGGCGATCCCGGGGCTGGAGCGGGTGGATGGTGAGGTGTATGAGCGGCGCTACCGGGTCGGCGATCAGGTCGCGCTGGTGCGCATCGCGCAGGGCAAGGAGCATAGCCTGCAGCTCACCGTCCATGATCTGCCGCTCGCTGCGCTGCCCGATCTGTTGTATCGGGTGCGCAGGATGTGGGATCTCGATGCCGACATGCAGCGGATCGGCGATCGGCTCGGTCAGGATCCGCTGCTCGCCAGTTTGCAGGCGCGCTGGCCGGGCGTACGGCTGCCCGCCGGCTGGGATGAGTACGAGGTGATGCTGCGCGCCATCGTCGGCCAGCAGGTCTCGGTCAAGGGGGCCATAACGATACTCGGGCGACTGGTGGCCCGCACCGGGGCGCAATTCGGGGTGGCACAACTGCCGACCCCAGCCCAGCTGTGCGAACTCGATCTCGACGGTATCGGCATGCCCGGCAGCCGCCTTCGCACCCTGCGGGGAGTGGCCGAGGCGCTAGCCAGCGGCGAACTGACCCTCGCGACGGCCAGTGACGAGCAGTTGCTGGCGCTGCCGGGCATAGGCCCCTGGACGGTCGCTTACTGGCGGCTGCGCTGCGGGCTGGATACCGATGCCTTCCCTGCCTCCGATCTGGTGCTGCAAAAGGCACTGGGAGGCGGTGCCAAGCTGCCGGTGAAGGAGGTGTTGGCGCAAAGCGCGGCGTGGCAGCCGTGGCGCAGCTATGCGGCCAGCTGGCTGTGGCATGCCATGAGTGAAGCGCCCAATTTGCTGCTCCATGCCACCAGCAACGAACAACAGCCAGATACCCAACAACAGGAGATAACCCCATGATCTGCTACGATATCCTGCCGACCCGCTGCGGCGATCTGCTGGTCGCCATCAATGAATCTGGTCTGGTACACGTAGACTTTGTGGCGGGCCTGCGGGCACTGCCCGATATGAGTGGCTGGCAACAAGAGCGCGAGGCGCTGGCCCCCTTCCTCGCCCAGTTTGCGGCCTATTTTGCCGGTCGCTTGCAGCGCTTCTCCCTGCCCCTTGCCGCCCACGGCACCGCTTTTCAGCAAGCTGTGTGGCAAGCATTGTGTGACATACCCTACGGCGAAACGCGCAGCTACAGCGATATTGCCCGCGCTATCGGCAAACCCGATGCGGTGCGGGCAGTGGGCGCTGCAAACGGCCGCAATCCGCTCTCGATCATCGTCCCCTGCCATCGGGTGATCGGCCAAAACGGCAGCCTGACCGGCTATGCGGGGGGATTGGAGATTAAAAAAGCGCTTTTATTAATCGAAAGATTAGGCCCCTAATGGCAACAATAATTATTGCAGAATAATTCTGCAAGCTCATCCATCAACAGATTATTTTTAATTCTATTTTAACTTTTCCTTTATTTCATCTATAAGTAATGCCAAATCACCTACATTTCTAGATAAAGCCTTTTTAATTAAGGCTTTTTTAAATGTTTTATGCTCTATTCCAATACTTTTTGCGAAGTGGTTCGATGCTATATTAAATACTTTCTTACCATCACAACGGCGAATTAACTCAGAGTTGGAAATACCAGAATACTGCCCAAATGATGTGTTTATCGCCTCATGCAATTGTGCTTTTAGAATTGAAACCCCAAACTCAGAAATAACAGACGATGAGATTTCTTCAGATGCAGCCTCTTTAGATGAAAAGTCAAATGAGCTACTTCCCCAAATACGCTCAGAAAAGTATCTTTCTACAACATGCTGTAAATGGAGAGAGATTTCTTTTTTATATGTTGCATGCTGCGTACCTCTAGCAATTTCAATAATCTTGTTATTAATACTTTCAACCATTATATCTGGCCTATTGACATCTGACACTGAGAGATATTCATTTATTTTTTCAAGAAATAATTTCGGATCTAAAAAATAATTTTCAAGTTCATGGCAGTTCATTTTTATAAATGATGCATCATAAAACCTTGGATTTTTTGACCTTATACCATCAAAGAAATCCCCTGGCTTATTATCTGAATCAACAAGAAACACAAATTTCATATCATAAATATGACTATTTATATCAGCAAGCCTTGAAAACATTTCGATGACATGCTGACTACCACCTAATGGCTTTATAATTAAGTTCTCACCTTTAAATATATATTCAAGTGCCTCGTGATCGTCTTTTCCTTCAACGAAAATGACTTTCCTATGAATAGAACTCAACCCGAGACCTCGTAAGTTATCCTCGGCACTCTCATATATTAATTCATTTACACCATCGGACACAGTGTAATTAACACCCATAGAAAAAATTTTATATATTAGTGTCTTGGAATGAGTTGACAAAACGACTTGATTGATTTTGTAGTTCTTATATTCTTTTTCAAGCCACTCTCGTTTTATAGAAGAATCTAATTGACTATCGAACCAAGAAAGTATTCCATTTTCATCACAGAGTTTATAAAGAAGTGCTATAAACTCAAGCAATAGCCCTTCATGAAAGTGATTCTCCGGTTCATCTATAAAGATTGAACTAACAGAGTTTGAAATACACAAGAAAGATAACGTGCTTAGAAGCGCTTTCTCGCCCGAACTGAATTCTCTAACATCATATAATGGTTTTCTCTTATCCGTATTTGCTTTTCCCAAGAGAACAAATTCTCCAGGTTTATGATTTCCACTAAAATTTTTAATCTCCACATTAGGTATAAGTGATGTGAACATTTTAGAGGCAACTTTAAAGTATAGTAATCGGTCTGGTTTACTTGGTATTAGTCGATCATTAACATAATCTTTCACTAGTTGCTGATATATTCCAGAAAATAATCTTTCTGGATTGAATATGGCAAGAAGCGTTAACTCTAGCTTACTATTTTTTGAAATATCTATCTCGTCAAAAAGTAACGTCTCTTCTGAAAAACCCTTGCTTGCATCAACATACAAAAAGATATTTTTTGGTTCAAAAATATTCCAATGCGTAGTCAAGACATCTTTATTACTACATTCTACTAATATCTCATCGCCTTTCTTTATTACCTCAACGGAAACATCTTCACCCGCCACATCAATAGTGACTTTAATAAATGAGCCATCAGCGTTCAAAAAACGCTCTGCGTCTTGATTAAACATCTTCTTATTATTCTCACCAAGACTCACCGAAAAGAAACCTTTCTGAACCAAATAAGCTGCTTTCAATAGAGTAGATTTACCCGAACCATTTCGCCCAGAAAATGATATTACTGTGGCGCTATCATTCAGCTCACAAGATACTTTACTATCAAAAGACTTTACATTTTGCAATTCTATTCTTTTTACTTTAAAAATACCCATTCAATACTCCACAAATAATTACATGCTTACTACACGATCACATTAGAGTATCATTAATGTATTTGTGTGGAAATAAAACCAAATTTTTACAGAGAAATAATTACATAACTGTCTTTAGTGTCACAATTCTGCCAAGTCAAAAGCTCAGTCAGACAAACACTTGGGCTAAATAACTTGAAAAATTAACCTAGCCTGATTTTATTAATTAAGAGACAAAAATAGACAACTTTTACAAACATTCCCCAATACACTATGCGCCTCGCACAGTGTATGAGGACTTATTTACTAGCGTTTCAAACTCCCCATTACCTGCATTTCGCAACGATTGCAGTCAAAACGCAGGCGGAAGGTGTCTTTACCCATCTTAAGCTCCAGCGGCTCGGCCTTGAGACCGGGCACCTCTTTCGGGCAGAGGTTCTGGCTATAGCGGATACAGTGCTTGGTGATCATCAACACCACTTCACCCTCCTCCTTGTTTGCCTCGTAGGCGGGGGCAATACGCTCCACCCCGTGCTCGCGGAAGAACTGCTCGGCCGCACTGTTCAGCACATTGCCAAGATAGGAGAGACGGTGCTGGGGATAGCTGATATCCCGCAGGGCGATGCGTCGCTCGGGACGCTGGTAGCTGGCCACCCGCGCGGCCTCCAGCGCGGCGATGCCGTCCCGACGCAAGCCGTTGAGCTGTGATGCGGCGATGAATAGCGGGTGAGTGAATGCCAACTCAATCTTGCGGGCCACAAACAGGGTATTGCCGAGTTTGCCGAGCTGGTCACGCGCCTGTTGCAACGCCCGCTCCGGGTTATCGGCGGGCTGCTTGTCACAAGGCAGCATCACCGCAGCGCTGATGCCCTGCTCGTCGGTGAGCGTGAGGCGCAATCCCTCATCGCACTCTGCAAGCACCATATCGACCCGGATGCGGCGATTCGCGCTCGCCTTCTCCAGCATCTTGCTGAACGCCTGATCATGGTTGCGGTAGAGCTCGGTGCCAACCTTCAGCCCCGGCATGCGTTCTGACAGGAGTAACTGCTTACCTTCGACTTTGTTGAGGCGCATCCCCACCAGCTCGTTATTCGGCTTGAAGAAACCCAGACCGTCGCCGTTGTTGAGGCTGACCTGCTTGCCGTCGATCTCGATACCGTCACGGGTCACCTTGGTGACGCGCCCCAGCGGCTCGCCCACATATTTCGGGCTCTTGGTGGAGTCGATTCCCTGCTGGCGGCCATTCAGGAAGTAGTCGGTGCTGCCGCGGTTGAAGCTCTTCTTGGGGTCAGGCGTGAAGCTGTAGCTGCAACGACCCGCCGAAGCGGCAACCAGATCGGAGCGGCTATCCAGAATAGCGTCCAGCTTCTGGCGATACCAGGCAGTGACGTTCTTGACGTAATCGAGCCCCTTGAGGCGCCCTTCGATCTTGAAGGAGCGGATGCCCGCTTCGATCAGCGCCTCCAGGTTGTCGGTCTGATCCATATCCTTGAGCGACAGCAGGTGGCTGTCGGCCACCAGCACTTCGCCATCCGGCTTTTGCAGCGAGCAGGGCAGACGGCAGAGCTGGGCACATTCACCGCGGTTGGCACTGCGGCCGGTACGGGCGTGGCTGATGTTGCACTGGCCGCTGTAGGAGACGCAGAGCGCGCCGTGGATAAAAAACTCCAGCTGCACATTGGTTGCCGCACTGATCTCGCGGATCTGCGCCAGCGAAAGCTCGCGCGCCAGCACCACCTGAGAGAAACCCGCATCCTGCAGAAACTTCACCTTCTCCGGGGTGCGGTTGTCGGTTTGGGTACTGGCATGGAGCGCGATGGGAGGGAGGTCCAGCGCCAGCAGTCCCATATCCTGCACGATCAGCGCATCGGCACCGGCTTCGTAAATTTGGTGGGTCAGGCGCTGGGCCTGCTCCAGCTCGTGATCGTGCAGCAGGGTATTGAAGGCGACAAAGACCTGGGCACCGAATCGATGGGCGTGACGCGCCAGCGCTTCGATATCTTCGAGGGAGTTGCCCGCCGCGCTGCGGGCGCCAAAGGCGGGGCCACCCATGTAGACGGCATCCGCACCATGGTTGATGGCTTCGATGCCGTAGGCGAGGTTCTTGGCCGGAGCCAGCAGCTCCAACCGGTTGTTGTGGCTTAACGGGTGCTTGTTCTGGTGCATGGTCTCGGGATCAGGGCGGACAGCAAATGGCCGCTACTCTAGCCCATTCACCACCCGCGTGCCTTGATCCCGCTTAAGGTATCCGCAAAATGCAGGATTAGAGAGCCACCTTGAGTGCCAGCAACAGATCGCCCACGAGAGGACTAAAGCACCACCTTCAAAGCCAATCCCAGCAGCACCAATCCGCTCACCTTGTCGATCACAAAGGATTTGGCTTTAAGCCAAGCCAGTACAGGCCCACGCGAGAGCACCAGCGCCACCAGCACGTACCAGACGGCGTCGATCCCGCCCGCGGTGAGCATCATGATGCCCCCCTCGCGCCAGCCGGTATCGGCTCGCACAAACTGGCTGAACAGGGCGATAAAGAACACCGCCAGCTGGGGATTGAGGAAAGCCACCATAAAACCTTCAAAGGCCCCCTGCCGACCACGCAACTGATGCACCTCTTCACTCGCTTCGCCACTGGCAGGTTTGGCAAGCAGGGCTTTCACCCCGAGCCAGGCAAGAAATGCGGCGCCGCCGTAGCGGATCAGATCAAACAGGATCGGGGTCTGGGTGATCAGAATGGAGAGGCCAAGTGCGGTCACCAGCGCATAGATACCAACCCCGAAGCCGTGACCGAGCGCGGTGGCGACGCCGTGACCCTGCCCTCCCTGCACCGTGTTGCGGATGATCAGCGCCAGACTCGGACCGGGGCTGATGGCGCCCATCACGCAGATTGCGGCCAGTGCCAGCCAACTCGTCAGTTCCATACTTTTCCTCTTTTGTGCTCGATATGATGACCTGCACTCAGAGTACGGGCTGAGCCATTATGCTAGTAGTGAAAGTTATGAATAGAGCCCATAACTAATGGCTATAGCGCCACATAACTGACTGGGGCTAACCACCGAGCTCGAGCAGCTTGCGACTCTCGCCGACGGTGCGTTGCAGGTGATCCCGCAGGAAGGGGTAGGCCAGCTCGCGAAACCAGCGGTGGGCTGGATCCTGATGGTGACGCTGATGCCACAGCAGATGATACTGCTGGTCGCGGGTAGCAAAGGGCAGATCGACAAAGGTGAGCCCATGGCCGCAGGAGAGCTGCCAGGCGATATGAGCCGGGGTGGTCATCAGGCAATCGGTGCGCAGCAACACCTCCACCGCCGCCTGAAAGAAGGGGACTCTGGCAAACCAGCGCCGACTCAGTCCCTGCGGCGCCAACACCTGTTCCACCGGGCTGTCCTTGTCCCCTCCTCCGCTCACCTGCAAATGAGGCCAGGCGAGATAGTCATCGAGATTAAGCGTCTTGCCCGCCAGCGGGTGATGACGTCCCATCAACACCGCCAGCCGATCTTCACCCTGATGCAGACCGCGGATCTGATCCGGCACCTGTTCGGTGATGGTAGAGACCAGATCAAGCTCCGACTGCCACAACTGCGGCAGCTGACGCTTGTCCCACAGGCTGTACTCCAGCGCCGCCAACGGCGCCTCTTTGGCGAGCGCGGCGCAGATATCGGGCAGGATATGCTGGGCCACATAATCAGAAGAGGCGAGCCGAAATACCCGCTCGCAACGACTCGGGTCAAACCCGGGCGCCTCGTAGAGCCGCTCCAGCGCACCGAGAGAATCCGCCAGTTGAGCGGCCAGCAGTTCGGCACGCGGCGTCAGCAGCCAGCGTTGCCCCTCCCGCACCAGCAACTCATCGTCAAACTCGCTACGCAACTGGGCAAGTTGCTTGCTGATGGAGGGTTGGCTCAGGTGCAGCAGCTCGGCGGCGCGGCTGATATTTCGGGTCTCCAGCAGCACCTTGAGGGTCGGCAGCAGGTTGAGATTGGCTCTGAGCAAGGGATACCCTCATCGGTGGGGAAACGCCTATCTTAGGGCAGACGAGCCCCGCGTTTTAAGCAAAATTTCCTGCCATGTTCAGCACGTTGCCGCCCTTTGCGGCCAGCTGGCGCAGCTGCTCGCCCTGCACATAACCATGACCACAAGATGACAGTGGTTGTCTCGTACGGCATAATTGCACGATTTTCCGCCCGCGGGCGATCCACTTTGAGAAGCGGTAACAAGATGAAATACGCCAATATCACCGGCTGGGGCAAATGCCTGCCTCCCTCCGTGCTGACCAACGATGACCTCAGCACCATCATGGATACGTCAGACGAGTGGATCTATCCGCGCACCGGCATCAAGGCTCGCCGGATCTCCCACGTCAGCACCTCGGATCTCGCTACCCTGGCCGGTCGCCGCGCGCTGGCTTGCGCCGGTCTGGAAGCCAGCGATCTCGATGGCATCATCCTGGCGACCGCCACCCCGGACAACCTGCTGCCAAGCGCCGCCTCTGCGGTGCAGAAGAAGCTCGGGGCCGTCAACGCCGCCGTGTTTGACCTCAACGCAGCCTGTACCGGTTTCGTCTACTCCCTCTCCGTCGCCACCTCGCTGGTGCAGACCGGCATGATGAAGAAGGTGCTGGTGATTGGCGCCGAACGCCTCACCTACCTGCTGGACTGGGCACGCCGCGATACCGCCGTACTGTTTGGCGATGGTGCCGGTGCCGTGGTGATCGAGGCAAGCGAGCAGGAATGCGGCCTGATTGCCAACAAGCTGGGCTGTGACAGCGAAGCGCGGGAGATCCTGCACGTACCGAACTTCGGTACCGATCGGGTGCGTTTTGCCGATGTCGACGGCCTGTTCACCTTCAACTTCGAAGGGCCGGAGATCTTCAAACGTGCTGTGCGCGGCATGGGTGAAGCCACCAGCACTGTATTGGCGCAGGCTGGCATTGCGCCGGAGCAGGTCGACCTGATCGTCCCCCATCAGGCCAACATCCGCATCATCGAAACCCTCGCCAAGCGGATGAACGCGCCGATGGAGAAGGTAATGGTCAACATCGAAAACTACGGCAACACCTCCGCCGCCACCGTGCCCATCGCCCTGTGCGAAGCGCTGGAGCAGGGTCGCGTCAAGCCGAACTCCTATCTGCTGACCGCCGCCTTCGGTGCTGGTCTGACCTGGGGTGCCGCCATCATCAAGTGGGGCGATCGCGTCACCCCCATCAAGGCGTGCGATGCCGAACTGCCCCCGTGCGACAAGAGCGCGCTGGAGCTGATTGCCCACGCCGTCGAAGGGTGCCAGAAGGCCCACGCCAACGAGGTTTGATCCTCATCAGGAGCCTGAATCATCAGGCTCCTGCTCTCCTTTTTCCACCACCTCTCTCTGCTCCCCCTTCGCAATTCTCTCGATACAGCAATCGCTGATACAAACAAATCCGATTTGCAGCCAATTTATTTTTTTCCGCTAACCTTATTGTGCCAACTATAAATAAAGAAAAGAGCTTCAAGGGGCACCATGACTGTTGCAGTCCCGCTCCTTTACCTCTTACCAAATAATTGCACAGGGATAAGCTACGTATGGCACAACACAAAAGTGGCGTGAACACACCGCTTTGGGAACCGGTTTGCTGGATTTGCTGCATCGGGCTCGGTCTGCTGAGCTACCTGTTGCTGCAACTCGCCGATGCGCTGTCACCTCTCTACCTGCTGCTCAATGTGCTGGTTGCCATTGCCGCCGCCCTCTGGACATCGAGTCACTTCCATCAGCACATACACCGCAATCGTACCGAACAGATAGAACCCGCCGCCACGGATGCCATCGCCCACTCCATCGTCGGGCTGGAACAGGTGTGCGAGAAGGCACTACCCATCTGGTCTCAGCAAATTGAAAACTCTCGTCAACAAACCGAAGCGGCGATGATTGACCTGACCCAGCGCTTCAGCGGCTTGGCCAACAAACTGGAAGAAGCAGTCAATGCCTCCCATCTGGCAGCCGGTGAACTGGGTGATGCCAATTCCCGTGGCATGGCCGGAGTCTTGAGCGAGAGCCAGCGGCAACTCAATGAGGTGGTTGCCATCCTGCATTCCGCCCAGGCCAATCGGGACGCCATGCTGGGTGAGATAAAAAGCCTGACCACCTACACCATAGAGCTCAACACCATGGCCATGGATGTGGCCAAGATCGCCTCCCAGACCAACCTGCTGGCCCTCAACGCCGCCATTGAAGCGGCTCGCGCTGGGGAAGCAGGCCGTGGCTTTGCTGTGGTTGCTGATGAAGTGCGCAACCTCTCCCGCCTCTCCAGCGAAACCGCCCAGAAGATGACCGACAAGGTCGACACCATCAATACTGCTATCGGTCGCGCCTTCCAGATTGCCGAAAATGCTGCCGCACGGGATCACGCCTCGGCGCTCAATTCGGAGCAGACCATTGAACAGGTGCTGGCCCGTTTCCGCCATGCCACCGACAGCCTGGCGGAATCCGCCTCCCTGTTGCAAAACGAGAGCACCGATATCCACCGGGAGATCTCCAGCGTCATTGTCTCGCTGCAATTTCAAGACAGGGTCAGCCAGATCCTCAGCCACGTCAGACAAAACATGGAGAGCCTCTCCAGCCACCTGATTGCTTCCGAGCAAAACAGCAATTCATCCGGACCAATACAGATCGATGCCAATCGCTGGCTGGCAGAGATGGAGCTCTCATACGCCACCGACGAGCAGCGCAATATTCACCATGGTCGCACCACCCGTTCTACCAAAGCGCAACCAAGCAGCGCCGACATCACATTTTTCTAGGAGAGAGATATGGGTAAAACGATCCTGATCGTGGATGACTCGGCAACCATTCGCCAAGTCGTAGGCATGACCCTCAAGGGGGCCGGTTATGAAGTGATGGAGGCGAGCGATGGCAAGGATGCGCTCAAGAAGCTTGATGGCAAGAAGATCAACCTGATCATCAGTGACGTCAACATGCCAAACATGGATGGCATCACCTTCGTCAAAGAGGCCAAAAAGCTGGCCAGCTATAAATTCACCCCCATCATCATGCTGACCACCGAATCGCAAGACAGCAAGAAGCAGGAAGGACAAGCTGCAGGAGCCAAAGCCTGGGTGGTTAAGCCCTTCCAGCCCGAGCAGATGCTGGCCGCTGTCGCCAAGCTCATCATGCCGTGATCCGGAGCGCATCATGCAACTACAGAGTGAGCGGCTCGACAACAAGGTGGTGGTGACCCTGCCGGACGAGATCACCATCTATACGGTCAGCGAGCTGAAAGAGGCCCTTTCGCCCTTATTGCATCAGGGGCGCGAACTGGAGCTGAATCTGGCGGCGGTATCCGAGATAGACAGCGCCGGGCTGCAACTGCTGCTGGCGGCAAAGAAAACCGCGCTGCAGCAAGGCTCCTCCCTGGCGCTGGTCTGGCATAGCCATGTTGTGCTTGAACTGCTGGAGCTGTGCCAGCTCTCGGCTTTTTTTGGCGACCCCACCCTCATCACCCATGGCGAACGGCCCTGAGCCAGCATGACAAGGAGTCACCGTGAGCATCGATCTTGATCAGGCTTTACAAACCTATATCGCCGAGGCACGCGAGTTGCTTGAAGAGATGGAGTCAGCGCTGCTCTCACTGGAGGCTGACCCAGACAATAGCGAGCTGATTGGCGCAATCTTCCGTGCAGCTCATACCATCAAGGGGTCTGCTGGCCTGTTCGGTCTGCAGCCCATCGTCGGGTTTACCCATATCGTCGAGGATCTGCTCGACCAGATCCGCAATCAGCAGATCACCGTCACCTCTTCTCTGATCAAGGATCTGCTGGAGAGCTGTGACCACATCCAGACGCTCATCAGTGTCGTTGCGGAACAGGGCAGCTCGTTAAGCGATGGCGATGCCAGCCAGGATGAACTGCTGAGGCTCACCCTCACCCGTCATCAGTGCGCCCCCCATGCCACGCTGCCAGATACGGTGCATACACCTGAACCAAAAATCGAAAAAGAGGGAGGGATTACTAGCGCAGCCTCCTTGTGGCATATCTCCCTGCGTTTTGGTCCAGATGTACTGCGCAACGGCATGGATCCCGCCGCATTTCTGCGCTATCTCGGCACACTCGGAACCCTCTGCTCAGTGGAAACCATCCATCAAGGACTACCGGATTGGGAGCAGTTCGATCCTGAGAATTGCTACCTCGGATACGAGATAGACTTCGACTCGCAGGCAGACAAGGCAGCCATCAGCGATGTCTTTGAATTTGTTAGAGATGACTGCCAGATCACCATTTTGCCGCCCCACAGCAAGATCGCCGAGTTCATCAACCTGATCGAGTCGCTGCCGGAAGATAGCTCCATGCTGGGGCAGTTGCTGGTCAACACCGGCGCGTTAACCGCAGAGGAGTTGGCAAACGGTCTGCAGGCACAGCAAGCGACCCCGGCTGAGCAAGCGCCCAAACTCGGGGAGATCCTGATTGCGCAGGGTGCCGTCAATGAAGCCGTAGTCGATGCCGCCCTGAAAAAGCAGAACCAGACCAAGGAGAGCAAGAGCAAAGAAGGTCGTTACGTCAGGGTGCATGCCGACAAGCTGGACGACCTGATCAATCTGGTCGGTGAGCTGGTGGTCGCCAGTTCAGGGGCCAATCTGCTGGCCAAACGCACCCGAGAAAGCCAGCTACAGGAAGCCACCTCGGTCATTGCCATGCTGGTGGAAGAGATCCGTGACAGCGCGCTGCGCCTGCGAATGGTGCCTATCGGCGATACCTTCAACCGCTTCCAGCGGGTAGTGCGCGATGTCAGCCAAGAGCTGAATAAGGATATCACTCTGGTGATCTCCGGAGCCGAGACCGAACTGGACAAGTCGGTGGTAGAGAAGATCGGCGATCCGCTGATGCATCTGGTCAGAAACTCGATGGATCACGGCATCGAATCGGCAGAACAACGGCTGCTGGCAGGCAAATCCCCCCGCGGCACCCTGAATCTCAACGCCTATCACGACTCCAACAGTATCGTCATCGAAATTCGGGATGACGGCGCCGGTCTCAACAAAGCCAGGATCCAGCAAAAAGCCATCGAACGCGGTCTGATCAGCGCAACCACCACGCTGACGGATCAGGAGATATACAACCTGATCTTCGAGCCGGGGTTCTCCACCGCAGAGTCGATCACCAACCTCTCCGGTCGCGGGGTGGGCATGGATGTCGTCAAACGCAACATAACTGCCCTGCGTGGTACGGTCGATCTCGACAGCATCCCGGGAAAAGGAACCCGTGTGCAGATCCGCCTGCCGCTTACCCTCGCCATCATCGACGGCTTCCTGGTGCGAGTCTGCGACACCCATTACGTCATTCCGCTCGATATGGTGATCGAGTGCGTTGAATTGACCCAGAGTTCACTGGCCGACACCCAAGGGCGCAATTACATCAATTTGCGTGGCGAGGTGCTGCCCTTTATCCGCCTGCAACACTACTTCGATACCAATGGCAGCAAGGGGCGGCGTGAGAACATTGTCGTGGTCAGCCATGCAGGCAAAAAATCCGGACTGGTGGTGGATGAACTGCTGGGAGAATTCCAGACCGTCATCAAACCGTTGGGGAAATTGTTCCAGCGCCTGCAGGGCATCAGTGGCTCAACCATTCTGGGGGGAGGAGAGGTCGCCCTGATCCTCGACATTCCCTCGCTCATCCAGCACGCGATCACCCTGGAATCCTGTCAGCTCAACAACTTGACGGTGTCGCGCAACCAACCTCAATCCAGCCTCAACTGAGGGGGCCATCATGTTTAAAAACTCCACCATCAAATTGCGCCTCATCGTGCTGCTCTGCCTGCTCTGCCTGCTGCTGCTGGCCGTTGGCGGCCTCGGGTTATACAACATGCAGAGCAGCAATACCGGGCTACAGCGCGTCTACAACGACAGGGTGGTTCCCCTCAAGCAGCTGAAGACCATCTCCGACAGCTATGCCGTCTCGATCATCGACAACCTCAACAAGGCTAATGCGGGGCTGATCCCGGCAGAAGAGGCGTTGAATCAGATAAAACAGGCCCAGCAGACCATCAAGAGCGAGTGGCAGCACTACCAATCCACCACTCTCACCCCGGAGGAGCAGCGCTTGTCAGCCGAGGCGAGCACTCTGTTCAACGCGGCCGATACCGATATTGGCAAACTGGAGAAATTCCTCGCCACCCAGCACGGCATGATTGCCGGCATGCTGAACAATTTTGACGGTACCCTCTACGGCTCCATCGACCCGATAGGCAACAAGATTACCGAGCTGGTCAACCTGCAGCTCAATGTGGCCAAGTCGGAATATACCGCTGCACAATCCTGGTATGACGTGATGCTGATAACCATGGCGGTGGTTATCGCGGTCGGCATCGTGCTCGCAGCCTGGTTTGGCACCCTGCTGATCAAAAGCATCATCACTCCCATTGAGCAGGCCCTGCGTGTGGCCAATAGTCTGGCCGATGGCAATCTGGATGTATCGATCAAGATAGAGTCCAACGATGAAGCGGGTCAGCTCTTGATGGCGATGGACAACATGGTCAAGAAGCTGGGGGCCTTGATCACGGATATCGAGACCTTGGTCACCGCCGCCGTCGAACAGGGAGACTTCAGCCACAAGATTGCACTGGAGGATCGCCAGGGCTACATCAAACGGGTATCCGAGCTGCTAAATCGCCTCTCCCATGTCACAGATACCAGCCTGGAAGATGTGATGCGCATCGCCACCGCACTCTCCAAAGGGGATCTGACCCAGCGGATCGATGAACCCTACCCCGGTATTTTTGGCCAGACCAAAGACGGCCTCAACCAGACCATCACTGCGCTAACCAATATCATCGAAGAGGTTCGTAACGCCGCCGACAACCTGACCAATGCCTCCAATCAGGTGAGCAATACGGCGCAGGCATTAAGTCAGGCCACCAGCGAGCAGGCGGCCAGTGTGGAGGAGACCAGCGCCTCTATCGAACAGATGAGCGCCAGCATCAACCAGAACACCGAGAACGCCAGGATCACCGACAGCATGGCCAGCAACTCGGTGCTGGAGGCCACCGAAGGGGGTCAATCCGTGCAACAGACGGTGACGGCCATGCAACAAATCGCCAGGAAAGTCAGCATCATCGATGACATCGCCTATCAAACCAACCTGCTGGCCCTCAATGCGGCCATCGAGGCGGCTCGCGCCGGAGAACATGGCAAAGGCTTCGCGGTAGTTGCAGCCGAGGTGAGGAAACTGGCGGAACGCAGCCAGATCGCAGCGCAAGAGATTGGCGAGCTCTCCTCCGACAGCGTCAGCAAGGCAGAGCGGGCCGGCAGCCTGCTGGAGAAGATCGTCCCCTCCATTCGCAAAACCTCTGATCTGGTACAAGAGATCAATGCGGCTTCCGGGGAACAGGCCAGCGCGGCCAACCAGATCAGCCTGGCCATGAGCCAGCTCAATCAGGTCACGCAGCAAAATGCCGCCAGTAGCGAGGAGCTCGCTGCCACTGCGGAAGAGATGAGCTCGCAAGCCAGTGAACTGCAGCAAACCATGGCCTTTTTTGCACTGGAAAAACGCCCCCAGGTTAATGCCAGAGTTCATGAGGCCAACCACAAGGGGGTGCCTCCCAGAGGCAGTTTCATCGCACCGCCACAACGGGCCAGCCAGCCCAATCAACCATCATCCCATGCCATTGATGAAGCGGATTTTGTCCGTTTCTAACCGGAGGCGACCATGCATACATCCACCGACATCACGGTGCCATCGGCAGCCGCTGACGAGAGCTGTGGCGATGCCCAGTATCTGACATTTCTGATCAACAACGAGATGTTCGCCATCAATATTCTGGGGGTCAAAGAGATCATCGAATACGGCAATATCACTCCGATCCCGATGATGCCCGGTTTTATTCGCGGCGTAATCAATCTCAGGGGAGCGGTCGTGTCGGTCGTCGACTTGAACGCCCGCTTTGGCAATGCCCCTTCGCTCATCACTCGCCGCAGTTGCATCGTCATCATTGAAGGGATAGCTCCACAGGGCGATGAACCAGTGGGTCAGGATATTGGCGTCGTGGTGGATTCCGTATCGGAAGTGCTGGGTATCCCACAAGCAGATATCGAGCCCCCGCCCAGTTTTGGTGCCCGCATCCGGGCCGACTTCATCAGCGGTATGGGCAAGGTCAACGGCAAATTCGTCATCCTCATCGATACCGAAAAAGTGTTGTCACTCGATGAGATGGCTCAACTCAGTGAACTGGCCCAGCCACAGGCAAGATTGCCGCAAGGCAACCTGCAACCCTCCTGAACAGGCCCCCCCATACACCACGACATGCAGCATAAGGAAACGCTCATGACCCATTCACTCTTTGGCAAACTCTTCGGAAACAGCGCGGCTGAAGCAAGACAGCAGGCCCAACTACTCGACGCTATCGGGCAAGTACAGCGCACCATTGAAGACGATCAGGCTCCGGCTGCAATCGAACTTTCCGGACTGGATAACCCGCTGCGTGAAGTGGCCGTCGCGGTCAACGACGTGATTGCCCTGTTGAACGGCAAGCTGGAGCAAAGCCGGCACGAGATCAGGAATAGCCAGGTGCAGCTTCATGAAAACCGGCTGGTTCGCAAGGCGCTCGATTGCGCCAGTACCAACGTGATGATCGCCGATACCAACCTCGACATTATCTATATGAACGAGGCGGTGACCGGCATGCTCAATCAGGCTGAAAGCGACATCAAGAAAGAGCTCTACAGCTTCAATGCCAATCAGCTGATGGGCGCCAATATCGACAGCTTTCATAAAAATCCGGGCCATCAGCGCGCCATGCTGGCCAAACTCAACAGCACCTACCGCACCCAGATCCAGCTGGGGGGACGCACCTTCTCCCTGATTGCCAATCCGGTCTTCAACGATAGCGGCGAGCGACTAGGCTCCGTGGTCGAGTGGGCAGACCGTACCAAGGAGGTGATGATAGAGAAAGAGATGTCCGACATCGTGCAGGCCGTGATCAATGGCGAGCTGCACCGCCGGATGGAGCTGACGGGTAAAAGCGGCTTCTTTCAGGCAATGGGGGAAGGGATAAACCAGATTGCCGAAGTGATCGACAGCACCCTCAACAATGTTATCCGGGTCGTACAGTGTCTGGCGAAAGGGGATCTGACCCAACAGATAGAGGCTGATGATCCCGGTATTTTTGGTACCACCAAAGATTCGCTAAACACCACTATCGCCTCGCTGACCAAGATTGTCACCGAAGTGCGCGGCGCCTCTGACAATCTCTCCAGTGCCGCCGAGCAAGTCAGCGCGACGGCCCAGTCGATCAGCCAATCCAGCAGTGAACAAGCCTCCAGCATGGAAGAGACCAGCGCCTCCATCGAACAGATGAGCGCCAGCATCAACCAGAATACCGACAACGCCCAGGTTACCGATGGCATGGCCAGCAAGGCAGCCAAAGAAGCCGTCGAGGGAGGTGAAGCGGTCAAACTGACCGTCGATGCCATGAAACAGATCGCCAGACGGATTGGCATCATCGACGATATTGCCTACCAGACCAATCTGCTGGCGCTCAACGCCGCCATCGAAGCGGCGCGCGCCGGCGATCACGGCAAGGGCTTTGCCGTAGTGGCGGCGGAGGTGCGCAAACTGGCCGAACGCAGCCAGGTTGCAGCACAGGAGATTGGCGAACTGGCGTCAAGCAGCGTCGAGATGGCGGAAAAAGCCGGTCGCCTGCTGGATCAAATGGTGCCCTCCATCAACAAGACCTCGGATCTGGTGCAGGAGATCAGCGCCGCCTCCAATGAACAGTCCACCGGCGTCAGCCAGATCAACCTGGCCATGAATCAATTGAGTCAGGTTACCCAGCAGAACGCCTCTTGCAGCGAAGAGTTGGCTGCCACAGCGGAAGAGATGAGCAGCCAGGCCGAGCAACTGCAGCTGGCCATGGAGTTCTTTACCCTGGAGGCCCACACCAAAGAAGGCAAAGCCACCTCGCACCTTCACCCCACTACCCGGGGGCGCTTTATGAACGAGAACAATGCCAACAGTCGGGAGCGGGCCACCACCACACAACGCCCCATCAACGACGGCGATTTTGTCCGGTTCTAGTCACGGGAGAGGCATTGCCTCTCCCGCATCCGACAACACAGGTAGAGGGACAGGGTTTTGTATCAAACCCAGCTGCATGATGATGAGTTCTCCCGTTTCCAACGCTGGCTTCATCAAACGGCGGGAATAGAGCTGTCTCCAGCCAAGAAGGCGCTGGTTGCCAGCCGCTTGGCAAAACGCCTGTGCCACTATGAGCTGGACAGCTATGACGACTACTTCCAGCTCATCATGAACGATCGCAGCAGCGAACTGCAGCTGGCGCTCGATCTGCTCACCACCAACGAAACCTACTTTTTCAGAGAGCCAAAACACTTCGAGTTTCTGACCCGGGGGGTGCTTGCACACTTCCCGAGTGAACGCACCTTGCGGATCTGGAGCGCAGCCAGTTCATCCGGAGAGGAGCCCTACAGTCTGGCCATGACCCTCGCAGAGAAACGTGGCACCCTCAACTGGGAGATCCTGGCCTCCGATATCTCGTCTCGGGTGCTGGAACAGGCGACGAGCGGCCGTTACCCCATCGAGCGGGCGCACAACATTCCCCTGCCCTTTTTAATGAAATACTGCCTCAAGGGCGTGGGCCTGCAGGAGGGGATCTTCATCATCGATCGCAAGTTGCGGGACAAGGTGCAGTTCATGCAGATCAACCTCAATCAGGATCTGCCGGACATCGGCTTGTTTGACGTCATCTTTATCAGAAACGTGATGATCTACTTCAACAAGGAGATCAAGGGGCAAGTGTTGCAGCGGCTGGTGCCCAAACTCAAACCCGGTGGCTATCTGCTGGTCAGCCATGCAGAGAGTTTGCATGGCTTGCATCATGGACTGCAGCTGGTATCTCCCTCCATTTATCAGAAGAGATAAATCATGGCACGGGAGGTGATTCTGCAACCCGGTGAACTCTTCTTTGGCAAGGAGGATGTTGTCCTCAAAACCGTGCTGGGCTCCTGCATTGCCATCACCCTGTGGCATCCGGAACAAAAGATGGGCGGTATGTGCCACTACATGCTGCCAACTCGAGGGCGGCCGACCACCTTGCTGGATGGCCGCTATGCCGATGAAGCCATCACCTTGCTATTACAAGCTGTTGCGCAATATCCGCCCCCTCTCGACGAATACGAGATCAAATTGTTCGGAGGCGGCAATATGTTCAACCAGCCACAATACGCCAAACGCGATAACAATGTGGCCACCAGAAATATTGAGGCAGCCTGGCAGCTGACCCGACACCTTGGACTTGATATCAAAGCCCACCATCTTGGCCATAGCGGCCACCGAAGCCTGATTTTTGAACTCAGCAACGGTAGTGTCTGGCTCCGCCATCATCGTCTGCCACATCAACGGGAGTCGCGAGAATGAAGCAGATCCGGGTCATGCTGGTGGATGATTCCGCCGTGGTCAGACAGGTATTACAAGCGGTGCTGGAGCAGGAGCCCGATATCCGGGTGATCGCCACGGCATCGGATCCCCTGTTTGCGCAGGAAAAACTGAAGAAAGAGTGGCCTGACGTCATCGTGCTCGATGTAGAGATGCCCCGTATGGATGGCATCACCTTTCTCACCAAAATCATGGCGGAGCACCCGACGCCAGTAGTGATCTGCTCCTCCCTCACCGAGAAGGGTGCCGAGACCACCTTGCAGGCGATGGCTGCCGGCGCGGTGGACATCATCACCAAGCCGACCATAGGGATAAAAAGCTTTCTGCAAGAATCTGCCCACGACTTGGCTATGGCGGTGCGGGCTGCGGCCCAAGCCAATCTCAAGCGCGTGGGCAAGCCATCTTCAGTGCCGGTTAGCGCCAAGCTGAACGCCGATGCCATGCTGGCCCCCAACCAGCACGCCATGGCACAAACCACTGAACGGCTCATCGCCATCGGTACCTCGACCGGTGGCACCCAGGCCCTTGAGGCAGTACTGACGGCCCTGCCCCGGGTCAGCCCCGGCATTGTCATCGTGCAGCACATGCCGGAGAAATTTACCGCCATGTTTGCCGAGCGGCTGAACGGGGTCTGCCAGATAGAAGTGCGGGAGGCGAGAAACAATGACCGGGTGATCCCCGGGCTGGCGCTGATTGCCCCCGGCGGCAAGCATATGCTGCTCAAGCGCAGCGGGGCCTACTATCACGTCGAGGTGGTCGACGGGCCGCTTATCAACCGCCATCGTCCCTCGGTGGATGTGCTGTTTCGCTCTGTCGCCAAATATGCCGGCAAGAACGCCACCGGCATCATCATGACCGGCATGGGGGATGATGGCGCACGGGGATTGCGCGAGATGCTGGAGGCTGGTGCCAATACCTATGCCCAGGATGAGGCCTCCTGCGTGGTGTTCGGCATGCCCAAGGAGGCGATCAAGCTGGGGGCTGCTCGCCATGTGCTTCCCTTGCAAGAGATGCAGTACGCCATCCTCGGCAGGTAATCCCTGATTGCGCGTGTTGACCATAAAAAAGTCCGGCTCCCCAAGGGGAGCCGGACTTTTTACATCAACCGGAACAGGTCCGGTATCAGGCGAGCAGATTACTCTGCAGCAGGCGCTTCTTCAGCGGCCGGAGCAGCCTCAGCAGGTGCAGCCGCTTCGGTCGGGGCGTTCGCTTCCTTGATGGAGAGACGTACGCGGCCCTGACGGTCCACTTCCAGTACCTTCACCTTGACCACGTCACCGATGGTCAGGTGGTCAGCCACGTTCTGTACGCGAGCGTCGGTGATCTGGGAGATGTGTACCAGACCATCTTTGCCCGGCAGGATGTTGACGAATGCGCCGAAATCGGCCAGACGGACAACTTTACCTTCATAGATGCGGTTCACTTCGATCTCGGCGGTGATAGCTTCGATGCGACGGATCGCTTCCATGGCGGCTTCGTTAGCCACGGCGGAGATACGTACAGTACCGTCATCATCCAGCTCGATGTTGGTGCCGGTCTCTTCGGTCAGTGCACGGATCACGGAACCACCCTTACCAATCACATCCTTGATCTTCTCGGGATTGATCTTGATGGTGTGGATACGCGGTGCGAAATCGGAGATCTGGGCACGCGGAGCCTGGATAGCTTCATCCATCACTTTCAGGATGTGCAGACGAGCGCCACGAGCTTGCTTCAGCGCAATCTCCATGATCTCTTTGGTGATGCCTTCGATCTTGATGTCCATCTGCAGCGCGGTGATACCTTCGGTAGTACCGGCCACTTTGAAGTCCATGTCACCCAGGTGATCTTCGTCACCCAGGATGTCGGACAGCACCACGAAACCTTCTTCTTCCTTCACCAGACCCATGGCGATACCGGCAACGGAGGCCTTGATCGGCACACCGGCATCCATCAGCGCCAGGGAGGAACCACAGACAGAGGCCATGGAGGAGGAACCGTTGGATTCGGTGATTTCAGACACCACGCGCACCACGTACGGGAACTCGGCGGCGCTCGGCATCACGGCAGCAACGCCGCGCTTGGCCAGACGGCCGTGACCGATTTCACGACGCTTCGGGCTACCCATCATGCCGGTCTCACCGACGCAGTATGGCGGGAAGTTGTAGTGCAGCATGAAGCGATCGGCACGGTTGCCGGTCAGCTCGTCGATGTTCTGCGCGTCACGCTCGGTACCCAGAGTGGCAACCACGATGGCCTGAGTTTCACCACGGGTGAACAGGGCAGAACCGTGAGCACGGGGCAGAATGCCGGTACCTACGCTCAGGGCGCGGATCATTTCCGGATCGCGACCATCGATACGCGGCTCGCCACGTACGACGCGACCACGAACGATGCGGCTTTCCAGGCTGTGGAACTCTTCGCCGATCTTCTTGGCATCTTCTTCCACGCCGGAAGCGATAACTTGCTCAACCACACGGCCCTTGATGGCAGCGATGGTTTCGTAACGAACAGCCTTCTCGGTGATGCGGTAGGCTTCACCCAGCTCGGCAGTCGCCAGCTCGGCAACCTTGGCTTTCAGCGCTTCGTTGACGGCAGGCGGAGTCCAGTCCCACGGCTTGGTGCCGACGGCAGCGGCAAACTCGTTGATCGCATTGATCACGGTCTGCATCTGGTCGTGACCAAATACCACGGCGCCCAGCATCACCTCTTCGGAGAGGATGGCCGCTTCGGACTCAACCATCAGTACCGCGTTGGCAGTACCGGCAACCACCAGATCCAGATCGCTCTGCGGCAGTTCGGTGGTGGTCGGGTTCAGCACATACTGACCGTTCATGTAACCCACGCGGGCCGCCGCAATCGGGCCGCCAAACGGGATACCGGAGATGGCCAGTGCAGCAGAGGCACCGATCATGGCAACGATGTCAGGGGATACGGCCGGATTCACGGACATAACGGTCGCAACGACCTGAACCTCATTGAGGAAGCCTTCCGGGAACAGCGGGCGAATAGGACGGTCGATCAGACGGGAGATAAGGGTCTCGCCTTCGCTCGGACGGCCTTCACGACGGAAGAAACCACCCGGGATACGACCAGCAGCATAGGTACGCTCCTGATAGTTGACGGTCAGCGGGAAGAAATCACGGCCGTGATCGGCCTCTTTCTTGCCAACTACGGTCACAAATACGCAGGTATCGTCCATGCTGACCATTACGGCCGCAGTGGCTTGACGGGCCATCACACCGGTTTCCAGAGTGACGGTGTGTTGACCGTACTGGAATGACTTTACAATAGGATTCACGTGAATTTCCTTTTTACAATTTGGCTCTTTAAATTCGCGCACAAGTATACTTGATTCGATGCAAAAGGTAAGCGGCGACGCGAATTCTGTGAGGCAGGCAACGGCTTGAAGAGCAATAAAAAAAGGGGAACCTGATGGTTCCCCTTTTTCGCGAAATCTGATGGTCGATTAACGACGCAGACCCAGCTTGGCGATCAGAGCAGCGTAACGCTGAACGTCTTTACGCTTCAGGTAGTCCAGCAGCTTACGACGCTGGGAAACCATGCGCAGCAGACCGCGACGACCGTGGTGGTCCTTGGAGTGCTCTTTGAAGTGACCTTGCAGATGGTTGATCTGGGCAGTCAGCAGGGCAACTTGCACTTCGGGGGAGCCAGTGTCGTTGGCGCAACGAGCGTTGTCAGCAACGATGGAAGCTTTGATCTCAGCATTTAGAGACATGGTATTACTCCGGTAGAGTGTTTAAAGGTTCACAGCCAATCTCTAATTCAGCCGTGAAATGAGGGCGGTATCATAATCGTCCCCGCCCCTTTTCGCAACGATAAAGACGCGCGCAGGCAAAGTGAGGCCGATACCGCCCGAGGAGGATCACTCCTCGTTGTTATCGTCGTGATAACGCACCAGTCGCTTGGGCGCGACGCGGCCATCATCATCAATCTCGCCAACCCCGATGAACTCGCGCTCCGGGCCGACCGTCATGCGAACCTGACCGCTTTGCGGCGCACCGGCCACCTGCACGGCCTGGCCCTGATTCACATAGGCAGCCACAACGGCCAGCATGTTCACCTCGGGCAGGGAAGCCACGGCGGTGTCCATCGGCAGCAACAGCGGATCCAGCTGCTCACGCGGCGGGATGCTCTCGGCCTTGGCCTGCTCGAAGATGCACTCAAGCTGCTCAAGCGTCAGCATCCGATCATACGGATAGCTGGCAACCTGGGTACGACGCAGTTGGGAGACGTGAGCACCACAACCCAGCACTTCGCCCAGATCATCCACCAGAGAGCGGATGTAGGTGCCCTTGCTGCAGTGCACTTCGAGGCGCACTTCATCACCTTCAAAGCTCAGCAGTTTGAGCTCGAAGACGGTGATGGGACGGGCTTCGCGCTCGATTTCGATGCCTTCGCGGGCATATTCGTAGAGCGGACGACCGTTGTGCTTGAGCGCCGAGTACATGGACGGTACCTGCATGATCGGGCCGCGGAACTGGTCCAGCGCCTCGATCAGGGTACCGACTGCCACGTTCACCGGACGGGTGGAGACCACCTCGCCATCGGAGTCGCTAGTGTTGGTGCGCTCGCCCAGCTTGGCGGTCACCTCATAGCGCTTGTCCGCTTCCAGCAGATACTGGGAGAACTTGGTGGCCTCACCGAGGCAGATCGGCAGCATGCCGGTCGCCAGCGGGTCCAGGGCGCCGGTGTGACCGGCCTTGGCGGCGTTGTAGATGCGCTTGACCTTCTGCAACACATCGTTGGAGGTCAGGCCGGTCGGCTTGTCCAGCAGCAGAATGCCGTGCACATCACGGCCCTTGAAACGACGTCTTCGGGTCATCTCAGGCTTTATCCTCAGTCGTGTCATCCGGTGCGGATTCAGCTTCTTCGTCACGGCCGGATTCGGCCATGCGACGCTTGTCTTCACGCACAGTGTTGGTCACCAGGTTGGAGAGACGCATCCCCTCGACCAAGGTCTGGTCGTAGTAGAAACGCAGCTCGGGCACCACGCGCAGACGCATGGCGCTGCCCAGCAGGCTACGGATATATCCGGCTGCTTCGGTCAGACCCAGCAAGCCTTCCTTGATGCGCTCGGCATCATTTTCCAGCTGCAAGAAGGTGACGTAAATCTTGGCATAGTTGAGGTCACGGGACACTTCCACATCGGAAACGGTCACCATGCCGATACGCGGGTCTTTCACCTCGCGCTGCAGGATCAGCGCGATTTCACGCTGGATCTGCTGTCCGACCCGACGGGTCCGGCTGAATTCTCTGGCCATATTCTATCCTGCGATAAAAGGGGGCCGCGGCCCCCTATTTTGTCTGACTCTTGGCTTACAGAGTCCGTTGAATTTCAACAGTCTCGTAAACTTCGATCTGGTCGCCTTCGCGCACGTCGTTGTAGTTCTTGACCGCGATACCACACTCGTAGCCGTTGCGAACTTCGTTGACGTCATCCTTGAAGCGGCGCAGGGATTCCAGCTCGCCTTCATAGATAACCACGTTGTCACGCAGAACGCGGATACGGTTGGAACGCTTGACCACACCTTCGGTAACCATACAGCCGGCAACCGCGCCGAACTTCGGAGACTTGAAGACGCTACGCACTTCAGCCAGACCGATGATCTCCTGACGATACTCAGGAGCCAGCTTGCCGCTCATGGCCTGCTTCACTTCGTCGATCAGGTCATAGATGACGGAGTAGTAACGCAGATCCAGGCTCTCGGATTCAATGACCTTGCGCGCAGAAGCGTCGGCACGGACGTTGAAACCCACCAGGATGGCGCTGGAAGCAGCAGCCAGGGTTGCGTCGGTTTCGGTGATACCACCTACGCCGGAACCCACGATCTTCACCTTCACTTCGTCGGTGGAGAGTTTGACCAGCGCATCGCAGATCGCTTCCACAGAACCCTGTACGTCGGCCTTGATCACCACGTTCACTTCGGACACTTCGCCCTCGGTCATGTTGGCGAACATGTTTTCCAGCTTGGCCTTCTGCTGGCGAGCCAGCTTGACTTCGCGGAACTTGCCCTGACGGTAGAGCGCCACTTCACGGGCTTTCTTCTCGTCACGGACAACGGTGGCTTCGTCACCGGCAGAGGGAACACCGGACAGACCGAGGATTTCCACTGGCAGGGACGGACCCGCTTCCTTGATCTCGCGACCCAGTTCGTCACGCATGGCGCGAACACGGCCGTACTCGAGACCACACAGCACGATGTCACCCTGACGCAGGGTACCTTCTTGTACCAGTACGGTAGCAACCGGACCACGACCTTTATCCAGGAAGGATTCGATCACGACGCCGTTGGCCATGCCGTCAACCACCGCTTTCAGTTCCAGCACTTCAGACTGGATCAGGATGGCTTCCAGCAGATCGTCGATGCCTTCGCCAGACTTGGCAGACACGTGCACAAACTGGCAGTCTCCACCCCAATCTTCGGACATGACGTTGTAACGGGCCAGCTCGGTCTTGACGCGATCCGGATCCGCTTCCGGCTTGTCGATCTTGTTGACCGCAACAACCAGCGGCACAGCGGCTGCCTTGGCGTGCTGGATTGCTTCGATGGTTTGCGGCATGACGCCGTCATCGGCAGCAACAACCAGTACCACGATATCGGTGGCCTTGGCACCACGAGCACGCATGGAGGTAAACGCCGCGTGACCCGGAGTATCCAGGAAGGTGATCATGCCACTGTCGGTTTCAACGTGGTAAGCACCGATATGCTGGGTAATACCACCGGCTTCGCCAGCAGCAACCTTGGCTTTACGAATGTAGTCGAGCAGCGAGGTCTTACCGTGGTCAACGTGACCCATGATGGTCACGACCGGTGCGCGCGGCTTGGCTTCGGAGGTCTCGTCACGATCGGACAGTACCGCCTCTTCCAGCTCGTTCTCACGACGCAGCACAACCTTGTGACCCATCTCCTCGGCGACCAGCTGAGCGGTCTCCTGGTCGATCACCTGGTTGATGGTGGCCATGGCGCCCATCTTCATCATCGCCTTGATGACTTCAACACCTTTGACGGCCATCTTGTTGGCCAGCTCGGCCACAGTGATGGTTTCGCCGATGACGACGTCACGGTTCACCACGGCAGCCGGCTTGTTGAAGCCGTGCTTCATGGCGTTCGGCATGGCGACCTTGCCACGCTTGCCTTTGCGGGCACGCGGGTTGCGCGAGTCGCGGTCATCTTCACGACGACCAGCCTTTTTCGGGGCTTTGACAGCGGCGGCAGCGGTACGACGACTGGTCTCTTCCTTCCGATCCAACTCGTCTTCTGCGGCTTGCGCATGCTTGTTGGTGGTCAGATGGTAGTCGCTGCTCTCTTTGGCGCGAGCGGCCTCTTCTTCAGCCCAGCGGGCCGAGTTCTGTTCCGCCATGAGACGAGCCTCTTCGGCTTTCTTCGCGGCGAGTTCTTCAGCTTTTTGCAAAGCTGTTTGTTCCTGTTGGCGCTTCAGTTCTTCTGCTTCGCGCTTGGCCATCTTTTCTGCCTCTTGCTGAGCTGTGCTACTGGCTGCTTTGGCGGGCTGTGAAGCCTGTCGAGCCTTTGATTGTGCCTCGATCCGCGCCTTTTCCTCAGCTTCACGACGAGCCTGCTCAGCCTCACGGCGAGCCTTCTCTTCAGCGTCGAGGCGAGCCTTGTCTTCGGCCTCGCGACGAGCTTTTTCTTCTGCTTCCAAACGCGCTGTTTCCTCGGCTTCCGCCTGACGCTGTTCATCTTCCAGCGCCGAACGTCTTACATAGGTGCGAGATTTACGTACTTCTACCTGCACTTCCTTGTTCTTGCCGCCAGTCCCCTGAACACTGATGGTGCTCTTGGTCTTGCGCTGCAAGGTCATGCGGGCAGGAGCGGCGACCTCGTCACCTCCATGCTGTTTCTTCAGGTGTGCCAGCAGAGCCTGTTTCTCAGACTCGCTAACCATGTCGTCGGCCTTGCTCTTGCTGATACCGGCATCGACAAACTGCTGGAGAAGACGATCAACCGGTGTGTCGATGTCAGTGGCAAGTTGTTTGACTGATACTTCTGCCATTCATTTTCCTCCGTTTGATCTTACTCGGACTGCTCTTCTCCGAACCAACAGATATTGCGAGCAGCCATAATGAGCTCACCTGCCTTCTCGGCAGTCAGCCCTTCAATATCAGCAAGGTCATCGATACCTTGCTCAGCCAAATCTTCCAGGGTGCCCACGCCACGGCCCGCCAGAGCGTAAGCCAGTTCGCGGCTCAGACCGTTCAGATTGAGCAGCTCTTCGGACGGCTCGACGCCATCGAAAGACTCTTCTTTGGCCAGCGCCTTGGTGGTCAGGGCATCTTTGGCGCGCTTGCGCAGCTCTTCGACCATGTCTTCATCCAGACCGTCGATAGCCAGCAGCTCGTTGACCGGTACAAAGGCGATCTCTTCCAGGGTAGAGAAGCCCTCTTCCATCAGCAGACCGGCGAAATCGTCGTCGATATCCAGGGTGCTGGTGAACAGGTTCATGATGCGGTCGTTTTCGGCCTGGTGCTTGGCACGCATGTCCTCAACGGTCATCACGTTCAGCTCCCAACCGGTCAGCTGGGAGGCCAGACGCACGTTCTGACCATTGCGACCGATGGCCTGCGCCAGGTTGGCAGCTTCCACGGCGATATCCATGGTGTGGTTGTCTTCATCAACGATGATGGAGGCCACATCGGCAGGTGCCATGGCATTGATCACGTACTGGGCCGGGTTGTCATCGTACAGCACGATGTCGGCACGCTCACCGCTCAGCTCGGCGGAGACAGCTTGCACACGGGCACCACGCATACCGATACAGGCACCGATCGGGTCGATACGACGATCATTGGTCTTCACCGCGATCTTGGCGCGGGAACCCGGATCACGGGCAGCGCCCATGATTTCGATCATCTCTTCACCGATTTCCGGTACTTCGATACGGAACAGCTCTTTCAGGAAGTCCGGGCTGGAACGGCTGACAAACAGCTGGGAACCACGGGCTTCCGGACGAACTGCGTAGAGCAGGCCACGGACACGGTCGCCCGGACGGAAGGTTTCACGCGGCAGCATGTCATCACGGAAGATCACGGCTTCAGCATTGCTGCCCAGATCCAGGATGACGTTGTCGCGGTTGCTCTTCTTGACCACACCACTGATGATGGTGCCTTCTTTATCTTTAAACTGATCAACTACTTGTGAACGCTCGGCTTCGCGCACTTTCTGCACGATAACCTGCTTGGCGGTCTGGGTAGTGATACGGTCGAAAGTCACAGAGTCGATCTGGTCTTCAACATACTCACCGATCTGGATTTCCGGCTGATCAATCTGCGCCGCTTCCAGGGTGATTTCAGCGTAAGGGTTCTCCATCGCGGCTTGATCCGCAATGACGACCCAGCGACGATAAGTGTCGTAGTCACCGGTCTTGCGATCGATCTCGACCCGAACTTCAATCTCGCCTTCATATTTCTTCTTGGTCGCAGTCGCCAGCGCGGTTTCCAGAGCCTGGAAAATCTTCTCGCGGGGTACCGCCTTCTCGTTGGATACTGCGTCAACGACCAGCAAAATCTCTTTATTCATATCCGATAGCCTCGTTAACCAAAGTTCGGCACTATGTTCGCTTTTTGGATATTGGTGAAAGCCAACACGTCGTCCTTACCATCTACTGTCAGGGTGATCATGTCGCCTTGCACAGCTTTGATTACGCCTTTGAACTTGCGGCGGTTATTTGTTGCCATCCGAAGCGTTACCGCCGCCTCTTGGCCAACGTATTTTTCGAAATGGGCAACCTTGAACAGCGGACGATCCATGCCGGGGGAGGACACCTCGAGGTAGTACTCCTCGGTGATGGGATCTTCGACGTCCATGATGGCGCCAACCTGATGGCTGACCTCAGCACAGTTCTCGACAGTCACACCCTGCTCGCCGTCGATATAGACACGCAAGGTGGAGTGTTTACCCGCACGGATAAACTCAATACCCCAAAGTTCAAAACCCAAGGCAACGACCGGAGCCTCGAGCAGATCGGTCAAACGTTGTTCCAACGTAGCCAAAGTCACCCTCCGAAAAACAAAAAAAGGGCATAAAGCCCAGATAGAGATCGATACAGAGTAAATTGCACATAACAAAAAGCCCCGATGTCAAATCGGGGCTTGGCGCTTTACCCTGATTGTCGCCTCGCAGCGACCGCCTTCCTGAGCGTAGGAAATGCGTGAAATTTGGTTGCGGGGGCCGGATTTGAACCGACGACCTTCGGGTTATGAGCCCGACGAGCTACCATGCTGCTCCACCCCGCGTCCGAAATCGTGCGAGATTATAGCCAGTTCAATCTATTCATACAAGGGTGACTGACTATAATACACTCGGTTACCCGAGCTCACTACTTAATTGGTGCCGTGGGCGGGACTCGAACCCGCACACCCTAGAGCACTACCCCCTCAAGATAGCGTGTCTACCAATTCCACCACCACGGCAAAACTCACTTACTGGGGAACGTCAGTATCTTTGTTCACTGGCGCTTTGGTCTGCTCAACCTGTTGGGTTTGTTGCAGATTTTCCCACTCACTACCCTGTTTTACCTTGTTGCTTGACATAGATCCGAGCACCAGGCTGATAACGAAAAACAGAGTAGCCAAAATTGCTGTTGTTCGGGTCAGGAAACTGCCTGAACCACCGGAGCCGAATACTGTGTTCGATGCCCCTGCGCCGAAGGAGGCGCCCATATCAGCCCCTTTACCTTGCTGAATCATCACCAGACCAATCAAAGCCAGTGACACCAACAGATAAACGACTAAAAGAATCTCGTACATTTAACTTGCACCCTTTGCCGCTTCAACAATTCCTAAAAACGCATCGCTATCGAGGCTTGCTCCGCCAATCAGTCCGCCATCAATGTCGGGCTGGGCAAACAAATCTCTCGCATTGGTCGGCGTTACGCTCCCACCATAGATGATTCTAACTTTCTCACCTATTACCGGAGTATCCTCCGCCAAGCGACCACGTATAAAGGAATGAACCTCTTGTGCCTGCTCGGGTGTGGCGCATTTACCTGTACCTACAGCCCAAATCGGCTCGTAGGCGATGATAGCATTATCGAAAGCCATCGCGCCATTTTTCTCTATGACGATATCCAGTTCTTCGGCGATCACCTCGAAGGCTCTTCTCGCCTGCCTCGCTGCACCTGACTCACCTAAACAGAGGATGGGAATCAAGCCTGCCGCTCTGGCTGCCGCAAACTTCTCTGCGACGATAAAACTGGTCTCACCAAAGAGACGCCTGCGCTCGGAGTGTCCTACCAATACGTAACGACACCCTGCCTCAATCAGCATCTGACACGAGATTTCTCCTGTGTAAGCGCCAATTTCGTGCTGACTCACATTCTGAGCCCCCAACTTTATTACTTTCTGCTCATTGAGCAGTGAAGCGGTAAAGTCGAGATGCACATGGGAAGGACAGAGAACCACATCTACTTTTCCGTCAACGCCTTTCAGACACTGACTCGTAAACTGCTCTAACTGCGACCTACTACCGTGCAACTTCCAGTTGGCTGCTACAAACGGCTTGCGATGTCCCATCGGCAACTCCCTTGCGAAAGCGGGGCTGATAATATCCAGAGGATGCTCAGCTGACAAGTGCTATTTTTAAATTTTCGAATCGTTTGAACAAGATACAACCAGAGCGGCTAAAAAGCCGCCCTGGCTGTTCATTAAAACGCCGATTCGACCTGTTTGGCGATGCGTTGAGCCATGTCACGCACCTGCTGTTCATGCTCACCTTCTACCATGACCCGGATCAGCGGTTCGGTACCTGATTTACGCAACAGCACGCGGCCACGACCAGCCAGCTCCTGTTCCACCTTGGCAACCTCAGCCATGACAGCATCAGCAGCCAGCGGATCCTTGCCTTCGGCAAAGCGAACATTGACCAGCACCTGCGGGAACTTGCTCATGCCGGAGCGCAGCTTGGCCAGCGGCATCTCGGCACTGCGCATGGCGGTAAGCACCTGCAAGGCGGCCACGATGCCATCACCTGTGGTGGTCTGATCCAGACAGATAATGTGGCCGGAGTTCTCGCCACCGATGCGCCACCCCTTCTCTTCCATCATCTCCAGCACGTAGCGGTCACCCACCTTGGCACGGGCAAACGGAATGCCCAGGGTCTGCAGTGCCAGCTCCAGGCCCATGTTGGCCATCAGGGTGCCGACGACACCGCCTTTGAGGCGCCCATTGCGCAAGGCATCACGCGCGATGATATAGAGCACTTCGTCACCGTCGATGAGATAGCCGGTATGGTCAACCATGATCAGACGGTCGCCATCACCATCAAAGGCAACCCCCAGATCAGCCTTGCACTCCAGCACCTTGGCAACCAGAGCGTCAGGCGCGGTCGAACCGACGCCATCGTTGATGTTGAGGCCGTCCGGAGCACAGCCCATGGTGATCACCTCGGCACCCAGCTCGCGGAAAACCGACGGCGCAATGTGATAAGTGGCACCGTGGCCGCAGTCGACCACCATCTTCACCCCGTCCAGATTCATGTGGGAGGGGAAGGTGCTCTTGCAGAATTCGATATAGCGACCGGCGGCATCATCAATGCGCACCGCTTTGCCGAGCTCGGCAGACTCGACGCACTTGAGCTCGTTATCCAGCTCGGCTTCGATAGCCAGTTCGACATCATCGGGCAGCTTGGTGCCATCGGCGGAGAAGAACTTGATGCCGTTGTCATAGAAGGGGTTGTGTGAGGCGCTGATGACGATGCCGGCTTCGGCACGGAAGGTGCGAGTCAGGTAGGCAACCGCTGGTGTGGGCATGGGCCCCATCAGAATGGCTTTAAGGCCTGCCGCGGAGAGCCCCGCTTCCAGCGCAGACTCCAGCATATAGCCAGAGATGCGGGTATCTTTACCAATCAGCACCTTTTTGGTGCCCTTCTTGGAGAGCACCTTGCCAGCAGCCCAACCTAATTTCATCACGAAATCAGGAGTGATCGGGAATTCGCCAACCTTGCCGCGCACACCATCGGTACCGAAATACTTTCTTGCCATTGTCTGTTCTCTTTATTATCTGAAAATAAAATCTTGTCCCGTCATTGCCAGCCAACCGACGCGCAATGCGTCCATGGTCTCCCGTACATCATGTACCCTGATGATGCGAGCCCCATGCTGCATGCCGATAAGGGCGCATGCCAGACTGCCCGCCAGACGCTCATCCACCGGACGGCCCAGCAGGTTGCCTATCATAGACTTTCGCGACATCCCCACCAATAGCGGCAAGCCATAATCAAGCAGTTCCTTTTGAGCCGCCAACAGCTGATAGTTGTGCGCAAGGGTCTTGCCAAAGCCATATCCCGGATCCAGCACCAGATCTTCGCGTCTGATCCCGGCGGCCAGACAAGCCGCAATGCGCTCATCAAAAAAGGCGCGTACCTCTCCGATCAGATCGTCATAGTGGGGCTCGACCTGCATGGTTCGCGGCTGCCCCTGCATATGCATCAGGCAGACAGGAACAGCAGCCTCGGCAGCTGCCTGCAGTGCTCCCGGCTCTTGCAACGCACGCACATCGTTGATCAGATGGGCGCCGACCTTGCAACCCTCCCGCATTACAGCCGCTTTGGAGGTATCGAGGGAGATCATCACGTCCAGCTCACGGACCATCTGCTCCACGACAGGAATGACCCTGTCCAGCTCCTCCTGCTCGCTCACATCGGGCGCACCAGGGCGGGTAGACTCGCCACCGATGTCGATGAGGGTCGCACCGTCAGAGACCATCTGCCGCGCATGGGCCATGGCCCGTTCAAACTGGTTGAAATTGCCACCATCGGAGAAGGAGTCGGGCGTTACATTGAGGATCCCCATCACATGGGGACGATCGAGAGAGAGGCTGAGCCCCTTGCTGGTTAACTGCATTTTCACGTCCATCTGATAAAGAAAAACCCCGGGCAAGCCCGGGGTTTGGAGAGTCACGATTATTTGGCCGGCGCGTCGTTGGCTTTGTCGATAGTGACATCCGCCACCGGTGCTGCCTCATCGGCAGGCTTGGCCTCGGCAGCCACAGTGGAACCGCCTTGCGGGGTATCACCGTGCTCGTCATGCCAGTTGCTCGGAGCACGTACCTCGCGACGCGCCATCAGATCATCGATCTGTTTGGCGTCGATGGTTTCGTACTTCATCAGCGCATCTTTCATGCTGTGCAACACGTCCATGTTATCCAGCAGGATCTGCTTGGAACGGGCGTAGTTGCGGTCGATGACCTGCTTGACCTCGGCATCAATGACGCGAGCTGTATCGTCGGACATATGCTTGGCCTTGGCCATGCTGCGACCGAGGAACACCTCACCATCTTCTTCCGCGTAGAGCATTGGGCCGAGACGCTCGGACATACCCCACTGGGTCACCATCTTGCGTGCAATTTCAGTCGCTCGCTCGATGTCGTTGGAAGCGCCAGTAGAAACCTTCTCGGCACCGTAGATCAGCTCTTCTGCCAGACGACCACCATACAGGCTGGAGATCATTGACTCCAGATGCTGCTTGGAGTGGCTCCAGCGATCCTGCTCCGGCAGATACATGGTCACACCCAGCGCACGACCGCGCGGAATGATGGAGACCTTGTACACCGGGTCATGATCCGGAACCAGACGACCAATGATGGCGTGACCCGCTTCGTGATACGCAGTCATCTCTTTTTCGGACTCTTTCATCACCATGGAGCGACGTTCTGCACCCATCATGATCTTGTCCTTGGCCTTCTCGAACTCGGCCATGGAGACCACTCGGCGGCTCTCACGGGCAGAGAAGAGGGCAGCTTCGTTGACCAGGTTGGCCAAATCCGCACCGGAGAAACCGGGGGTACCACGGGCAATCAGCGCCGGATTGACGTCATCCGCCAACGGAACTTTGCGCATGTGCACTTTCAGGATCTGCTCGCGACCACGGACATCCGGCAGACCGACCACCACCTGACGGTCGAAACGGCCCGGACGCAGCAGAGCCGGATCCAGTACGTCAGGACGGTTGGTGGCAGCGATAACGATGATGCCTTCATTGCCTTCAAAACCATCCATCTCGACCAGCATCTGGTTAAGGGTCTGCTCGCGTTCATCATGACCACCACCCAGACCGGCGCCACGCTGGCGACCGACCGCATCAATTTCATCGATGAAGATGATGCAGGGGGAGGATTTCTTGGCCTGTTCGAACATGTCACGCACCCGGGAGGCACCGACACCGACGAACATCTCCACGAAATCGGAACCTGAGATGGTGAAGAACGGCACCTTGGCCTCGCCCGCGATGGCCTTGGCCAGCAGGGTTTTACCGGTACCGGGAGGACCAACCAGCAGCACACCGGTCGGGATCTTGCCACCCAATTTCTGGAATTTGCTCGGGTCGCGCAGATAGTCGACCAGCTCCTTCACCTCTTCCTTGGCTTCATCGCAACCTGCAACGTCAGCAAAGGTGGTCTTGATCTGATCTTCGCTCATCAGGCGAGCCTTGCTCTTGCCAAACGACATGGCACCTTTGCCACCGCCGCCCTGCATCTGACGCATGAAGAAGACCCAGACACCGATCAGCAGCAGCATCGGGAACCAGGAGATGAAGATAGAGGTCAACAGAGACGGCTCTTCCGGCTTCTCGCCCATCACTTTGACATTGTGATTGAGCATGTCGTTGAGCAGCTGGGGATCCGGCGCCGGGATGATGGTGGTGAATCGTTCACCAGTACGCTTGACGCCATTAATGACCTTACCGTCCATCCGCACTTCACGGATCTGCTCTTGGGTCACCTCTTTAACGAAGCTGGAATAGTCCAGCTGGCGACTGGTGGTATCGCTGGGGCTGAAGCTATTGAACACCGACATCAAAACGACGGCGATGACCAGCCACAGGATTAAGTTTTTCGCCATGTCACTCAAATCAGTAACCTCGCAGACTGACAGTTAACGATGAAGGTTAGGGTACTACAGTTTAAAACCGGTAGCCACAATGTAGACTTCCCGTGATCTGGCGCGGGATGAGTCTGGTTTACGAATTTTGACGGCGGAGAAAAGTTTACGAATTTCATTGAGATAGGCATCAAACCCCTCTCCCTGAAACACCTTCACCACGAAACTGCCGTCACTGCGCAATACCTGATTGCACATGTCAAGCGCCAGCTCGACCAGATACATGGCGCGAGCCTGATCCACCTGCTGGGTACCGCTCATGTTGGGCGCCATATCAGACATCACCACATCGACCTTGTCAGGACCCACTCGCTCCAGCAAGGCGCCAAGCACAGTTTCCTCCCGAAAGTCCCCTTGCAGGAAATCGACACCGGCAATGGGATCCATCGGCAAAATGTCACATGCGATGACGCGACCCGAATCACCAACCTGTTCAACCGCGAACTGGGACCAACCACCGGGGGCTGCCCCCAAATCCACTACGGTCATGCCATTTTTCAGCAAGCGATCCTTGCCCTGGATCTCGTCAATCTTGAAAACAGCACGAGAACGCAGGCCCATTTTCTGGGCTTTTTTGACGTATTGATCGTCGAAATGTTCTTTTAACCAGCGAGTTGAACTGGGGGAACGTTTTTTCTGGGTCATGATAATCGACTTTAAAAAACCACAAGGGTTATTAGTATTAAGGGCTAAGTGGGGGTAGAATACGCCCCTTTCAACCCTGACTTATGAAGAAATTGCGATGATTCTCAACAATAAACAGAAACAGTACCTCAAGGGCCTTGCCCATAGCCTCAAGCCTGTCGTCCTGCTGGGTCAGCATGGTCTGACCGAAGGTGTACTGGCCGAGATCGATCTGGCACTGAACCATCACGAGCTGATCAAGGTTAAGGTTGCCTCTGAAGATCGCGAAATGAAACAACTGGTTATGGATGCTATCGTCCGTGAAACCGGTTCAATCAAGGTGCAAAGCATGGGTCATGTGCTGACCATTTATCGTCAAGCCAACGAACCCAAAATCCAGCTGCCCCGCAAGTAAAAGGAAAGAGCATCGCTCTTTCCTTATTCCACTTCTTCCCGAGTCGCTTGCCAAAGTAGTCGCAAAGCCCTTAACCTGCGATGAATACTTCCGGACACGCATTATGGCTCACCATCCCATTTTGACCGACGATGAGCTGGCCATGCTGCGGGACTTGGGGAGCAATCAGGACACCCATGTTCTGAGTGGTCACCTCGACGCCCCGATGCTTGGCTTGCTGCAAAAAGCCGAACACCTTGTACTCGAAGCCCGCTTCGCAGGCCATCAGCTGCGTTTTCCTCTGACGTTTACCCAAGGGGAAGACGGCTTTGTCGAGCCTCGGCTATCTGCACCGGTCATCAGGGAGCTGGGGTTTGCGCAACCGCGCGCCTGGCGTCTCACCCAAAAAGCCAAGCTTTGCAGCGAACAGGGCCTGTTTCAGGTGCTCAGTCTCTCCCTCAATGGCCTCATCGTGGAAAATTTGCCCATCGACATGGTGGCCGATGCGCGCATCAACGGCGAGCTCTGCATCGAGCAAGAGGCCCCTTTTCCACTGCAGGGACGACTGGTAAGGCGAATCAAGACCAATGCCGATCATGCCACCTGGGCGCTGAGCTTTCAGATGAGCGAGAGCGACATAGAGCGGCTGCGCCACTGGTTGTTCCAGCGTCATCAGGACGCCTTTACCGAGGCGTATCTGTCCTGATCAGTAGTGATACCAATAAAGACAAACAGGGGAGCGCCAGCCCCCCTGTTTCATCATCTGTGGCATTCGCTTAGATATAAGCGACTTCCAGCACTTCGTACTCCACATCACCACCCGGCGTCTTGACGATAGCGACATCGTCCACTTCCTTGCCAATCAGAGCGCGGGCAATGGGTGAGTTGACGGAGATAAGATTCTGTTTGATATCAGCCTCATCGTCACCCACGATGCGGTAGACCACCTCTTCCTCTGTCTCGCTCTTGAGCAGAGTTACGGTCGCGCCAAAAATCACGCGGCCGTTGTTGGTCATCTTGGTGACGTCGATCACCTGGGCATTGGAGAGCTTGGCTTCAATCTCCTGGATGCGGCCTTCACAGAACCCCTGCTGCTCGCGAGCGGCATGGTATTCGGCGTTTTCCTTCAGATCGCCGTGCTCACGGGCATCGGCAATCGCTTCGATAATCTGGGGACGAAGCTCGGTCTTGAGATAATCGAGCTCTTCGCGCAGCTTCTCAGCGCCGCGAACAGTCATCGGAGTATGATTCATAGTCGAAACCTGGGTTGCTTGAAAATAGAAGCTGCGGCTATCTGCAAGGAGGCCGCAGCAATCGGTTCGGATGAGGCATCTTAATATGAAGCCAACACAAAATCCACGTCAGCCCCCTGATGCAGATCCCACTTGCGTCATCGACATTCCCCTCGCTTACTTCCCTTCCGGTACTGAAATGGGAGCCGAAACGGTCGGTTTACCCTGCATGATGGCGATCTCCACCCGCCGGTTCATCCGTCGATTTTCCGGGGTGGTGTTGGGCACCAGTGGCTGGGAATCCGCCATGCCCTGCACCACCAGCCGCCCCTGATCAAAACCGGGGACCTTGATCATCTGGTGCGCCACCGCCACCGCCCGTTGCGAAGATAGCTCCCAGTTGGACTGGAACAGCTCATCTTCGGTCGCCACATTATCGGTATGGCCGGAGATGGTGATTTCCCCCGGCACATCCTTGAGCAGGGTCGCCACCTTGCGGATCACTGGCCAGAACTGGGGCTGCAGAAACGCCGAACCGGCCGGGAACGACGCTTTTTCCCTGATCCGGATAATGATCTGCTGGCCCAGCGCCTCGATCTCGATAGCGCCATCTTGGATCTGATCTTTCATCTGTTCAGCGAGGGCTTTGGCCAGGGTATTGGACTGCTGCTGCGCCTTTTGTGCATCCTGAGCGGTATCGCCCCCCGTCTGCTTGCCATCACTCTTGTCCTGACCACCAGCCTGATCCGACTCGCCGGGCAGAAATTCCAGCTCGGTCTGGGTCATATCGATGGTCTGCTGCATTACGGTATCAATGGGCGTGGGCTCCGGGCGGCCGGGCCTGAACTCCTGAGCAATCACCGAGGTTCCCTTGGGAATATCTTTCACTTCGAGGATGTTCTGTACCCCGAATGCCTTGTCCATGGAGCCGGCTATCTGCTTGAACTTCTGCACATCCATCTCGGCAAAAGAGAGCAGCAACACGAAGAAGCACATGAGCAGCGACATCAGGTCGGCAAAGGTGCCCATATAACCTGGCAGCCCAGGTGGCGGGCACTTGCAATCAGACATAGCGCCCCCTATTCGGTGCCGGTATTACGTTTTGACTGGTTCAGGTAGTTCTGCAGCATGGACTGGATCACCCGCGGATTCTGGCCATCCTGAATCCCCATAATCGCATCGAGGATCAGGGTACGACTGAGTTTCTCCTCCCCGCTGCGCAGCTCCAGCTTGTCGGCGATGGGAATCGCTATCATGTTGGCCTCAATCGCACCGTAGAGGGTGGTGAGCAAGGCCACCGCCATCGCCGGACCGATCGACTTGGGGTCACTCATGTTGGCCAACATGGCCACCAAGCCCACCAGCGTACCGATCATCCCCATAGCCGGGCCCAGATCCCCAAGGGTACGGAAGACCTTGATGGCAATGACATGACGCTCTGCTGTCAGGTCAATATCCTTTTCCATCACGGCACGCACCACATCGGCATCGTGACCATCCACCAGCATGTCGATCCCTTTTTTCATAAAGGGATTGGGGATCTCTGCAGCCTCCAGTGCCAGAAAGCCCCCTTTACGGGCCGCATCAGCCAGCTCGACCGCCTTGGCGATCAGGTCTTCGAGCTTGTCACCCTTGTACATAAAGGCTTTACCCGCCACCTTGAATGCCATCAGAAACTGGCCAATGTTGAACTTCATCATGGCGATGAAGATGGAGCCCAATATGGTGATGTAGACCGATGGCATATCCACGTACATGCTCATGGGTCCGCCCAGCAGCATGCCGTACACCACCACCCCGAAACCCAGCACTATCCCTATAAGACTGCCTAGATCCACGTCCCTACTCCTGTCACCGGTTCTTATGTCTATTTATAGTTTGTTGAATTTTCTGCTATTGCGGCCCATGCGGCAAGCATGCATCTACTGAGAATGATGGCTCATTATCGGCCAGTTTAGCGAGAGTTTGAGGGGGCAGTGCTTTTCTGCCTCCCCCCTGTGGACGGTCGATGTTAATATAAGCCGTTTTTTTCAATCCCCGAGGATGGACATGGCCAGTAAAAAAATCGACCGCCTGAGTTTTGATGCCACTCTGGAAGAGCTGGAAACCATCGTTCATCAGCTGGAACAAGGTTCCCTACCCCTGGAAGAGGCGCTCAAGCAGTTCGAGCAAGGCGTTCATCTGGTACGGGCCGGTCAGCAGAAGCTGGAACTGGCCGAACAGAAGATCCAGATCCTGCTCAGTCAAGCCGATGGCAGTGACCAGCTCGCCCCCTTCCAGCCAGAACAAGGAGAGGAGTGAGTGGCGCTGGACCATTTTTCCCGTCTGCATCGTCAGCGTATTGACGACTGTCTGTCAGCACAACTTGAATCCTTGCCCGCCATGGCGCCGCGTCTGCGCGATGCTATGAGCTACGGCCTGCTGCTGGGCGGCAAGCGGGTTCGCCCGTTTCTGGTCTACGCGGTCGGCGAAATGCTGGGCGTCAAGAGCGAGCTGCTGGATGGCCCTGCGGCTGCAGTGGAGTGCATCCACGCCTACTCCCTGCTGCACGATGACCTGCCCGCCATGGATAACGACGACCTGCGTCGCGGCCAGCCAACCGTTCACAAGGCGTTTGACGAAGGAACCGCGATTCTGGCCGGTGATGCGCTGCAGACCCTGGCATTCTCCATTCTGGCCGATCACCCCATGCCCGATACCTTGATGGCCAACCGGGTGCGGATGCTGAGTACCCTCGCCCGAGCCTCCGGCTATCTTGGTATGTGTGGTGGTCAGGCGCTGGATCTGCAGGCCGAAGGGCGCCAGATCTCGCTCGCCGAGCTGGAGCAGGTACACCGTCACAAGACCGGGGCGCTGATTGAGTGCGCCGTGGCGCTCGGAGCTCTGTGCAAAGCCGATGTCGATGACGCCACGCTGGCGGCCCTGCAAACCTACGCCGCGGCCATCGGGCTGGCCTTCCAGGTGCAGGATGACATCCTCGACATCACAGGTGATACCGCCACCCTGGGCAAGCCACAAGGTTCTGACCTGGCGCTGGAGAAAAGTACCTATCCGGCCCTGCTCGGACTCGAAAATGCCCGTGAGCTGGCTCGCGAACTGCATGGGAAAGCCTTAACAGCCCTGCAATCCTTGCCCTACAATACCGACATTCTGGAAGCGTTTGCCGATTACATCATCGAGCGAACCCACTAAACGCTGGATAACAGTAACAATATGAGCGTTGATATTAGCAATTTCCCCAACCTGGCCCTCGCGGACACTCCGGTCGAGCTGCGTTCCTTACCCAAAGATCGGCTGCCGGTGCTGTGCAACGAGCTGCGCGAATATCTGCTGCGCTCTGTCAGCCGCTCCAGCGGACACTTTGCCTCCGGTCTCGGCACGGTCGAACTGACCGTGGCCCTGCACTACGTCTACAACACCCCGTTCGATCGGCTGATCTGGGACGTGGGCCATCAGGCCTATCCCCACAAGATCCTGACCGGGCGCCGTGATCAGATCCACACCATCCGTCAGAAAGATGGTCTGCACCCCTTCCCCTGGCGTGGCGAGAGCGAGTATGACGTCCTCTCCGTCGGCCACTCCAGCACCTCCATCGGTGCGGCGCTCGGCATGGCGGTCGCCGCCGAGAGCGAAGGGCTGGGTCGCAAGGTGGTGGCGGTGATCGGTGACGGTGCCATTACCGCAGGGATGGCCTTTGAAGCGCTCAACCACGCCGGCGATGTGCACAAGGACATGCTGGTGATCCTCAACGACAACGAGATGTCCATCTCCGAGAATGTCGGCGCGCTCAACAACCATCTGGCCCGGGTCATGTCCGGCAAGCTCTACACCACCATCCGCGAAGGCGGCAAGAAGGTGCTGGCGGGACTGCCACCGGTCAAGGAGCTGGCCAAGCGGGCCGAAGAGCACCTCAAGGGGATGGTGGTACCCGGCACCCTGTTCGAGGAGTTCGGCTTCAACTACATCGGCCCCATCGACGGTCACGATATCGAGGCACTGGTCGAGACCCTGCGCAACATGCGCAACCTCAAGGGCCCGCAATTGCTGCACGTCAAGACCAAGAAGGGCAAGGGTTACGAGCCGGCAGAGAAAGACCCCATCGGTTATCACGCCGTGCCCAAGTTCAATCCGGACGAGTGCTCCCTGCCCAAGGCGAGCGGTGCCAAACCCACCTTCTCCGCCATCTTTGGCCAATGGCTGTGCGACATGGCCGCCAAAGACGAGAAGCTGGTCGGTATCACACCTGCCATGCGTGAAGGCTCAGGGCTGGTGAAATTCAGTCAGCAATATCCGGATCGCTACTTCGATGTGGCTATTGCCGAGCAGCATGCAGTCACTTTCGCCGCCGGTCTTGCCATCGCTGACAAGAAACCGGTGGTCGCCATCTATTCGAGCTTCCTGCAGCGTGCCTACGATCAGGTGATCCACGACGTGGCGCTGCAAGATCTGCCGGTGCTGTTCGCCATCGACCGGGCCGGTCTGGTGGGCGCCGATGGCCCGACCCATCAGGGGGCGTTCGATATCAGCTTCCTCCGCACCGTGCCCAACATGGTGGTGATGACGCCATCTGACGAGAGCGAATGCCGCCAGATGCTCTATACCGGCTATCTCCATCAGGGCCCCGCCGCCGTGCGTTACCCGCGCGGCAGCAGCCTGAGCGATGCCCCCATCTCGTCAGAGATGCAGGCGCTGGCGCTTGGCAAGGGACGTATCCTGCGAGAGGGCAAGGGCACCGCCATTCTGGCCTTTGGTACCCTGCTGCACCACGCGAAAGCGGCCACCGAGGCGCTTGATGCCACCCTGGTGGACATGCGCTTCGTCAAACCGATGGATGAGGCGCTGGTGCTGTCGCTGGCAGCCAGCCACGATCACTTCGTCACCATCGAAGACAACGCCATCATGGGCGGCGCCGGTTCAGCAGTGAACGAACTGCTGATGCGCAGCAAACTGTGCAAGCCGGTGCTCAACCTCGGCCTGCCGGATCGCTTCGTGGAACAGGGCACCCAGCAGGAGATCTATGCTCTGCTCGGTCTGGACGACACAGGCATCCAGCGCAGCATCGAAACCTGGCTGCAAGCCTGATAAGGCTTAAAGCTATCAAGCAAAAGAAGGGCGCCACATTGGCGCCCTTCTTGTTTTCTGCGTATCTGACCCGGATTACCCTTTGTAGATCTTGGGGTTAAACACATCTCGCAGCCAGTCGCCCAGCAGGTTGATGACCAGCACCAGCACTACCAGACAGATGCCCGGGAAGGCGGTGATCCACCAGGAACCGGAGAAGATATAGTTGAAACCGACGCTGATAAGCGACCCCAGTGACGGCTGGTCTACCGGCATCCCCAGACCGAGGAAGGAGAGAGCCGCCTCGCTCATGATGGCGTTGGCCACCTGCACGGTGGAGATAACCAGGATCGGCGACAGGCAGTTGGGCAGAATATGGCGGAACATGATGCGCGGGGCACGGAACCCCATCACCTTGGCAGCTTCCACATACTCCTTCTTCTTCTCCGCCAGCACCGAGGCGCGCACGGTACGGGCATACTGTGGCCACTCGGCGATACCGATGATCACCACCAGCATCATGATGGCGAACTTCGAGTAGAACTCGGAGCCAAAGGTTGCCTGAAAGATGGCGGAGATGATGATCGCCACCATCATGGTGGAGAACGACAGCTGCACGTCGGCAAAGCGCATCAGCAGGTTGTCGATGCGGCCACCGAAGTAACCGGCAATCAGACCGATGACGATGCCAAGCACCAGCTGCAGCGCCACCGCAAACAGGCCGATTGAGAGCGAAATGCGGGCACCATAGAGGATTGTGCTCCAGATATCGCGTCCCTGGTTGTCGGTACCGAGCCAGAAGCGCTCCTCACCCCCTTCCAGCCAGGAGGGGGGCAACTCGGCATCCATCAGATCAAAGCTGGTCTGATCATAGACGTTGTGCGGTGCCAGCCAGGGGGCCAGCAGCGCCGCCAGCACAAACACCACGAACACCGCAAAGCTGAACATGGCTACCTTGTCCCGCAGGAAGTAGTAGACGATGTCAGAGTTCTTGAATCGTGCCCAACGGCTTGGGCTTGCAGTTACAGCATTAGTCATCTGTTACCCCTTGGCGGTCAGGTTAACGGTCGGGTTAATCAACCCGTAGAGCAGGTCGACCAGGGTATTGGTCACCACGAAGATCAGTCCCACGAAGATGACGTAGGCGGTGATCAGCGGGGTATCGACCCGGTGGATCGCCTCAAGGAACAGGAAGCCGGTGCCCGGCCACTGGAACACGCTCTCGGTCAGGATGGTGTAGGCCACCATGGTGCCGATCTGCACCCCGCCAACGGTAATGACCGGCAGCATGGTGTTTTTGAGGGCGTGCTGATAGTAGACCTTGTTGTTGTCCAGCCCCTTGGCGCGGGCGAATTTGACGTACTCGGAGGAGAGCTGCTCCAGCATCTCGGAGCGCACCAAGCGGATAAACAGCGGCAGCATGATGGAGGAGAGCGACACCGCAGGCAGGATCAGGTGCTTGATACCATCCCAGGTGAAGAAGCCCGACTCCCAGCCCAGCAGGTTACGGGTCTCGCCACGGCCATAGGCCGGCAGCCAGCCCAGCTGGATGGAGAAGAGGTACATCAGCATGATGGCGGTCAAAAATACCGGGATCGAGATGCCGATACTGCTCCCCGCCATGATGATCTTGGTGGGAATGCTGCGCGGGCGGATCGCCGAATAGACACCGAGTGGAATGGAGACCACCACGATGATGAGCGCGGCAGCAAGCACCAGCTCAAGGGTAGCCACCAGCTTGTCGAGGATCACCTCGAGAGCGGGTCGCTTGAAGAAATAGGAGGTGCCCAAATCCCCATGCACCGCATTTTTCAAAAAGCGGCTGTATTTGATGAGGAAGGGATCGTTAAGGCCCATCTTCTCGCGCAACTCGTGACGCTGGGCTTCGGAGACGGATTGTCCCACCAGCTCGCGCAACGGGTCACCCAGGTTGTCCTGGATGGAGAAGGCGACCAGGCTGATGACGAACATCACTATCACGGCCTGATAGAACCGTTTCAGCAGGAATGTAAACATGCTTGTCCTTCTACGTGGCCTGTGTCGTGGCACAGGCTTCTGTTAGTGGGCGGAGTGGCCAGCTGACCACCCCGCCCCGTCCTTCCTTGCGACGTTCTCTTACTTGCTGACCACCAGGTCACCCAGGTAAGGGAAGTTCATCACGTTGACCACCGGCTTGATGTCGACGTTCTTCTTGGCGCCATAGGCCAGATCTTCCCAGTGCAACGGCACGTAGGCAGCATCTTCGATCAGCATGGCTTCTACCTTCTTCAGCATCTCGGCACGCTTGGCCGGATCGGTCTCGGCGTTGGCATCCATCACCAGCTTGTCAGCTTCGGCGTTGGCATAACCGGCGCAGTTGTACTGACCCATACCGGTCTTGGCGTCCTTGGTGAAGGTCAGGAACTCGAAGAAGTTCGCGGTATCTTCAGTATCGGAGTGCCAACCAATCAGCTGCATGTCCGCGGCGCACTTGTCAAACTCAGGCCAGTACTGGGCCACCGGCATGGTCTTCAGATCCACCTTGATGTTGATCTTGGCCAGCATGGCGGAGACCGCCTGGGCAATCTTGACGTCGTTGACGTAGCGGGCTGCCGGGGAGATGAAGGTCATCTTGAAGCCTTTCTCGTAACCGGCCTCTTTCATCAGCTCCTTGGCCTTGGCCAGATCATACTGGGGCACCAGCGCCTCGTTGTGACCGGCATAGCCTTTCGGGCTCAGCTGGCCAGCAGGGGTACCGAAGCCCTTGTTGATCTTCTCGACGATGCCCACCTGGTTGATGGCGTAGTTGATCGCCTGACGCACGCGCTTGTCTTTCAGCGCCGGGTTGGTGTTCTGGTTCAGCTCGATGATGATGGCGCGGGTACCGGACAGGGTGACCAGCTGGGAGTCCTTGCCATTCTTCACGCGCTCCAGATCGTTCGGCGCAACCGGATAGATCATGTCCACGTCGCCACCCAGCAGGGCTGCAACACGGGTCGCATCTTCCTTGATCGGCACCACGGTCAGGTTCTCGACGTTACCCTTGGAAGCTTTGTCCCAGTAGTTGGCGTTGCGGGCATAGTCCAGCTTCACACCCTGCTCGCGGAACTTGACGGTGAACGGGCCGGTACCGGAAACGTGGGTAGAGGCATAGGAGTCGCCGTTTTTGACGATCTCGGCCTTGTCTTTGCCTGCTTCGGTCTTGCCGGTGTAGAACTTGGAGTCCATCGGGAAGATGTAGGTGACGGTCTGCAGCACCAGCGGGAACGGCTTGGCGGTGACGAGATCGACGGTGTAGTCATCGACCTTCTTCACTTCGGCGATAGGATCGAAGATCGCCTTGAAGTCGACGGAGGCTTTCAGGCGGTTGACGGTCCACACCACGTCGTCAGCGGTGAAGTCGTTGCCGGAGTGGAACTTGACCCCTTTGCGCAGGTGGAAGCGGACGGTCTTGTCATCGACACGCTCGAACTTCTCGGCCAGACGGGGCTCGAATTTCAGATCCTGGGTGTAACGCATCAGGGGATCGAATACCAGGTGCGACATCTCCAGGGTCTGACCGGAGAGCTGCTCCTGCGGATCCAGCGACGTGGCGTCAGAAGCAACGCCTACCTTGATGTCAGCGGCTGAGACACTGAAGGCGAAACCGGCGGCAAACAGCGCCAGGGCAATCTTGGACAATCCTTTCTTCATCTTGTTCTCCATGCTTTTGGCTTTCTTATGACACTTTTTTTGACAAGCAGACCGGCGCACCGGCGCTATCCTAGCTTGCGATTTCCAGCCCCTCGCGGGACATTCCCTTGAACTCCGGCATGAGGGAGATCAGCTTGCGGCTGTACTCATGCTCGGCATTGGTAAAGAGTTTCTCGGTCTCGGCCACTTCCACCAGATGACCGTGCTGCATCACCCCGATGCGGTCGCACATCTGGCGGATCACCGGCAGATCGTGGCTGATAAACAGCATGGTGAGCTTGAGCTCCTGCTGCAGATCCTTGAGCAGATTGAGGATCTGGGCCTGCACCGACACATCCAGCGCCGAGGTCGGCTCGTCACAGATGAGGAAGCGAGGCCGGGTCGCCAGGGCGCGGGCGATGGAGATGCGCTGGCGCTGACCGCCGGAGAACTCGTGGGGATACTTGACCCCGGCACCACGGCCGAGCCCGACATGATCCAGCAGATCGTTGACGATCCCCTCGATCTGGCTCTCACTGCTCGCCAGCTGGTGGAAACGGATCGGCTCGGCAATGATGTCGCGCACCTTCATCCGCGGGTTCATCGACGAATAGGGGTTCTGGAACACCATCTGCATCTGGCGACGCAGCGGGCGGCGCTCGCGCTCGCTCTTGAGGGCGGTGAGATCGATCCCCTCGAAGAAGATCTTGCCGGTATCAGGCGGATAGAGGCCGGTGATGGCACGGGCAATGGTCGATTTGCCGGAGCCCGACTCCCCCACCAGACCGAAGGTTTCACCCTCGAAGATCTCGAAGCTGATGTTGTTGCAGGCGCGCACATACTGGCGGCGGCTCGGGAAGATGGAGTCCTTGGTGACGAACCTCAGATCGACGTTCTCCACCCGCAACAGCGCCCCTTCATAGGCACGCTCGTCCTGACTCTGGCCGAGCCAGTGGGTCTTGAGGTCGATATTGGTATCCGGCGCACTGGCATCCTCGATATAAGAGACCAGCGGGAAGCGCACCAGCTTCACGTCGGAGCGCGGGACCGCCGAGATGAGGCTGCGGGTATAGGGGTGGTTAGGGCAGCCCAGCACCTGTTCGGTCAGGCCGAACTCCACCAGATCGCCGCGATACATCACCGCCACCTTGTCGGTGACGTTGGAGACCACCCCCATGTCATGGGTCACCAGCATGCAGCCCACCTGACGCTCTTTGCAAAGGGCGCGGATAAGCTGGAGGATCTGATCCTGAATAGAGACGTCGAGGGCCGTGGTCGGCTCGTCGGCGATGATCAGCTCCGGATCACACGACAGGGCGATGGCAATGACCACCCGCTGACGCATACCGCCGGAGAACTGGTGCGGATACTGCTTGATGCGCAGCTCCGGCTGCGGAATACCCACCGCCCCCATCAGCTCCAGCGCCTTGGCAAAGGCCGCCTCGCGGGAGAGCTTGGTATTGGCCAGAATAGTCTCGACCAGCTGATGCTCAACGGTGAACAGCGGGTTGAGGGAGGTCATGGGATCCTGGAAGATGAACCCGATACGGGAGCCACGAATGGCCCGCATCTCGTTCTGGCTCTTGCCGGAGATAAGCTCGCCATTGAGATAGATATCGCCACGGGCAATGTGCCCCGGCGGGCTCAGCAGATCGATAACGGCGTTGCCGATGGTGGACTTGCCGGCGCCGGATTCTCCGACTACCCCGACTATCTCACCCTTTTCGATAGAGAAAGAGAGATCCTTCACCGCGGCCAGCACCCCGTAGCGGGAGGGGTACTCGATCCGCAAGTTCTTTACTTCGAGCAAGGACATGTTTACCTCTGCGGGGGACATCCGTCCCAAATAATTCGTCCGTAAATCAGCCGCAGATGCCGGTTGTTACCTTGGGCAATATTTGCTCAATCCATGAGGCAGCGAAACCAGCGATCCGGGCGGGTTTTTTGCATTTTTTTGGAATAACCCGCGAGTAACTTAGACGGTTTGACCACGGGTGTAAATGATTGAGTTATACAATTCCGCAATGTTTTGTGCAGATAACCACCAATTCGGCAGCGTTAAATGATGATTTTCATCACACAAATGGCCGGTGCGTCCGTACATCTATTGGTATCATTACTTTAATTTCAACAACAACGCAACAAGCAGCATTTATCACTATTTCGAAAATGGTCACAAGCCCCGAATGAGTAGTGAATATTTATGTGAAATGGATGATAAACGGCAGCATATGCCGATGAATGAAAATTAAGCAGAGATAAATCGGGGGATGCCAGAACGGTCATCCCCCGGAAGGGGGCATTCAGCCGAGCCAGAACGCCAGTAATTGCATACAAAACAGGGCGAACAGGCCGGCGATCAGATCGTCCAGCATGATGCCGAATCCGCCGTGAATGCGGCGATCAAACCAGGAGATGGGCCAGGGTTTGAGCACATCAAACAGCCGGAACAGCGCGAAGCCCGCCACCACCCACTCCCAACCGGCTGGCGCGGCGATCATGGTGACGCCAAAACCGATCACCTCGTCCCAGACGATGGCGCCGTGATCTGCCATACCGATGGCATCGGTAGCGCTCTGGCAGATACGGATCCCCACCACAAAGCCCACCGCCAGCAAGGCGATGAACCAGTGGGTCGGCAGCCCGCTCACCAGCAGGTAGAGCGGAATGGCCGCCAACGTACCCATGGAGCCCGGCGCCTTGGGGCTGAGACCGGAACCAAACCCCACCGCTAAAAAATGAAGCGGATTTTTCAGATCCAGTCGTTTCAGCTCGGGTTTTATCGTGAACAGGCTCATGCGAAGTGATCCCACCCTTTCAGTTGCAACGTCACCGCTTGTTCGCCACGCAGGTAGTCGATACCCGGCTCGCCCGCCACGATGCGACCGATGCGGCTGAACTTGACCCCGCTGTGGGCCAGCGCCGTATCGAGCGCACCGCGATGCTCTTCCGGCACGGTAAAGCAGAGCTCGTAGTCATCGCCACCGGCCAGCGCCAGTTGCCACGCCTCCTGCTCGCTCACCGCATCCTGCAGCACCGGCGAGAGCGGCAGCAGATCGAGATCGATCTGGGCCCGCACACCGGAGGCCTTGAGGATATGGCCGAGATCCGATGCCAGCCCGTCGGAGAGATCCAGTGCACTGCCCGCCAGCCCGCGCAGCGCCTGTCCGGCCAGAATGCGGGGATGGGGGTGGTCGAGCCGTGGCAGCACCGCGGCCAGCTGGTTCTCGTTGAGGGTGCGTTTGCCCAGCAGGTGGGAGAGCGCCAGCGCGGCATCTCCCAGAGTGCCGGTCACATAGATGCCGTCACCGGCTTTGGCACCGCTGCGCATCAGGGCACGTCCGGCAGGCACCGATCCCTTCACCGAAATGGTGATGGAGAGCGGCCCGCGGGTCATATCCCCGCCCACCAGCGCCACGTTGTAATACTCGGCCAGCTCCAGAAACCCTTCGGCAAAACCGGCAACCCAGCCTTCGTTGATGGCCGGCAGGGTCAGCGCCAGCGACACCCAGCGCGGTTCGGCACCCATGGCGGCGAGATCGGAGAGATTGACCGCCAGCGCCTTGTAGCCGAGATCCACCGGATCCATGTCGGGAAAGAAGTGTACGCCGCTCACCAGAGTGTCGGTGCTCACCGCCAGTTGGGTATCGGGGGGCAGGGTCAGCAGGGCACAGTCATCTCCAGGGCCCATCACCACGTCCTTGCGGGCGTGGGGAACCTTGAAGTACTTATCAATCAGCTCAAATTCACCCATACAGTAAAAAGCCAGCAATAAGCTGGCTCCTCTCTTAGATGCTGACGGACAGCAGGATCAACGCTTGTTCAGCGATTTGATCACCTTGTCCAGTACACCGTTGACAAACTTGTGGCTGTCATCGGCGGCGAAGGCTTTGGCCAGCTCGATCGCTTCGTTGATGACCACGCGCGGCGGTACATCATCACGACGGGTCAGCTCATAGGTCGCCAGACGCAGGATCGCCTTGTCCACCATGTCCACTTCTTCCAGCGGACGTGAGAGGTAAGGTGCAAACACCTTGTCCAGCTCGTTGCAGTGGAGGGCTACCCCGAACAGCAGATCGCGGAAATAGCTCAGGTCTACACCCTTGGTGTCCTGATCGATCTTGAACTGCTCTTCGATGTCACCCACGTTAGCCTTGGTCATCTGCCACTGGTAGATGGCCTGGGTGGCGCAATGGCGGGCTTTACGGCGCTCAGACGGTTTCAATGTACTTCTCCTCGTTACACGTCCAGTTCTTTCAGGACGTTGATCATTTCGAGCGCTGCCAGTGCAGCCTCTGCACCCTTGTTACCCGCCTTGGTACCTGCACGCTCGATGGCTTGTTCAATGTTTTCAGTGGTCAGCACCCCGAAGGCAACGGGAATTTCATATTCCATCATTACCTGAGCCATGCCCTTGCTGTTCTCGTTTGCCACCAGGTCGAAGTGGTAGGTGCCGCCACGGATGACAGTACCGACCGCCACGATGGCGTCATATTGACCACTCTTGGCCAGCTTCTTGATGACCAATGGCATTTCAACCGCACCCGGCACTTTTACCAGTGTCAGGTTGCTGTCCTGCACTTGACCTTGACGCTTCAGTACGTCCACCGCACCGTTCACCAGACTGTCGTTGATGAAGCTGTTGAAACGGGCAACAACAATAGCAACGCGCGCCTCAGGAGCGGCGATATTTCCTTCGATAACCTTCATTGGAAATCCTGTATCTGTGCAATCAAAAGGGCCGGAGTCAAAAGTGCGCACATTCTAGCACAACAGACCCACGACAAAAACCATGGCCGCAATAGACAGCCATGATCACGATTTAACCAGTCCGGCGAGCTGACTCGCCGACCTATTCCATGACTTTCAGACCGAAACCGCCCAAAAGGGGATGGTACTTCTCTGGTGGAACTTTACTCGCCGACGTACTCAACCACTTCCAGACCGAAACCACCCGGAAGGGGATGGTACTTCTCTGGTGGAACTTTACTCTCCGACGTACTCAACCACTTCCAGATCGAAGCCACCCGGAAGGGGATGGTACTTCTCTGGTAGAACCTTGAGTCCTTTACTCGCCGACGTATTCCACGACTTCCAGCCCGAAACCGCCGAGGGCGTGGTACTTCTTCGGCGAGCTCAAGAGGCGCATCTTGCTCACGCCCAGCGCCTTGAGGATCTGGGAGCCCACGCCGACCCGACGTGAGGTGCCCTGCCACTTGGCCCCTTCCGGTGCCAGCCCCTTGTCGGCCGCTTCAAAGCCCTTGACCCGGGCCATCAGCTCCTCACCATGGGATTCCGCCCCCAAAATCACCAGTACCCCGCCTTCGCTGGCGATACGCGCCATGGATTTGGGCAGCGGCCAGCTGCGGGCGGCATGACGGTCGGTCAGCAGCAGATCGCTCAGCACGTCGTGCAGGTGTACCCGCACCAGGGTTGGCTGATCGGCCTGTACCTCACCCTTTTTCAGGGCGAAGTGAACCTGATTGTCGATGGTGTCGCGGAAGGTGATGAGGTCGAACTCGCCAAACTCGGTGGGCAGCTTGCACTCGGCCACTTTCTCGACCGTGGTCTCATGCTGATTGCGGTACTCGATAAGGTCGGCGATGGTGCCGAGCTTGATGCCGTGCTGCTCGGCGAAGATCTCCAGATCCGGACGGCGCGCCATGGTGCCATCTTCGTTGAGGATCTCGACGATGACGGAGGCCGCCTCGTAACCGGCCAGACGGGCCAGATCGCAGCCTGCTTCGGTATGGCCGGCACGGGTCAGCACGCCGCCATCCTGCGCCATCAGCGGGAAGATGTGGCCAGGCTGCACCAGATCGGCGGCCTTGGCATTGGGGGCCACCGCCGCTTGCACGGTCACCGCGCGATCGGCGGCGGAGATACCTGTGGTCACCCCTTCGGCCGCTTCGATAGTCACGGTGAAGGCGGTGGAGAACTGGGCATTGTTGCGATCAACCATCAGCGGCAGCGCCAGCTGCTTGCAGCGATCCCGGGTCAGCGTCAGGCAGATGAGGCCACGGCCATAGCGGGCCATGAAGTTGATATCCTCAGGACGGACGCAGGAGGCGGCCATGATAAGGTCGCCTTCGTTCTCCCTGTCTTCGTCATCCATCAGGATCACCATCTTGCCCGCCTTGATATCGGCAATGATTTCCTGGGTTGTGCTCAGCGCCATGGGCTACTCCATCAGTGTGCTTGGGGGTTGAGCCAGCAGGCTCAACGCAAATGCGAGTGTATGTTGCTCTAGATTGGGGCGAGCGGCCCCATTTCAATCAGAGCGGGATCACAGAAAATCGTTTTGGTGGCCGGATTTAGCGTACACCGTCAGAGAAAACCGGCCTTGGCCAACGTCTCCATGGTCAGGGTCGAGGCACTGCTCTCCTGACTCTTGCCCATCAGCAGCCGCTCCAGATAGCGGGCGATCTGATCCACCTCGAGGTTGACCTTGTGGCCCGGCTTCCAGCTGGCGATGGTGGTCTCCTGGGCGGTGTGGGGCACGATCGTCAGGCGGAAAAGGTCACCCTGCACCGCGTTGACGGTAAGGCTGATGCCATCCACCGCAATGGAGCCCTTCTCGGCGATGTAGCGGGAGAGCTCCCCCGGTGCCTTGATCCAGTACTCGATGGCGCGGCCGCTGCTGGAGACGCTTTTCACCTCCCCTACCCCGTCCACATGGCCGGAGACCAGATGGCCGCCGAGGCGGGAGGTGGGCATCAGCGCCTTCTCGAGGTTGACCCGATCACCCACCCTGGCGGCGGCAAAGCCGGTGCGCGAGAGGGTTTCCAGCGACACGTCGGCGGTATAGCTCTTGTCGCCCAGCGCCACAACAGTAAGGCAGACGCCGTTGGTGGCGATGGAGTCGCCCAGCTTGACGTCGCTAAAATCCAGGCTCGGCGCATGGACGGTGAGGGCCATATCGTCGCCCTGACGGCGCAGTTCGGCCAGGGTTCCCACCGCTTCGATAATTCCGGTAAACATGCAGATCACCTTGCTGATGACGGGGGCAGGCTCTGCCCCCTTGAACATTGATAAATCAGGCTATTTTGGCGGTAATGCGAATATCCTGGCCGACCATGCGCACATCCTTGATGTTGAGCTTGGGAGCCTGGAACAAGCGGGTCAGACCGGGCAGATGGAACAGACCACGCCCCTCATCCCCCATCAGTTTCGGCGCCTGATAGAGCACCAGCTCATCCACCAACCCCTTATCCAGCAGAGCACCGCACAGCCGTGGCCCCGCCTCTATCAACACCGAGTTGATATTCTGCTTGGCCAGCAGCATAAACAGGCTGACCAGATCCAGCTTGCCATCCAGCAGTGGCAACTCCAGCTGCTGCACCCACTCGGGCCACTCGCCAGCGGCTTTGTGGCGGGCCAACAGCACCGGGCTCTCGCTCTGGAACAGCGGCAAATCGGGGGTGAGCCGGTTTTGCGAATCGACGATGACCCGCAGCGGCTGGCGCAGGGTCTCCTTGGGGTAGCTCGTCTTGACCGAGGGGGGCAGCTCGTCCCAGCGCACGGTCAGGGAGGCGCCGTCAGCCAGCACGGTTTCGGCGCTGGAGAGCACCGCATCGTGACGGGCCCGCAGCCGCTGCACGTCGCGGCGCGCATCGGGGGAGGTGATCCACTGGCTCTCGCCACTCGCCATGGCGGTGCGGCCATCGAGACTGGCCCCCAGCTTGACCGTCACCCGCGGGAAGGCGGTACGCATCCGCTTGAAAAAGCCCGGGTTGAGCGCCTCGGCTTCGCTCGCCAGCAGGCCGAAATCGGTCTTGATGCCCGCCTCGGAGAGCATCCGCAGGCCGCGCCCGCCCACCTCGGGGTTGGGATCGACCATGGCCGCCACCACCCGGGCTACGCCGGCCTTGATCAGCGCCTCGGCGCAGGGGGGGGTACGACCGTGGTGGGAGCAGGGTTCGAGGGTCACATAGGCTGTGGCACCACGGGCGTTGTCACCGGCGGCGCGCAGGGCGTAGACCTCGGCATGGGGCTCGCCCGCCTTTTGATGCCACCCTTCGCCAACCACCACGCCATCTTTGACCAGCACGGCGCCGACGCAGGGGTTGGGGGCCGTGGTGTAGCGGCCGCGGCGGGCCAGTTCGAGGGCCCGACTCATCCATTGGTAATCATCTTGACTAAACATTCGGGCTCCTTTGACAACACATCTCGACTTTACGCAGTAAAGTAGGTTCGATTAGCGCAGCGTAATCGGACGCGGCAACATGGGTGAGAATGGCGGTTTACTTCTCCAGCTTGGCGATCTCTTCACCAAATTCGCGGATATCTGCGTGTCCTGAGGTAGAAAGGGGCAAAGCAGATATCCGCTTGCCCATCCGATACCATCATTTCTCCAATTTGGCGATCTCTTCGCCGAACTCGCGAATATCTTCGAAGCTGCGATAGACGGAGGCAAAGCGGATATAGGCCACCTTGTCGAGACTCTTGAGCTCATCCATCACCAGATTGCCCACCAGCTCGGAGGCGACTTCGCGCTCACCGGTGGCACGCAGGCGGGATTTGATATGGTTGACCGCCTTTTCGATGGCCTCCATGCTCACCGGCCGCTTCTCCAGCGCCCGCAGGATGCCGGAGCGCAGCTTGTCTTCATTGAACGGCTCGCGGGAACCGTTGGACTTGATGACGCGGGGCATCACCAGCTCGGCCATCTCGAAGGTGGTAAAACGCTCATGACAGAGCAGACACTCACGACGGCGGCGCACCTGATGGCCTTCTGCCACCAGACGGGAATCGATCACCTTGGTATCAACCGCACTACAGAATGGGCAATGCATCGGACCTCCGGCGTTAATGGAACAGGGACCGGCCCACCGGGCCAGGATCTAGGTCGGCCAGTGTAGCACGGCCATCCAAAACCGGTAAAAGCCGTAAAACACGCTCTTGAAGTGATTAATTGGCAATATGAGGGCTAATGATTAAAAGACTGCGCATCAAGTAAATAATGCAGCAACTGGGGAGGAGGAATAGGTGAGACACAATGCCGCATCAATGTACGAAGTCATACTGCAACGATACCAATCGTCAATGTCTCTTGACCACAAAACATGGTGACCAAGAGACATATATCAAACAACACTGAGATTACCAGGAGGTATTTATCCCCTCCCCCGCGATCAGTTACACCCTTCGGTAGAAGTGGAGTTCAGGTAGCTCACTTCGTTGGCCGGCTGATAGTCGGCAATATTGATGGTCTTCTTGATCTCGATGTACTCCTTCAGCACGGCAGCATCCACCAATCCGGCGTTGATGGTATCGATCTTCGGATAGCCGTCACCACCGGAGGCGCTGAAGCTCGGGATCGCGAAGCTGTAAGTTGCTGCCGGATCAAACGCCTTGCCACCGACGCTGGTGATATTGACGCTCTTGGCCTGGCAATCCACAGCCATGTTGATGCCGCCAAACTGGGCATAACCCCCGGTATTGCGGGTTTTGGTTGCTACCTGACCCAGGTAGGTCGCCAGATCGCTGCCTTTCATCACAGCCTTGTTGACCGTGTTGCCAAACGGGTGCACCAGCAGCACGCTGCGGTAGGTAATATCCCCGGTCGGGATGCTGTCACGCACGCCACCGGAGTTGACGATACCAAAATCGACGGCCAGCTTGGCAGAGGTGGCTGAAGTGATCAGACGACCCAGATTGGTTTGCTTGTTGCGTACAGTATTGCGATCACCAACCAATACCCCATCGGTAGAACCGATCACAACGTTGAGCTCTTGCTGACCTTTTTCCTGATAGCCCTGCAGGGTGTTATACAGCTCGGGATCCTTGGTGATCTCGTCCTGTACGAACTGCATCTTAGTGGTATCTTTGGTCACGGCGCCGGTGGCATCGATCGCCTCACCCTTGGCGTTGCGCTTGATCAGGTTAACCGGGATCAGCTCATAGCTGGTCAGGGTCAGCTTGCCATTCTGATAGTCAAACTGGGCGCGACCCACATACTTGCCCCACTCGTGAGCCTGCATGATCCAGGTGCCATTTTGCTGATCTGGCTGGCAGTTATCACCCGGTTTGAAATTGGCGTACTTGTTCGCGGTGCCCGGCTCCATGCAGACCGGATTCTGGGAGTGGCCACCGATGATGCCATCAAGGGTACCCGCTGGTAACGCGCGAGCCATTTCGACATCACCCGGCGCATTGCTGCCGTGCTGGCCATTCTCGTAATGGCCCATGTGAGTGATGGCGAAGACCAGATTGGCTTCCTTGTTGCTGCGGATCTGCTGGCCCAGTTTGGCCGCTTCGCTGGTCGGATCGCGGAACTCCAGGGTTTGCACGTTGTTGGGATCCACCAGCTGCGCGGTATCCTCGGTGGTCAGGCCCAGTACGGCGACCTTGAGACCGCTCTCCAGCTTGAACACCTTGTAGGGGTCAAAGTAGTGTTTACCGCTCGCCTTGTCATAGATGTTGGCCGAGAGCATCGGGAACTGGGCCCACTTGCGCTGCTTCTCCAGTACGCTGAGGGGGTTGTCGAATTCATGGTTGCCCACCGCCATGGCATCGTAGCGAATGTTGTTCATCGCCATGAAGTCAGGCTCGGCATCCTGCAGATCGGATTCCGGCACCCCGGTATTCACATCACCACCGGAGAGCACCAGCACGTCGCTGCCAGCAGCCTTGGCATCCGCACGCAGCTGCTCGACCAGGGTCTTCTGGGCAGCCATACCGTACTCATTTTCGGCGTTGTGCCAGAAACGTCCGTGGGTATCGTTGGTGTGCAGTATGGTCAGTTTGCAGACATTTTCGGTGCAGGGTGCAACGGTGTCATTGCTCGAGGTATTACAGCCAGTCAGTGCAGCAAGCACGGCCAGTGCCACGCCGCCTTTGATGAAGTTATTATTCATTTCCATATCACCTTGATTGTTTTGTTATTTAGTAACCCTGTCCAGCGGGTCGGGCGCCAATATAACAAACAACAGATGACCGTTTTTCATCGATGACTCACAAATTCTGCTAATTGTGATCTTCGACCCAACATCCGGCTTCCTGCTGATTTATCACAACTTTTATTGAGCTTTCACTCACTTGCATCACCCGGTCCCAAGGAAACGCCACGCCGATCTGCCTTTATGGCATACTCCCCAGCCAGCCATGCCAGAGGAGATGATTTGATGACCAAGTACGACAAGATTTCCCCCGAGACCCAGCAGGAGGCGATGAAAATTGCCCGTGCCAACCAGAAGCCGGGGCAGACCAAGGAGCAGACCCAGCTGATCGCGCAAGGGATCCAGAAAGGCATCGATGAATACAAGAAACAGATGAAGGCGCGGGCCCGCGAAGCGAGCCGCCAGAAAAAATTACAGGCCAAAGCCCGGCAACCACAGGGCGAGCCGCAAACCGAAGAGCAAGACGGTCAGCTCGAGCTGGTTGAAGTAAGCCATCAGCATCCCCTGCCCTGGATCTTGCTGGTGCTGAGCTGGCTGGGTTTTGCCGCCGCCTGGTTCTGGTTGCGCTAAGGCTAGCGGTAGCAAACCTTTATCCGCGATCCTCTTCACAGCCCGGCCCCGGGCTGCTGGTGATTACCTGCGAAGAGTGATTAAATCCCGCGCCTCTTGCTTAAGACACCCGTTTTTTAACGATCAGTTTTCAGGAAAGATGTTATGAACCCCGCTCCGCTCTATCTGCTGGCCCCTTTTGTGCTGTTTCTTGTGACCATGCTGCTCTATCGCATTTCACCGCTGCGGGCGGTCGCCGCCGGTGGGGTTCGCTGGTTTATCCTCCCCTCTTTTACCCTGTTTATTTTGCTGATCATCATCAACGGCGCCGCTGATCCCGCCCTGCGCAATCCGGCGTTCCACTGGCTGATGCCGGGGCTTGGCTTTGCCCTGAGCCTGTTTCCGGCCCTGCCCAAGGCGCTGGTACCGCGGCTCGCCATCAAGGAGGGTGCCTTCGCCGCACTCGGTCTGATGCTGATGAGCCTGGCGATGGTCTACTGATCGGCTGACCACAGCCGTTGGCATGAATCAAGGGGGCGCTCTGTGACGGGCACCCCTTGTACAAACAATGGCCTGCAGGCATCTTGGTGACAGGATAACCAGCAAGGAGGCCAAATGGAGAATCCGCCCGATTTCATGGCGCAGTGGGATTATCAGGATCCCGCCGCCACCGCCCTGCGTTTTCATGCGCTCCTTCCCGAAGCACGCGCTGCCGCCGACCTGCAACTCGAACTGGAGTTGCTGACCCAGATAGCCCGCACCCATTCGCTGCAACGCCAGTTTGCCGAAGCCCACCAGCTGCTCGACGAGATAGCACCGCGCCTCAACGACACAACCCCCAGAGCACGGATCCGTGCCCTGCTGGAGCGAGGCCGCACCTTTAACTCGGCGGGCGACAAGGCCAATGCCAAAACCCTGTTTGAACAAGCCTGGCAGTGGGGTCTCAAGGAGAAGGAGACCTATCTCGCCATCGACGCTGCCCACATGATCGCCATCGCGGCTCCGCTGGAAGAGCAAAGCCGCTGGAATCAACTGGCGATGGAGCTGGCGGAGCGCAGCAGTGACGAGAAGGTGCGCGGCTGGCTGGCCCCCCTTTACAACAATCAGGGCTGGACCCTGTTCGAACTGGGCCGCTTCGAGGAGGCCAAAACCCAGCAGCAGAAGTGCCTGGCTTGGCATCTGCAGCATAACCATCCGGCCAAGGCATTTATCGCCCGCTGGAGTCTGGCTCGGCTGACCCGAGCCCAGGGTCAGCACCAGCAGGCACTGGAAGAGCTGCTCCAGCTCAAGGCCGATATGGCCGAGGCGGGTGAGCCGGAGGATGGTTATCTGTATGAAGAGCTGGGGGAGAATGCCCTAGTGCTGGACGATCCGCTGGCTGCGGAATACTTCTCCCGCGCCTGGTTTTTGCTGTCGCAGGATCGCTGGTTCAGCGCCAACGAGGGGGAGCGCCTGGCCCGCCTCAAGCAACTCGCCAAACTCTGATTTCGCCCCCCAAAAGAGAGGGCGGCCAATGCCGCCCGTCACTCGGTTGAACCGTTTCCCCTCTTACATCTTGCGGGCGTTCAGCCAGCACACGTCACGACTCACGTCACGCTCACCTCTTCCCAGCTCTGCTTCTTGCGGTAAATGGTGGAGGGGCTGATCTCGAGCAGTGCCGCCGCCTTGGGAATATTGCCGTCACAGCTGGCGATGGCCTGTTCGATCACCTCTTTTTCCACCAGCCAGAGCGGTCGGATCGGCCCGTTGGCCGCTCCGGTGGCGGCAGGAGCCGATGCCACCGATGCCGCAATCGCAGCCGGCAGCTGGGGACGAACCCCATTGAGCGGTGGCGGCAGAATATCCGGGCTCACCAGCTCCTTGTCGTTGAGCACCACGATATTGCGCACCACGTTTTGCAGCTCGCGTACGTTGCCGGGCCAGGGGTAGTCGAGCAGCACTCGTGCCGCCTCGACATCGAAATCCTTGAAGCGTTTGTTCTCCTCCTTGGCGTAGCTCTGCAGCAGGGTACGCGCCAGCAGCAGGATATCCTCGCCCCGCTCCCGCAGCGGCGGCAGGGTGAGCGGAATGACGTGGAGCCGATAGTAGAGATCCTCGCGAAAACGCCCCGCTTTCACCTCCACCAGCGGATCCCGGTTGGTGGCGCAGATAAAGCGCACATCCACCGTCTCGAGCTTGCCGCTGCCGACCCGCTGTACGGTGCCAGTCTGGATAAAGCGCAGCAGCTTGCTCTGCAGATCCAGGTCCATCTCGCAGATCTCGTCGAGAAACAGGGTACCGCCATCGGCCAGGCTGGCCGCCCCCTTGCGATCCCCCTGGGCGCCGGTAAAGGAGCCCTTCACATGGCCGAAGATCTCGCTCTCCATCAAATCGTGGGGAATGGCGGCGCAGTTGAGGGCAATAAAGGGCTGTTCGCTGCGAGGGCTGCACTGATGAATCGCCTCGGCACACACCTCTTTGCCGGTGCCGCTCTCGCCAGTGATAAAGACGGTCGCCTTGCTGGGCGCCGCACTCTCGATGATGCGATAGACCGCCTGCATCGCCATGGAAGCGCCGATAAATCCGAAGAACGAGCTGCGCTCGAAATTCTCCCGATAGTGGGCAACCAGCGAGCTCAACTGCTGGTGTTTCAACGCATTGCGCACAGTGGCGCAGAGCCGCTTGCTGTCAAACGGCTTGGTCAGAAAATCGAAGGCACCGAGGCGCATCGCCTCCACCGCCACATCCACCGAGCCGTGGGCGGTGATCACCACCACCGAGCAAGGCAACTGCTGTTCGGTGATCATTTGCAGAATATCCATGCCGGACATATCCGGCAGCTCCAGATCCAGCAGCACCACGGGGGGAGGACTTTCCAGCAACTGCGCCAGCGCCTGCTGCCCGCAGTCGGCCAGCACCACCTCGTACCCCTCCTGGCGCAGGTACTGTTCATAGACCACCGCCAGACTTCGGGTATCTTCCACCAGCAGGACACGCGATTTATTTTCAGCCACCGGACTCATCCTTGTATTTGATTCTGCGATCTATTTTGCCTTTTTTCGCGCACAAACCCAACGCCAAGACAGCTCTGTTATCCCGCGATTATAGGAGATGTACAAGTAAAAACGGCTCCTTAAGGAGCCGTTTTTCACTACAAGAAGGGATTACTTCTTGGCGTCGTCAGCAGTCGGCTTCTCGATAGCCAGCAGCTCAACGTCAAACACCAGCACGGCATTCGCCGGGATGGAGCCTGCACCGTGCTCGCCATAGGCCAGCTTGGACGGCAGGAAGAACTTGAACTTGGAGCCAACCGGCATCAGCTGCACGCCTTCGGTCCAACCCGGGATAACCTGGTTGAGCGGGAAGGTGGCCGGCTCACCGCGATCGACGGAGCTGTCGAACTTGGTGCCGTCGGTCAGGGTCCCGGTATAGTGAACCTTGACGATGTCGGTAGACTTCGGCTTGGCGCCGTCACCCATCTTCTCGACCTGATATTGCAGGCCGGATTCGGTGCTCTTCACACCCTCTTTCTTGGCGTTGGCAGCCAGGTACTCTTCGCCTTTCTTCAGATTCTCAACTGCGTCTTTCTCGGCCTTGGCCTTGGTCAGCTCGTTGATCTTGGCGTCGTAATCCTGCAGTACCTTCTGGATCTCTTCATCAGTCATCTTGGCTTCTTTGCCCAGACCGTCGGTGACCCCTTTCAGGATCACGGCGTTGTCCAGTTTGATGCCCAGTTCCTGCTGACGCTCGAGGGTGTTCGCGATGTAACGACCCATGGAGAGGCCAATTGCGTAGCCGGATTGCTCTTCAAAGCTCTTGGCTTCGGCCTTGGTCGCCTCTGCCGGCTTGCTGGCTTCTGCCTTCACTTCGGCGGTATTGGCCGCAGCAGGCTTCTCGTCTTTTTGGCAAGCAGTCAGACCGACGGCAACCGCCGCCGCCAACAGGGACACCTTCAGAAATTTGTTCATCAGTTTCTCCAAACTCCAAATACCGCTCTCGGTTCCATCGTGAAATGAGAGGTTTATCGTGATAAGCGCCTTATACTAACGCCGTGATCGCAGGTAACAAAAGCGTGAGACCGCAAAAATGATAAAAAGTGCCATTTATCTGGTGAGCCTCTGTTTAATGCTCACCGGTTGCGAGCAGAGCTCCCAACCCAGCCAGCAAATGACCCTCGCCAGCACGGGTCTGCTGACCGCTGATCTCTCCAGTGATGGCAAGCAGGCCATCGTCTCCAGTATCAGCCAGGGCATCATCGTCTGGGATCTGGAACCGAACCGTCAACGCTGGCGCTGGAAACAATCCGACTCGGCGGATGATCTGGTATTCATCACCCGTTTTTCCGAAGGAAACAGCCATGCCGTCACCGCCACCCCAGACACCTTTGCCACCTGGCGGCTGAACGACGGGCAATCACAAGGCTACTACTCACTTCCTGAATCTAGGCTGAGGGACATCGCGCTCTCTGCCGACGGCCGTTATGTGCTGATAGGCCGGGAAGATGGCAAGGCCGAGTGGCTCGATACCCGAAGCGGTCGGCGCCTGCAGTTTCTCGGTCACACCGAACAGGTCAATACCGTGGATCTCTCCGCCAACGGTCGCTACGCCCTGACCGGCGGCAACGACTACAGTGCCTATCTGTGGGATACCCGCAGCGGGCAGGTGATCTGGCGGTTCAACCATGGTGGCCGGGTGATCATGGCCAGACTGGAGCCGAGCGGCCGCTACGCCTTCACCGCCGACAGCAGCCGGGCCAGTATCTGGGATCTGAAAACCGGCAAACAGGTGAGTCAGCTGCAATATGATCACCGCTTCGAGGTCTACACCAGCGCCCGCTTTGCCAACGACGGCAAGTGGCTCATCACCGGTGCCCCTTCCCGTCAGCTTTCCTTGTGGCAAGTGAGCGATGGCGCCCTGCTGCAGAGCTGGCGCGTCTCGCCGCAACCCAAGGTGAAACCGCCCAGCGCAGTGGTCTACGGCGTCGCTTTGCGCGACAATAGCCACCTTGTCAGTGCCAGCTCCAGTGGTCTGGCCGAAATCTGGACAATCAAGTAAGGACCCGAAGGCCCATGAGTCAGCATTTAAACGAACGAATCGAAACCCTGGAAACCCGTCTCGCCTATGCGGAGTACACCATAGAGCAGCTCAACGACGAGGTGACCACCCAGGGCCGTGAACTCGATCGACTCAAATACCAGATCCAGCTGCTGATCGACAAACTGCAAACCGTACAACCCAGCCAGATTGCCAGCATGGCCGAAGAGACCCCGCCGCCACACTACTGAGCTAGCAACGAGCATTATTACTCATCACAATCGCCAGCCAATGTGACATCGGCACACGCAGGTGATGGAAGAGTATGTCAAGTGTGGGAAAAACAGCAGTGTCACTGCGGCGCCATGCTGCCGTGACGGAGTGTGTTGGACGATGAGTGTATTGATTTGACACCAGCCCATACTGGGGGCTGAACCGGGAGTGGCAGGGAAATCCATCTTCGACATTGAAAACGGCTGGCGGAGACAGTGTTTGTGTAGCCACAACACCATCACCATTCCAGCCGTTTTCATATTCACCATCCGCCAGAGCAGAAGGGTTTGTTATTGCTCTGGCAGCGCAACTTGCACTGCCAGCAGCGTCAATCAGGGATTGAGACGGGTCGGCATACCGGTACGCTGTTCCAGTACCTGCTTGACCACGTTGGAGTCAGACTCGGCGTGAGCGATGAAGCGGGTAATGGCCGGGGTCATCGGGAGCGGCACGGAGGCGGTGGAGTTGAACTCTTCTTCATTGCGCGACAGTGGCTCGTGCACTTCCATGTAGCGACCGCCATCCGGCTCGACCGTGGTCTTGACCGGCTGGTTGACGAACTGGACGCGGGTGCCGACCGGCACGTTGTCGAACAGATACTTGATGTCGTCAGCGCGCAGACGCACACAACCGCTGCTCACCCGCAGACCGATGCCGAAGGTGGCGTTGGTGCCGTGGATGGCATAGAGGTTGCCGATGTAGAGGGCGTGCAGACCCATGGGGTTATCCGGACCCGCTGGCCATACTGCTGGCAGGGTCTTGCCCTGGGCGGCATAGCGGCGACGGATGTTCTCGGTTGGGGTCCAGGTCGGGTTGGCGCGCTTGCGCTCTACCTTGGTGATCCAGTTCTCCGGGGTGTTGACCCCCAACTGACCGATCCCGATGGGCAGCACTTCTACCACGTTCTTCCCTTTCGGGTAGTAGTAGAGACGCATCTCGGCAACGTTGATAACGATCCCTTCGCGCGGCGCGTTGGGCAGGATCAGCTGATGGGGGATGATCAGGGTGCTACCCGCCTTCGGCAGATAGGGATCAACGCCCGGGTTGGCTTCCATGATGTTGGTCAGACCCAGCTGGAAGTCGGAGGCGATCTGCTCCAGCGGACGGTTGTCCGCAGGCACCACGTATTGCTGGTTTTCACCGATCAGGCGGCTGTTGGCCGCAGGCAGACGGTACTCGACGGCGGCAGCCTGCTGGCTGACCAGCGCAAATGTGCATAAAAGGGCCGAAGCGGCAGTGCGAAGGGGATTCATAAAATTCCTGTGTGGTTTCCTGTACCAAATGGGCCGGAGGCCGTCTTATCCTCGGTCTGCCGGTGGCGGGTCAACCTGCACCACGGCGCCAATAACCGAGCGCGCATTCTTTCCTGAGTCGGCCAAAATTTCAACTTCGATATGTTGCTTTTCTTGTTAAAAGTGGCCGTTTTCGGTGTGACGCTTATCAACAGGGCAAAAGCCACCCTAGCAAGTCGCAGCTGAGAGAAAGATGAACGGTACTGGTGCCCTGCCAGCGTGCCACCCGCGCCCCCATTAACCATGGCGCTGCGCCACCTGGTGTCACGGTTGAATCAGTGGCCAAAACGTTTGTCACATCCGGGGAGATAGACCAATGTCGACAAAAGCTCTTTATTGGCATGAAAAGGGATAAAACAGCGCTTCGGCCACCAGCAGGTGCAGGCTGCCGCCATAAAAAAACCGCTCCGAAGAGCGGTTAATGGAGCCACCAGGCAACCATAAAAGGGACTACAGGTAGTTGTCATTGGCATTACTGGACGGCTGCCTCCCCCGCGCCATTCTGCTCCTTGAGGAAGCTGATCCACGGGGATGCCCGACCGCTGACGTTGCCATTCTGAGCCGCCTGGGTGAAGGCGTTGAGCGCCTCCTTCGGCTTTTGTTGCTCAAAATAGGCGACCCCGGTCAGGAACTTGAGATCCGCACGCTGCTCACCATTGGCATTGGCTGCCGGTTTGGCTGCCAGCGCCACCAGATCCTGATAGCGCTTGCTCTGGATCATCATGCGCGCCATTTTCAACTGCAATTCGGCGCTCGGGGCCAGCTGATAGGACTTGGCCAGGGTGTCGATGGCCGGATCCAGCTCCTTGGCCTGATGCCAGTAATTGGCCAGGGTCTTGTAGTTGCTGGCGCTCTGCTCAATCACCCCGTCCTTCATCCCCTTCTCCATCACCCGTGCCGCGCGATGGGGAATGCCGCTGAAGGCGAGGTAGTTGGCCAACCGCTGCAGCTCGGCGGCCTCGGTCAACATGCCGAGGTTGTAGGCCGACTCCAGCGCCGCTAGTGCCTTGCCATCGTTGCCTGCCTGCATATGCATGGCCGACAGCTGGGTCCAGTACTTCTTCTTCTCCGGGAACATGTTGACCAGAGAGGTCAGCACCTCGGTCGCCGGTTTGTACTGTTTCAGCTCGTAGTGAGCGCCCATTTTCAGCAGATACCAGGACTCCGGCGCTTTACCTGCCGAGAGCTTGATCGCCTGATCCACCGCCGGGATCGCGTCACGGTACTGCTTGAGCTGCACGTGGGCGTTGGCCAGCGTGATAAAGGCATGGGAGTTGGGCTTGTCATCCTTGCCCTGGTTGGCAAACCACTCCTTCATGGTCTTGATCGACCCCTGGTAATTGCCCTCTGCCATATAGAGCTGGGCCAGGTTGTATCGTACCTGCTGGGCCACCGGTGGCGGCAGGCCGCCTGTCGCGATGGCCTCGGCAAAGTACTTGGTCGCCTGACCGTATTTCTCCTGCTGGGCGGCTACGAAACCGAGAGTCTGCAATATGACCCCCTTGTCGTAGACCCGCTCGCCCGCGCCGGAGAGCGCATCTTGCAGCTTGGCATTGGCCTCGCCGTATTTCTTCTCAGTGATCAGCTCCTGCGCCTTGTTGACCGCCCGATAGGCCCGATCCGACAGGGTCGGCTGCTCGGCAGCCCAACTGGCGGTGCTGAGCAGCACCGCCATGGCGACCGGGGCGAGGATCATCTTCTGTAACTTGTTCATCGCCACCTTCCTTAGTTGACCGCAAACTCGATCTCTTGCTGCATCCGGCTCGCCTGCGGCTTGCCATCCACCATGGCCGGTTTGAACGTCCACTTGGCGATGGTTTTGCGCGCCTCTTTGCCGAGGTCATAGCTGCGCGGCTCTTCCTTGACGATCCGCACGTTGCTGACGGTGCCGCGCTCGGTGACGGTGAACTCCACCAGCACCTTGCCGGAGGCCAGCCCCGCCAGTGCCGCCTTGCGGGGCATCATGGGCTCGAAGGTTGCCAGCGGAATGGCGCCGTTGTTGCCACCGACGCCGCCACCACCGCCGCCGGTGCTGTAGGCCCCCAGCGCGTTGCCACCACCGATGTTGACCGGGATGTCGAGCTTGGGCATGTCCATCGGCGCGCTATCCATCTTCGGCCGATCCGTGCTGGCCACTTCCATCTCGGGAGGAGGCGGCGGACGCTTGGGCGGCGGCGGTTTGGGCAGCTCCCGCTGTTTCTCTTGCAGGGTCTCCTGGGGCTTGAGGCGGATGAAATCGGTCATGGTGACGTCATCCTTCTCCACCAGCTCCCGGTGATCCGGTGTGATCAGCTTGTTCATTCCCAGAAACAGAAAGAACACCACCACACAGGAGACCGCCAACGATATCAGGTATCTCATAGGTCTCTCTCCGGCATCAGCTGCTCTTGTCTGCCGCGATGGAGATGTTCTGGACACCGGCCATGCGGATCTGATCCATGACCTGCACCACCAGACCGGAACGGGATTCGTTATCGGCCTGGATCACCACGGCACTCTCCGGGTTTTCGGCCCGCAGCCGCTCGATGTTGGCGCGTACCGCCCCCACCTCGACCACCCGCTTGTCGACCCAGACCTGACCGTTTTCGCGCACCGCGACCATGATATTGCCCTTCTTCACCGTCTCGGCCGTGCTGGCACTCGGACGGTTGATCTCGACACCGGACTCCTTGACGAAGGAGGTGGTGACGATGAAGAAGATCAGCATGATGAACACTATGTCCAGCATGGGGGTCAAATCGATAGCCGCCTCGTCAGCACCGCTGTCGCTGTAACGTTTTCTCATAGCAGAAACTCCTTGCTTGTTCTGTGCCCCCGGCAGGCCATGCCTCGCCGGGGGTATGCATCCTGCATCAACCGTGTTTCAGGTTGTCTTCCAGCTTTTGCACCGCCAGTTTGGCCTTGTGATCGAGCTGGTTGACAAAAAACAGGCCGGAAAGGGCGGCGATCATGCCCGCCATGGTCGGTACCGTTGCCTTGGAGATCCCCGATGCCATCGCCCGCGGCGAACCGGTGCCGGTGATGGCCAGGGTGTCAAACACCTGCACCATCCCCACCACGGTACCGAGCAACCCCATCAACGGGCAGAGAGCGATCAGCACCTTGATGACCGGCATCCCCTTGTCCACCGCCATGGCGACCCGTGAGACCAGCTCGCGCCGGATCTGCCTGGCAGACCAGGAGAGATGATCGGTACGGGCCAGCCAGGTGGCCTTGGTCTGCTTCACCTGCTTGGGGTAGACCGCCATGAAGTAGAACCAGCGCTCCAGCAACAGGGCCCACATCATCAGGGTCAGGAAGAACAGGGCGACCAGTACATCACCCCCCAATCCCAAAAACCGGCGGACCGACTCGACTTCTTCAATCAACCAGAACCACATGGGTGACTCCTTACGCTGCGGCTTTGGAGGCGTGCAGACGTTCCTGATAACGGGCGACGAAACCGGCACTCTGCTCTTCCAGCACCTGGATCAGACGACGGCTCTGGGTCTGTACAATGGTGTAGAGGAACAGCATGGGCACCGCGACGACCAAACCCTGCATGGTGGTCACCAGCGCCTCGGAGATACCGCCCGCCATCAGCTTGGGATCGCCGGTACCGAACAGGGTAATGGCCTGGAAGGTGGCGATCATCCCCACCACGGTACCGAGCAGACCCAGCAGCGGCGCGACGGAGGCGATCAGCTTGATGAGGCTGATGCCTTTCTCGAACTTGGGCACGTTGCGCAGGATGATCTCGTCGAGCTTGGACTCCAGATCCTCGATGTTGTCACCGCGATGGTTCTGGTAGGCCCCCAGCATGTCACCAATGGGGTTGCCCTTGATGATCTGATCGGATTTCAGCTGCTTGCGCATGGACGAGCCGATCAGCGACAGGCGGATACCGCAGAAGATGGCCAGCAGGGTACCGATTACCCCCAATGCCAGGATCACATAACCCACGGAACCACCCTGATCGATACGCTCCTTGAGGGTCGGTGACTGCACCAGCAGGGAGAGGATCACGCCGCGAGACGGGTCGATAAAGATGGGCTTGACCCCGTCACCGCCCTGTTCAAACTCGGCGATGGGAGCCAGCACGCTCTTCTCCGGTTGACGGGAGAGCTGCTCGAATTTACCGGTCTCCGGCACAAAGGTGAGGTACTTGCCTTCGGAGACAGTGTTGAACTCGCCGATTTGGGTGACGGTCTTCTCGGCCTGGTTGCCTTCGCCGTAGACCACGGTCGCCGGGATCTGGCTCACCTTGCCACCGTCCACCATGCGGCTGAGGGTAGTGGTCCAGAACGCTTCCAGATCATCGCTGGAGGGGAGCTCTTTACTCTCGGCCAAACGGGTCAACAGGGCGGATTGCTCCGGATGCTCGACCCGACGAGCGGAGGCGTTGAAGATCCCCTTGAACTCCCCGGCAAACTGACGCAGCACACCAAACATCTCGCCCATGTTGCCGGAACGCTGGCGCAGAGTTTCAGTCAGCTCGGTCAGCTGCTTGTCGTTGGCATCAAAGGTCGCCTTGAGCTGCTCGCCCTTGGAGGTTTCGGCAGCCAGCTCGGCCTTGGCCTTGGCCAGCAGCGCCCCCTGCTCGTTCTTGTCAGCCAGGAAGCGGGCTTCCCGCTCCTTGTTGAGTTGGGATTCACTCAGGCTAGAGGCCTTGACCTGGTTCAGCAGCGCATTGAGATCCACCGGTTTTTCGGCGGCGGTCACCGGCAGGGTGACCAGGGTTGCTCCCGCAATCAGGGAGGCAATAGCAAGTTTGATTCCTTTCATGATGCTTTCTCCGCAGTTTGAACCGGCAGCTTGATCAGCGCAGGAGGCGCCTGCTTCTTGGCGATGCGAAGGCCCTGTTCAACCGCACTGCGATACTCCTGGGGCAACTCTTCCCACTGGCGGGTCTTCTTGTTCCACATGCCGGTCTCATTGCCATCCGGGGACTGGTAGAGCAGGGCGATACGGCCGACGCGCAGGAACTCGTAGGTCTTCTCGCTGCCATCCTTGTCCAGGCTCGCCTTGTAGGACTCGATGGTGCGGCTGAAGCCCTCCTCGATCTGGTAGGCCTCCAGGATCTTGCGGTACTTCTCGGAGATGGTGACATCGGCCCGGTTCATCAAGTCGGTCAGGGCCGCTACGCGGTCCTCCCGCTCGACCTTCTGGAACGGCAGATCCAGTGACACAAACTGTTCGAGGGAGTCGATCATCTTGAGCATCAGGGGCACCACTTCGGTGCTGGTCTGATCGATCTGGGCGATCTGCTTTTGCATCGACGCCAGCTCGGCGCTCTGGGACTCGACCATCTTGCTCACCTGCTCGTTGTAGGTGCGCAGACTGTCGACCTGCCGCAGGGCGGCCTTGTACTGGGCCAGTGCAGATTCGGCAGATTCGGCATAGCTGTCGATCTTCTGCTGGGAAACTTTGGATGCATTATTGGTGGCGGCTTGAGCGTCCACAGCCTGACCGGCAGTAGCGGCACTCAGATTGAAGCTGGTCAACAAGGCGGCCGAAACCAGGCTGCCAAGGAGCGCTTTCTTCATTGTAATGGTCCTTGTCTTCATAGGATTACCCTATCTCCGTAACTTCCTTGGACGTTGGGCACAGCCGACCCGACCGGGCCGGCTGAGGTTGTATATCAACGGGGTTGATTAGAACTTGTAGTTCGCTCTCAGGTAATAAGTTCTACCGAGCACATCATAAGTAACGGTATCTGTATTCGCTGACAGCGCATTCAAGATAAGTGGTGGTGTTTTGTCAAACACGTTATTAATCCCGGTGGTCAAACGCAAGGCTTTAGTCACCTGATAACGCGCATTCAAATCATGGTAAACCATACTAGGGACATTAAAATCTATGTCATCTGCCGTATAAGTAACACCTTTAATATAACGAGCAGACCAACTTCCTCCCACTTTTTCATTAAACAGATCCAGTGACATTGTTGAGCGCCACTTTGAATAATTGCCAATTTGGTCGCTCACAAACGTGCCCGCATAATCCAGTGTTTCACCATTTGGCTGAGTCACCTCATATTTCTTTAAATATGAGTTTTCCCAGTTAGCGGCAAGCATTGCAAAATCGAAGTCGTAGGCATATTTAACATTAAAATCTACGCCATTGGTTTCCAACGAATTCAAATTTGCATAGGTGGCATCGATTCCCATTATTTTTCCATCTGGCGCGCGATCTATCTTGTCGCAGAACTGGCCACTAGAAAAACACTGATCCAACATATACTGAGGATTAACAACATCAATGACGTCATCCAGTTTAACCGACCAGAGATCGACTGTCAGAGATGCATTTTCTATATACGAAGGGGAATATACCGCCCCCAAAGAGGTACTATATCCTTGTTCTGGTTTTAGCTCGCTATTACCACCGTAGTAAACTGGTTTTTGCGGGTCATCATCTTGCCCTGTAGGATCAGTTAATGGATCAAAGCTCTGTGATTTACCGCTATACAGATCAGAGATTGTCGGCGCTCTGAACACATCAGAATAAGTACCACGCAACATCAGGTCACTATATGGACGATAGGTAATGCTATAACCCATTGCGATATTGTCACCAAATGAGCTGTAATTATCATAGCGTGAAGAGACACTCGCTTCCAAGGACTCTACAAACGGCTTATCTGACAACAGTGGAACGATCAACTCGCCATACAAAGAGTTAACATCATAGCTCCCCTTGGTGGCGGTTTCTGCATTACCAGTTGCATTACCCAGGGATACCAATGCATCTGGATTAGTTTCACCACTTTCCTTGCGTACCTGATAGCCGGTAGCAAACCCGATAGTGCCGGCTTGCCACTCGAGCAAATCACCAGACAAGTTAAACTCCAATGACTGCTGCTCATTTGAACCATTGTCATTACGGGTAAAACTCGCATACTTGATCGCGTCTTGACTTAGGCCACCACCCCCAAACAAGTTCCAGGGCACACAACCAGCAATCACTTTTCCACCAGAGTCAAGGCACTGCTTGCCATCCGCAGATGTTGCACCGATGGCATTATTAATGCGGTCCTTCATGAATACATTTTGTTCAGACTCGGTGGTTTTGGTCTTGCCATACACAAACGCGGTATCCCAAGTCCAGGAGTTTTCAAGTTGCCCATCAAAACCTAATACCAATCGGCTAGTCGATGAGTCAAACATCCGATTTCGACCACCGGCTTCAATAGTGCGATACCGCCAATCAGCTATATCTTCACCAGTTGTATTGAATGCATTATCTTTCGAGATTGGATTCAAACCATCAGTGCCAGAAGCCAATGGTGTCGCGGCCAACAAATAATCTGACTGACGATTTAAATATGATGCCTCAGAGAAAAATCTTGTTTCACCCAGTACACCCAATTGTCCCAGAGAACGATCTCCGAAGAAAGATGTGTACCAACGCTTGCTTGGCGTTTTTAAATAATTCTCCGGAGCATAATTGTAGGCATCCGCGACAGAATCATATGGCCGAAGGTTAGTGCTACCTTCAGGCCCCTTTGTCAGAACCCCCTGACTTGTTTTGAAGTAGCCCCAAGGCACACGACTACTACCACCAATATACTGGCCTCCTGCACCATCATGCTCATAATCGACATTGGAAAAAGAGCGAGCTCCGGCCATCGCTTCTTTCTCTTCAACGAGACCCGCTGAGAAAACATAGTTGGAAACATCAGTTGAGCCACCTGCGACCATATTCACATCGTGCGCTTCTGCATCTGACTTACTGGTTTGACCAATTTGACCATTCAGCTCAAATCCATCAAATCCAGTCTTGGTGATAATGTTCACCACACCGCCCACAGCATCAGCACCATAAATGGAAGATGCTCCATTTTTAAGGATCTCAACACGCTCGATAATCGCAACAGGAATAGTATTCAGATCAACCGATGAGTTCGCGCCCGACCCGCCATAGACCATTCTTCTGCCATTCACCAACACCAACGTTCTTTGAGTGCCCAAACCTCGAAGGTTTACGGTAACTGTACCATTGCCACCGTTGTTCACAGATGTACTTTGCGCCTGACCAGAAATAGCTGGAATGCGCTGCAGAATATCGCCAACAGACGTTAAACCACTTCGTTCGATATCGGCCTTGCTCATCACCTGTACAGGTTGCGCGGTCTCAACTTCAACACGAGAGATACGGGAGCCAGTGACTTTGATTTTCTGCAGTTTTTCGACGTTCTGCCCTTCTTCGGCAGATACGGATGGGGCCGCCGCAAGGCTCGCCAAGGCGAACGCAATCGCAGCAGAGATTCTGCTCTTCCTAAGCATCGCTTATATCCTTCCTGGTTGTTTATTGTTTGCTTCCTGATACCGCCCTCTTTGGAGCGATGTGTAAGGCTTATCAATCTTTGACTAGCGGCGTCAATGGAGCTGGGGGGCGGCGAGGTCGGGCGTAGAATAAGCGGAGTGTATTAATTTTGACCGGCATAATTAGTGAATAATTCTACCAAAAACAACCCTCGCAATGTAAAAATATTGTTAAATGACGTAAATGGCGCTGAATTAAAATTTGATGAACTTATTAGTTAACGTGCTGTCCGTTTATATCTTATTTTGATTTATCGGCCTTAATAAGAATAAAACACTAACTTCATGAGGATTGAACCTGACCGTTCTCATGGGGGTAACAGATAAAATTGTCGAGATGATATCGTTTTCCTTTAATTTTGCAGCCCAAACAAAAACATTAATAATCAACAACTTAAAGACATTTAAAACTTAAACAAACAGCCGTTTATATTTTTTAAAATAATGTTGAGCAGTAGCGTTTTGTTTTGATTTTCACTTTTCAGATAAAAAACATCATTTTTCGGCGCTTTTGGTCTCAGCGGGTCATTTGTCCCAGTTTTCCATTTCCTTGTACTTGATTTTTGTTGCAGAGCTTTTACAGTGGCCAAGCGGATTGTCTGCTGTTTGGCAACCAATCCAGCGCGTAATGCCAGGAAGGACAGGCCCGTCACCGGATTTGACTGGCCGCAAAAAAGAACAACAAGGACGAGGTTCCACCATGCTGTCGTATTTCCTACGCCGGATGCTTTTGATCATCCCGACGTTTCTCGGTATCACCCTGCTCGTCTTCACCATCACCCGTTTCGTGCCGGGCGGTCCGGTCGAACGCATGCTGCTGCAAGCCCAGGTTTCCCAGAATGAATCTGGCCGCTCCAGCGGCAGCAAGGGGGCGCAGGCCCTCTCCGATGAACAGATCGAGGAGCTCAAGGCCTTCTATGGCCTCGACAAGCCGATGCTGGTCGCCTATTGGGAGTGGCTGCAGAAGCTGGCGGTGCTGGATCTGGGCGAATCGACCCGCTATTACGAGCCGGTGTGGGACCTCATCAAGGATCGGCTGCCCGTCACCGCCTTTTTCGGACTGGCGACCTTTCTGCTGAGCTATGCGGTCTCCATCCCGCTCGGGGTGGCCAAGGCGCTCAGGCACAACAGCCGCTTCGACTCGTTAAGCTCCATGCTTATCTACATGGCCTATGCCCTGCCCGCCTACGTGGTAGGGATCTTCCTCATCACCGTCTTCGCCTTCCATCTGGAGTGGCTGCCCATGGGCGGTTTTCCGGGGGATGACTTTGAGTACATGGAGAGCAGCTGGGATCAGATCCGCACCGTCTTTGCCCATGCCCTGCTGCCGCTCATCGCCTACGCCATCGGGGATTTCGCCATCCTGACCATGACCATGAAAAACAGCCTGATGGAGAATCTGTCGGCGGATTATGTGCGTACCGCCGTGGCCAAGGGGTTGCCGTTTCGCAAGGCGGTCACCGACCATGCCATGCGCAACAGCCTGATCCCCATCGCCAGTCACCTGGGGTCTGTGCTCACCGTCTTCTTTGGCGGCTCCTTCCTCATCGAGACCATCTTCAACATCGACGGTATCGGCCTGCTCGGTTACGAGGCGATCGTCGAGCGGGATTACCCCACCGTCATGGGCATTCTGGCCATCACCTCCATGCTGATGCTGATCGGCAATATCGTCTCCGATATCTGCGTGGCCCTTGTTGATCCCCGCGTACGGTTTGGAGAGTGAACATGAACCAGAACTCTCTTGCCATGCCGATGCTGATATCACGTCCTATCGTCTCCGATATCTGCGTGGCTCTTGTTGATCCCCGCGTACGGTTTGGAGAGTGACCATGAACCAGATCCCTCTTGCTATGCCGATGCTGACATCACGTTCTATCGTCTCCGATATCTGCGTTGCACCTCCTGTTGACCCCCGCATGCGGTTTGGAGACTGACCATGAAGCTCAATCCGGTTACCTTGAAAAAACTCAAGCGCTTCAAGTCGATCAAGCGCGGTTACTACTCTTTCATCATCTTCACCACCCTGGTGCTGCTCTCCCTGCTGGCGGAGCTGCTGGTCAACAGCCGGGCGCTGATGGTGAGCTATCAGGGCCAGCTGCATTTCCCCACCTATGGCGATGTGATCCCCGGTCAGCAGTTCGGGCTCGATTACGAGTACGAAACCAACTACCGCCAGCTCAAGGCCAAGTTTGCCGCAGAGGGCCAGGGCGACTGGGTGCTGCTGCCGCCAGTCCCCTGGAATCCCTACGAGCAGGATTTCAAAGAGGATGCCTACCCGCCTTACGCCCCCAACGTGGCTGAGCGCCACTTCCTCGGCACCGACACCAGCGGCCGCGACGTGCTGGCGCGGCTGGTCTACGGCTTTCGCATTGCCATCGGCTTTGCCTTTATCGCACTGGCGGCCAGTTATGCCATCGGGGTCACTATCGGCTGCCTGATGGGTTTTCTCGGCGGCCGCTTTGACCTCATCCTGCAACGCTTTATCGAGATCTGGTCCCAGGTGCCGTTTCTCTACGTCATCATGATCCTGGTGTCGCTGGCCAAGCCCAACTTCGGCCTGTTTGTCGGCATCAACGTGCTGTTCGGCTGGATGGGGATCACCTGGTATATGCGCACCCTCACCTACAAGGAGCGGGCGCGTGACTATGTGATGGCGGCGCGGGCGCAAGGAGCCACCACCGGTCGGATCATCTTCAACCACATCCTGCCCAACACCCTGATGATGATCGTCACCCTGGCGCCATTCGCCGTGGTGGGCAATATCTCCACCCTGACGGCGCTCGACTATCTGGGCTTCGGGCTGGCTCCGCCGACCCCGAGCTGGGGGGAGCTGCTCTCCCAAGGCATCAACAATCTGGATGCCATCTGGATCGTCAGCTCGGTGGTGGCGGCGGTGAGTCTGGTGCTGATCATGGTCTCTTTTATCGGCGAGGCGATCCGCGAGGCGTTCGACCCGCGCAAATTTACCCGTTACCAATAAGCCAGCCGGTACCAGCGCGCATCGGCAGGCGCCGGGTAACGAACAGTGATAAATGAAGGACGGGCCGCCGCCATCGGCGGCCCCGGGAGCAAGGGATAATCCCGTTATCAATCAAGACCCCCAGTGCAGGGGCCAGACCTGGAAGTCAAACATGAAAAATAAAATCAAATGGATAGGTGCTCTCTTTGTGCTGGTGAACGGATCCTGGGTCTGGGCGGCCAGCCTGCCCGCGGATCTCAAATGGGAGACCAACGACACGGATCCGGTATTCGCCTCTCCCAAGGCGCTACCGGGTGGCAGCCTCAATATGTTTGTCGACAGCTTTCCGCTGACGTTCCGCACCGTGGGGCCTGACTCCAACGGTTCGTTTCGTTCCTTTATTCTCGATAACCAGTTGCGGCTCATCAGCTTCCACCCCAATACCGGCAACCCCATTCCGTCGCTCGCGACCCATTGGGCCATCGCGCCAGACAGCCAGACCGTCTACTTCAAGCTGGATCCGCGAGCCAAATGGTCGGATGGCAAGCCGGTCAATGCCGACGACTACACCTTCGGCTACGAGATGATGCGCTCCAAACACATCAAGGGGCCCTGGTTCAACAACTACTACACCACTGAAGTGGTAGCGGTAGAGAAGATCGATGATCACACCATTCTGGTCAAAGCGGGCAACCGCAAGGCCAAGCTGGATCTGCTCAACACCACAGAGCTGTGGCCCCAGCCCAAGCACTACTACAAGCTGACCCCCAACTGGGTGAAGCAGTACAACTGGGCCGTGGTGCCCACCACAGGTCCCTACGTGATCAGCGACGTCAAGAAGGGCAAGTCGGTCACCTTCAGCAAACAGAAGGATTGGTGGGCAAAGAGTGATCGCTACAACCAGCACAGATTCAACATCGACACCATCAAGGTGCAGGTGATCCGCGACCACAACATCGCCTTCCGCCACTTCCTGAAGGGGGAGATCGATACCTTCGAGATGATCCTGCCCAACTGGTGGCATGAAAAAGCGGTCACCCCGGAGTACAAGAAGGGGTACGTGCAGAAGGTAATGGCCATGACCGACACCAAACAGGGCGGTCAGGGGGTTCACCTCAATGTGGCCAACCCCAAACTGGCAGACGTGAACGTGCGCCTCGGCATCCAGCACGCCTTCAATATCGACAAGATGATCGAGACCGTGCTGCGCGGCGACTACGACAGAGCCACCACCTTCGACTCGGGCTTTGGCGAGTTCACCGACATCAAGCTGCCGGAGCGGGCCTATGACATAGGCAAGGCGCGCGAATACTTTGCCAAGGGCGGCTACAACAAGCCTGGGCCGGACGGCATCCTGCAAAATGAGAAGGGGGAGCGGCTGACCCTGGCGCTCACCTACACCAGTCAGGAGCACTCCAAGCGACTGACCGTGCTGAAAGAAGAGGCCAAGAAGGCGGGTCTGGACTTGGAGCTCAATCTGGTGGATGGCGCCACCGGCTTCAAGGTAATGCTGGAGAAAAAACACGAAGCAGCCTGGCTCGGCTGGGGCGGCGGCGGTCTCTATCCGCAATATTGGGAGTTTTTCCACTCCGCCAACGCCAACAAGCCGCAGACCAACAACCTGTTCAACGTGGCAGACAAGGAGCTGGACGCGCTGATCGATGCCTACAACGTCGAATTCGACATGACAAAACGGGCCAAGATCTCCCAACAGATCCAGCAGCGTATCTATGATCTCGCCATCTTCGTGCCCGGCGTGCAGCTCAACTATGTGCGGGCCAGCAGCTGGCGTTATGTGATGCTGCCGGACGTACCTGCCACCAAGAACACGCCGGATCTGCTCTACTGGCCAATGGACGGTTATCCTCACAGCAGTGGCGGTCTGCTCTGGCTCGATCCCAAGGTGAAGGAAGAGACCCGCAACGCCAAGGAGGCAGGGGCGGCGCTGGCGCCCATCAACCTGCTCGACAAGACCTATGCACGTCATTGATATTCAGGCCATTGCGAAGGGAGCAGCTGTTATGCCCAACACCCAGGCCCCCATTCTTGACGTACCGGATAACGGGGTGGAGTTCGCCGCTGATAACGGCCAGCACCAGGCCCCCATCCTTGAGGTAAGCGATCTCGAGGTGGAGTTCGCCGTCGATGACGGCAAGATCAAGGTGCTCGACGGGGTCAGCTTCAAGGTGGCCCCGGGTCAGACGCTGGGGATCGTCGGCGAGTCCGGCTGTGGCAAGAGTGTCACTTCACTCGCCATCATGGGGCTCTTGCCCAAACCCCACGGTCAGGTGGTAGCCGGTTCCATCCGCTTTCAGGGGGAAGAGCTACTGTCCCTTGCGCCGGATCAGATGTACAAGGTGCGCGGCAACCGCATCTCGATGATCTTTCAGGAGCCGATGACGGCCCTCAACCCGGTGCAGACGGTGGGGGAGCAGCTGATGGAGGTGTTTCGCCTCCATCGACCCGAGTATGACAAGGCCCAGCGCAAAGCCGCGGCCATCGCCATGCTGCAGAAGGTGGGGATCCCGGAACCGGCCCAGCGCTTTGCGGTCTATCCCCACAACCTCTCCGGCGGTATGCGCCAGCGGGTGATGATCGCCATGGCCCTCTCCTGCGAGCCAGATCTGCTGATTTGTGACGAACCGACCACGGCGCTGGATGTCACCATTCAAGCCCAGATCCTCGAACTGATGAAAGAGCTGCAGGCCCAGACCGGGATGGCCATCATCTTTATTACCCACGATCTGGGGGTGGTGGCGGAGCTGTGTGACGAAGTGGTGGTGATGTATGCCGGGCGGGCGGTAGAGCAGGCCGACGTGTTCGAGCTGTTTGACCACCCCCGTCACCCCTATACCCACGGCTTGATGAGCTCGATCCCGCGCCTTGAGGATGAGCCCAAGAGCCTGCTCAAGACCATCAAGGGACAGGTGCCGGCCCTGCACGAGATGCCCGCAGGCTGTCGCTTCTCCAACCGCTGCCCCCACGCGACCGATCTCTGTATCAGCGCTATTCCGGCGGTGGAGCAACTCAATCCGAGCCACCATGTCGCCTGTCACTACTGGAAGGAGTTGACCGTATGAGCACTCTGTTATCGGTCAGGGACCTGAAACAGCACTTCCGGCTGGGAGGCGGGTTCCTGCGCAAGCAATATACGGTTCACGCGGTGGATGGCATCAGCTTCGACCTGAAACAGGGGGAGACGCTGGGGCTGGTGGGTGAGTCGGGCTGCGGCAAGTCCACCCTCGGACGCAGCCTGCTCAAGCTGTTCGAGCCGACCGCGGGCACCATCACCTTCGAGGGGCGCGACATCACCGCCCTCAGCCCGAAGGAGATGCGATCCCTGCGCCAAGAGATGCAGATGGTGTTTCAGGATCCTGCAGAATCCCTCAACAGCCGCCACACAGTGGGCCAGATCCTGGAGGAGCCTTTTATCATCCACGGTAAAGGCAACACTGAGCAGCGGCGCGGCTGGGTGCAGGAGCTGCTGGCAAAAGTGGGCCTGCCGGGTAGTGCGGTGGATCGCTACCCCCACGAGTTTTCTGGCGGTCAGCGCCAGCGGATCGGCATCGCCCGCGCCATCGCCCTCAAACCCAAGCTGCTGGTATGCGACGAGGCGGTCTCGGCCCTCGATGTCTCGGTGCAGTCGCAGATCGTCAACCTGCTGCTCAGCCTGCAGCGGGAGATGAACCTCTCCATCATCTTCATCGCCCACGATCTGTCGGTGGTCAAACACATCTCGGATCGGATTGCGGTGATGTATCTGGGACGGATCGTCGAACTGGCGGATGCCCAGTCGCTCTATCTGGCGCCCCGTCATCCCTATACCCAGGCGCTGATCTCCGCCATTCCGGTGCCGGATCCGCGCAGGCGCAGCCAGCGCATTCTGCTGATCGGCGATGTGCCCTCCCCCATCTCGCCGCCAAGCGGCTGCCACTTCCACCAGCGCTGCCCCCATGCGACCGAGCTGTGCAAGAGCAAGGCGCCAAGACTTGAGGCGTGTGATGAGGCCCATCATCAGGTGGCCTGCCACACCCCGCTCTCCGTTGGTGGTCACGCCATCAGCGGCAGCACCATCAGTGGCAACTCCATCAGTGGCAACATGAGCGGCGGCAACAGGCTGGAGCAGGCGAGCTAGGGGCGACGTTCAAGCATCAGGGTAGAAACAGACGAGGCGGCCATCAGGCCGCCTCGTGCTATCGGGTCACTCTTGTCTTATCGAGCCACGGCTGCCGCCCGTCAGGCAATCTGGTAGCGGCCCGGCTTGTGGTTAAGTGTCAACACCAGATTACAGATAACCGCCGCCACGATGGAGAGCGCCAGAATCCAGGGCTGCACCACGAAAAACGAGGCGACGACAATGGCGCAATCGAGCCCCATCTGTAGCTTGCCCGCCCGGATGCCAAAGCGATCCTGAATAAAGAGCGCCAGTATGTTGAAGCCCCCCAGACTCGACTTGTGGCGAAACATGATGAGCAGCCCCATACCAATCAGGGTGCCGCCGATCAGCGCCGCATAGAGCGGCTCTATCTTGCCGATCTGCAGCACGCCGTTGAGGTGATCGGTCATGTAGGAGACCGCCGCCACCGAGACAAAGGTGTTGAAGGTAAAACGTGGTCCCATCCGCAGCCATGCCAGCGCATAGAAGGGCAGGTTGATGCCGAAAAACAGCAGGCCGAAGCTGATGCCGGTCACCTTTTGCAGCAGCAGCGCCAGCCCGGCGGTGCCGCCAGTGAGCAGGCCAACCTGATGAAACAGAAAGATGCCGAGGGAAACAAAGCCGGCCGCCGTCAGCAGGGCCAGCACATCCTCATAAATAGGATGGGCAGTGCGAATCGAGGTGTTGTCCATAACCTGTATCCAAGCGAAGTAAAGAGAGAGTGTCTGTCGCCTGCCGTTGCGGGCGGGCTGCGAGCCCTGTCCACAGGGCTTCGTTATGGGGTCCAGTCTATTTTTTGTGAAAAGGATCACAACAGTCAGGCTGAACGCCCCATTCTGGTGCCTGTCATCTGGCATTGACACTCGCTGCACCAAGATGCAGCATGCCGCGGTTTAACCGCGCCATCCCCCCATTCACAGCACGAGGCACTTTTCATGAAGGTCACCATTTTTGGCACAGGCTATGTCGGACTGGTCCAGGCCGCCGTTCTGGCCGAGGTGGGCCATCAGATCTGCTGCATCGATGTGGATGAGGCGCGGATCGCCGCGCTTCGGCAGGGCCTGATCCCCTTCTACGAGCCGGGGCTGGCCCCGCTGGTCGAGAGCCATCTGGCCAGTGGTCGTCTGCACTTTTCTGCCGACCCCGCCGTCGGAGTCGAGCACGCCGACCTGCTGCTGATCGCAGTAGGCACACCCGCAGATGAGGATGGCTCTGCCGATCTGCAACATGTGCTGGCGGTGGCCGATACCATAGGCAGGCTGATGAGCCGCCCCAAGCTGGTGGTGACCAAGAGCACTGTGCCGGTCGGCACGGCGCAGCAGGTGCGGCAGCACATTCAGGCGCAGCTACTTGAGCGTGGCGTAGCCCTCGAGTGCGACGTGGCGGCCAACCCCGAGTTTCTCAAGGAGGGGGCAGCAGTCAACGACTGCATGCGGCCGGATCGCATCATCATCGGCTGTGACAGCGAGGCGGTGCTGGAGCAGTTGCGCGTCCTCTACGCCCCCTTCAACCGCAACCACGATCGGATCGTAGTGATGGATCTGCGCAGTGCCGAGCTCACCAAGTACGCCGCCAACGCCATGCTGGCTACCCGCATCTCCTTCATGAACGAGATGGCAGCGCTCGCCGAAGAGCTGGGGGCCGATATCGAGGCGGTGCGTCAGGGGATGGGGGCAGATCCCCGCATCGGTTACCACTTCCTCTACCCGGGCTGCGGCTATGGCGGCTCCTGCTTCCCCAAGGATATCCAGTCCCTGCTGCACACCGCCCGCCGCGTCGGCTACGACACCCCGCTGCTCGCCGCGGTCGAGCAGGTCAATCAGCGCCAGCAACAGAAGATGGCGCAAACCCTGCTGACCCGCTTCGGGCCGGATCTGCGCGGCCGTACCTTCGCCTTGTGGGGGCTGGCGTTCAAACCCGGTACCGACGACATGCGCGATGCGCCGAGCCGCCCGCTGCTGGCCGCCATCTGGGCTGCCGGTGGCCGGGTACAGGCCTTTGATCCCAAGGCGATGGAGCGTGCCCGCCAGCTCTACGGCCAGCGGCCGGATCTGCAGCTCTGCCCGACTCAGGAGACGGCACTGGAAGGGGCCGATGCCCTGCTGATCTGCACCGAGTGGCAGGCGTTTCGCGCCCCCGATCTCCAGCAGATGAAAGCACTGCTCAACCAGCACGTCATCATCGATGGCCGCAACCTCTATGATCCGCGCCAGCTCAGCGAGCTCGGCTTTGACTATCACGCCATCGGGCGGCCACATCTACCCGCCAAAAAGCAGCCAGCCAACGCGGATTGCAACCCGGAGCCCCAACCATGATCTATCTGGTCACCGGCGTTGCCGGTTTTATCGGTTTTCATGTGGCCAGCCAGCTGTGCGCCGCCGGTCATCGGGTGGTGGGGATCGACAACCTCAACGACTACTACGAGGTGAGCCTCAAAGAGGCGCGGCTGGCCCGGCTCAAAGCCCTCCCCCGTTTTCACTTCGAGCGGCTGGATCTGGCGGATCGCGAAGCCATGGCGACCCTGTTTGCCAGCCACCGTTTCGAGCGGGTGATCCATCTGGGGGCGCAGGCGGGGGTACGCTACTCGCTGGAGAACCCGTTTGCCTACGCCGACAGCAACCTCACCGGCATGCTGACGGTGCTGGAAGGCTGCCGTCACCACGGGATCCAGCACCTCATCTACGCCTCCTCCAGTTCGGTCTATGGCATGGGGGATCAGATGCCCTACTCCACCGCGCAGCAGGTGGATCACCCCGTCTCCCTCTACGCCGCCACCAAGAAGAGCGGCGAGCTGATGGCCCACGCCTACTCGGCGCTCTATGGCTTGCCCACCACAGGGCTGCGCTTTTTTACCGTCTACGGCCCCTGGGGTCGCCCCGATATGGCCATCATCAAGTTCACCCGCGCCATCCTGGCGGGGGAGCCCATCGATGTGTACAACCACGGCGATCTCAGCCGCGACTTCACCTTTATCGACGACATCGTCGCGGGGATCCTCGCCGTGGCCGATCAGCCGCCCCGACCCAATCCTGACTGGCATGCCAGCGAGCAGAGCGCGGCCGAAAGCGCTGCCCCCTACCGCATCCTCAATATCGGCAACAGCCAGCCGGTACGACTGCTCGATTTTATCGAGGAGCTGGAACAGGCGCTGGACAAGCCCGCCATCAAGCGGATGCTGCCGATGCAGGCGGGCGACATGCACGCCACCTGGGCCGACAGCGAGCCGCTGCACACCCTCACCGGCCTGCGGCCCGCCACGCCCCTCAAGCAGGGGATCACCGAGTTTGTCCGCTGGTATCTCGACTACTACCGGCCCGCTCCCTGACGATACCAGGCAGCCCCTCGGTCATTGATGAGTTAATCCGGTATCACTGGTTTGCCATGGGTTTTAGGATGGCTGAAAGCACTGGCGGCATGGGCTTGTGGGGCGAACGAATGCAGTGAGGGGCGTCGAAAGACGGCACCGGATGTTCAATCGCCAGCGGCAACAGCCTGCCCAGAGGACGGAGATAACGATGAAAAGTGTGATAACACCACGGATTGGCAACGGCGCAGCGCGATATACTCAGCGCGCTCTGTGCCCCCCGGGAACAACTCCCGACCCCAGGCGCTCTGTGCCACCCGGGAACAACTCCCGACCCCAGGCGCTCTGTCCGTGGCCACGCAACACCCCCATGACGACAAGGAGCCACCCATGATCCGAACCCTGCTTTTGAGCGGCGCCGCCATCGCGGCCTATGCTCTGCAACAGAGCCACGCTCTGCTTCCCCTGCTCAGCCTGCTGGCCCTGCTTTCACTCTGGGTTGCCAGCGAAATTGGCCAATTCTACCGTGACCTCCCCGATGCCAACACCGATGCGCAGGAGTATCACCACGACTTCTAAGCGACCGAAAAGCCTAGATAAACGGCTCGATCGCCATTGGTTCCATACCGTTTTGCTCTCTGAAACCAACCGGCTATAACAACAGGATCCACTGGATTCGTGGCGATAGCAGCCATGTTCCTCTATATCTTCTGTACTCAAGTAGGAGATAACCCATGAGGAACATCAGCGAAAACGGACTGTTTTTGCTGCTTTTTTTGTCGTTGTTACTGGCAGGAATGCCGTGGGCGATGGCACAGGGCAGGGATTTCAGGCAAGCTCCCAGGGCGCTGACGGCGATTAAGCAGGGCCAGGCAGCCCAGCAACACGGCAATCTGCACAAGGCCATCGCCCTCTACTGTGTCGCGGCCAGCACCGGCAACCCCGAAGGATACTTCCGGATCGGCCGCCTGCTCGCCACCGGTCCCGCCTCGGTGCGCAGCGCCAAGCTGGCCAACAGCTATCTCGCCATGGCGATGCGCCTTGGCAACCAGCAGGCCGCCCGTTACTACAACGCCCGCATCGGCAATGCCCCCATGGGTGATCAGTGCGGCATCGGGATCCGTGGTGGTCAGGGCGGCTATCTGGCGCAACTCCCCTCCACCCCCTTCAATGTCGACTCCTGGGTTGCGCGCCAGCCACCCGCCAAGCAAAAACTGGTCACCATGCTGCGCCACGCAGCCAAACACCATAAGGTGGATGCCCGGCTGGTGCTGGCGATTGCCATCGCCGAATCCAATCTCAACAGCCGCGCCGTTTCACCGAAGAATGCCCAGGGGCTGATGCAGTTGATCCCCGAGACCCAACTGCGGTTCGGGGTGACCCGTCCATTCGATCCGGCCCAGAACATCAAGGGCGGCGTCACCTATCTCAAGTGGCTGGATCGCCGCTTCGATGGCGACTGGGTACTGATCTCGGCAGCCTACAATGCCGGGGAAAAAGCGGTGGAGCGCTATGGCGGGATCCCCCCCTATGACGAGACGCAGGAGTATGTGAAACGGGTGCACTACTTCGCAGGACATAAACAACCCTGATCCCTATCACCAGAGCGGGCTCCAGATAAACCGCTCTACTTATAAAACGATCAATAAATTGCGCAATCGTTTGCTCGCAGGTAGAATCCGGCGCTTTCCCGCAGTCCTGACAGGTAAAACATGAATTTCTTTAAACGGTTGATGTGTCTGATCGCACTGTTTTGCGCCCCCTTCACCCACGCATCCAACCCCGCGTCCGCTCCCATCCTGATCCAGGGGGCGATGGGCGTTGAGGTCGATACCCTGGTCGCCGCCCTGCAAGAGAAGCAGGCGCTGACTATCGGCGCATGGACATTCTGGCAGGGCACGCTGGCGGGCTATCCAGTGGTTATCTCCCGTACCGAGGTGGGTCTGGCCAATGCAGCAGCCGCCACCACCCTGGCCATCGAGCGCTTCAAGCCGCGTCTCATCATCAACCAGGGCACCTCGGGCGGCCATGATCCGGCGCTTCATCGCGGTGATATCGTGATCGCCACCAAGAGCTTCAACATGGGCGCTTATCGCAGTGACTTTACTCCGGCAGATCAGGGCATTGATCCGCGCAAATGGCACAACTTCGAGGTGACCATGCGTCTGCGGGAAAACGGCAAGCTGGTGGAACACTCCTCGTTTGCCGGTGACCCCGAGCTGGTTGGTCGCGCCCTTGGCATGGCCGACCGTTATCAGCATGGTCGCGTGGTGGCAGGCATCATAGGCACTGCCGACGAGTGGAACCGTCAGGTCGCCCGCATTAACTGGCTCCACCAGACTTACAACACGGCGGCCGAAGAGATGGAAACCTCCTCCGCCGCCCTGGTGGCCGAAGCCTACAAGGTGCCCTTTGTCGGGATCCGGGTGCTCTCCAACACCGACCTCCATGGTGAGGAGTTCGATCCGAAAACAGCTATCCACTGCCAGCAATTTGTCATCGACTACACCAAAGCCCTGATCAACAGCTTTAACAAGGCTTGATAGTGTCAGAGAGGCCGCCGCAATGGCGGCCTCTCTGTCTTGTCACCCTCCAGCCCCAACCAGACTGCCATCCTCCATATGCCTCTCAAGTCGGTCAGCAACAATCATCAGTAGACCGCCACCTTGCGCCCGTAGTGACGGTAATACCCCACCAGATTGCTGACCAGAAACAGCCCCTCCATCAGCGCCGCCACCGGTGAGCCCACCAGCAGGTTGTTGCCCAGCCAGCAGAGGGTGCCGAGCAGCATCCAGCGCCGCAGCTGGCGATCGTCAGGGCAAAACGCAGCTCGGGTTTGCAACAGGCTCGCCAGCAGCCCAATCCATGAGAGCAGGCCCTGATAGGTCGCCAGCGCCGCCGCACAGGCCAACCCCATGAAAAACCACATCAAGATGCGGTGAACCAGCCAGATACTGACCAGAAAGCGCACGCTGGCTAGCAGCAACAGGCTGGCGGCCGACCACTGCCCGAGCAGGGCAAAGTGACCGGCATTGAGCGCACAGGAGAGGGCCAGACAGGCCAGGCTCACCACCAGTTGCGACCACAGAAACAGCGACATCATCCACCCCTCGTCCATCATTTGAATGGCGCAGCATGAAGTGGCAACCAGCAGGTGGCATTAACCTGTGTTAATGCGGCGGCGGATCCGCGACAGGGTGACCGGGCTGATACCGATGTAGTTGGCAAGCTGCACCTGAGTGAGCCGCGCAGGCCAGTGAGGGAAGGTATGGCAGAGCTCCCGATAACGCGCTTCGGGAGAGTGCAGCAGCAAAAACGCCTCCTTGCGCTCCTTGTAGCCGAGCTGCTGGCGCAACAGTGCCATGCAGACCGGCCGCCAGGCGGGCTCATCCAGCAGGGCGAGCGGCACCCTCACCACCTGCAGTTCCGTCAGCGCCTCCAGCTGGTAGCGGGCGGGCGACCCCGTGAGCCAGCTGTCATAGAGCAGGCAGAGCTCCCCTTCGAAGTAGAACTCCTTACAGCGCTCCTGCCCGTCCCGGGTGTAGTGGCAGGCACGGGCGATGCCCGCTTCGATATAGAAGGCGACCTCCTGCATCGCCCCCTGCGCCAGCAGCGCCTGACCGGCGCGCAACGTCAGCCGGGGCAAGCGCTGGCAGAGGGCTTCGCTCAAGGCGGTATCCAACCCCATTGTGCACAGAAAGGCGGCCAGTGAGGGAACTTGAGGCGATGAGATCATGAGGGCTCCGGCACAAAACGGCAGCCCACATCATGCCCAAATTACACGGCTGATGCAGCAAGACGTGACCGCATCGGCAAAGGGGGGCGTCAACCGGGCGCCACCTTTGCCCACCCTTGCCCATTGGTTTACAATCGACGGGTTTTTTGGAACCCGGTTGACCTGTGTCGACCTGGCCCCACCACGACATCAGTCTGTTAGTGCCAAGACATTAACCTGCTGAAAAGGAAGAGAATTAGCCAATGGCTCAATTTATTTACACCATGAACAGGGTCGGCAAGGTCGTGCCGCCCAAGCGTCATATCCTCAAGAACATCTCCTTGAGCTTCTTCCCGGGCGCCAAGATCGGCGTGCTGGGTCTGAACGGCGCCGGTAAATCCACCCTGCTGCGCATCATGGCGGGCATCGATACCGATATTGAAGGGGAAGCCCGCCCGCAACCCGGCATCAAGATCGGCTACCTGCCCCAGGAGCCGAAGCTGGATCCGGAGCAGACCGTGCGCGAAGCGGTCGAAGAGGCCGTTGGCGAGGTGAAGCGCGCCATGGCCCGTCTCGACGAGGTCTATGCGGCCTACGCCGACCCGGATGCCGACTTTGACAAGCTGGCCCGCGAACAGGGCGAGCTGGAAGCCATCATCCAGGCTCAGGGTGGCCACAACATGGAAAACCAGCTGGAGCGTGCGGCCGATGCCCTGCGCCTGCCAGCCTGGGATGCCCAGATCAAACACCTCTCCGGTGGTGAGCGTCGCCGTGTGGCACTGTGCCGTCTGCTGCTGGAAAAGCCGGACATGCTGCTGCTGGACGAACCAACCAACCACCTGGATGCGGAATCCGTGGCCTGGCTGGAGCGCTTCCTGCACGACTACGAAGGCACTGTGGTGGCGATCACCCACGACCGTTACTTCCTCGACAACGTGGCGGGCTGGATCCTCGAGCTGGACCGCGGCGAAGGTATCCCGTGGGAAGGCAACTACTCCTCCTGGCTGGAGCAGAAGGACGCCCGTCTGGCTCAGGAAGCCAGCTCCGAAGCGGCCCGTCGCAAGTCCATCGAGAAAGAGCTGGAGTGGGTTCGTCAAAACCCGAAAGGACGTCAGGCCAAGTCCAAGGCCCGTATGGCTCGTTTCGAAGAGCTCAACACCAACGACTACCAGAAGCGCAACGAGACCAACGAGCTGTTCATTCCGCCCGGACCGCGCCTCGGCGACAAGGTGGTGGAAGTGGCCAACCTGCGCAAATCCTACGGTGATCGGGTGCTGATCGACGATCTGTCGTTTGCCATTCCGAAGGGGGCCATCGTCGGCATCATCGGCCCGAACGGTGCCGGTAAGTCGACCCTGTTCCGCATGATGTCGGGTCAGGAGCAGCCGGATTCCGGCGCCATCACCCTGGGTGACACAGTAGTGCTGGCCTCTGTCGATCAGTTCCGCGACAGCATGGATGACAAGAAGACGGTATTCGAAGAGGTCGCTGACGGTCAGGATATCCTGCGCATCGGCAACTACGAGTTCCCGAGCCGCGCCTATATCGGCCGCTTCAACTTCAAGGGTTCCGACCAGCAGAAGCGGGTTGGCGAACTCTCCGGTGGTGAACGCGGTCGTCTGCACCTGGCCAAGCTGCTGCAGACCGGCGGCAACGTGCTGCTGCTGGATGAACCGACCAACGATCTGGACATCGAAACCCTGCGCGCCCTCGAGAACGCCCTGCTGGAGTTCCCGGGTTGTGCCATGGTCATCTCCCACGACCGCTGGTTCCTCGACCGTATCGCCACCCACATCCTGGATTATCAGGACGAGGGCAAGATCGAGTTCTTCGAAGGTAACTTTACCGAATACGAAGAGTGGAAGAAGAAAACCTACGGCGCCGAGGCGATCCAGCCCCATCGCGCCAAATACAAGCGCATCACCAAGTAACTTGGCTGTGCGGCGCGAGTGGCAATCCAGCCGCACCGTTCCAATTACGACAAGCGCATCACCAAATAAGGCTGACTGCGTGTTGAGGGGAGCTTCGGCTCCCCTTTCTATTTCCTTTTAGCTTACAATCCAAGACAGATGCCTTTGCATGGATGTAGCACGATGACGACCCCCATAGAGAAAAAACTCACCATCCAGATCCGGGTTGAACCGGGTTGCCTCGGACCGGATGGCAAGGCGCACATAGAGACCTTCTGTGCCGCTGCCGCCAAGATCTTCGCCGCTATCTACCCTGATCTCGTGAGCTGGGTGCTGATCCCCCGCTACGACAAGCAGCTGCCGGAGCAAGAGTTCTTTATCGAGGGGCGCAAGCTGACCGAAGAGCAGGCCAGTCTCTTTCTGCGCCGCTTCGGCCGCGAACTCGGTGAGGTTCAAGACCGGCTCGACTCCGTGCTGGCCCAACTGGTCGAGCGCTACTTCAAGACCCTTTAAGCCCCCTTTTCCGATAAAAGGTTCTCTGCTGAGAACCTTTTTTTATGCTCAAAAAGCAAACGTTTGAATTTTTGCTCTATTCATTGATCTGCTTCGCAGATCCAGGGTTTGTAAACGGCGCCGCCTGTGTAAAAATGTGCGCGCTGTCACGGTATCAGGACGAGTCTGGTTACTTAACCGCCAGAAACAGGGCAATTTACCCCGCATGGATGGGATAGCCCGTTCCCCTGCTGCTTATTTCACGTCACCTATTGGAATCCAACATGAATCAACAACACCAAGCGGCCAATCAGGCCGCCGGGCAAGGATTGCTTGAGCGTCTGTTTGCCCTGCAAGGCCATGGCACTACCGCCCGCACCGAAGTGATCGCTGGCATCACCACCTTCCTGACCATGGTCTACATCGTGTTCGTCAACCCGCAGATCCTCTCTGCGGCTGGCATGGACACCCAGGCCGTGTTCGTCACCACCTGCCTGATCGCCGGTATCGGCAGCATCCTGATGGGTCTGTTGGCCAACCTGCCGATCGCCCTGGCCCCCGCCATGGGCCTCAACGCCTTCTTCGCCTTCGTGGTGGTCGCGGGTATGGGCTACTCCTGGCAAGTGGGCATGGGCACCATCTTCTGGGGCGCCATGGGTCTGTTGATCCTCACCCTGCTCCGGGTGCGCTACTGGTTGATCGGCAACATCCCGCTCACCCTGCGAGTCGGCATCACCGCCGGTATCGGTCTGCTGATCGCCCTGCTCGGCCTGCACAACGCCGGTATCGTGGTCGCGAGCCCCGCGACTATGGTGACCGTGGGCAACCTCACCTCCCTGCCCTGCCTGCTGGGTCTGCTCGGTTTCTTCCTGATCTGCATCTTCTCTGCCCGTGGCGTTCACTCCGCCGTGCTGATCGCCATTGTGGTCACCACCACCCTCGGCTGGCTGTTTGGTGATGTCACCTTCAAGGGCTTTGTCTCCATGCCCCCCAGCATCGCACCGGTATTCGGTCAGCTAGATCTGATGGGTTCGCTCGACATCAGTCTCGCCGGGATCATCTTCTCTTTTATGCTGGTCAACCTGTTCGACTCCTCCGGCACCCTGATTGGCGTCACCAACCGCGCCAAGCTGGCCGATGATCGCGGCCACTTCCCGCGCATGAAACAGGCGCTGATGGTCGATAGCGTCAGCTCCGTCGGCGGCGCTTTCATGGGCACCTCCTCGGTCACCGCCTTTATCGAGAGCAGCTCCGGCGTCGCCGTCGGCGGCCGCACCGGTCTGACCGCCATCATCGCGGGTATCCTGTTCCTGCTGGCCATCTTCTTCTCCCCGGTTGCCGCCATGGTACCGGCCTATGCCGCCGCTGGCGCTCTCATCTATGTGGGCGTGCTGATGTGCTCCGAGCTGACCCGGGTCAAGTGGGAAGATCTGACCGAAGCGGTCCCGGCCTTCATGACCGCAGTGATGATGCCGTTCAGCTTCTCCATCACCGAGGGGATCGCTGTCGGCTTTATCTCCTACTGCGTGATGAAGGCAGGCACCGGCCGCTGGCGCGAAATCAACCCCTGCGTGCTGGTGGTCGCCCTGCTGTTCGTGCTCAAGTTTGTCTGGGTCGACAGCCACTAACTCCGGCTTCTGCCAAAAAAATGCCAGTCAACTGACCGGCATTTTTTCATTCCGGCGTTGCTATCAACCTGTGCGCTGGCCATAAAAAAATCCGAAACCAGTGGTTTCGGATTTTTGCTATTCAGCATGTGGCAGAGCAGGGTGATCCCCTCACCTGCCACCTCGGCAGAGCTTACTCGGCAGCCATGCGGGCTTCGATGTAAGCCAGGGCGCGGTCGATACGAGCCAGTACCCGCTCTTTACCCACCAGCGCCATCACGGCGTCGATGCCGGGGGACTGACCCAGACCGGTCACGGCTACGCGCAGCGGCATGCCGACCTTGCCCATGCCCTGACCCAGCTCGGCGGCAGTGGCTTCAATCAGCTCGTGCAACGCTTCGGTGGTCCAGCTATCCAGTGCAGCCAGCTTGGCCTTGGCCAGTGTCAGCGGCTCGGCAGCAACGCCGCGCAGATGCTTCTTGGCAGCGGCTTCGTCGATCGCCTCAAAATCTTCGAACAGATAGCGGCTCTGGGCGGCCATCTCGACCAGGGTGTTGCAGCGCTCGGCCAGCAGGGTCACAACCTCTGGCAGCGACGGGCCCTTGCTGGTGTCGATCTTCTGGTCGGCCATGTGCCAGGCCAGATGCTTGGCCACATAGACCGGATCCAGGCTGCGCATGTAGTGGTTGTTCAGCCACAGCAGCTTGTCGGTATTGAAGGCTGAAGCGGACTTGGAGATGGCATCCAGGCTGAACAGCTTGATCATCTCATCAAGAGTGAAGATCTCCTGATCGCCGTGGGACCAACCCAGACGCACCAGATAGTTCAGCAGAGCTTCCGGCAGGTAGCCGTCATCGCGGTACTGCATCACGGAAACCGCACCGTGGCGCTTGGAGAGCTTGGCGCCGTCGTCACCCAGGATCATGGAGACGTGGGCAAACTCCGGTACCGGCGCGTTCAACGCCTTGTAGATGTTGATCTGGCGCGGGGTGTTGTTGATGTGGTCTTCACCACGCACCACGTGGGTGATCTCCATATCCCAGTCATCGACCACTACGCAGAAGTTGTAGGTCGGCGCGCCGTCGGTACGGCGAATGATCAGATCGTCCAGCTCGGTGTTGGCAAACTCGATGCGGCCACGAACGTGGTCATCGAACACCACTGAGCCTTCGGTCGGGTTGCGGAAGCGGATGACGTGCGGCGCATCGGCCGGGTGATCGTGGGCGTGATCGCGGCATTTGCCGTCATAACGGGGCTTCTCGCCGTTGGCCATCTGGCCTTCGCGTAGCGCTTCCAGACGCTCCTTGGAGCAGTAGCACTTGTAGGCGCGGCCATCGGCCAGCATCTCGTCGATGATGCCGTTGTAGCGATCGAAGCGCTTGGTCTGGTAGTAGGGGCCCTCATCCCAGTTCAGCTCCAGCCATTCCATGCCCTCAATGATGGCGTCGATCGCCTCCTGAGTGGAACGTTCCAGGTCGGTATCCTCAATACGCAGCACGAACTCACCGCCCTGGTTCTTTGCAAACAACCAGGAATAGAGTGCGGTACGGGCACCGCCGACATGCAAAAAGCCGGTCGGGCTGGGAGCAAAACGGGTTTTGACTTTCATCTTTAAGCCTTGTGTAGAGGGCCTTGGGCCAATTCGTTAGAAAAAACCGTCGTATTTTAGCACCGACCATCACGGATGGGAAAACCATGACGCCATTGCGGGCTAAAGTAGGGGATTAAATCTGTCACCATTTTCATCTGTAGCCCGATATTTGAAGAGGATCGCAAAACAGAAGCCCCGTTTCCGATTTGCTATGCACAATGCTGGAGAGCTGCCTCCTCCGGTCGATACTCAGATAACGCTCACCACACTTCTCACGCACAAGGAAGAGACGATGCAGTTCCGTTCTATCCAGAATCGCATTCTAGTGATGGCCGGGATCGCCATGACCGCAGCCCTGGTCATCCTGATCCTGCTCAACCAATACTCCGGCCAACAAACCCAACAACTGACCATCAGCTCCAGCCGTGAAGCGCTGCAGCAGGAGGCATGGCAGAAGGTCAGCGCCAACGCCCGCGCCGAAGCGGCCACCATCACCCAACTGTTGCAAAAGGGGCTCTCCTATACCCAGCAGATGGCGAGCGCCCTCGCCCTGCAACAACAGGGCAAACTGCCGCTGGATCGCCAGCAGGCGACCGACCTGCTCAAGGCACAGCTCAACCTGGAACCACAGCTCTATGGCGCCTTCGCCGGCTTCGAGCCCAACGGTTTCGACGGTCAGGATGCCGCCTTCGCTGGCCAGACGGCGCTGGGCAGTGACGACAAGGGGCGCTTCGTGCCCTACTTCTATCGCGACAAGGAGCAAATTGGCACCGATCTGCTGCTCTCCATCGAAAAAACCAACCCGGACGAATTCGGCAATCCCGCCAACGACTACTACGCCTGCCCGAAACGGGAAGGTCGCTCTTGCCTGATCGACCCCTTCAAGGTGGACATCAACGGCCAGCAGGTGCTGGTGAGCACTATCACTACCCCCATTCTGGTGGGCGGTCAGTTCAAGGGGATCGCTGCGCTGGACCTGGCGGTGGACTCCATCAGCCGTCAGGCCAAGAGCCTCAACAGCAACATTTATGACGGCCAGGGGGAAACCCTGATCGTCAGCGCCGCTGGCGTCATTACCGGCACCAGCGGTGATGCCAGCCTGCTTGGCAGCCGCGCCGACAAATTGCTCGGCAATCAGTGGCAGCAGTACCTGAAACCGGAAGTACAGCGTCAGGAGCTGGACGAATCATTCCGTATTTCAGTCCCCATCATGGTGCCGGGGATGAGCCGCAACTGGGCCATCATCGTCACCCTGCCCTACAAGGTGGTGCTAGCTGGGGCCGATCAGCTGGAGAGCCAACTCAACGAGATGAACCGGGCCGCCGTGACCCAGCAACTGGTCGGCGCCTTTATCGTGCTGGTACTGGCGCTGGCCACCATGCTGGTGATTGCCCGCAGCATCACAGGCCCCATCCGTCAGATGGTCAGCCTGGTGGATGACATCGCCGATGGCGAGGGGGATCTCACCAAACGCCTCGCGACCCGCTCGGTGGATGAGCTGGGGGATCTTGCCAAGGGGATCAACCGCTTTATCGACAAGCTGCAAGGGCTGCTCGGGGATGTGCTGAAAACCGCCAGCGAGGTGAACCGTCACGCCTGCGACACCGATCGCATCGCCGGTCAGACCGACACCAACCTGCAACATCATCAGGCGGAGATGGAGCAGATGCTGACCGCGGTACAGGAGATGTCCTATGTCAGTCAGGAGGTCGCCACCCACGCCAACAACACCGCCGACTCGGCCAAACAGGCGCAAGGCGCGGCGGATCAGGGCAAGGAGCGCTTCCAGCAGGTGATCCAGTCGATGCACAAAGTCGCGGCAGAAGCAGGGAAAGGGGCCGAAGTGGTCGAAGGGCTGGCTCACGACAGCGCCCAGATCACCAGCATCCTTACCGTCATTCAGGGGATTGCCGATCAGACCAACCTGCTCGCCCTCAACGCAGCCATCGAGGCAGCACGGGCTGGTGAACAGGGACGTGGCTTTGCGGTGGTCGCCGACGAGGTGCGCAAACTGGCGGGTAATACCCAGCAAGCGGTGCAGAACACCCAGGAGTTGATCGAGAAGATCCGCCAGAGTTCCAGCAATGCGGTCAACGCCATCACCCAGAGCCAGCAGCTGACTCATCAGGCGGTGAGCGAAGCGGATCTGGCGGAAGAGGCGCTCGGCAGCATCTACAAGGCTATCTCCACCATCAACGACATGACCTATCAGATTGCCTCCGCCGCCGAAGAGCAGAGCTCGGTCTCCGAAACCGTCTCCGGCAACCTGTCAAAAACCAACGCATTGGCCAACGACATTGCTCAGGATGCGACCGAAACGGCCAAAGCCAGTCAGGCATTGCGTCAGGCGGCCGACAAATTGCAGCAATTATTGGGTCAATTTCGTCTCAGCTGATAATTTTCCTCTCGCGGACTCTCCCCCTCGGGGGCGAGTCCGTTTACCATAGGCAACGAATTTGCCTGATGGCAGGCAATGTAGTGAGAGGTAAATGCCGTGCCCACCCCGGACCGTCGCCCACGAGGCCATAACAGACGAGCCCAGCAGCGTCGCCAAGACGAATCACAAGGATCCCTGCTCCATCGCATCAATGCCGCGACCCTGTCCCTGCGCCAACGTTTTGGCCAAGGGATGAGCAACCTTGGCCAACGCCGCCAGGATGCCAAAGCAGGCAAATTCAAGCTGTCCAGCCCGCTGCCCCGCAAAAACACCATAGGTCTGCTGATCCTGGTCCCGCTCTGGCTGCTGGTGTTGGCCTGGGAGCCGGCACCGTCCGCCCCCAAAGCCGCCCCTTCCGGCTCGCTGGAAGTGCCGCTGGCCGTGCCTGCTCAGGCCCTCACCGTCGGTAACGGCACGGCAGGCAGTGCGCCTGCGGCAACCAAACCGGTCGAAGAGAAGGTCAACGGCACCTGGCTGCAACACGATGTGCAGGCGGGTGAGACCCTCTACTCCATCTGGCGTAAATTCGAGTTGCCGGGTGCCGAGCTGAGCCGCCTGATCGCCATCGAGGGGCCGGATCGCCCCCTGACCCGTCTGCAATCGGGCCGATCGGTCTTTATTCTGGTAGACGACACCAGCCGCATCCAGCGGGTGGAGATCCGCTCCTACGGTCAGGCGGTCTACCGCTACGACCGGCAGGGTGAAGGGTTCGCCCTCAAGGAATAACAACACGGGAGGCGCTGGCCTCCCGTTTTTTTCGGTCAAATCTCTTCAAATAAGCTACTGACTTCACAATATTTTTAGCTTGTTCAAAAAACGAAAGGGGTCAAATTGACAAGGATCGGCGCTAACGTACAATCGTTTGTGCTTTAGACAGGGATTGTTCTACGTGCTACTGGGACAAATAGACGTGGTCAGTCATGAGCCAACCCCTGCTTGCAAGGCAAATGCAGCCCAGCACGGGCTTAGTTTCATTTTGTTATTGATAGGATTTAGCACATGTCTGACATTCGCACCGGCCAAGTAAAATGGTTCAACGAAACCAAGGGTTTTGGCTTTATTGAGCAATCTCAGGGTCCGGACGTTTTCGTTCACTTCTCCTCCATCCAGAGCACCGGTTTCAAAACCCTGGCTGAAGGTCAAAAAGTCCAGTTCACTGTGACCCAGGGCCAAAAAGGCCCCCAGGCTGAGAACGTTACTCTGGTCTAAACCCGCGCCAGTGAATCATGCAGGAGGAGCCAAGGCCCCTCCTCTTTTTTTGCCCGCAATTTACCCTCTCCGGTCACCACCGCTTGTCTCGTTCAGCCCACAGAGTGAGCCCCCGCATGCCCTTCCTGTTTGGCTGAAACGCGCGGAGTAAACGCCAGATACGACAAAGCATCGCAGCGCGATGTGATGGGCAATTTCGAATATGGATTGGTGTACTTCGAGGAGAGATATTTGGAGCGGGAAACGAGACTCGAACTCGCGACCCCAGCCTTGGCAAGCACGGATCATGCTCTACCAACTAGGTGTTGCTGTGAGTGTCTTGAGAGATTGGATTGACGTACTTCGAGGAGAGAGATTTGGAGCGGGAAACGAGACTCGAACTCGCGACCCCGACCTTGGCAAGGTCGTGCTCTACCAACTGAGCTATTCCCGCAACAGAATGTCATTTGCAAGTGATTGGAGCGGGAAACGAGACTCGAACTCGCGACCCCGACCTTGGCAAGGTCGTGCTCTACCAACTGAGCTATTCCCGCAACGGAATATCACTTACATATATCTACCAGAAACTGTTTGGAGCGGGAAACGAGACTCGAACTCGCGACCCCGACCTTGGCAAGGTCGTGCTCTACCAACTGAGCTATTCCCGCAACAGATTGTCATTTGCAAATGATTGGAGCGGGAAACGAGACTCGAACTCGCGACCCCGACCTTGGCAAGGTCGTGCTCTACCAACTGAGCTATTCCCGCAACGGAATGTCATTTGCAAATAGATTGGAGCGGGAAACGAGACTCGAACTCGCGACCCCGACCTTGGCAAGGTCGTGCTCTACCAACTGAGCTATTCCCGCAACAAATTGTGTTCGAAGGTGCAATGATGATTGGAGCGGGAAACGAGACTCGAACTCGCGACCCCGACCTTGGCAAGGTCGTGCTCTACCAACTGAGCTATTCCCGCATCGGGCTGGACTGAACCAGTTTCATCATCACTTATTGGAGCGGGAAACGAGACTCGAACTCGCGACCCCGACCTTGGCAAGGTCGTGCTCTACCAACTGAGCTATTCCCGCAACTACCTTAAAACAGGCCGTACAGCATTTGGTTGCTTGCGCTACTGTACGGGAGCCGAATTATAAGAGCAGACATTCCAATTGCAAGGGCTTTTTTGTCTGGTTGCGCGCGTTCGCTCAAAAGCTGGCCGAACTGTCGATTTTAGCAACCAAACCGGGGCAACTCCTTGCCAGTGACTCAGATCTTGAAGACGTGGCTGCGATAGAAGCGCAGTTCGGCGATCGATTCGCGGATGTCATCCAGTGCCTGATGGGTGCCGCTCTTGGTGAACTGATCCAGCAATTCCGGCTGCCAGCGACGGACCAGCTCCTTGATGGTGCTGACATCGACGTTGCGGTAGTGGAAGAAGGCTTCCAGTTCGGCCATGTGCTTGACCATGAAGCGGCGATCCTGACCGATGCTGTTGCCACACAGCGGGCTGGTGCGCTCCGGCACCCACTGGCGGATAAAGTCGAGGGTCTCGGCAATGGCTTTCGCCTCGTCGTGCTGGCTCGCCTTGACCCGGGCCACCAGACCGCTCTTGGTGTGGGTGTTGACGTTCCAGTCGTCCATCTTGGCAAGCTCTTCATCACTCTGATGAATGGCGATGACCGGCCCTTCGGCCAGTACGTTCAGATCCTTGTCGGTGACGATGGTGGCGATCTCCAGTACCACGTTCTGTTCGGGGTCCAGACCCGTCATCTCCATGTCGATCCATACCAGGTTCTGCGCGCTGACTGTCATGATTGCTCTCTCTATTGGGAGGAATGGCGGAATTTTGCCAATTTGCATGTATCATACTGGCTTTGGATCTGTTCATAAACTGGCGAATCGAGTGGCAAAGAAAGCAAAACTCAATCTGGGTCAACAAAGGCGCGTCCAGGCCAACCGCGAACGGCGGCTGCAAAAAGATCACACCACTGTGGTGGATGACACCCTGTTTGGCCCGGCCATCGAAGGGGTGGTGATCAGTCGTTTTGGTCAACACGCAGACGTGGAAGCGGTCGATGGCACCATCCACCGCAGCAACCTGCGCCGCAGCAGCATCAGCAGTCTGGTGTGCGGCGACAAGGTGGTGTGGCGTCCTGGCCTCAATGCCGCGACAGCGGGCGTCATCGAGGCGGTACATCCGCGCCACTCGGTACTGACCCGGCCGGACTTCTACGACGGGGTCAAACCCATCGCCGCCAATATCGACCAGATCATCATCGTCTCGGCGGTGATGCCCGAGTTCTCCACCAACATCGTCGACCGCTATCTGGTGGCCGCCGAGGATGTGGAGATCCAGCCGCTCATCGTGCTGAACAAGGTCGATATGCTGGATGACGCGGCGCGCAAGCGCATCGAGCGCCAGCTCGAACCCTATCGCAAGCTTGGCTACAAGGTGATCCTGGTGAGCTGCGAGAGCGGCGAAGGGCTCGATGAGCTCAAGGCCCAGTTTGAAGGCAAGATCAGCATCTTCGTCGGCCAGTCCGGGGTAGGCAAATCGTCCCTGACCAACGCCCTGATGCCGGGGCTGGATGTGCTCACCGGCGAGATCTCCGAAAACTCGGGACTCGGTACGCACACCACTACCACGGCGCGACTCTACCACTTCCCGAGCGGCGGCGATCTGATCGACTCCCCGGGGATCCGAGAGTTCGCCCTCTGGCATCTGGAAGCCGATCGCATCACCTGGTGCTTTATCGAGTTCCGTGACTATCTGGGTGGCTGCAAGTTCCGCGACTGCACCCACAAGGACGATCCCGGCTGTGCCCTGCGGGCGGCAGTCGACAGTGGCGCCATCAGCGCCGATCGCTTCCACAACTATCACCGCATCCTGGAAACCATGCAGGAAGCCCGTCACGGTCGCCAACAGGCGCGCCTGTGACCCTAATAAACCTACGTTGATGATGAACATGAGCATTACTGACAACCTGAAAATTGCCGGTCAATACTGTCTGCCCAAGCACGCCCTCTCCCGTCTGATCGGCAAGTTTGCCGCAGCCGAAGCGGGCAACCTCACGACCAAAGTGATCGAGGCTTTTATCAAGCAGTATCAGGTCGACATGGGCGAGGCGCTGCACGAGAGTCCGGCCCACTACAAGAGCTTCAACGCCTTCTTCACCCGCGAGCTCAAGCCCGGTATCCGCCCGGTGGTTGACGATGCCATGACTCTGGCGCTGCCGGTGGATGGCACCGTCAGCCAGCTCGGTCCGATCCAGCAGGGCCGCATCATTCAGGCCAAGGGCCACGACTACAGCGCCCGCGAGCTGCTGGGTGGCTATGAGGATCTGGTGGCGCCGTTCAAGGATGGCGACTTCGCCACCATCTATCTGGCGCCCAAGGATTACCACCGCATCCATATGCCGCTGGACGGCGTGCTGGAGAGCATGGTGTTCGTGCCGGGGGATCTCTTCTCCGTCAACCCGCTCACCGCCGAGAACGTGCCCAACCTGTTTGCCCGCAACGAGCGGGTGGTGGCCACCTTCCGCACCCCGCACGGCCCCATGGCGCTGGTGCTGGTCGGTGCCACTATCGTGGCCAGCATCGAAACCATCTGGGCCGGCAGCATTGCGCCAACCAAAGAGAAGAAGGTGGTGCGCTGGGACTACACCGGCGATGAGGCCATTACCCTGCAGAAAGGCGCCGAGATGGGCCTGTTCAAGCTGGGCAGCACCGTGGTCTGCCTGTTTGGCCCGGGCATGCTGGCCGGTTTCGAACCCCATCTGGCCAATGGCGTCACCACCCGCATGGGTCAGCCCTTTGCCAAGCTGGCGGAGCAGGCATGAGCGAGCAACCGAACGCCTCGCAGAAGAACAACCCGCTGCACGGGCTGACGCTGGAAGCCATCGTCACCGCGCTGGTCGAATACTACGGCTGGGAAGAGCTGGGGCAGCAGATCAATATCCGCTGCTTCACCGATAATCCCAGCATCAAGTCCAGCCTGAAGTTCTTGCGCAAGACCCCCTGGGCTCGGGAGAAGGTCGAAAGCCTCTACCTCTACGTCCAGCGCAAGCAAGCCAAATCGAAGAAGGAAGGGCAAGATGGCCTTTAAGATTACCTACACCTATAAAAAACAGGCCAAAGAGATCGGCTACGCGAACGACAAGTTCCGCAGCATCTACGACGCCATCGCCGCTGCCGAAGGGCTGGATCTCACCAGTTTTCACGCCATGGAGGCCCAGCTGGCTCAGGTTTGTCGCCGTGACAAAAAGAGCGTGAAGGATTATCAGGAGAACTACTTCAAAGAGTTGGGATTCTCCAACATCGTCATCGAACGGGATCTTCAGGAGTAACCATGCGCACCTTGACTCTGATGGCCGCTTCTCTGCTGCTGGCGGCATGCAGTACACAGGAACAACATCTGGTGGGCAGCGATCGCGACAGTCACGGCTGTATCGGCAGTGCGGGCTATCAGTGGTCAGCACTGACTGGCAAATGTGTGCGCCTGTTTGAGCAGGGTATCCGGCTCAATCCGACCGATGCCAGCCAGACCAGCAGCGCCTTCGTGCTGTTCAACACCGACCAGACGCAGGCCGAACTGCATCTACCAAGCGGCGAGCAGCACCTGCTGACCCGTCAAGGTGCGGAGGGCAACTGGTCGTGGCAGGGCAGCGGCTACACCCTCTTTATCTGGAAGGGTTATGTGCTCAAGTCCGGTGACAAGGCGCTCTATCACGGGGAATAACCCGATCGCCTGATATCTTCCCGATATCCACCAAATAAAATGCCGACCCAAGAGTCGGCATTTTTGTATCTGACACAACAGGTTATCAGGCACGGCTGAGGTAATCGGCCTGCCCTACCCACTTGTAGCTGGTAAGCTCGGTCAGCCCCATGGGGCCACGGGCGTGCAGCATCTGGGTCGAGACCGCCACTTCAGCGCCCAGACCAAACTGGCCGCCATCGGTGAAGCGGGTGGAGGCGTTGACGTAGACCGCCGCCGAACCGGCGCCATTGACGAAACGCTCGGCATTGGCCAGATCGTTGGTGAGGATGGCATCGGAGTGGCCGGCGTTGTGCTCGCGCATATGGGCCAGCGCTTCGTTCACATCCGCCACCAGCTTGACCCCCAGGGTCAGCCCGAGCCACTCGGTATCGAAATCCTCCGGCCCCGCCTCGCACAGGTTGTCGGCCCCCGCCAGCAGCGCCATGGCGTTGGCCGCGGCCACCATAGTCACCTTGCGCTCGTTCATCAGCGTCACCAGCTGCGGCAGGAAGGTGGCAGCCACCTTCTCGTGTACCAGCAAGGTATCGAGGGCATTGCAGGCGGAGGGGCGCTGCACCTTGGCGTTGTCGATAACCGCCAGGGAGCGATCCAGATCGGCGCTCTCGTCGACAAAGATATGGCTGATGCCAAACCCGCCGATAATGACCGGGATGGAGCTGTTCTCCTTGCACATCTTGTGCAGCCCGGCACCACCGCGGGGAATGATCATGTCCACATAACGATCGAGGCGCAGCAACTCGCCGACCAGCGCCCGATCCGGATTGTCGATGTACTGCACCGCCGCCTGCGGCAAGCCGGAGGCGACCAGCGCATGCTGGATCACCTGCACCAGCTCCAGATTGGAGTGGAAGGTCTCGCGCCCGCCACGCAGTATGCTGGCATTGCCGGTCTTGAGGCAGAGGCTGGCGATGTCGATGGTGACGTTGGGGCGCGCCTCATAGATGACGCCGATAACGCCGATGGGCACCCGCCGACGGGAGAGCCGCAAGCCATTCTCCAGCACCCGGCTATCCATTTCGGCACCGACCGGATCATCCAGCGTGATCACCTTGCGCACATCGGCCACGATCCCGGCCAGACGAGCCGGATTGAGCAGCAGGCGATCCAGCATGGCCTCTGACAAGCCAGCCTCACGGCCAGCCGCGATATCCTTGTCGTTGGCCGCGAGGATCTGCTCGCTTCGCGCCTCCAGCTCGTCGGCGATGGCGGCCAGCGCCCGATTCTTCTGCGCCGTGCTGATGGTGGCCAGCTGATAGGCGGCTTCACGGGCCGCCTGCCCCATTTTCTCCAGACTCATCTCGGTTCCCTTTTATTCATGCTGTGCCGCCCTGATTAGAGCAGCACCCTATTATCTCGGTGGATAGCCCACAGATCCCGTAGCCATCGTTGGCTCTGGGCTGCTAACACCGATCCACTCAGAGCAGCACCATATCGTCTCGATGGATGGCTACTGAACCATATCCATAGCCCAGTACCTGCTCAATCTGATCCGAGTGAACACCGCGCAGCTTCTCCAGCTCCAGATGGTCGTAACGGCAGATGCCGCGCGCCAGCTCAACCCCCTTGGGATCGAGAATGCGCACCACATCGCCCCGGATGAAGTCGCCCCTGACCGCGACGATCCCCTTGGGCAGCAGGCTGGAACCTTTATCCTTCATGGCGGCGACAGCCCCCTGATCCACCTGCACTTCGCCGTGAGGGGGTGGGCCTGCCAAAATCCAGCTCTTGCGCCCCTCCAGCGGGGAAGCCAGCGCCGGGAACAGGGTGCCGATCCGCTCGCCCTTGGCGAGACGACCGATCACCTCCGGCATCTGGCCGGTGGCGATCACCACGTTGACCCCGGCACGGCGCGCCACATCGGCCGCCTGCAGCTTGGTAGCCATGCCGCCGGTGCCAAGGCCACTGACGCTGTCACCCGCCAGCGAGCGCAGGGTATCGTCGATGGTCTGCACCTCTTCGATCAGCTGGGCATCCGGATTGGTGCGCGGATCGGCGGTAAACAGCCCCTTCTGGTCGGTCAGCAGGATCAGCAGATCCGCATCCGCCAGGATGGCGGCACGAGCGGAGAGGTTGTCGTTGTCGCCCACCTTGATCTCGGCGGTCGCCACCGCGTCGTTTTCGTTGATCACCGGAATGATCCGGTGATCAAGCAGGGTACGCAGGGTGTCGCGGGCGTTGAGGTAGCGTTCGCGATCTTCCAGATCGGCACGGGTCAGCAGCATCTGGCCGATATGCAAGCCATAGAGGTTGAACAGATCCTGCCATACCCGAATAAGCTGGGTCTGACCAACGGCCGCCAGCATCTGCTTGTTGGGCAGGGTTGGCGCCAGTGGCGGGTGGCCCAGATGTTCACGCCCGGCGGCGATAGCCCCCGAGGTGACGACCACGACCCGATGGCCGTGACGGTGCAAGGCCGCACACTGTCTGACCAGCTCGACCATATGGGCACGATTGAGCTGGGAAGACCCCCCTGTGAGCACGCTGGTGCCCAACTTGACGACTATGGTTCTGTTTTCCATGGGAGCATAAAGGCTAAAAAAGTAAGGAATATCTTTATACCCACGGCCATGGAGCCCTGCAAGGCAATTAACGTCGGGGGTGAGGAGATGGGGGAAAAGGCCTTGATTGTTGCGAGCGGAGTGGAAAATAACTGACTGATGGCCCGGCAAGCAGCGTAACGCGGCTTGCCGGGCATCAGGGCTCAGGCAGCGGTGACGCTCAATTCGTTGGTGACCTGCTCGGCAGGCACCAACTGGCACTCCAGTGCCGTCAGTTTGTCGCTGATGAGCTTGTAGAAACGGTTGAGGGTTCGCTCCACCTCGACCTGGTGCTTCTTGGGGATCGGCTTGTCCAGCCACTCGCCATCAGCATTGTAGAAACCGAGCTGATAGTGATAACGAAAATGGTGATCGTCCTGCTCCAGCACCAGCCACCAGCCCCAGAACTCCCGTTTGTCCGGCGCCGGCTTGGCGCTGACGCAGACCGACAGGCAGTCGAAACGATAACGCCCCTCTTCGCAGAGATCTTCGCGCAAATAGGGGCCAATGGCAGCGAACTGCCGCAGCAGTCGCTTGTAGGTCACTTTTTCAGACATGTTAACCTCCCTGTTAAACAAGCCGCGCCACCTCGGGATGGCGTCAGTTTTTTAGCGCAATATCAGGTACACAAATGCTGTTTCAGCCACTCGACGATTTCGTCCAGCGCCTTGTCATACACCTCCAGCAAAGGCTGCTTGTCGAAGACGATAGCCTTGCCATTACGACTGGCCGCCGCCAATGCCCGAACATCCTGCTCGGGACAAATAAAATCTCGCTTGTGTCCAATACTCAATATCGGCACAGAGGTGCGAGTCCCCAGTAATCCTTGCGTTTTCAGTGAAAATACCTGGCACTTGGTGCGCATGGCATCCCACTGCGCCGCATCGGCCCCCAACCGGTTGGCCAGACTGTCCCGCATCATGCGCGGGCACTTGGCAAACAGCTCCTGATTGGTAAACACCTGATTGACCCCGGCCCCGACACAGACCACGGTACGCAGCTTGAACGGTTCGATAAAGGCCAATCTGGCGGCGACATTCCCCGCCAGACGCATCCCCACCATGGCGATACGCTGATGATCGACCCAGGCCACCTCGGAGAGGTAATGCAGCACCGCCTGATGGAGTCGGCTGGTATCCTGCACCAGCGGCCAATGCTCGGCATAGCCGATGCCCGGCATGTCGAGAGAGAGCATGCCGATGCCATGGGGTTCGAGTCGCTTGAGATAGAAGTTGAGGAAATCGAGCTGCAGTGAGTCGATCCCGCCGCTGATGATCACCAGCGGCACCGGTTTGTCGGTGGTCGGCAGGTGGAGATAACCCTGAATATTCTTGCCGCGAAAGGGCACCTGGATCTCTTTGAGCGGCACCTTGAACAGGCGGCCAGCCTCGCGATAGGCCATGTTGCCAAGCAGTTGGGCCTGATCCGCCAGTTCGTCGTCTTTGAGATGGGGATAGCTGGCGATGGAGTAGTAGCGCACCGCCTTGAGCAGCTGTTTCAGCGCGCCCGAGGCATCCCCCTGCTCGCGCAGCTCGCGGCCCTGTTTGAAGTAGTTGCCAGCCACCTGGCTCCATTCGTAGATCCAGTTGCCGGGCACATAGCCCTTGATGGTATCGAGATAGCAGTCGTGAGTGCGCTCACCCGTCGCCATGGCGATGCGGGCCAGGGTCTGCTCCACCTCGATCGGATCAGCCCCCTGCCAGGCCCAGGAGGGTCGGCGCAGCAGGCGATACCAGCTCTTTGACATGGAGCCGTCGATAAACATCTCGTCTGACGCGGCCTCCGCCAGATCAGCCGGGCTGGAGTTGGAGATCTCGGATGTTTCCAATACCTTCTTGACGCGGGTAAAGAGCTGTTCGGTCAGGTTTAGGTCGTCGTTCAAGTCCAAGATAGTGTCTCATTCATATCAGGCAATGGCCCATCTTAACCACTTTTAGCGCCACTCAGCCACCCCGCAACAGATTGATAGACAAAAAAACAGGGCTCCTAATTGGAGCCCTGTGAAACCATTCTTGCCGCGTGCGGCCAATTGACGCAGTGAACGTCAAATTCCGATCCTGTTACTTTTCGTCGCAGATCGGTGTGGCGAACTCCAGCGCCATATCCCACGGCTGTTCGATCCAGGTATCCTGCGGGATCGCCACTTCGAAATCGTCCAGCAGCGCTTCGCCCATCGGCTTGGCAAAGATCGCGATGAACTTGGCTTTCGGGTAGAGCTCGCGGATCGCCTTGGCGGTGGTGCCGGTGTCTACCAGATCTTCCACCACCAGCCAGCCTTCGCCGTCACCAGCGGTGGTGGCGGCCTTCACAACCACCAGCTCGCGCTGGTTGTCGTGGTCATAGCTGGAGATGCAGAGGGTTTCCACATTACGAATGCCAAGTTCACGGGCCATCAGGGCAGCGGGCACCAGACCACCACGGCTGACTGCGATGATACCTTTCCACTGGCTGACAGGCAGCTGACGACGGGCCAGACGGCGAGCTTCACGTTGCAGGTTGTCCCACGACACATAGAACTTTTTCGGCATGTTATCGATCTCAAATAGTTATATAAAAACAATCACTTAAAATAATGACACCCGCAGATTTCCCTGCGGATGTCAGCAAATGGCGGCCCTTGCCCGACTGAATTCAGATTGCACTTCGGCTGCCTCAGGGCTGAGCCTCGGCAGCAAATCTGATAACAATGGAAGCAAGATGGGCGTATCCGGCGATCGGTTCGATGATGTGTCCAAACCGCGGACAGGCTGTTGGGCCGATATGATAGCACCGTTTACAGAGAAAATGCCTGGCAAACGTATGCCAAATTTAGGAAAAATCGGCATCACCCTCTCCATTTGGCACATCCAGAGAGCCAAACGACCAACCTGTCGCCGCTGCTGATGACACCAAAATGGGCGTAGCGGCAAATCGCAGATAAAAAAATAGCAGGGGGAGGTTTGACCTCACGCACCTGCTGCTTTCTCGCCTCTGCCCTGTCAGGCAGCTCGTCTTAGCGACGAGTGACGAAGGGGTTAGGGTAGCTGAAACCCTGGGTATACAAAGACGGGGCAAACCAATAGGTTGAGTTGCTGCCTGGCATATTGAAACTCCTGATTGCTTAACAAGTTACGTACCTTTAATGCGGGCTCAAATCCTTGAACGAACACTCGGTTCCATGGAGGCGCACTTGCTTTGCTTCGGTTCCCTGGAGGCTTTCATCGTCATCCTGACGGGTGGCGAACCACGGGAGCTAATTTACCAGTCGGCGCGTTAAATTCAACTTTTTTGTGAGATCGGTCACATAATTTCTTTTCTACCGGTCAGCGTCGTCCAAACCTGACGATCGTACTGCCTGGTTGCCATGGGCCAGCACAAGCTGCCTGCGATTTGCGCTGATTGCTCACATTTTTGTGTGATTGACTGTATTATCGTTACCCTCTTCCCCGGCCCGCTGATGGGGCCCTGTTTATTCCGTGCTGGTAAGGAGTCCCGACGTGGCACAGCTTAGCTCTCTCTCTCCCAAACTGATTTGGCATTTCTTCGAACAGATCTGCTCCATTCCCCACCCTTCCAAGCATGAAGCCAAACTGAGCGCCTGGATCATCCAGTGGGCACAGGAAGAAGGTCTGGCAGTCAAGCAGGACAAGGTCGGCAACATCATCATCAAGAAACCGGCCACCCCGGGGATGGAAAACCGCAAAGCAGTGGTGCTGCAAGCCCACATCGACATGGTGCCGCAGGCCAACGCCGACACCCAGCACGACTTCGCGACCGATCCCATCGATGCCTATGTGGATGGCGAGTGGGTCACTGCCCGTGGCACCACTCTGGGTGCCGACAACGGCATCGGCATGGCCGGTTGCCTGGCAGTGCTGGCTGACAAGACCATCAAGCACGGCCCGCTGGAAGTGCTGCTGACCACCGACGAAGAGACCGGCATGACCGGCGCTTTCGGTCTGGAAGCGGGCTGGCTGGAAGGCGAAATCCTGCTCAACACCGACTCCGAAGAGGATGGCGAGGTCTACATGGGCTGCGCTGGCGGTGTGGATGCCAATATCCGCTTCCCGCTCGAGCTGGTTGATGCCAGCGAAGGCGAAGCGTTCGAGCTGGCGGTCAAAGGGCTGCGTGGCGGTCATTCAGGTTGCGACATTCATCGCGGTCGTGGCAACGCCAACAAGCTGCTGGTGCGTCTGCTCAAAGCAGCCGAGCCGCTGGGTATCCGTCTGGTCGAGATCCACGGCGGCACCCTGCGCAACGCCATCCCGCGCGAAGCCCGCGCCACCCTGCTGGTGCCCGCCGCCAGCGTGAACGAGTTCAAGGCGCTGGTTGACCGCTATACCGGTATCTACCAGACCGAACTGGCCGCCACCGAGCCGAACCTGACCCTGCTGGTCAACAGCGCCACCAAACCGGCCAAGCTGATGAGCGTCTCCCTGCAGCAACGCCTGCTGGATGCCCTGCTGGCCTGCCCGAACGGCGTGATGCGCATGAGCGATGCCATGCCCGGCGTGACCGAAACCTCGACCAACCTGGGGGTCATCAAGACCCAAGATGGCGAAGTGTATGTCCAGTGCCTGATCCGCTCCCTGATCGATTCCGGCCGCGAGAGCATCGAGCAGATGACCCGCTCCCTGTTCACCCTGGCGGGTGCCAGCTGCGAATTCACCGGTGCCTACCCGGGTTGGGCGCCGAACGTGGACTCCCCCGTCATGGCGCTGGTACGTAACAGCTACCAGACCCTGTTTGGCACCATGCCCAACGTGATGGTGATCCACGCCGGTCTCGAGTGTGGTCTGTTCAAGAGCGCTTATCCGGAGTGGGATATGGTCTCCTTCGGCCCGACCATCCGTGGTGCTCACTCCCCTGACGAGAAGGTGCACATCCCGGCAGTCGAGCGTTTCTGGCAACTGCTGGTGCACGTGCTGGAAGCCATTCCGGCCAAGTAAGCCAGCCCGGATAAAACAACAAAACAAAGCCCCGCACTGCTGCGGGGCTTTTTATTGTCTGCTGTTCAGGTCTATCAGGCTGCAGCGCTTAACGAATGCCGCGTGCCTCGCGGATCCACTCCCAGGCTTGCTGGATCTCCTGGGTCTTCTCCTTGGCCATCTCCATCATCTCTGGCGGCAACCCCTTGGCGGCCAGCTTGTCCGGGTGATGCTTGCTCATCTCCTTGCGGTAGGCACGCTTGATATCCTGATCGCTGTCGCTCTCGCTCACCCCCAGCAGCTGGTAGGCATTTTTGAGACGATCCGCAGAAGGTGCTTCCTGCCGATACTGCTGGCCACCGGAATGGCCCCCCTGATACTGGCCATGGGCCTGATTGAAGAAGTTCATCTGCGCCTCGGCCATCGCCAGAATGCGGGCCAGCTCGATGCGGCTGAACCCCAGCTCGTCGGCAATGGTGTGCAGAATGGCACGCTCGCCCTCCTCTACCCGCCCGTCGGCAAAGGCCGCCTGCAACTGCACCTCGAGGAAGAAGCGCAGGATATCGCGCTGGCCCAGACTGGCACGGCGAAACTCGGCCAGGGTCTCACGCAGCGGAAAATCGGCCTCTTTACCGAGACGAAACGACTCCTGCGCCCGGGCACGCTGTTCGCCCGCCAGCCGCATCCGATCCATCAGGTTGGAGGCAACCCGGATCTCCTGTTCGGTCACCTGACCGCTGGACTTGGCGATGTGACCCATCACCGAGAAGGTGGCGTGGAAAAAGACGGCTTGCTGTTCCTGACTCGGGCCGCGACGAAATGCCCCCTGCAACCCCATGCCACGGTCAAAACGGTGGCCAATCCACAGGCCAATCAGGGCACCGATGATATTGCCGAGCAGAAAACCGAAGAAGGCGCCCAGCACCTTACCCCAAATACGCATGGTTCAAGACCTCTTGAAGTTAATGAGTGCGGGCCTGGAGCTGGTCATCCAGCTCACGCAGTCGATCGACCGTGCCGATATCGCGCCACTCGCCAGCGAGCAGGCTGCCGCCCACCCGCCCTTGCGCCATCCAGTCACGCAGCAGCGGCGCCAGCTTGCGGGCGCCGCCCGCGAGACCGGCAAAGGCCGCCGGATCATATAGTCCGACCCCGCTAAAGGTAAACGCTGGCGTATCTATGACTCGCCCCCCTTGCAGGGCAAAGTCCCCGCTCGGATGCTGGGGCGGGTTGGGCACCAGCCAGAGGTGGGCCAGATCATCGCCAAGGGGCTGGCTGACCAGGGTGTGATAATCGAGATCGAGCCAGGTATCGCCGTTGATCACCAGAAAAGGGTCTGCACCCAGCAGTGGCAGCGCCTGCACGATGCCGCCCGCGGTCTCCAGCGCACTCTCCTCGGCCGACCAGTGGATGGTCACCCCAAGCGCACTGCCATCACCGAGCACTTCGACCAGCTTGTGGCCGAGCCAGGCGTGGTTAATCACCAGCTCGGTCACGCCAGCAGACTTCAACTTTTCGATATGGTGGACGATGAGCGGCTTGCCCCCCACCGCCAGCAGCGGCTTGGGCAACAGGTCGGTCAGCGGGCGCATCCGCTCGCCACGGCCAGCGGCCAGGATCATCGCCTTCATGGTTTCACTCCAACCTTGGCCATCCCGGGCAACACCACCTGCTCCAGCCACTGACCAAAACGGGCCAGTACCGGATAGGCGCTACCGTGAATGCGGCAGACATCCACCACGTAGCCGAGGGTACGGGGAATATCCTTGAGATAACCGGACTTGCCGTCGCGATGATAGAGCCGGGTGAAGATCCCCGCCGCTTTCAGGTGGCGCTGCATGCCGGTCAGGTCGGCACCACGACGGAAACTGGCATAATCGAGTTCGCCAAGCAGCCCCGCCTGTTGCAGGGTGGCAAAGCCGTGGCGCATCCCTTCATCGATCACCTCGTCCGGCCAGCGCACGTAGCAATCTTTCAGCAGGGAAACCAGATCATAAGTAAGCGGCCCGATGACCATATCCTGAAAATCGATGATGGCAAGGGTGCTGCTCTCGGGGGTATCACCGCCACACACCATCAGGTTGCGACTGTGAAAATCCCGGTGCATCACCCCTTGCGGCTGGGCCAGATTACAGGCGTTGAGGCAGGCAAAGGTCTCGTCCAGCAACTGCTGTTCTTCATAGCTCAGGGTCAGTTGCAGATGATGACCAAGCAGCCACTCGGGGAAAATGCTGTTCTCCCGCGCCATAAAAGCCGTATCGAAGGGCTCAAGCGCAAGTTCGACCGCCCCCAGTCGGGGCAGCAGATCAATGGCTTTGCCATACCAGGCCAGCACGTTGTGCTCGTTCAGGCAGCTGATCAGCTGGGTATCGCCCAGGTCACTGACCGCCAGCAGTCCCTGTTCGTAGTCCACCGCCTTGACCTCTGGCGCCAGCAACTGACGCGCCTGCAAGGCGGCCGCGTTACGAACAAACTCATGATTTTTTTCTGTTTTCGGATTGGCATCCACCCACACCAGACCACCGCCACGGTAGTAGCGGCGGAAACTGGCATCACCGGAAATGAGGGTAAGCGTGAGAGTGGCATCACCGGAAATACGGCGTGCCCACTGCAATAGCAGGGAATCGCGATCGTGCATAATTAAGAAGACCAAGGTGGAAGCAGCACTTGGCTGTTAGCCCTGGCCGCAATAATGCTTTATCATTGCCGGCTAACATAAAGCAATGACATGCAATGTCAACTCGATGAAACCTGTCGTAAAATGCATGCCTTGGATCAACCGTATCTATCACGGATTGCACGAGTCTTTCACATGACCAAATGGACACTGGGGTACCGCTATCCCATCGCCCTGACTATCAGCCTGGCCCCCGCACTCGCCCCAATGGTGGTGCAGGCAGCCCCGTTCGAAACGCCGTCAGCCACCGGCATTCTCGATAGTCTCTGCTATGACTATGTTCCCAAGATAGAGAAGCCTGCATCGGATCAGGAGGCCAACGCACAGCCGGTCGAGGTTGATGCCGACCGTCTCGAAGCCAAACAGGGCGGCACCGCCGTCTATGAAGGCGACGTCAAGGTTCGTCAGGGTGTTCGCAAGTTTGACTCCGACTATGCCCAGCTCGACCAGAAGAGCCGGGATGTCATCGCCATCGGCAACATCTATTACAACGACGGTCAGGTGACCGTCACCAGCGACAAGACCCTCAAATCCAACCTGGATACCAAGAACTCCGAACTGGAAGAGGGCAAATATCAGGTGCATGGTTCACCGGTGCGCGGCTTTGCCAAGCGCGTGGTGATGACCAACAACAACCAGAACATCACCATGGAGGGGGCCCAGTACACCACCTGCCCCCCCGGTCAGGAAGTGTGGACCCTCAAGGCGGGCAGCATCGACATCGACCAGAAAGAGGTGTTCGGCGAAGCCTGGAACGCCAGCCTCTGGCTCTATGACTACCCGGTGTTCTACTTCCCCTATATCAACTTCCCCATCAAGGATGAGCGGAAGACCGGTTTGCTCTACCCGGGTTACAAGCAAAGCTCCAGCAACGGCATGGATATCACCCAGCCCTTCTACTGGAACATTGCCCCCAACTACGATGCCACCATCACCTCCCGTTTTATGGACAAGCGCGGCCTGATGGAGCAGGTGGAGTTCCGCTATATGCCGGACCCCGCCCACGCCGGTATTCTCTACTTTGAAAATCTGGCGGATGACAAGCAGTACAGCCCGAGCAATGAGAGTCTGGCGGGCCTGTCCGATGGTCATCGCTACCTGATGAACATCCGTCACGGCTCAACCCTGATGGATGGTTCACTGCGTTTTGGCATCGACTACACCCAGGTGCGGGACAAGGATTACAACTACTTCAACGACTTCAGCCCGCAAGTGGGCACCCAGGTCGACAGCCAGTTGCAGCAATCCTTTACCGCCGGTTACTACCAGCACAACTGGAACCTCACCTCCGAGGTGCGCCGCTACCAGATCCTGAGTCCCTATGCGCTGCTGCCTCACGAGATGCTGCCGCGTATCGACTACAACTACTACCAGCAGGGCAAGTGGTTCGATCTGGCCTGGAACAGCGAGCTGACCAAGTTTGGCTATGACAGCAGCAGTGCCACTACCCAGCAGGCCGGTGAACGCTATACCGCCACCCGCCTGCATTTGGCCCCCACCCTGACAGTGCCGCTGGTGGATGCACCGGGTTACTACCTGACCAGTCAGTATAAACTGATGTTTACCTCTTATAACCAGGAGGTACCTGATACTTATAAACAGCCCAACCGAAGCGGTAACACTGCGTTAAATCGCAATGCTCTGTTGTATATGCAAGGGAACGAATCAGCACTGAAGGACGGCACCATTACCCGAACTCTACCGTCCTTCCGCCTCAAGGGGGGCGTCAACTTCGATCGTCCGCTCGACTGGTATGATGGCAAGGGCACCCAGACTTTGGAGCCCGAATTCCAGTATCTCTATATCCCTTACAAAAATCAGGACGAGATCGGGATCTACGACACAACCACCACCCGCCAAGACTACTACAGCCTGTTCAGCGATCGCCGCTTTGCCGGTCTCGACCGCATCAGTGATGCCAACCGGATCACCGTTGGCCTGACCAGCCGGGTCTATGACAATGCGGGTGATGAGCGGTTGCGTCTGGCTGTGGCCCAGGCCTTCGAGATGACGCCACCCAAGGTGCGCCTCTACCCTTCAAATCCGGAAAGCACCAACGCCCGCTCCCTGCTGTCGTTCGAGGGGGATGCCCGGATCACCGATGAGTGGTTCGCCCATGCCGGCACCCAGTACGACACCTCGGAAGGTGAATTTACCGCAGGCAACGGTGCAGTCGAATACCGGACCGGCAAGCTGACCACCCAGGTCAACTACCGCTACATCAAGGATGGCAACCTGGACTACCGCAATCCGACCAATATGGCGCTGGCGGAAGATCTGAGCCAAGCGGGGCTGGTGGTGATGGCACCGATCGCCGATCAGTGGCAGATGTATGGCGGTTACTACCGCGATATCAAGCAGGATGTGAACATTGACCGCAAGATCGGTGTCAAATACGACTCCTGCTGCTGGAGCATCAACATGAGCCTGGAGTGGCACAATCAGCCGGACAACGTCACCCTGACCCCCACTTCGGAAAAAGTCATTGGTCTGCAGTTTGAAATGAAGGGACTTGGCAGCGTGGGTACCGGTGGCCGCAGCGTCACACTGGATACCGAGCTGTTGCCCTATGTTCGCCCGTTTAATCTGAAAGGCCAGCAATGATGCTGGCCCAGCCTTGAGAGATGGATATGAAAAAGACCCTGATTGCCCTGCTGACCGCGGGAATGTTCGGCGCCATGAGCCAGGCCGCCCTGGCGGCACCCGAGCTGATGGACAAGGTGCTGGCCGTGGTCAACAAGGACGTAGTGCTGTCCAGTCAACAGGACGCACTGGTCAACAAGGTAAAACTCTCCGCCCAGGAGAGCGGCCAGTCCCTGCCTGACGACGCCACCCTGCGCAAACAGGCGCTGGATCGTCTGATCCAGGAGAGCCTGCAACTGCAACTGGCGGATCGCCAGGGGCTGAAGATCAGCGATACCCAGCTGGAACAGGCTATTCAGGGCATCGCTGCCGACAACAAGATGACCCTGGATCAGTTGCGTGCCCAGCTCACCCGTGAAGGGCTGACCTATGCCCAGTATCGGGAAGAGGTGCGCCGCGAGATCCTGATGAACGAGGTGCGCCGCAATCAGGTACGCCGCCGTATCAACATCTCCGAGCAGGAGGTAAAGCAGGTGGTGGAGATCCTGAAGAAACAGGGTCAACAGCAGGATGAATACCACGTCGGTCATATCCAGATTGCCCTGCCGGACAACCCCACCGCCGCCCAGCTGGATGCCGCCAAGAGCAAGATCGAGCGCATTCTGGCCGCCCTGAAAGAGGGCGCAGACTTCCGCAAACTGGCCATTGCCGAGAGTAACGGTCCCAAGGCGCTGGAAGGGGGAGACTGGGGCTGGATGAGCCCGCAAGAGATGCCGACTCTGATGGCCGAAGCGGTGCAGGGTGCCAAGAAGGGCGACATCGTCGGCCCGCTGCGCTCCGGCGCCGGTCTGCACATCGTCAAGGTGTTCGACACCAAGGGTCAGCAGCAAGTGATGCAGACCGAGGTGAAAGCCCGCCACATCCTGATCAAGCCCTCCATCATCCTGAGCGAAGAGAAGGCCAAGGGGATGCTGGACGGCATTCTGCACGACATCAAGAGCGGCAAGGCCAACTTCGCCAGCATGGCGGAGAAGTACTCCGAAGATCCGGGCTCTGCGGTGCAGGGCGGCGAACTGGGCTGGTCTGATCCCAACGTCTATGTGCCGGAGTTCCGCGACATGGTCAACCGCCTGCAACCGGGCCAGATCAGTGCACCGTTCCGTACCAGCCACGGCTGGCACATCGTGCAGGTGGAAGATCGCCGCAGCCAGGATGCCACCGACAAGGCTCAGGAGCAGCGCGCCTACCAGCTGATCTACAACCGCCGCTTCGTGGAAGAGTCCCAGGCGTGGCTGGATGAGCTGCGTGACGAGGCCTACATCCAGATCGAAGGCGCCGGTAGCTGATGAGCTGCCGTCGCCTTGCCGTTACCCCGGGCGAACCGGCCGGGATCGGCCCAGATCTGGTGCTGCAGATTGCCCAACAGGATTGGCCCCACCAGCTGGTGGTGATCGCCGATCCGGCGCTGCTGCGCGAGCGGGCCGCCCTGCTGGGGCTCAGCATCGAGCTTGAGCCCTACGATGCCACCGCCCCTGCCCATCCGCAGCGGGCGGGCACCCTGACCGTCTGTCCGATCACCCTCGGCGCCCCCGTGGTGCCGGGCATGCTCGACGAAGGCAATGGCGCCTATGTGCTGGCGACCCTGCAACGCGCCTGCGATGGCAACATGAGCGGCGAATTTGCCGCCGTGGTGACCGGACCGGTGCACAAGGGGATCATCAATCAGGCCGGTGTCTCGTTCAGCGGCCACACCGAGTTCTTTGCCCAGCAGTCGGGCACCGCCGATGTGGTGATGATGCTGGCAACCGAGGGGCTGCGGGTCGCGCTGGCGACCACCCATATTCCGCTGGCCTATGTGGCAATGGCCATCACCGAGGATCGCCTCGGCAAGGTGATCAGGATCCTCAACGAGGATCTCGCCACCAAATTTGGCATCGCCAAACCCCGTATTTACGTCTGCGGCCTCAATCCCCATGCCGGGGAAGGTGGCCATCTCGGACGTGAAGAGATTGACGTGATCGAACCCGCCCTGGCCACGCTGCGCCAGGAGGGGATCGATCTGGTCGGCCCCCTGCCGGCCGACACCCTGTTCCAGGAGAAATACCTCAAGGATGCGGATGCGGTACTCGCCATGTACCACGACCAGGGGCTGCCTGTGCTCAAATACAAGGGCTTCGGCAGTTCGGTCAATATCACCCTGGGGCTTCCCTTCATTCGCACTTCGGTGGATCACGGCACCGCGCTGGATCTGGCAGGCAAGGGCCTGGCGGATCCTGGCAGCCTGATCACCGCGATTAACCACGCCATCAAGATGGTAGAGAAAAAAAGATATGAGCAGTAAGGTGCAGAGCAATAAGGTGCACATGGGTCACACGGCCCGTAAGCGTTTCGGTCAGAACTTCTTGCACGACCGTTATGTGATCGACCAGATCGTCGCCGCCATCAACCCACAGCCGGGTCAGAATCTGGTGGAGATCGGTCCGGGTCTGGCCGCGCTGACCGAACCGGTCGCCTCCCAGATGGACAAGATGACCGTGGTCGAACTTGACCGGGACCTGGCCGCTCGCCTGCGCGAGCATCCGACCCTCAAGGACAAACTGACCGTCATCGAAGCGGATGCCATGCGTTTTGACTTCGGCACCCTGATGGGTGAAGGCAAGCCGCCGCTGCGCATCTTCGGCAACCTGCCCTACAACATCTCCACCCCGCTCATCTTCCACCTGTGCGAATTTGCCGACCGGGTTGAAGACATGCACTTCATGCTGCAAAAAGAGGTGGTATTGCGGATGTGTGCCGGCCCGGGCAGCAAGGCCTATGGTCGTCTGAGCGTCATGGTGCAGTACTACTGCCAGGTTGTGCCTGTGCTGGAAGTGGGCCCGGGCGCCTTCAAACCGGCGCCGAAAGTGGACTCTGCCGTGGTTCGCCTGATCCCCCACAAGAACCCGACACTGGTCGCGAAAGACATGCGCTGCCTGAGCCGCGTCTGCACCGAGGGCTTTGGCCAGCGTCGCAAGACCATCCGCAACAGCTTCTCCAACTTCATCACCGACGCCCAGCTGACCGAGCTTGGTATCGATGGCAACCTGCGCCCGGAGAACCTCTCCCTCGAGCAGTTCGTCACCATCGCCAACTGGCTGGCAGATCAGCAACAGGCCTGATCCTGTGGCTCACCCGCACATCGAGATCCGCCCATACCCCGTGTATGTGGCGGGCTCCAAAGACCCTTACCAGTTTCACTATCTGATCGAGATTGAGAATCTGGGGCCCGGCCCGGTGCAACTGCTGCACCGGCGCTGGCTCATCACCGATGCCAATGGCAAGATGCTGGAAGTGGCAGGCTCGGGCGTGGTCGGGGAGCAACCCGTCATTGCCGAAGGTGAGACCTACCGCTACCAGAGCGGCGTGCCGCTGGCGACCCCGCTCGGGGTGATGGAAGGGAGCTATACCCTGCAAGATGGCTCTGGTCAGCAGTTCGAGGCGCCTATCGCCCCCTTCACGCTGGCCATCCCCAATATTATCAACTGAGGTTTCATGGCGAACTGTTTTGTCGGTGACATCCAGGGCTGTTACGACGACTTGCGCCGTCTGCTGGATCTTGCCGCATTCGATCCCGACAAAGACGTACTCTGGCTCTGCGGCGACCTGGTCGCCCGCGGCCCGGACTCCCTCAATACCCTGCGTTTCGTCAAAGGGTTGGGCAATCGCGCCGTCACCGTGCTCGGCAACCACGACCTGCACCTGCTGGCTGTCGCCAATGGCGTTGCGCCGCTCAAGAAGAAAGACAAGCTGCAGAGCCTGATGGATGCCCCGGATCGGGATGAACTGCTGGAGTGGCTGCGCCACCGCCCGCTGCTGGCCGAGCATCCGGATCTGCCCATCATGATGGTGCATGCCGGTATCTCCCCCGCGTGGGATGCCCGCACCGCCCGCAACTGCGCCCGCGAGGTAGAGAGCCTGCTGCGCGGTGACCAGTACCAGTGGCTACTCCACAACATGTATGGCGACCTGCCCGATGGCTGGAAAGATGATCTGGTCGGGATCGACCGCTACCGCTACATCATCAACACCTTCACCCGGATGCGCTTCTGCTACTTCGATGGTCGTCTCGACTTCAAATGCAAAAAGGGGCCCAAAGAGTCGACCCCGGGGCTGCGCCCCTGGTTCGAGCAGCGGGAGCACCATGTGGACGACCCCATCCTGGTGTTCGGTCACTGGGCAGCCCTGATGGGCAACACCGGCAAAAGCGATATCAAGGCGCTCGATACCGGCTGCGTCTGGGGCAATAGCCTCACCCTGTGGCGCTACGAGGATGATACCCTGATTGCCACCCCCTGCCCCACTCACGCCAGTTAGGGGCGCGCAGCAATCAGGCGGTGCGTGCCGCACTGATTGCCAAGACCCGCACCGGCAACCTGCCGCAATGCTGTTCACTTAAGCGAATTTGAGTTCCAGTCCACGTAGTATCAGGGCTAAAAAGAGAGGGAGGCATGATGCCTCCCTCTTTCTATTGCAAGCCACGCAGTCTAAAGGCTGGAGGAAGATTGACTGAAAACAGCCTTGCCCCCCCAACTAAAGTCGCATTTATGAATAATCAGTCAAAAAAATCGCCTATTTAAACAGCATTACGGCAATCTTCCGAGATTGCTGTTTTTTATATTGATGATGGATGAGTATCATCAATTAAATAAAGATATGTTTTTGCACAATGAAATATTTTCAATTATCAAATGCCAATCGATAAAAATGACCAAAATTATTATACTAAGATACTTAACTAGGGCATCCGCATAATTTGTTTGAGCAACAAATCAGTGTGTGACCAAACATCACCTAATTAGAACTACATATACCAATTTAATCATCTAAAAACGCCTATAGCACAGACCAATATTGCTCAATAAACGGCGACCACCTTGCCCTGCTGTGAACCACACTGCGGTAGCCAATCTGGGCCCGCGGAGTAAATCTCCAATCATTACTTATGTGGAACTGGATTATTCACGACGTGCAGAATATGCTTCGCTAGTTGTGGATAATACAATTCATTTCTTCTAACGTAGGCGTGTATGAACTCCTAATTAACCTTTTAGATGAATTTTCTTGTTACATATAACGTTGCCGGAAGTAGCGCAGGAGACGAGAGTTTGATAGCCTTGCGAGGAATTTCATTTATATGCTCTTCTGTCCAATTCACGAATGAGACCTTTCATTTCATCAACTGCATGACGATTCCAAATAATCTTAGTACCCGTCGCAAATGCTATAATTTGACTAATGCGATTGGAAAATATAATTAGAATTTCCAAACCTAGTTTGGAGTCTTTTTCACCCCTTGAAAATGAAAAAGTAACATCCGTCCGATTTGTCGTATGAATAACGCCAAGTACTCTCACCTTACTTTTCAGTGAAACCAAATAAATCTTATCGCCAGGGATCAACTCTTTGAGAACGTAGTGGTGAACTACATCCTGAAAGCCTGCACTTTCCTTGATCCTTATAAGTCCGCCTTCTTCCCAATTTTTGTCAAGAACGCAAAATTCTTTATGTGCTTTACTTAAGCTAGTATAGAACTCCGGAATTCCAAGATATGCAGCATAAGCTGTTTCCTTATCGAGCGAGCATTGGGCTTCACAATAAATTCTGATACTTGTTCCATTCTCTCGATATGCTGCGATAGCCGATATCAGAAACCAAAAAAAGCAAACATATAGAATCACCATATTTTTTCTCCACATTCAGAACTTACAGTCATAATAGTGACTAGATGGAAGGCTGTACTAATAATATAGTCTAGCCTTCTATATAACGAGGCAGTTTGGGATAGTAGTTAACCGCATGAATTGGCTTGTCGATAGGTAAAATATAAATTCAACGTACGCCCCCAAAGCACACCGCTAATCAGACCACTTAAAACACCAAAATAAATATTGAACCACAATGAAAATTTCAACTCAGGCTCTATATTCAAAAAAACATTTAATGTGTACTTTGTAATAAAAGTAATTATCACGAAAATGATAACCCACGGAGTTCCTGGCCAGATAATTAAATGAGAGCCTTCTTTGCTCTTCAACTGACGCCCGCCCCTCGAGAGAGACCAACCAACCCCATAACCGAGCAGCAACCCCACCGACATCGCAGCCAAGCCCCAGAATAAAAAAGCCAGTTCTTCAATCACCGTGATGCCACCCCACAAGAGAAAAAATAGTGGCATGATGAATAATCCTCTAAGATTCATCTCTCTATCACTTAATGCATTTACCCCTATAAGGACGAGAAAGGAAAACAAAATCCAGACCCATAGAGGGGTCTCTGCTAAAATATTTAACAGCAACATATTGCCATCCTTAATAGAAAACAAAATAATGTTATCTAATGATAATTGTCATATATAATTTCGTTCACGAAATGAACCCCCTGCCAGCCAAAACTATCTTGTAGCGCCCATCTCAAAATAAATTTCAGCCATATCATAGGAATGCCCATATTCAGGGGGGTAGATATGATGCGGTAATATAAATATGGGTAAAGGTATGATCGTGTTGAGATTACAACTTGCGCCCCAGCCGCTTCTCGATCTGGCGCCGCTCCCACTCTGGGCCAAACAGCTTGAAGGGTTGGTACACACTGATACCATGGGATGCCAATCCTAACCCCCACCCCAGCGCAGGCCACCAGACCCAGATATACTCCGGATTGCTCAGGTAGTTAATAACGAACAACCCGCACATAACTAAAAAATAGCTAACAGCATGGTAATAGAAACCTTTGAGCGCCTCCACATAGCGCATGGCAGCCCGCTCCTCGGCCGATACCTGCAACGCATCCTGACCCATAGTGTCACTTCCTCTCATCTCGCGCTCCTGTTGCTCTGACCCATCCAGTTGAGCCACATCGAGTTCAAAGACGGAGGCCAGGGCCTTGAGAGATTCCAGTCCGGGTTGCTGCCCCTGCTCGATCCGCTGGATAGTGCGAACACTTAAACCAGTCATCGTCGCCAACTGATCCTGGGACCAACCCCGTTGCAATCTCAACTTCCTGACGATCATCTCGAACTCCTTGTGGTAATTGACAGGGCCAGCTTACGGGCTCAGATGTGACAAGCGACACGACAGATGCCTGACATAAACCTGACTTTCCTTTTAAATCAACATATTAAAATCAGCATCTCTGCCGTTTTCAAGCACCACCTGTGAGCAATTCAGACAGATGTCGGTCACCCGACAGCAACCCGACAAACGCTATCTATTCAAGATAGCGTTTACCGAGGCTCAAACCATGGATTAAAGACCCTGCATCAGCTCGGCGGCGATCTCGAAGGAGCGCAGCCGGGCCTGATGGTCGACGATGGGGCCATTGAACATCAGCTCATCGGCACGGGTTTCCGCCAGCAGCGCCTTGAGACCGTGACGAACCTGCTCCGGGTCGCCCACCAGAGAGCGGGCCAGCGTCTGCTCCATCGCCATCAGCTCACGGGGTGCCCACTCGTCGCCAAGCTGGACGACTGGCGCGGGCAGCTTGCCTGCATCACCGCGATGCAGGCGCAAGAACTGCTGCTGCACTGTGGTGAACTGGAAGCGGGCCTCTCGCTCGCTGTCGGCGGCGATCATGTTGATGCAGACCACCGCATGGGGCTTGGGCCAGCGAGCAGAGGGGCGATACTGGCTGCGGTAGATCTCCAGCGCTTGCAGCAACATCGCAGGGGCGAAATGGGAGGCAAAACCGAACGGCAAGCCCATCGCCGCTGCAAGTTGCGCGCTGTAGAGGCTGGAGCCCAGCAGCCAGATCGGCAGATGCAGCCCCTGACCGGGCACCGCCTGCACGGCGCCGATCTCGTCGCCGAAGTAGCTCATCAGCTCGCGCACATCGGCCGGAAAATCATCCACCTCGCCACTGCGCATACGCCGCAGCGCCCGCATGGTGCGCTGATCGGTCCCGGGTGCCCGGCCAAGGCCGAGATCGATGCGATCGGGATAGAGAGAGGCCAGCGTGCCAAACTGCTCGGCAATGACCAGCGGCGAGTGGTTCGGCAACATAATACCGCCCGCCCCAATCCGCAGAGTGGTGGTAGCCTCGGCCAGATGACCGATCAGCACCGAAGTGGCGGCACTGGCAATGCCCGGCATGTTGTGATGCTCGGCCAGCCAGTAACGCTGGTAACCCCAGCCCTCGGCATGGCGGGCAAGATCCCGCGAACGGCGAAACGACTCGGCAGGCACGGAACCTTCGGCAACCGGCACCAGATCGAGCACGGAATAGGGGATGGCAGACATAAATACACTCCATTGCATCACAATTTGCTAACAGAACGGGCACTCTATCATGAGATGTTCGAACGGAACACAATTGCCCTTGATGGCCTGGCGGGTGACCCAATGCGCCTGATGCAAAAAGGCCACCCCGCAAGCGGGATGGCCTTTTTCACCACGACGAGGTGATCAGAACAGCAGGTGTGCCACCGCGGCGATAACCGGCAAGGTGACCAGGGTGCGCAGCAGGAAGATAACGAACAGCTCCCACAGCTTGACCGGGATCTTGCTGCCCAGCAGCAGGGCACCCACTTCCGACATATAGATCAGCTGGGTCACTGACATGGCTGCAATCACGAAGCGGGTCATCTCGCTTTCGATGGTCGAGGCCAGTACCGCCGGAATGAACATGTCGGCAAAACCGACCATGATGGTCTTGGAGGCCGCTTCCGCCTCCGGCAGTTGCAGCAGCTCCAGCAAGGGGACGAACGGGGCCCCAAGCCAGTTGAAGATCGGAGTGTGTTCGGCCAGCATCAGGGCACAGGTGCCGATCGCCATCACCACCGGCAACACGCCAAACACCATATCCAGCGCATTCTTCACCCCTTCCCGCGCGACGGCGCCGAGATCAGTCATGCTGTCAGCCTTGGTCAGCGCCCGCTCGAAGCCATAGCTCATCACGCTGTGCTGGTGTGGTACCGCCTCCTGCTTGCGACACAGGGGGGTGCCGTCGGCATAGATGTCCTTCTTCCAGCAGAGCGGTGGCAGACGCGGCACCACGATGGCAGCAACCACACCCGCCAGACAGACGGTCAGGTAGAAGGGAACAAACATGTGCTCCAGCTTCACCTGGGAGATCACCACCAGACAGAAGGTGATGGAGACGGCGGAGAAAGTGGTGCCAATCACTGCAGCTTCACGCTGGGTGTAGAACTTGCCTTCGTACTGCTTGCTGGTCAGCAGGATGCCGACGCTGCCATCGCCAAGCCAGGAGGCAAAGCAGTCCACCGCGGAGCGACCCGGCAAGCGGAACACCGGACGCATGATGCGGGTCATCATGGTGCCGACAAATTCCAGCAGCCCGAAATCGAGCAGCAACGGCAGCAGCAGACCGGCGAAAATGAAGACCGAGAACAGCACCGGCAACAGATCGTTGAGCACCAGTCCACCGGTTGCGCCCGAGTAAAGCACCTCTGGCCCCGCCTGAAAGAAGGTCAGCAGCACGAAGATACCGCCCAAGACCCGCACGCAGGCCCAGAAAGGGGAGACATTGAACAAGCTGTTGAGGAAAGGACGGCGCACCAGAATCGCCGGTTTGAACAACCAGGCGATCAGCGTCATCAGCATGGTGGTGGTGATCACTGCGCTGACCATGGCGACCAGATAATCGGCAAACACCCGCTGCACCAGCTTGGCCAGCACGGCCACCGGAATGGTGACGTTACCGTCATAGACGACCGGCGTCATGAACAGCAGGATCCCGATGAGTGACGGAACCAGAAACATCAACAAGTTACGGCGGGTATTGACCGCAGGTGCTTCGAGACTCTTTTCCAACATGATATGACTGCCCTAATGTTACTTTTCCCTAGCCCGGCCAACCTGCGTATTCATGCATTAACCGGCAAAAACGGGCGCAAGAATACTCTAAAAAAATGCACAAACAAGCCTTTAAGGCAGAAATTTGCGCATAAATATTTCCGCAGGTAAACCTTCCATCAAAACAACCGGATACAGCAACGCATATCGATTCAATCGACATCGCCAGATGATTGTTTCGTTATTGTTAATTTAGGTGGGCAGTATAATCGGTTATCAATGGCAGACAATAAGTGACATCACAAATATACCTAATGAGCGGTAACTCGATAGATATAAAAAAACCGGAGCCTGTTCAGGCTCCGGTTTTCAATGAGAGTGACGAGGATTAGTCGCGCACGTAGATGACTTCAACACCGTCATCTTCGTCGTCATCCCAATCGTCATCATCCAACCCTTCATCGAAGGCCACGGAAGCTGCCAGCGCTTCGGCTTCAGCCTGAGCCAGCTGGTTCTTGTGGTAGTCGTCCCACTTGAACTCGACCTTCTCGATCGCCTCTTTGGCATCCTGCTCCAGTTGACGGGGCATGGTGTCCAGCAGATCCAGAATGTCATAGCAGACCTTCTTGGTACCTTCCTTGCTGATGGCCGAGATCTGGTAGACCGGACCTTCGTATGCCAGTGCCGCCTTGACGCGGTCCATCACTTCCTGGGCTTCCTCTTCCAGGATCAGATCCATCTTGTTGAACACCAGCCAGCGCGGCTTGCCTGCCAGCTCGGGGCTGTATTTTTCCAGTTCCCGGACGATGGTCACGGCGTTTTCAGCAGGATCGGAACCATCGATGGGGCAGATATCCACCAGATGGAGCAGCACGCGGCAACGCTCGAGGTGCTTCAGGAAGCGAATCCCCAGACCAGCACCTTCGGCGGCACCCTCGATCAGACCCGGAATATCCGCGATCACGAAGGAGCGGGAGTTCTCACCACGCACCACACCCAGGTTCGGCACCAGAGTGGTGAAGGGGTAGTCGGCCACTTTCGGACGCGCGGCGGAAACGGCACGGATAAAGGTAGATTTACCGGCGTTGGGCAGACCCAGCATACCGACGTCAGCCAGCAGCAGCAGTTCCAGCTTCAGGGTCCGCACTTCACCCGGCGTACCGTTACTCTTCTGGCGCGGAGCCCGATTGACGGAGCTCTTGAAGCGGGTGTTGCCCAGACCGTGGAAACCCCCCTTGGCAACCATCAGCTTCTGACCATGAGTGGTCAAGTCGCCCAGTCGTTCACCGGTATCCTCGTCGCTGGCGCGAGTACCGACAGGAACACGCAGGATCTTGTCCTTGCCACGATGGCCGGTACAGTTGGCACTGCGACCATTCTCGCCACGCTCGGCGGCATGGAAACGTTCAAAACGATAATCGATCAGGGTGTTGAGGTTTTCGTCGGCCAGCAGATAGACATCACCGCCATCGCCACCGTCACCGCCATCCGGACCACCGTTGGGAACATACAACTCCCGGCGAAAACTGACACAACCGTTACCACCGTCACCGGCATCGACTCGAATCTGGACTTCATCAACAAACTTCATAGGTAACCGTCACCTTAATTCGAAAAACCGATACGCAATTATAGTGGTACAGACCCCTGCGGGCGATACGCATCTTGGCAATCCACGCCCCTGTCGGAGCCCGGGTCATCTGCGTTCCGTTTTTTCGTCAACTATTCAGAAAAACAAAAGCCCCGCCTGTTGGCGGGGCTTCGGATCCTTGCGGTCCGTAATTACTCAGCAACGATGCTAACGTACTTACGATTCAGCGGACCTTTAACTTCGAACAGGATTTTACCAGTCGCGGTTGCGAACAGGGTGTGATCCTTGCCCAGACCAACGTTGGTGCCAGCGTGGAACTTGGTGCCACGTTGACGAACGATGATGCTACCAGCCAGAACTGTTTCGCCGCCGAAACGCTTAACGCCCAGGCGTTTAGCTTCAGAATCGCGACCGTTGCGGGATGAACCGCCAGCTTTTTTGTGTGCCATTTATCGGACTCCTCTAATTAAGCGCTGATGCCAGTGATTTTGACTTCAGTGAACCACTGACGGTGGCCCGCTTGCTTACGATGGTGCTTACGACGACGGAACTTGACGATAGTCACTTTCTCGCCACGGCCGTGAGCCACAACTTCAGCTACAACCTTGCCACCTTCAACGAAAGGAGCACCTACTTTAAAAGTGTCGCCTGCAGCAACCATCAGAACTTCGTTGAAGTCGATAGTAGCGCCAGTCTCAACGTTCAGCTTTTCCAGACGAACGATTTGACCTTCGGCCACACGGTGTTGTTTTCCGCCGCTTTGGAATACCGCGTACATTTGATTAACTCCGTAAAGGCATGTCTTTTGCTCAAGGCTAGACATGCGCAAAAACCTATAACAATGGGCGGGCATTCTACGCAAATCGATCTGCTCAGGCAAGGCCAATTTAGCAAAAAGTTTATTTTGTGCGCATATCTGCCGCCGTGGATAAACGCCTAACTGTAACCCATTGTGAAATCGTGTAGAATCCCTGCCATTACTAAAATCGCAGTTATTGCTGCTGTCACGTTACGAGACTTATGGACCAACAGACTATCCGTGCGCTCTGTGCCGCCGACATGACGGCGGTCAATGAACTGATCCTGGCCCGACTCCAGTCCGACGTTAGTCTGATCAATCAGCTGGGTTTCTACATTGTCAGCGCCGGCGGGAAACGGATGCGCCCGATGCTGACCGTGATGGCTGCGCGTGCGCTGGGCTATGAGGGTGAGGATCACCTGAAACTGGCCGCCATCATCGAATTCATTCACACCTCTACCCTGCTGCATGACGACGTGGTCGATGAATCCGACCTACGCCGCGGCCGGGAGACCGCCAACGCCATGTTTGGCAATGCCGCAAGCGTCTTGGTCGGTGACTACCTCTATAGCCGCTCCTTCCAGATGATGGCCGAACTCTCCAACCTGCGGGTGATGGAGATCCTCTCGGATGCCACCAACACCATCGCCGAAGGAGAAGTGTTGCAGCTGATGAACTGCAACGATCCGGACACCACCGAAGAGAGCTACATGACGGTCATCTACTGCAAGACCGCCAAGCTGTTCGAGGCCGCCACTCGGCTCGCCGCCGTGCTGACCCATCAGCCCGAGCCCGTCGAGCAGGCAATGACCGATTACGGCAAGTATCTGGGCACCGCGTTCCAGATCATTGATGACGTGATGGACTACTGCTCCCAGAGCGAAGAGATGGGCAAGAACGTCGGTGACGATCTGGCCGAAGGCAAACCTACCCTGCCGCTGCTGCGCGCCATGGAAGTGGGCACGCCCGAAGAGCGCCAGCTGGTGCGCGATGCCATCGAGCACCGCAACGGCATGGAGCATCTTGAGCAGATCCTCGGGATTCTCGACCGTACCGGCGCGCTGGAGTACTCCCGCATGCGTGCCAGGGAAGAGGCCGACAGGGCCATTGCCGCTCTCGCCATCCTGCCGGACTCCCCGCACAAGCACGCGCTGGAAACACTGGCCCACATGGCCGTGCAACGCAGTGCCTGAGTAAACGACATGCATGAAAAAAGAGGCCGTTGGCCTCTTTTTTATTGTCTGCTATCTGCTGGACAGGGCATTGCGCCAGACTCAGCGACTCAGCATCCAGAGGGTCACGCTACCCGCCACCACTAGCGAGCCGCCGATACGGCGCAACTGCTCCGCTGGCTGATCGCTCAGCAGCCGCAACATCTGCTGCCATGCTCTGGGCATCAACAGCGGGCCGAGCCCCTCAAACAACAACAGCAATCCCAGCCCCATCAGCATGGATGTCAGCATCTGACCTCCTTCAATGCAACCAGCCCCCAGGATCAACGGCTGGCATTGGCAGCAAAAAAAAAGGGTCTGACAATGCAGACCCTTTGAATGTGACCTCGTGGCGATTACTGCTTGGTGCCGTGAGGCGACTTGAGGTAACGGAAGAACTCGCTGTCCGGCTTCAACACCATCAGGTCGTTGCCACCGGCGAAGCTCTTGCGATAGGCCTCCATGCTACGCACGAAGCTGAAAAACTCGGGGTCTTTCTTGTAGCTGTCGGCATAGATCTTGGCGGCTTCCGCATCCCCTTCACCACGCAGCTGGCGAGCGTTACTCTCGGCGTCGGCGATCATGACGGTCACCTTGCGGTCGATATCGGCACGCAGGATTTCAGCCTTCTCGCGACCCTGAGAGCGGTGCTCACGGGCGACTGCGGTACGTTCGGCACGCATCCTCTGGTAGATGGAGTTGGAGACCTCCACCGGCAGGTTGATCTGCTTGATCCGCACATCCACCACCTTGATACCGAGCTCGGAGGAGCGCGCCATCTTCTTCAGGGCATCTTCCATCACGGTACTACGCTCACCGGAGACGATGTCCTTGATGGTACGGTTACCGATCTCGGAACGCAGACCGTTGTTGATCTTGCGCTTGAGCAGATCTTCAGCCTGCAGCTTGTTGCCACCACCGGTTGCCAGGTAGTACTTGGAGAAGTCCTCGATCTTCCACTTCACGTAGGAGTCGATGATCAGGTCTTTCTTCTCGGAGGTGACAAAACGGTCGGCCTGGCTGTCAATGGTCTGGATGCGGGCATCCATCTTGCGAACCTGGTCGATGAGCGGCACCTTGAAGTGCAGGCCCGGCTCATAGAGGCGGGGCTCACCGGAGTCAACCCGCTTCACCTTGCCAAACTGCACCACAATCCCCTTCTGACCTTCATCAACGATAAAGACAGAGGAGAAGCAGACCATGGCCGCGACAGCGATTGCACCAATAGCTAGCTTTTTCATCTATCAGTTTCTCCCTGAGCTGAAGCGGTCACCGCTACGCAGCGGCGTTGTCGGCGTAGAGTTGGCACCCTCGTTGGAAACGGGGACTTGCTCTGCGACCGGAGCGACAGTTGCACGATCAGACTGGGCTGCATTCGGCTTGCCGGACAGCTTGTCGAGCGGCAGGTAGATCATGCTGTTGTTGCCAGCCGGCATGTCGACCACCACCTTGTTGGCCTGCTGATAGAGCTCTTCCATCGTTTCCAGATAGATACGCTCACGGGTCAGCTCGGGGGCAGCCTGATACTGGGGCAGCAACTCGTTGAAGCGAGCAACTTCACCCTGGGCTTTCAACACGATCTGGGATTTGTAAGCTTCCGCTTCCTGCTCCAGACGTTTGACCGAACCACGCGCCTTCGGCTCCACTTCACGAGCGTAGGCTTCCGCTTCACGAATGAAGCGCTGTTCATCTTCCTGAGCGGAGATGGCGTCATCGAAGGCGTCTTTCACCTCTTCCGGCGGACGCGCCGGCAGGAAGTTGACGTCGACGATCTGCAGACCCATCTGGTAGGGCTCGATGATGCCATCGATCACCTGCCAGGTCTCCTGACGCACTTTCTCACGACCGGTCGTCAGCACATCATCCATCCGGGTATGACCCACCACGTAGCGCAGGGCGCTATCGGTAGCCTGACCCAAACTCTCGTCGGCATTGGTCACGCTGAACAGATACTGCTCGGGATTGACGACACGGTACTGTACGTCCATCTCGACCCGTACCACGTTCTCATCCTGAGTCAGCATGAAACCGGAAGCGGGCAGGGAACGCACGGACTCGACGTCCACCGGGATCACCTGATCGATAAAGGTCGGTTTCCAGCGCAGGCCCGGCTCGACAATATGGGAAAACTTGCCAAACCGCAGCACGGCACCGCGCTCCGCTTCGCGAATGGTGTAGAAGCCGCTGACGACCCACACCACCACAGCCACAACCAGCGCGATGGAGATACCAAAGCGACCGATATCGCCGCCAGATTTGCCGCCACCAAACAAGCCACCGAAACGGCGACTCACTTTGCGCAGCATTTCATCCAGATCAGGGGGTCCCTGATTCTTGCCGTTATTCCCCCAAGGGTCACGGTCTTTGCCGTTGTTACCAGGCTCATTCCAAGCCATCAGCGTCTCCATTAATACATGCGGATGGATATCATCTCTACCGGGCCATCATACGTTGAGAAGCCCCTAAGGGTTCATCTTCTTCGACGAATCAATGCCTGATAAAGCGTTGTAAACTCTCACCTTCCTGTTTCACGAGGCGGTTCCAGTCGGCCACTTGCAAGCGGACTTCCAGCACGAAATCACCCTCCTCGCTAAAACCTTCCTGCTCAATCCCTTTCAGCTGATAGAGCGCACTGCGCAATCTCGCGGCAGAAGGAGGCAACTGCAGGGTGTGATGCACCATGGAGCCAGCCAGCAATTCGGTCAGCGCCGTAAACAGATGCTCACAACCTTCACCGGTCTGGGCAGACAGCCAGACGCGCAACGGGCGCCCCTCGTCATCTCGCTCCAGACCCGCCGGACGATCCACCAGCTTGTCGATCTTGTTGCAGATCATCAGCTGTGGCCTGTCGTCGGCTTCAATCTCGGCCAACACCTGCTGCACGGAGTCGATATTCTCCTGCATCTGCTCATCGGCACAGTCCACCACATGCAGCAACAGATCCGCTTCACGGGTCTCCTGCAGGGTCGCCTTGAAGGCCGCGACCAGATCATGGGGCAAGTGCCGAATAAATCCAACTGTATCCGCCAAAATCACATCACCCACATCCCGGATCACCAGTTTACGCAGGGTGGGATCCAGAGTTGCGAACAATTGGTCGGCAGCATACACGCTGGCAGCTGTAAGTTGGTTGAACAAAGTGGACTTTCCGGCGTTGGTATAACCAACCAGTGACACCGTCGGCACTTCGTTGCGGTTGCGGGCGCGGCGTCCCTGCTCCCGCTGCTTGGCCACCTTGTCGAGCCGACGCAAAATCGCCTTGATGCGTTCCCGCAGCAGACGTCGGTCAGTTTCAAGCTGAGTTTCACCCGGGCCACGCAGACCGATCCCGCCCTTTTGACGCTCAAGGTGGGTCCAGCCTCGCACCAGACGAGTGGAAAGATGGCGCAGCTGGGCCAGTTCGACCTGCAGTTTACCTTCGTGGGTACGGGCGCGCTGGGCAAAGATATCGAGGATCAGGCCGGTTCGGTCCACCACCCGGCACTGGAACAGACGCTCCAGGTTGCGCTCCTGGGCAGGGGTCAGGGCATGGTTGAAGATGACGACGTCGGCATCCAGCATCTGGACTTGGGACGCGATCTCTTCAGCCTTGCCACTGCCGACAAAAAATTTGGCACTGGGCGCACTGCGACTGGTGGTAATTACCCCCAGCGCATTGACTCCGGCCGAGCTCACCAACATCTTGAGCTCTTCCAGATCCTCCCGCTCACCCTCATCACTGAAGTTGACATGCACCAGAACGGCCTGTTCGCCAGCTTCATAACGGTCAAACAAGCGCTTGCTCCTTAACAGGAATCATGATGAATCTGAGTTGGCGAGTCGACTCGCCCAGGGATATCACGCCTCGGCATCACCCTGTTCATCAGCCGCGCCACCCGGAGTGGGCTGGTGATGATTGACGGCACGGGCCGGTACGACAGTCGAGATGGCGTGCTTGTAAACCATCTGGCTCACGGTGTTTTTCAGCAGGATAACAAACTGGTCAAAAGACTCGATCTGACCTTGCAGTTTGATGCCGTTCACCAAATAGATAGAAACAGGAATCCGCTCACGGCGCAGCGCATTCAAAAACGGGTCTTGGAGAGATTGCCCCTTAGCCATTTTTCTTTTCCTTATAGTTTGTTGTTTTTAAACACCGAATATCAATATAACAACCTGATTATACAGGGAGTGTCAAGCCGCACCAGCGCGAGCAAGCACGCGGTCGAGATTGCCAGACTCACCAGATTCCAACCAGGTCACATCGGGCCAGCCGCGCAACCAGGTCAACTGTCGTTTTGCCAATTGGCGTGTGGCAACAATGCCACGATAACGCATCTCATCATACCCCACTTCACCGCACAGGTAGTCCCACATTTGGCGATAACCCACACAGCGAATGGAGGGGAGATCCGGGTTCAGATCGCCGCGCGCCATCAGCGCACGAACCTCCTGTTCAAAGCCACCTTGCAGCATCTTGTCAAAGCGCTGTTCGATACGCTGATGCAGCACGGCGCGATCGCTCGGGGCGATGGCAAACTGCTGCACTCGATAGGGCAAGCCCTCCCCCTGCACCTGCGTCAGCTCGGTAAGGGTCTTGCCGCTGATACGGTAGACCTCCAGCGCCCGAGAGAGTCGCTGCGGGTCATTGGGGTGGATCCGCGCACCGGCCACCGGGTCGATGCGCACCAGCTCATCGTGCAGCGCCTGCCAACCGAGGCGGGTAGCCTCTTCCTCAATCCCGGCACGAATGGCGGGATCGGCAGAGGGCAATGGGGACAACCCCTCCAGCAGCGCCTTGAAATAGAGCATGGTGCCGCCCACCAGCAGCGGAATGCGGCCGCGATCGGCGATCTCTTTCATCTCCCGCAGGGCATCCTTGCAAAAATCGGCTGCCGAATAGCTCACAGCGGGATCAAGAATATCGATCAGCCGGTGCGGGGCCCGCGCCAGCTCATCGGCAGTCGGCTTGGCCGTACCTATATCCATGCCGCGATAGATCAGTGCAGAATCGACGCTGATGATGTCGCAAGGCAATGCCTGGCACAATTCAATGGCGAGATCCGTCTTGCCGGAGGCCGTCGGCCCCATCAGAAAAATTGCGGTCGGCAAGTCACTCGCCATGTTCAAACTCCTCCAGCACGGTCGCCAACGAAAGGGGACGCACCATGCGAATGTCTGCCAGTTGGTCACTGAAATCAGTCACAAGTTCCGTCAGCAGACGACTGGCAGTTGAAAAATCGTATATCTTCTCGCGGCTTATCCCCTGCTCCACCAGCCATTGGCATAATACTTCAGCCTGCTGACCAGCATCACTGTCAGATCCGCCCTCGATAATTTGCAGCAATTCGGGTAACAGACGCACCAGATCGGTCTGGCGCAGCAGAGCCGGCACCCGAGTCAGGATCATGGTGTCGCGCCCCCCGCTTTTCAACTCCAGCCCCATCCGTTTCAGCAAACGTTCCTGCTCGGTCACCAGCGCGATCAAATTCTTCGGCAATTTGAAGGAGACCGGCAGCAACAGTGGCTGAGCCGCCAGTCCCTGGCCCCAGGTCTCCAGCAGCCAGTGGCGCAGCAGCACCCGCTCGGCGCGCACCAGCGAGAGCAGCGCCAGCTGATTATCCCGCTCGATCAACAGGTAGGCCTGCTCCACCAGTGTCAGGGCGCGACATCCCCCCTGTTTGGGTGATGGCACTGTGTCGGTGGACTGTGCGGGAGCAGCCTCAGCCGCTGTTGCGATAGGCAGCGTAGTGAGCAGAGCGCCCATGCCGCGCATCGCCTCACGGCTTGGGGGCTCGGGCGGTTGATAATTGCTGGCTCGGCCAGCCCCCTCCCGTACCTGTGCAGGTGCCCGGTAGCTGTGCTCGGCACCGTACCACTCCGGGCGTGGCGCCTGACCGGGATATTCAATTTGCGGACTGACCGGCAACTCGACCAGGGTTTCGGCCAGCGGCGCGTCCTGATGAGCGGCGCTGACTCCTTCGCGGCGCAGCGCGGTAAACAGCGCCTGAAAGATAAAGTCGTGGATCAGTCGCGCCTGATGGAAGCGCACCTCATGCTTGGCCGGGTGGACGTTGACATCCACCTGACGGGGATCCAGCTCGATATAGAGCACATAGGCGGCGAAGCGGTCGGGAGGCAGCAACTCGTCATAGGCCTGACGAATGGCGTGGTTGATGAGCTTGTCGCGCATCATCCGGCCGTTGACATAGGTGTATTGCAGATCGTTTTGCGGTCTTGCCCCCTCCGGAGTCGCCAGCCAGCCCCACAGCCGCACGTCGCTATGCTCGCTCTCCACCGCCAGCGCATGGTGCATGAAGGGGGTGCCGCAAACGGCGGCGAGACGTCGCTCCTGCTCCGGCACGGTATTGGCGGCCTTGTACTGGCGCACCACCTTGCCATTGTGGCGCAGGATCAGGGTGGCATCGAAGCGGGAGAGCGCGATGCGGCGCACCAGCTCGTCGATGTGGGCAAACTCGGTCTTTTCGCTGCGCATGAACTTGCGCCGCGCCGGGGTATTGAAGAAGAGATCCACCACCTCCACCGTGGTGCCTACCGGATGGGCCGCCGGCTTGATGGTGACGCTCATCTCCCGCCCTTCCGCCTGGGCTTGCCAGGCTTCGGACTGATCTGCAGTACGGGAGGTGAAGGTGAGGCGGGAGACCGAGCTGATGGAGGCGAGCGCCTCGCCACGAAAGCCGAGGCTGTTGATCCCTTCCAGATCATCCAGCGTGGCCACCTTGGAGGTCGCATGACGCGACAGCGCCAGCACCAGCTCGTCTTTGGCGACGCCACAGCCGTTGTCACGGATGCGGATCAGCTTGGCGCCCCCCTTGTCGATGTCGATCTCGACCCGGTCGGCCCCCGCATCCAGGCTGTTCTCCACCAGCTCTTTCACCACAGAAGAGGGCCGCTCCACCACCTCTCCGGCTGCAATCTGGTTGGCCAGAATCGGGGGTAATATACGGATCGGCATCGCTGACTCCTGAATTTCAATCTTGCTGATGGTATTCGCTAACAGCGGGAGCGGCATCGCCCGCTCCCGCGCGTCAGTTTTGCGGAATGTAGAGCACCTGCCCTACCTGAATATTCCGCGACTTGAGCTTGTTGATCTCTACCAGCCGTGCCTGACTCACCCCATGCTTCTCGGCAAGGCGGGAGAGACTCTCGCCCCGCTTGACCACATGGCGGATCATCTGCGACTTGTCGTCACTGCGCACGGGAGCGGCACTGCGGCTCTGCCCCTGTTGGGGGATATAGATGGTCTGACCAATCTGAATATCCCGGCTGCGCAGCTGGTTGATCTCCACCAAAGTGGACTGACTCACCCCATGCTTCTCGGCAAGGCGAGAGAGGCTCTCGCCCCGTTTGACCACATGGCGGAGCATCCGCGATTTGTCATAGTCCCCCACACTGCTGACCGGTGCACCGCTCTCCTGCGCTGCCGCCGAGTAAGGCTTGATCACCCCGGCGCCAGAGCCGCTCCCAGCACCGCCGTCGCGGGCGGTGGCGGGCATCTTGTTGGTCACTACCGGCTGCGACTGTGTCTGCCTGGGCTGGCTCACCGGCTGCCGGGCTACCGGTGCAGGGCGAGTAGCCGTAGGTTGGCTCACCTGCCTCTTGCCGGTCAGCATGGCCCCCTTGGTCGGGTGGGCGCGGTAGTAGTTGCGGATCCCCTCGAAGATGGCGCGGGCCAGCTGGTCCTGATAACTGGCGGTAGCCAGCAGCTTCTCTTCCGCATGGTTGGAGATAAACCCGGTCTCCACCAACACCGAGGGAATGTCCGGCGCTTTCAGCACCGCAAGACTGGCGTGCTCCGGCGCCTTCTTGTGCAGTCGGGCAACCTTGCCCATGGAGCGTAGGATCTGGCGGCTGACGTCATATCCTTCGGCACGGGACTTGTCCATGGAGAGGTCGAGGAAGGTCTGTGCCAGATAGGGGTTGGGATCGGATTCCGCCAACACCTTGCCGACACCGCCCAGTAGCTCGCCCTGTTTCTCCTGCTTCTCCAGCCAGCTGCCCATCTCGCGGTTGGCGCGATTGGTCGATAACACCCAGACAGAGGCACCACGGGGCGTGGAGTTGTGGAAGCTGTCCGCATGCACAGATACCAGCAGATCCGCCTTGGCCTTGCGGGCAATCTCGGAGCGCTTGTTCAGATCGACGAAGTAGTCGCCACGACGGGTCAGCACGGCGCGCATCCCCGGCTCGCGGTCGATCAGCGCCGCCAGCTTCTGGGAGACCGCCAGCGTGACCCGCTTCTCGTAGGTTCGGCGTGGCCCGATGGAGCCCGGGTCTTCCCCGCCGTGGCCCGGGTCGATGGCAATCACCACCCCCTTGCCCTTGCCACCGACAGGCGTGGACTGCACTGCAGCCGCCGAGCGCTTCTCTTCATAAGGCAGGTCGATGACCAGACGGTGGCCATAAGGCCCGGCGGGCGCCAGCGGAAAGACCACCGGCTTGATGGCGGAGCTGAGATCCATCACCAGCCGCAGACCGCCCTTCTCCAGTGGCGTGCTCTGGCGGATCTTGCGCACCAGTTCGCTGTTGTTCTCGATCCGGGCCAGATTGGCGGCGTTGCTCGCCCCTTTCAGGTCGATCACCAGCCGATCCGGGCCGGTGAGGGTGAAATAGTTGAAGTTGGGGGCGCTGCTCATGTCGAGCACCACCCGGGTATTATCCGGTGATGGCCAGATTCGTACGCTCTTGAGCTGATTCGCCCAGGAGGGTAACGCCATCAAAGAGAGAGCAATAACAAGGATCAAGCGCACGTAGATGACAACCGTTCCAGAATGGCTTCGCCAATAGCAGTGCGGGCCTCTATCAGAACCTCGCGCTGCTCGCCTACATAAGTGAGGGTAATTTCCAGGTCGGGAGCCGGTAACCAGCCCTCGCCCTTCTCGGACCACTCCACCAGACAGAGAGTGTTGGCGGCAAAATAGTCCCGAATGCCCATGAATTCCAGCTCTTCCGGATCAGCCAGGCGATAGAGATCGAAATGGTAGACCTGCCAGCCATCGAGCTCGTAGGGCTCGACCAGGGTGTAAGTCGGACTTTTTACCTTGCCCTGATGGCCAAGGCCCTGCACCCAGCCGCGGGTCAGGGTGGTTTTACCGGCGCCAAGCGTGCCATGCAAAAACACTGTGGTCGCCTGCTGGCAGGCCTGTGCCAGACGGCCACCCAGTGCCACGGTTGCTGCCTCGTCCGGCAGTGTCATCATCAACTGTTTTGCCATGTTCTTCTTTTTAACTTGTTATGGTGTCGGGATTAACCAGTCTGCGGATCAGCGGCAGCAGATCTGACGCCAGCATGCCCCGCTCGCCGTCGGCGGCGGCCTGATCTGCGGCCTCGCCGTGGATCACGGCGCCCAGCCAGCTTGCCATGGTGGCAGACCAGCCCTGGGCCAAAAGGGCGGCGATTATACCAGATAACAGATCGCCCATGCCGCCACTTGCCATGCCAGGATTGCCTTCACAGCAGAGAGCGACCCGCTCGCCGTCATAAATAAGTGTTCCCGCCCCTTTTAACAACACCACACCGCCATAGCGCCGCTGCAACGCCTGCACGGCGGCAAACCGGTCGGTTTCAATCTCGGCAATGGTGCATCCCAGCAGTCGCGCCGCTTCGCCAGGATGGGGCGTGAGCACCCAATTATCCTGATGGAGGGGAGATTGCGCCAGCCAATTCAATCCATCAGCGTCCAAAACCAGTGGCAGCCGATCGGTGAGATAACGGGCAATTTGCCCCCTTCCCCACTCATCCTGACCGAGGCCGGGGCCAATGACCCGCACCGACGCCCACCCCTCGTCATCAGCGGTAGTGAGACTCATCAGTTCGGGTTGATAGAGGCTGACCGGTGGATGCTCCGGATGCTGACACACCCGCACCAGCCCGGCCCCCGCCCGCAGGCAGGCGCGAGCCGCCAGCACGATGGCCCCCTGCATGCCGCGATTGCCCCCCACCAGCAGTACCTTGCCATAAGAGCCCTTGTGGGAAGCGCGCGGGCGCGGGGTCAGCTGCCTGCTCAGCTGCGGATAATCGATACGCCAGGCGGCGGGCAGCATAGTGTCATCAGGCGTCACGCCAAGAGGATCACAGTCAAGCTGGCCGACACAATCCACCCCGTCGCCGGTGAGCATCCCCTGCTTGATAGCGATAAAGGTGAGGGTGCGAGTGGCCTGCACCACGGCCCCCATGGCACGGCCGGTATCGCCGTTGAGGCCGGAGGGGAGATCCACCGCCAGCACGGGCACAGCCAAGCCATTGATTGTTGCGACGATCTTTGTCAGTAGTGGCGAGAGGGGCGTGTTGACGCCGGTGCCAAGCAGGGCATCGACCACCAGATCCGGGGCGGAGTGCTGATCCCCATCAAACTGCTCGGCCAGCCAGACCCGACCACCGGCCGCCAGCCACTCATCGGCAGCCCGTCTGGCATCCCCCTTCAGCTGGTCGGGTGCTCTGGCGGCAATCACCACCACCTCGATGCCGATCTGGCGGGCAAGGCGGGCCAGCACATAGCCATCACCGCCGTTATTGCCGGGGCCGACGAAGATCCACCAGCAGCGACTGTCGGGCCAATGCAGGGTGGCATAGGTGCGCAGCGCAGCACCGGCTCGCTCCATCAGAGCATAGAGAGGTTGCCCCTCTCGCGTGGCCCAGTTGCGCTCCAGTGTGCGGATCTGTTCAGTCTGCCACAACCCCTGTGGTAAACTGCCCCCCTCTTTTGTGCCCAACGCGCCCCTGATGATCTCTACCATGACGGCTCCCGCCTCTTATCAATCGACCCACGCCAGCAAACACCGGCCAGGCCAAGCCGCATGAGCGCTCCTGACTTCCACCAGCTGGCCCACGATATCAAGCTCTGGGCACGGGAGCTAGGATTTGACCAGGCGGGCATCACCGACACCGACCTGCGTATCGAAGAGCCGAGATTGCAGGCCTGGCTGGATGCGGGCTATCACGGCAGCATGGATTACATGGCGCGCCACGGCATGATGCGCGCGCGCCCCCACGAGCTGCTGCCGGGCACGGTGCGAGTGTTGTCGGTGCGGATGAACTACCTGCCGTTCGAGGCGGGTTTTGCCGCCACCCTGCGCGATCCGACCCTCGGCTATATCAGTCGCTATGCTCTCGGTCGCGACTACCACAAGGTGCTGCGCAACCGGCTCAAACAGCTGGGTGATCGCATCGAAGCGCGCTGCGCCGAGCTGTTTCAAGGCACCGAAGATACCTTGGGTGAGTGGCGCCCCTTCGTCGACTCCGCCCCCATCCTCGAGCGGCCACTGGCAGCCAAGGCGGGCCTCGGCTGGGTTGGCAAACACTCACTGCTGCTCAACGAATCGGCCGGCTCCTTCTTCTTTCTCGGTGAGCTGTTGCTCAACCTGCCGCTGCCGCTCGACCAGCCAGTGGAGAAGGAGCAGTGCGGCAAGTGCGTCGCCTGCATCAACATCTGCCCGACCGGCGCTATTGTCGCTCCCTATGTAGTGGATGGCCGCCGCTGCATCTCCTATCTCACCATCGAGAATGACGGCCCTATTCCGGAAGAGTTTCGCCCCCTGATGGGCAACCGCATCTACGGCTGCGACGACTGCCAGCTTATCTGCCCCTGGAATCGCTACGCCGATGCCAGCCCGGAACCCGATTTTAGCCCCCGCCCCAGCCTGCACCGCCCGCCCCTGCTGGCGCTGTGGCGCTGGAGCGAGAGCGATTTCCTCAAACAGACCGAAGGGAGCCCGATCCGCCGCATCGGCTATCAACGCTGGCGCCGCAATCTGGCAGTAGCCCTTGGCAATGGCCCGGCAACCCCCGAGGTGATCGCGGCCCTGCAACTGGGGCTGACCACCGCCGAGCCCATGGTGGCCGAACATATCGAATGGGCGCTGGCCACCCTTGCCAGTCGTCAGGATGAAGAGAACAAGAAGACCCGTTTGCTGATCCGCTGCATCGAAAAAGGTCTGTCGGATCACGCATAAGTGATCTGCCCCTTGCCGGATTGCAGCACTTTTTTCATGCTCTGCCGACCTGCAGTGCCCATAACAGCGTGGTCACTGCAAACTGCTCGGCACACAACAAGGACAACACAGATGCATATGTTGGGAGTGGATATTGGAGGCTCAGGGATCAAGGGCTGTCTGGTCGATACCAAAACCGGCGAATTGATTGGCGAGCGCCATCGCATTGCCACACCGCAACCGGCCACCCCGGCCGCCATCGCCCATACCCTCAAGGCGCTGGTCGAACACTTCGACTGGAAAGGACCGGTGGGCTGCGGTTTTCCTGCCACCATCCACAACGGGGTTGCCAAGAGTGCCGCCAACATCGACAAGAGCTGGATCGAAACCGATGCCGAGCATCTGTTTGCCGATGTCACCGGCAAGCCCTGCTATGTGCTGAATGATGCCGATGCCGCCGGTCTGGCCGAGATGCGCTTTGGGGCCGGCAAGGATCGCAAGGGGGTCATCATCCTCATCACGGTCGGCACCGGCATCGGCACCGCCATCTTCGTCAACGGCCATCTGCTGCCCAACACCGAGCTGGGCCATCTGATGCTGGAAGGAATGGTCGCCGAGCACTACTGCTCCGATGCGGCGCGCAAACGGGAAGATCTCTCCTGGAACCGCTGGGGCAAGCGCTTCAACAAGTATCTGGCGCGCCTCGAGTTTCTCTTCTCCCCCGATCTCTTCATTCTGGGGGGCGGCAGCGCAGCCAAGCTGGATAAGTTTGTCGATCGTATCGAGACCCGGGCGCCGCTTATTCCGGCGGCCAGCCTCAATCAGGCGGGCATTATCGGGGCCGCCCTCTACGCGGCCGAGCAGCAGGGCTGACCGACGCTCACTGCAAGTCAGCAGATACCAATGGAAAGGGCCCGGCACTGCTGCCGGGCCCTTTTGTTTGGCTATGTCCCAATTACGTGTTGAAAGGCTAAGCTTGAAGTAGGCCATCACCTTGAGGTCTACCATCATGGATACCCCAGCCTTTCAACACCTGTTGTCCCTCTTTCCCCAGTTAACCCTGCGCCAGCGCCGTGTTGCTCAGCAACAGCTCACTGCCCCCCACACCATTACCTCGCTTAATACTCAGTTACCGGCATGCAGTGGCTGCCCACATTGTCAGGCCGATGTCGCCCAGCTGGCGCCTTGGGGCTGGAGTCGGGGACTGCGCCGTTGCCGTTGCAAACAGTGTCTGCGCACCAGCGCCATCCTCACCAAGACGCCCTTAGCCAGATTGCGTAAAGCACAGTGCTGGGAAGACTACGCGCAAGCCCTCATCGAAGGATTGACCGTCCGCCAGGCAGCGCGGCGCTGTGGGGTCAGCAAAAACACCGCGTTCCTCTGGCGTCACCGCTTCTTGCGTGCCATGGCAGCTCATCAAGCCACCCGGGAAGAGGGCATCGTTGAGGTTGATGAGACCTTCTTCCTCGAATCGTTCAAGGGGCAACGGGGACTGCCGCGTCCGCCAAGGCATCGTGGTGGCAAGGGGCGAACCCGTGGAACCGGGCCGGATTACATCCCGGTGATGGTGGTGCAAGACCGGGCAGGCCACCATGCGGATTTTCAGCTGGAGAAGATAAATGCCGAGGCGGTCATCGCGGTTTTGAAGCCGCTGGTGTCAACGGATGCGGTGCTGTGTAGCGATGGTGCGGGTGTGTATGCCAGTTTCAGCAAAGTGCAGGGCGTAACCCATCAGGTAGTGCACAATCGCCAAGGCGAACGGGTGGTTGGTGCGTATCACATCCAGCACGTGAACGGGTATCACCATCGGTTGAAAGAGTGGATGGAGCGGTTCCATGGCGTGGCGACGCACTACCTGAAGAATTACCTGGGTTGGCGCAGGATGCTGGAGCGTTACGGGAGGGGCGTAAATATCAAGGCGTGTTTGCATGAGGCGCTGGAGCACCCCATGCAACACGTAATTGGTACATAACCATAAAAAAACGGCGCCACTCAATGAGTGGCGCCGTTTTTTCGTTAAGCCGTATCAGCAAGCCTGAATAGGTGCCGTCACGTACTTGAACAGGAAATCAGTCACCTCTTCGCGCGCCGGGCGCTGGGGTTGATTGATCATCTGCATCATCACATAGCCAAAACCGGTCAAAGAGCGGGCCAGATCCTGTGCCGACAGCACGCTGGTGATCTCCCCTGCATCCATGGCGGTTTGCAGCTCGCTGGCGATCAGCTCAAGGCACTGATCGAGCAGCCGGGTATAGCGGGGCCATACCTCTTCCCGAACCGATGAACTCCACTCCAGCCAGATACCGGCATAATCCGGTTGATCGTAGGCGGCATCGACAGAGAGGCGTACATGACGCTGGATCTTGTCGAAAATGGAGCCCTGGTCACCGTATGCCTGCGACAGCATCTGGTTCACAAAGCGTTCGATCTCGGCCAGCACCTCATCAACCAACTCCTCGCGGGTGTTGAAATAGTTGAAGACGGTAGCCACAGAGACCTTGGCCTGTTCGGCAATCTCGGCGTGACCGGCACGGCCAATGCCGCGACGGGAGAACACCTCGATGGCACATTCCATCAATTGGGAGCGACGAGCTTCCGGCGACAGCCGGGTACGACGTCTTATTTCTGCGCGTGGTTCCATAGTTTTTATCATCTAATAGTTATTGATTATGGTGTTTATAGTATTTTAACCAATCATGCCTGAGTGCCTGCTAACTCTATCAATTAAAATAAGCCGATAAAAGCACCACGTATCTCTAGCACCCTTCGACATGAGTGGTAGAATCATCGGTTTTGATATTCATGAACGGCCAAATCCCCTTTGGCCTTATGGGAGTAAGTGATGAAACACACCGTCGAGGTGATGATCTCCGAGGCTGAAGTCGCCGCCCGGATCGCCAAATTGGGTGAAGAGATCACCGCCCGCTATCAGGGTTCTGACGAAGTCGTGATGATTGCGCTGCTGCGCGGTTCCTGCATCTTCCTGGCCGACCTCTGCCGCCAGTGCCAGCTGCCCATCACCCTGGACTTCATGACCGCCTCCAGCTACGGCTCCGGCATGCACAGCACCCGTGATGTCCGCATCCTCAAAGACCTGGACGATGACATCAAGGGCAAGGATGTGGTGATCGTGGAAGACATCATCGACACCGGTTACACCCTCAACAAGGTGCGCGAGATCCTCTCCCTGCGCGAGCCGAAATCCCTGGCCATCTGCACCCTGCTGGACAAACCCTCCCGCCGCGAAGTGCAGGTGCCGGTCGACTGGATTGGCTTCGCCATTCCGGACGAATTCGTGGTCGGCTGCGGCATCGACTACGCCCAGAAGTACCGCAACCTGCCGTTTATCGGCAAAGTGGTACCCCAGGAGTAAGCCAGGTTCAGGAATATCACGGGTGAAGTGGCCTTGCGCCCTTTACTCTGTGCAGGCGGCCTTGGCCGCCTTTTCTGTATCGAGCCGGATTCAACCATCACAGAGGTTGCAATGAACGCACTGGAAATCAGCGGCCTGAAAAAGACCTATCAGGGGGGCGTCGAAGCCCTTAAAGGCATCGATCTGACCGTCAAACAGGGGGATTTCTTCGCCCTGCTCGGCCCGAACGGCGCGGGCAAATCCACCACCATCGGCGTCATCAGCTCGCTGGTGAACAAGAGCGCCGGCAAGGTGAAGGTATTTGGCTACGACATCGACAGCGATCTGGAACAGGCCAAGGCCCAACTCGGGCTGGTGCCGCAGGAGTTCAACTTCAGCCAGTTCGAGAAGGTGATCCAGATTGTCACCCATCAGGCCGGTTTCTACGGCGTTCCCAAGGCGGAAGCGAAGATCCGCGCCGAGAAGTACCTGCGCCAGCTCGATCTGTGGGAGAAGCGCGACATGCCGGCTCGCACCCTCTCCGGCGGCATGAAGCGTCGCCTGATGATCGCCCGCGCCCTGATGCACGAACCCAAACTGCTGATCCTCGATGAACCGACCGCAGGGGTCGATATCGAGATCCGCCGCTCCATGTGGACCTTCCTCAAGGAGCTCAACGAGCAGGGCGTCACCATCATCCTCACCACCCACTATCTGGAAGAAGCCGAGATGCTTTGCCGCAACATCGGCATCATCGACAAGGGTCGCCTGATCGAGAACACCAGCATGAAAAATCTGCTGGGCAAGCTGGGTCGCGAGACCTTCCTGCTCGACCTTGCGCCAGGTTCTGCCGTACCCGAGGTGCCAGAGTTCAACGGCCGCATGCCGGATGAGCGCACCCTCGAGGTAGATCTCGACAAGAGCCAGTCACTCAACAGCCTGTTCGAGCAGCTGTCGAGCCAGCAGGTGCAGGTCGTGAGCATGCGCAACAAGGCCAACCGGCTGGAAGAGCTGTTCGTCAATCTGGTCGAAGAGGGGAGAAAAGCATGAATCTGGCCACCTATTACATCGCCTTCAAGAGCATTCTGGCCAAGGAAGTGAGCCGCTTTACCCGGATCTGGATCCAGACCCTGGTGCCGCCGGCCATCACCATGAGCCTCTACTTCGTCATCTTCGGCAACCTGATCGGTTCGCGCATCGGTGACATGGGCGGCTTCAGCTACATGGAGTTCATCGTGCCCGGCCTCATCATGATGTCGGTGATCACCAACTCCTACTCCAACGTCGCCTCCTCCTTCTTCAGCGCCAAGTTCCAGCGCAATATCGAGGAGATGCTGGTAGCGCCGGTGCCCAACTACGTCATCATCGCCGGTTATGTGGGCGGTGGCGTGGCACGCGGCCTCTGTGTCGGCCTCATCGTCACCCTGGTGTCGCTGTTCTTCGTACCGCTGCAGATCCACCATCTGTTCAGCGTCTGCTTCACCGTGCTGCTCACCTCGATCCTCTTCTCGCTGGGCGGGCTGATCAACGCGGTGTTTGCCAAGACCTTCGACGACATCAGCATCATCCCCACCTTCGTGCTGACGCCGCTCACCTATCTGGGCGGGGTGTTCTACTCCATCAGCCTGCTGCCCCCGTTCTGGCAGGGTGTCTCCCAGGTGAACCCCATCATTTACATGGTGAACGCGTTCCGCTACGGCTTCCTCGGTATATCCGACGTGCCGCTCGGCACCGCCTACCTCATCATCATCGGCTTTATCGTGGCCCTCTACGGTATCGCCTGGTGGCTTATCTCCCGGGGCACCGGCCTGCGCCACTAATGACCAGAACGGGCACCTCGCGGTGCCCGTTGTTTATTCTCATCCCCCTCTCTTCATCACACATCAGATAACCTCCCTGTTATTAAGGCTTTATCCGGCACCTTGTGATCCACCGCAATTTTCGGATTACCCCCAAAGGTATAATTCCCGCGGTTGGAAGAGCCGTGATGGACGGCCTCTTCCTCTCTCTCATTTCCCAGCAGGACAGGATCGCTTATGTCACTGATCACCGAGTTGCCAGCCATTTTCGAGAGTTTTTCAGATGCCCGTCGTCAGGGCTTTCTGGCTGTGATGGCACTCAAGGAGCGACAGATCCCCCTGGTTGGCACCTACTGCACCTTCATGCCGCAGGAAGTGGCGATGGCCGCCGGCGCCGTGGTGGTATCGCTCTGCTCCACCAGCGACGAGACCATCGAGGAGGCCGAGAAAGATCTGCCCCGCAACCTCTGCCCGCTGATCAAGAGCAGCTACGGGTTCGGCAAGACCGACAAGTGCCCCTACTTCTACTTCTCCGATCTGGTGGTGGGTGAGACCACCTGCGACGGCAAGAAGAAGATGTACGAGTACATGGCCGAGTTCAAACCGGTGCACGTGATGCAGTTGCCCAACCGCGCCGATGACGAGGCCTCCCGCACCCTGTGGCGCAGCGAGATCGTCCGCTTCAAGGAGCTGCTGGAGCAGCAGTTCGGCAATCCCATCAGCGAGCAGGCGCTGCGAGACGCCATCGTGCTGAAAAACCGCGAGCGCCGCGCGCTGGCCGACTTCTACCGGCTGGGCCAGCTCAATCCCCCGGCACTGAGCGGCACCGACCTGCTCAAGGTGGTCTATGGCGCCACCTTCCGCTTCGACAAGGAACAGCTCATCAGCGAGCTGCAGGAGATGACCCGCCGCATCAAGGCCGAGTATGCCGAGGGCAAGCGGCTCGACGCCCGTCCGCGCATTCTCATTACCGGCTGCCCCATCGGCGGTGCCGCCGACAAGGTGGTGCGCCTTATCGAGGAGCACGGTGGCTGGGTGGTGGGTTACGAGAACTGCACCGGCGCCAAGGCGACCGAACAGTGCGTCAGCGAACAGGGTGACCCGTTCGATGCGTTGACCGACAAGTATCTGGCCATCGGCTGCTCCTGCATCTCCCCCAACCACCAGCGCATGACGCTGCTGAGCCAGATGGTGGAGGAGTATCAGGCGGACGGGGTGATCGACGTGATCCTGCAGGCTTGCCACACCTATGCGGTGGAATCACTGGCCATCAAGCGCCACGTACGCGAACGCCACGGCATCCCCTACATGGCGGTCGAGACCGACTACTCCAGCGCCGACAAGGGACAACTGGCAACCCGGCTGGCCGCCTTTATCGAAATGCTGTAAGGAGGCGCCGTGTCACTCTCCATCGGGATTGACTCGGGCTCCACCGCGACCAAAGGGATCCTGTTCGACAGCCGGGATGGCGGACGCATCGTCCGCCGTTTTCTGGTGCCGACCCCCTTTCGTCCGTTGGCCGCCATCGAGCAAGGCTGGGCCGAACTTTCGGCCGATCTGCCAAAACGCCCCCATCTGACCCTGACCGGCTATGGCCGGGATCTGGCGTCGTTCGCCGATCGCCGGGTTACCGAGATCTCCTGCCACGGGCTGGGCGCCCGCCTGCTCTGCCCATCGGTACACACCGTCATCGACATCGGTGGGCAGGACAGCAAGGTGATCCAGATCGATGGCGAGGGCAACCTCACCGACTTTCTGATGAACGACAAGTGCGCCGCCGGTACCGGCCGCTTTCTCGAGGTGATCACCCGCACCCTGGGGGCGCGAGTCGAGCAGCTCGACGAGCTATTGGAGGGCGCAGAGCCCCACGACATCAGCAGCATGTGTACCGTTTTTGCCGAATCGGAGGCGATCAGCCTGCGCTCGGCGGGCATTCCGGCCGAGTCAATCCTCGCTGGCATCGTCCGCGCCATGGCCCGGCGCAGTGCCAACTTCATCGGCCGCCTCGGCGCCAGACCGACGGTGCTCTTCACCGGCGGCGTCAGCCACTGCGCCACCTTCCGCCACTATCTGGCCGATGGGCTGGGCTGCGACGTGGCCACCCATCCGGATGCCCAGTTTGCCGGTGCGCTGGGGGCCGCCCTGTTCGGTGCTAGCGCCAGCACCGGAGGCAAGTCATGAACGAAGAGTTCCTCTACCTGTTCCACTCCACCCTCGGCACGGTCAGGCTGCGCAAGCGGCTGGAGCTGCACGGCCAGTCGTTTCGGGTCTGCGACGTACCGCGCCAGCTCAGCGCTGGCTGCGGCCTCGCCATCCGCCTCCACTGCCCGCCAGATGAATGGCAGAACTGGTGCCAGCACGGCGAAACCGCCGCCGTCTTTCGCTGCGAAGCGGACGGCGACTATCAGGAGCTGGCCCGCTATCCGGCCGGTAGCTAGGACATGGCGAAGCAACGTCGTATGGTTGGCAGTCGGAGGCATGGATGATAAAGAGCTATCCCATGGCTGTGTATCTGCGCATGCTGGCCAATCTGGCGCTGGGTGGATTTTTCGTCGCCTCTGCCGGGTTCAAGCTGGTCTCCCCCGCCCTGTTCATCGAGCAGATCGGCGCCTTTGGCCTGATCTGGCCGCCGCTGATCCCGTTCGCGGCCTGGGGGCTGGTCGCCCTTGAGCTCTGCGCCGGGCTCGCAGTCATCGCCAACCGGCGCTGGGGATTGTGGCTGGTGATCGGGCTGCTCGCCCTGTTTATTCCGGTGTTGGGCTATGGCATTGCCATCGGGCTCGACATCTCTTGCGGCTGTCTTGGCAGGGCTGATCTCAGCTCGCTGCCAGAAGCCATCCTGCGGGATCTGCTGCTACTGACGCTTGCGGGCGCCCTGCTGCGAACTTCCCGTCCCGTTTTTCCCGTTCCTAAGGAGTAGTGACATGATGACATTGCGATCCTGCACCCTGCTGGCCTCGCTGATCGCCGCCAGTTTTGCCCTCGGTGGCTGTGGCGACAACCAGTTCGAGCAGGAGGTGAAGCTGGAGCAGTCGGCGGTGCAACTGGCGCAAGAGACACAGCAAGGGGGCTATCAGCTGCTGACCGTGGCCGAGCTGAAGACCCGGATGGACAAGGGCGAGGAGCTGGTGATCATCGACACCATGCCCTATGAGGACTCCTACAAGAAAGAGCACATCCCGGGCGCCAAGAACTTTGTCTTCGTGAAGGAGGCCAAGGCCGGTGACAACTGGAGCGAGATCGTCGAGGGGAGCGGCACGGCGGAGCAGTTCCAGGCGCTGTTGGGTGAAGACAAGTCCCGCCCGGTGGTGATCTACTGCGGCTTCGTCAAGTGCGGTCGCAGCCACAACGCCGCCGCCTGGGCGGTGACTCAGGGCTATCAGCAGGTCTATCGGGTGCCGGGCGGCATCTTCGCCTGGAAAGGCGCCGGTTACCCCGTCTCTGCCGAGTAATCTCTGCTCACAAGGCAACACAGCCGACATAAAGAAGCCCGCAACTGCGGGCTTCTTTCATATTGGGTCACGCTCGGAGTTAGCTGGCAGCCTGCTGCTCCAGCACCTGCGTCTCGGCCAGCTGCTGTTTGCCCAGCAACCGCTTGGTGATCATCGCCGCCATGATGGAGCCGTTGACGTTGAGGGCGGTACGGCCCATGTCCACCAGTGGCTCAATGGCGATCATCACCCCCACCAGCGCGATGGGGAAGTTGAGGGTGGAGAGCACGATCAGCGCGGCGAAGGTGCCACCACCGCCGACGCCAGCCACCCCGATGGATCCGAGCGCAATGACCGGCAGTAGGGTCAGCAGGAACAGGGGATCAAACGGGTTGATGCCGAGCATGGGGGCGATCATCGCCACCATCATGGCCGGATAGATACCGGCGCAGCCGTTCTGCCCCAGATTGGCACCGAATGAGGCGGCGAAGTTGGCGATGCTGGCGGGCACCCCAAGGCGCTGCTGGGTCTCGATGCTGAGCGGGATGGAGGCGGCGCTGCTGCGGGAGATAAAGGCGAAGGTGAGCACGCCCCACACTTCCCGCAAATAGTGCAGCGGGTTCTGGCCGAGCAGCAGCAGGATCACCATGTGTACCGCAAACATCGCCAGAATGGCGACATAGCAGACCAAAATAAAGCCGAGCAGATTGAGGATCTCGCTCAGGGGATAGTGAGCTACCACCCGGGCGATCAGCGCCATCACGCCATAGGGGGTGAGCGCAATCACCACCCGCACCATCTTCATCACCCACAGTTGCAGGGTATCGATGGCGACAGCGGCGCGAGCCCCCGCCTCCGGGTGCTCCGCCTTCAGCTGCAGCAGGGCCACCCCGGCCAGCACTGTGAAGATCACCACCCCGATCACCGAGAGACCTCGGCTACCCGCCATGTCGGCGGCAAAGTTGGTGGGCACCAGCGAGAGCAGCAGGGCGGGCAGAGTCTGGGCACTGTCGATGGTGCTCATGCTCTGCTGCAGGGCGGCGCTGTCGCTACCGTGGCTCAGCAGTCCCTCGGCAGTGAGACCGCTCAGATGGGTGATGGTCATCCCCACCACACCGGCGATCATCACCAGCGTCAGCATGGAGCCGATCAGCACGGCGCTGATCTTGCCAAGGGACTGGGCCTGCTCCAGCTTGTTGATGGCGGAGAGGATGGAGGTGAACACCAGTGGCATCATCACCACCTTGAGCAGGCTGACATAGCCGCCGCCAACGATATTGACCCACTCCAGGGTCTGCTGGACACCGGCATCATCGGCGCCCCAGCCCAGTTGCAGACCGAGACCAAACAGCCCCCCCAGCAGCAGACCGGCGAGCACCTTGCGCGACAGCGGCACCGTGGCGGGCAGCCGGGTCAGGGCAAAACAGAGCAGACAGAAGAGCAACGAAGCAAACAAGGTAAACATAAATAAACACCTGTAGCGGCCATCAGGGCCGATTGTGGAGAGAGAAAACAGCGGGTGCGAGCAGGGTCGCGAGGGAAAACGCCAAATGGCAGGCGTGAAAAAGCAGCGGACGCCCGAGGGGGCGTCCGCTGGCAATCGGGGGAATTACTTCTTTACGGGGGCGTCGTACTGTTCGGGTTCGTCGCTATAGACGCAGACATTCCACTTGGCGGCCAAACCATCATCGGCAAGGCAGTAACGCTCGAAGAACGTGGTGATCTCGGCGCGCTGGCAGTGAGCTTCAAAGGCTGCCATATCTTGCCAAATCTCGTTGAACACGATGGGGAAGCTCTCCCCCTCGGCAAACGGACTCGGGATGTGGCGGGTCACCCGATATTGCAGGCAACCATCCTCACGCAGGGTATTGGGCTCGAGCGCCTGCAGCACCTGAAACAGGGCTTGCTCCTGACCGGGTTTGGGCAGGAATTGGGCAATGCAGTAAACCTTCTTGGACATGGGGTCCTCCTGGTTGTGGCGGGCTCAGGCTTGCTGCAGCGTGACCACTTGATTGTCGATAAGGCGGGCCTTGCCAAGATACGCGGCCATCAGGATCACCAACTGCGCGCTCTCGTCGGTGGCGGATTCGAGGGTAGCGGCATCGACGATGTCGATGGCATCGGTACGGAAACCGGCATTGTCGAGACGCTGGCTTGCCTGCGCCACCAAGGAGGGCAGGTGGTGGTCACCCGCTTCAATCTGCTCGGCGATCCAGTTCATGGTGCGTGCCAGCTCGGGGGCAATAGCCCGCTCGGCGGCAGTCAGGTAGCCGTTGCGCGAGGAGAGCGCCAGCCCGTCTTCGGCCCGCACGGTGGGCACACCGACGATCTCGATGGGCATCGCCATATCGGCCACCATCTTGCGAATAAGCGCCAGCTGCTGGTAATCCTTCTGGCCAAAGCAGGCCACATCCGGCTGCACCAGATTGAACAGCTTGGTGACGACGGTGCTGACCCCGCGGAAGTGACCCGGGCGCAGCGCCCCTTCCAGCAGGCCGGAGAGGCCCGGCACCTCGACGAAGGTCTGGCTCGCCAGCCCCTGCGGATACATGATCTCCGGGGTCGGGGTGAACACCATGTCGACGCCAGCGACTTCCAGCGCAGCGCAATCCTGCTCGAGGGTGCGCGGGTAGTTGGCGAGATCCTCGGCCTTGTCGAACTGCATCGGGTTGACAAAGATGCTGACCACCACCTTCTCGGCGTGGCTGTGCGCCTCTTTCACCAGGGTCAGGTGGCCCTGATGCAGGTTGCCCATGGTGGGCACGAATGCGATGGCACGCCCTTCACGACGCCATTGGCTGATCTGCTCACGCAGAACGACGGGATTATTTACGACCAACATCAGCAGTTCACCTTCCGATAAATCAAAAAGAGAGACGGGTTGCATCCACCGCTAGCGCTCGGGCGGGATGAGGCACGAGCATGGCTATCAGCAGTTCACCTTTAGATGAATCAATAAGATACGGATTAGCTATACGGATTAACTGTGCGAGGCTGACAAGCAGAGACGGGGGCCGCAGCCCCCATCGTGCAACAGCCAGGATCAGTTGAAGCAGTGCTCCGGGCCGGGGAAGCTCCCCTCGCTCACCTGCTGGACATAGAGGCGGATGGCGGCACGCACATCGCCGGTCTCAGCCAGAAAGTTCTTGGTGAACTTGGGCACATAGCCGGAGGTGACGCCAAAGGCATCGTGCATCACCAGGATCTGGCCGTCGGTCGCGGGGCCGGCTCCGATGCCGATCACCGGGATGCGCAGCGCCTTGGTGATGCGCTCGGCCAGCGCAGTGGGCACACACTCGAGCACCAGCAGCTGGATACCGGCCGCTTGCAGTTCGAGGGCCTGACGGTAGATCTCTTGCGCCTGAAACTCGTCGCGCCCCTGCACCTTGAAGCCGCCAAAGACATGGACGGATTGCGGGGTGAGGCCGAGGTGACCACACACCGGCACCCCGTTGCGGGTGAGGTGGCGGATGGAGTCGCACAACCAGTCGCCCCCTTCCATCTTCACCATGCGGGCACCGGCTGCCATCAGGCGGGCCGCATTCTGGTAAGTCTGCTCCGGCGTGGCGTAGCTCATGAACGGCATGTCGGCGACCACCAGTGCCTTGCTGGCACCGCGCGCCACACAGCGGGTGTGATAGACCATCTCATCCATGTTGACCGCCAGGGTATCCTGACCCCCTTGCAGCACCATGCCCAACGAATCGCCGATGAGCAGCACGTGCGCGCCCTCGTCGTCGAACAGCTTGGCAAAGGTGGCATCATAGGCGGTGATGGCGGTGAACTTTTGACCGTCCTGCTTCATCTTCAGCAGGCTGGCGGTGGTGATCTTGCTCATAGAGGCTCCTGTACGTCTGCACGCGGGGCAATGATGGCCAAATCATTGTGCGGGCAGCGGGCAACCAGTCGGGCGAGCGGGGTGCCGCAGGGCAGCACCAGAGCAGGCGCAATTTCGGCAAGGGGCAGCAGCACGAACTCCCGCTCCTTCATACCGTAGTGGGGTACGATCAGGCGCTCATGGTTGATCACCTGATCCCCATAGAGCAGCAGATCGAGATCCAGGGTTCTCGGCCCCCACCGCTCATCTTTGCGCACACGTCCCTGTTCCAGCTCGATTTTTTGTAATTGATCCAGCAGCGCAAGGGGCGCGAGCCGGGTGTTGAGCCGGGCTACGGCATTGACGTAGTCCGGTTGGTCAGCAGGCCCCATGGGGCGGCTGCTGTAAAACGACGAGGCCTCCACCAGCACTGATTCCGGCAACCTTGCCAACGCAGCGACGGCGCGACGAGCCTGACCCAGCGGGTCAGACAGGTTGGAACCTATGGCGATGAAGACCTCGGTCATCACGTCTGTTGTCACTCGGCCACTTTCGGTTTGCGGCGACGGGGGCGACGACGGTTGCGGCTGTTGCTGCTGCGCTTCTCGCCATCGTTGCTGCGGGCCTCACCGGCCGGGGTACGCTCACCGCTCGCCGGGCGACGAGTCGCTTCGCGCTGCAGTTGCGGGCGCACATCCGGATTGGAGGCGACATAGCGCTCCCACCAGCTGGCCAGCTCGCCGAGACCACGCTCGACCCGGTTGCGCAGCAACAGGAAGTCGTACGCCGCGCGGAACTTGGGATGCTCCATGGCGCGCTCGGGGTGCTTGCCCTGACGACGGGTCAGACGCTGTTGCAGTGCCCAGATGTCGCGCACATCGGTGGTGAAACGGCGGGGAACGGCGATGATCCGCACCTGATTGTCCAGCACCTCGTTGATCGCCAGCATGAAGGCGTCATACCAGGGCAGGCCGCTCTCGTTCTCCAGCACCCGACCACGGGCCTCGACAGCGCCCCACAGCAGGGTGGCGTAGAGGAAGGCGGGAGTGACGCGTTTATCTTCACGGACACGGGTGTCGGTATCGATCAGCGCCAGCTCAATCAGCTGCTCACAGGGCGAGTTACCGTGCGGGGTAAACAGCGCAGCGACTTGCGGGAACAACTGCTGGAACAGGCCATACTCGCGCAGCAGCTTGTAGGTCGCCAGACCATCGCCAGCCAGGAACAGCTTGAGGGTCTCCTCAAACAGGCGAGCAGCAGGGATATCTTGCAGCAGCGGCGCCAGCTCCTTGATGGGGGCGGCGGTACGCGGGCTGATGGTCATGTCCAGCTTGGCGGCAAAGCGCACGGCGCGCAGCATCCGCACCGGATCCTCACGATAACGGGTCTCGGGATCACCGATCAGCTCAAGCTTGCGCTCGGCCAGATCTTCCAGACCCCCTTCGAAATCGTGCAGGGTGAAATCCTTGGCACTGTAGTAGAGGGCGTTGACGGTAAAGTCACGGCGCTCGGCATCCTCTTCGATGGTTCCGTAGACGTTGTCACGCAGCAGCATGCCTTCATCAGACTGGGCCGACACATGTTTGCTGGTATTGACCTGATGGTGGTGACCCCGGAAGGTGGCCACTTCGATCACGTCACGACCAAAGACAATGTGGGCAAGGCGGAAACGACGGCCAATCAGGCGGCAGTTGCTGAACAGCGCCTTGATCTGCTCCGGCGTCGCATCGGTTGCGATGTCGAAATCCTTGGGCGTCTTCCCGAGCAAAATATCCCGGACTCCGCCGCCGACCAGGTAGGCCTCATAGCCCCCTTTGTTCAGGCGATAGAGCACCTTGAGTGCATTCTCGCTGATCTCTTTGCGCGAAATAGGGTGCTGATCACGGCTTAAGGTACGACGTTGACCGGCGACACGGGCTGGAATGGGGGATTCCACCGACTGCTCGCCGTCTTCCTTGCCGAGCACCTTGCGGCAAAAGTTTGCGATCTGGGAAAAAATGGTACACCTCTTCATGACTTCTAAATTGACGGGAGGCCAAAAAATAGCGGCCTATCATAGCTCACGCCTGACCAAATGAAAAACCATGCGGTTACTTCAGCTCATTTGAATCAAACCGGGCCAAAAAATAGCGGTCTACCTGTGCATAGCTCACGCCTGCACAAATGAAAAACCGTGCTGGCAATTGATCCCGAATGAAACAGGTCGCCAGCAAAAATAGCGGTCTATCTGCGCCCAGCTCACGTCCTATTACACGAAAACCGGCTCTCTTTACTCAATGTCCAGCGGGATCTTCTCGCTGGCTGGCACCCGTTCGAGCTGCCAGTTAGCGATACCCCACCGGATGATCTCGTCAATCCGGCTCGCCATCAGCTCGGGCGGCGGGCACTGGCCGAGGAAGTGCAGTGCCTGCCACAGGGCCGGGCGCACCTCATCGAGCGCCAGCGCTGGCGCATGGTTCTGCTTGGAGAGCTTGTTGCCATCGGCCAGCACCGCCAGCGGCAGGTGCACCCAATCGGGCACCGGCGCCCCCAGGGTCTGGTAGAGGGCAATCTGGCGCACCGTGGGTTCCAGCAGATCGGCGCCGCGCACTATCTCGGTGATGCCGCTGTCCATATCATCCACCACCACCGCCAGGTTGTAGGCGTAGAGCCCGTCGCGGCGGCGGATAATGAAATCCTCCTCGGCAAGCGCCGCCGGGACCGCAATATGGCCCTGCAAGCGATCATCGAAGTGGTAGACCGGATGGTGCTGGCGCAGCCGGGCGGCACATCCCTCTGCCGTCAGCCCGAGGGTGCGGCAGTGGCCGCTGTAGAGACCACCCGCGGCCATGATTTCGCGCCGGGTGCAGCGGCACCAGTAGAGATCCCCCGCCCGATAGAGCTGGTCGATGATCTCGTCATAACGGCGGTGGCGCGCGCTCTGGAACATCACCTCCCCATCCCACTCGAGGCCATATGCCTCAAGGGTCTTGAGGATCAGGTGCGCTGCCCCTGCCATCTCCCGCGGCGGATCGATATCTTCGATGCGCACCAGCCAGCGTCCCTGCTGCGCTCTGGCCTGCAAAAAGCTGCCGAGGGCGGCGATCAGCGAACCGAAATGAAGCGGGCCGGAAGGTGAGGGAGCAAAGCGGCCGACATAGGGGCGCACAAGGGATGAGGACGGGGTATTCACGGGCATGACAGTTCGGGTAAGCGATTCATTGAGGCTGCATTCTGGGGGGCGACCGCCAAAAGCTCAATAAAAAAGGGAGCCCGCGAGCTCCCTTTTTCATATACCAGAGGGTCGGGATCAACCGGCCATCTGTTTTTCCTTGATCTCGGCCAGCGTCTTGCAATCGACACAGAGGTCGGCAGTCGGACGGGCTTCCAGACGACGGATACCGATCTCGATACCGCAGTGTTCGCAGTAACCGAAATCATCGTCTTCAAGCAGCTGCAAGGTCTTCTCGATCTTCTTGATCAGCTTGCGTTCACGGTCGCGGGTACGCAGTTCAAGAGCGAACTCTTCTTCTTGCGCGGCACGATCCACGGGATCCGGGAAGTTGGCAGCCTCGTCTTTCATATGGTCGACGGTACGATCAACTTCCTGCATCAGTTGGTTGCGCCAGGCACCCAGGATCTTGCGAAAATGCGCCTTTTGTTGGTCATTCATGTACTCCTCACCCGGCTTTTCCTGGTAAGGCGCGACACCCGCAATGGCCAGGGGGCCCAGAGATTTCCTGTTTTCGCCTGTTGGCATGCCCTGTCTCCTAATTCAGCACGCTACCCGTGCCATCCATAAATTGAGGGCGACATCTATAGCAGAAGGGTAACGGGTAAGCAAACGAGCCGTACCAATAATGTTACCCACTCCAATATTTATGCACTCCCCTCGGGTAACAGGTGACCAGATTCAAATGGGATGAAACTTTGGGCCACCATGCCATGCACCCCAACATGGGGCCGATAGCATAAAATTTCAACCCCCGCCGCAATTGACTGCTCAATTAGCAGACTATAGTGCGGATCTATATGGGTTGCAGGGCGCATCCGGCTTATTCCGGAGTGCAACACCATAAAAAGCAGCACGGCTCGGTGGCCCGCTGCTTTCATGGCCATCAATTCCCGTAAATGCTTGGCACCACGGGCAGTTACGGCATCAGGGAAGTAACCCATGCCCGGTTGATCACGCTCGTCGAGCAGGGTGACAGATTTTACCTCGATGTAACAATTGCCCTTCTCGTCATCTTCCAGCAGCAGATCGATGCGACTGTTCTCTTCGCCATACTTCACCTCGGTGCGCAACCGGCGATAACCCGCCAGCGGGGCGATGGCATTCTGCTCGATAAGCTCCCGGGCGATCTGGTTGGCGCGCGCCGTGTTGACGCAGATAAAGTGGCCCGCCGGGCTCTCGGTGATCTCCCAGCTGTTGGGTAGTTTGCGCTTGGGGTTGTCGGAGGTGGAGTACCAGACCCGGGTGCCCGGATCGGCACAACCGGTCATGGCACCGGTATTGGCGCAGTGGATGGTGATCAGCTCGCCGTTATCGAGTTGCACATCGGTCAGAAAGCGCTTGTAGCGGGCCACCAACTGGCCCGATTGCAGGGGGGGATCAAAGATCACGGGTTTGCCCTCCGTTGATCTTCATTATCCAATCCCTCTTTGCGTCTTGCCCGCAGCGGCCAGCAAGCGAGCGGCTCGTAGCGTACCCCGTCCGGGGTCGAGATGGATTGATAGAGGCAGAACTCGTCTGCCTGCAGCAGAAAATTTGGGGCTGGCAGGATGGCCGGTGCCTCACCCGCCTTGCGCGACAGGGTGACATGGGGGCGATAACCTTGCTCGCCATTGCCAAGGCGCAGCTTCTCACCGTGGCGACGCAGCGCCTTGGCCAGCACATTCAGCTCGTTGGGCCACTCCTTCGGGCCAATCCAGGCGGCCTTGGCCCGGCTGAACCAGCCGGTCTCATCCAGCCTGATGGCAAGCGGCGGACAGTGCTGACGCTCTACGGCGGCGATCAGGCGGCGGGTGGTCAACTCATCGGCCTCACCCAGAAAGGCCAGGGTCAGGTGGAGGTTGGCTTGCGGCACCGGCTGACCGGGCCAGGGCTGCTGATCGCGCCAAGCGATGAGCCCGGGGGCGAGCTCCTTGACGGGCAGGGCAAAGAAGAGTTTGGCCATGTGGTGATAATGCCTTTTTCACGCTCATTGGATGGGGCCATTCTATGGCAGCCATCCGGCCATGTCTCGCCAGCCGCCCGCCCGAGTGACCATCTCCGCACATCCACTCACGGTGGCGCGGGTGGCTGTGGCAGAATAGGCGCCGTTTTACCGGTTGCCACAGAAGGTGCTCATCGCTTTGTCCCAGCTCCCCATCGTTTCGGTATTGCCCGAACTCTTTGCCGCCCTCGACAGCCACACCAGCGTGATCCTGCAGGCGCCGCCCGGCGCGGGCAAATCGACCCTGCTGCCGCTGGAGCTGGTGCGCCAGAACCGGCTGCCCGGACGCATCATCATGCTGGAGCCAAGGCGCCTCGCGGCGCGCAATATCGCCAGCTTTCTGGCGCGCCAGCTGGGAGAGAAGGTGGGCGATCGCATCGGCCTGCGGGTACGTGGCGAGAGCCGCACCAGCGCAGCGACCCGGCTCGAGATCGTCACCGAAGGGGTGCTGACCCGGATGTTGCAGCAGGATCCCGAGCTCACCGGCGTCTCGCTGGTGATCTTCGATGAGTTCCACGAACGCAGCCTGCACGCCGATACCGCGCTGGCCTTCGCCATCGAGAGCCAGCAAGGGCTGCGCGATGACCTCAAGCTCCTGGTGATGTCCGCCACCCTGGATGGCATGGCGCTCGAGCACCTGTTGCCGGATGCCCCTGTGGTTCGCTCCGAGGGGCGCGGTTTTCCCATCGACTACCACTACCGCCCCGCCAACCGCCAGCAGTGGCTGGAGCCGCAGGTCGGTGCCGTGGTGCTCGAAGCGCTGGCCGATCAAGATGGCAGTCTGCTGGTCTTTCTGCCGGGACAGGGTGAGATCGAGCGGTTGGCGCAGTGGCTGGCTGACAAACTGCCGGACGATGTGATCCTCGCCCCCCTCTACGGCCGCCTCGATATGGCGGCGCAGCAGGCAGCCATCGAACCGGTACCTGAGGGCCGCCGTAAGCTGGTGCTCACCACCAATGTGGCGGAGACCTCCCTCACCATCGAGGGGATTTCGGTGGTGATCGACAGCGGACTGGAGCGACGGGCCTCCTTTGATCTGAAAAGCGGCGTCACCCGACTGGAGACCCGCCAGATAGCCAAATCCTCTGCCACCCAGCGGGCAGGCCGCGCCGGTCGTCTCGGCCCCGGCGTCTGCTACCGGCTCTGGAGCAGCGAGATACAGGAGCGACTCGCCGAGCAGAGCCCGCCCGACATCCTGACTCAGGAGCTGACCGGCCTGCTGCTGGACGCCGCCCAGTGGGGCGCCAGGGTGGAAGATCTGCCGCTGCTGGATAGGCCCCCCGCCGCCGCGGTGGCCAGCGCCCAGCGGCTGCTGGTGGCCCTTGGCGCCATGAAGCCGGAGGGTGAGCAACAACTCACTGCCGCTGGCCGCGCCATGGCCGCCTTCGGTACCCACCCTCGCCTCGCCCGCATGCTGCTGCGCGCCCGCGAGCTGGAAGCTGAAGGTCTGACAGGGATTGTCGCCGATGCCGCATATCTGGTGGCGCTGCAGGAAGAAGATCTGCGAGGATCGGAGCGCCTCGCCGTGCTGTTCCACCGCCGTCAAAGCGCCCTGCGCCAGAACGCTGCCCGCTGGTTTGAACGGCTTGGCGCCCGCCCTGCCCATGCGCAGGGTCAGTGGCTCGGGCTGCTCTGCGCCCTCGCCTGGCCGGATCGCATCGGCAAGCTGCGCAGCGGCAGCCGCTATCAACTCAGTGGTGGGGTGAGCTGCGATCTGGTAGAAGGTCATCCCTGTCAGGGACAAGGGGCTCTGATCGCCATCGAGATGGGGCAGAACGATCGCGGCAGCCGAATCTTTATCGCCGAACCGGTCGATCTGGACGAGCTGGTACGCCTGCTGCCGGAGCTGGTGAGCGAGCGGCAATGGTTCGACTGGGATGAACGGGAAGAGCGGGTGCGCGCCGAGCGCCAGCTGGTGATCGGTGAACTGGTGCTGAGCCAGCGACCGCTAACCGAACTCTCTGACGAGCAGAAAGGGCGCTGCCTGCTGCAAGGCATCCGCCGCAAGGGGCTGCATGTGCTGCCGTGGGACGAGAGCAGCGAAGGGCTGCTGGCCCGTCTGCGCTGCGCCCGCGACTGGCTGCCCGATGAGAGGTGGCCCGCAATGGACGAGGAAAACCTGCTGGCCACTCTGGAACAGTGGCTGCTGCCAGCGGTGAGCGGCATGACCCGGCTGGAGCAGTTGAAGAAGCTCAACATCGGCGACATCCTGCGTCAATCCCTGCCCTGGCCACTGCCCAAGCGGCTGGACGAGGCGCTGCCGAGCCACTTTGCGGCGCCCACCGGCAGTCGGGTGCGGATCCGCTATCAGCCGGGGCAGGCACCGGTGATCCCGGTGCGCATTCAGGAGATGTTCGGGCAAGGTTCGACCCCCTGCGTGGCCGATGGCCGGGTGCCGCTGGTGGTGGAGCTGCTCTCCCCAGCCCAGCGGCCGCTGCAGATCACCGCCGATCTGGCCGCCTTCTGGGCTGGCTCTTACGATCAGGTGAAAAAAGAGATGAAGGGGCGCTATCCCCGCCACTACTGGCCGGATAATCCGCTGGAGGCGATGCCGACCAGGGTCACCAAGAAGAAGATGGGGATGTAGGTTCGATGAACGAAATCTCACCGACCATTTGATGGATAATCGGCCGCGATCGTTCGATTACGCCGCGATGGCAACACAACGAATAATGATGAACAGGTAAAGAGGAACCATGGCAACCCAACGACGCAAGAGCCCTCCCAAGAAGGCCGCTCCCAAACGCACCATCTGGCGCAAGCTGTTCTGGCTTGGCTTCAAGCTCTCCCTGGTGGTGGCGGCCTTTATGGTGGTGTTCGGCATCTATCTGGATACCAAGGTGCGCGAGCGCTTCGATGGCGAGAAGTGGCAGTTGCCGGTGATGGTCTACAGCCGCCCGCTGGAGCTCTACCCCAGCCAGCGCCTGTCGCGAGACCAGATGCTGCGCGAGCTCAACATGCTGAGCTACAAGCAGGTGCGCCAGCCTCACACGCCGGGTGAATACACCATCAACGGCAACCGCATCGAGCTTATTCGCCGTCCGTTCGAGTTCTATGACGGCGCCGATGGGGCCCGTGGCCTGCGCCTCACCTTCAACGGCCCGCGCCTCGAGGGGATCCAGTCGCTGGAGAACCAGCGCCAGCTCGGTTACGCCCAGATGGACCCGGTGCTGCTCGATCGCCTCAATACCGAAGATCGGGAAGATCGCCTGCTGGTGCGCATCGCCGAGGTGCCCGACAGCCTGCTGGTGACCCTGCTCACCACCGAAGATCGCGACTTCTACCAGCATGGCGGCGTCTCGCCGGTGGCCATCATGCGTGCCATGTTCGCCAACCTGATCGCGGGTCGCACCGTGCAGGGGGGCAGTACCCTCACCCAGCAGCTGGCCAAGAACTTCTTCCTGACCCGTGAACGCAGCCTGTGGCGAAAACTGCAGGAAGCCTATATGGCGGTGCTGATCGACTATCGCTACAGCAAGGACGAGATCCTCGAGTCCTATATCAACGAGGTCTATCTGGGGCAGAACTTCTCGCAAGGGGTCTACGGCTTCGGGCTTGCCTCCTACTTCTACTTCGGCATTCCGGTCAACGAGCTGGATATCGATCAGGTCGCCCTGCTGGTCGGTCTGGTGAAAGGCCCCTCCTATTACGATCCCTGGCGCTTCCCGGAGCGGGCCAAGACCCGCCGTGATCTGGTGTTGAAGCTGCTGATGGATCACGGCAGCCTGACCCAGGCCGAATATGAGCTGGCCAGCCGTCAGCCCCTTGGCATCATCGCCCGTGGCCAGATGAGCTATGGTCGCACCCCGGCCTTTATGGGGCTGCTCAAGCGGGAGATCCAGAGCCGCTTCGGCGCCGATCTGCTCAAGCAGTCTGGCCTGAAGATCTTCACCAGTCTCGACCCCATCGCCCAGCACGCAGCCGAGCGGGCGGTCGAATCGGGCCTCGCCGATATCGAAAAACTGCGCGGCAAGAAGAAGCTGGAGGCGGCCATGGTGGTCTCCGACTGGCATAAGGGCGAAGTGGTGGCGCTGGTCGGTGGTCGCGATCCCCGCTACGCCGGTTTCAACCGGGCGCTCGATGCCCGCCGCCAGATCGGTTCACTGGTGAAACCTGCGGTCTACCTGACCGGCCTCTCCAACGGCCTGACCCTGGCGACCCCGCTCAAAGATCAGCCAATCCGCATTCGCGGTCAGGATGGTCAGGTCTGGACGCCGCAAAACTACGATCGCAAGTTCCGCCAGAGCGTACCGCTGATGGATGCGCTGGCCAGCTCGCTCAACGTGCCGACCGTCAATCTGGGTCTGCAAGTGGGGCTGGAGAAGGTGGTCGATACCCTGCACAAGCTGGGGGTCCAGCAGGAGATCCAGCCCTATCCGTCGCTGGTGCTGGGGGCGGTGGCGCTCTCCCCGATGGAGGTGAACCAGATGTATCTGCCCATCGCCAATCAGGGGCTGACCCAGCCGCTGTCGGCGATCCGTGCCGTGGTCAAGGGGGATGGCAGCCTGCTCTATCAGCATGATCAGACCGCCAAGCGGGTCACCGACCAACAAGCGAGCTGGCTGACCCTGTTCGCCATGACCAAGACGGTGAGTCAGGGCACGGCCCGCGCCCTCAGTGCCAAGTTCCCCGGCGCCACCATGGCGGCCAAGACCGGCACCACCAACGAGCTACGCGACTCCTGGTTTGCCGGGATGGACAACAACGAGCTGGTCAGTATCTGGGTCGGTCGCGACGACAACACCCCGGCGGGCTTGACCGGAGCAAGCGGCGCGCTGCAACTCTTTAGCGGCTACATGAGCCAGCGCGGCGTCAACAGTCTGGGATTGAAGATGCCGGAAGGGGTCACCTGGGCCAACTTCTCCCGCGCCAGCGGCACCCGCGTCACCAGCGACTGCCCGGGCAGCCTGCAGGTACCGGCCAAGGCATCCACCATGGGCTCCCCGGCCGGTTGCGCCAGCAGCGCGACACCACGCAGTGCGCTGGATGACTGGTTCGGTGGTTTCTTCAACTAGATCAACGACACGGGCAGCGCAGGCTGCCCGTTCACTATGCTGCTGACAAGGAAACACCATGACCTTTCCGCTGTTTGACGCCATCCACCATGTGGCCATTATCGCCAGCGATTACCCACGCTCGCGCCACTTCTACCACGAGGTGCTGGGGCTGCCCATCATCGCCGAAACCCTGCGCGAAGCGCGCCAGTCGTGGAAACTGGATCTGGCCCTGCCGGACGGCAGCCAGCTGGAGCTGTTCAGCTTCCCTGTCACCCCCAGCCGCCCCTCGACGCCCGAGGCGTGCGGCCTGCGCCATCTCGCCTTTCGGGTCAGCGACCTTGACCGGGTCATCGCCCACCTGCTGGCCCATCAGATCGCGGTAGAGCCGGTGCGGGTGGACGAGCTGACCGGCAAGCGCTTCACCTTCTTCGCCGACCCCGACGGTCTGCCGCTGGAACTCTACGAAGCGCCGCACTGAGCCTGCGTCGGCCAAACAATCGGCCAAACAAAAAGCCGCCCGGCGAAACCGGGCGGCTTTGTCATCTATGAAGCGCTATCAGGCGGTGGTCAGCATGGCGACGGCCAGCGCCATCACCATCATCCCGGCCCAGCCGATGGGCTTGAGTCGCTCACGGAAGATGAGCAGACCGCCGAGTGCGGTACCCAGAATACCGATGGCGCCCCAGGTGGCGTAGGCCACGGCAAGGTCAATCTTGCCACTGCTCACCGCTTCGGAGAGCAGGGTGAAGGCGCCCAGCACCAGCATAATCCCCAACACGCCCCACCCTTTGTAGCGAAAACCCCGCGAGCGGTTGATCGCCATATTGGCACCGATATCCAGCAAAGCCGCGCCAAGCACGATAATTAACGGGTGCATACCGCCTCCTTGCTGTTACGGGTGACTCTCCTGCGCACCGGTTCATCCCCGGTTTCCCCCATGGTCACCATAACAATACCCACTATTGCCAGCGCCAGACCGCTCAGCTCCTGAGCGTTCAGGTCGTAATCGAGGAACAGCACGGAGACGATGGTGATCAGTGCAATCCCCAGCCCCTCCCACAACGCGAAGGCAATACCAATGGAGATTGTTTTGGCGGCTTGAGCCAGTAGCAGATAGGAGAGGGTGATCAGGGCCCACATCGGCAGATAGTTCAGCCATCCTGCGGCATCCTCGGGGATCATCGCCATACTGGATGTTCCCGCCACTTCGGTAAGGATGGCCCCCGTCAAGAATATGCGTGCTAAAAGCATGCGACTGATTAACATAGAATTTTCCTTCTGTTGCTGCGACGGGAGAGATGATAGCCGCAGTCGCGGCTCGGTCAGGAATCGCTGAGCGTCGAATTATCAGACGCTGACGGTTTGTCTTGTTATCCGCGAGCGGGCTAAGGTAATGCCAGAACACTCCGTCATGACCCATCTTCATGAAGCTCTATCAGATAGAACTCTTTGTAGAATCAGCAAACAGTGGCTCCCTCGCCAATACCGCCAGACGACTTGGCAAAAGCCGCAGCGCCGTCAGTACCGCCATCGCCTCCCTTGAAGTGGAGCTAGGCGTCGAACTTTTTGAACGCGGTGCCAATCAGAGTCGCCTGACCGAGATCGGCGAGCTGGTGCTGGATGACTGCAAACGGCTGCTGCAGGCGGCCAACAGCCTCAAGCTCAAGTGTGAACACTATGCCTCCGGCGCCGAGGTGGCGCTGCGGGTTGCGCGCGATGACGCCATCCCCGAACCGGTGTGGCGCGAGATGCTGGCCGCCTTGCGCAGCCAGTTCCCCGGTACCAGTATCTCGCTGGTGCTCGCCTCCCCACCCGAACTGCCTGCGCTGGTGGAAGAGGGTTTCGTCGATGCCGCTTTTGGCCTTATCACCGAGGATCAGGAGCGCAGCGGCCTCAATATCGACCTGCTCAACCCGATCCGCACCCTGATGGTGGTGGCCCCCAGCCATCCGCTGGCCAGCATGAAGCGGGTGATGCAGCAGGATCTGACCGACCACACCCAGGTCACCCTCTCCTATGTGGATGAATTCTCGGTCAAAAGTCTGCTGCCCATCGGCGGCCAACACATCGGGCTCTCCAGTTTCGAACTGATGCGCGATGCGGTACTCGACGGGCTGGGTTGGGCGGTGCTCCCCTCGCCGCTGATCCAGAGCCAGCTGCGGCAGGGCTCCCTGCTGACCCTGAAACACAAGTTCAGCCTGCAGTGGCGGGACTACGGCGTCTATCTGGCGGAAAATGCCTACCACGGCAAGGTGCTGGCCTGGTTGAAAAAGTCGATCCAGGCGTATCTGGAGCCTTTTGAATAGAGTAAAAAGAGACAGAGCCCGCTCACGTTCTACAATTATCCGGGTGATCCGACCGGATGTGATCGTGCATACTGTTCACATACTCATTGAGCGCCGGAGGCGTAACCGATATGAGCAGTGCCCAAGACAAGGACGATATCTGGCTGGACGACGACATCATCGAACTCGATGATGAAGAGGTCGTGGTCCCCAAGGCACTCAACCCCTGGCAGGTGCTGATCGTCGATGACGAGCCGGACATTCATCACGCCACCCGCCTGGCCCTCTCCAATATTCACTACAAGTCGCGCCCGCTTGAACTGCTCAATGCCTACAGCGGCGCCGAAGCGGGTCGCATGCTGGAAGCCAATCCCAGAATTGCCCTGATCCTGCTCGATGTGGTGATGGAGACCGAAGATGCCGGTCTGCGACTGGTACACCGGATCCGCAACGAGATGCGCAACTCGCTGGTGCGGATCGTACTGCGTACCGGCCAGCCCGGTCAGGCCCCCGAACAGCGGGTGATCCTCGATTACGACATCAACGACTACAAGACCAAGACCGAACTGACGGTACAAAAGCTCTACACCACCGTCATCGCCTCCCTGCGCTCTTACGAAACCCTCAGCGCCATCGACAAGAGCCGCCAGGGACTTGGCAAAATTCTGGAAGGGGCGGGCGATCTCTATCATCTTCACTCCCTCAAGGAGTTCGCCTCTGGCGTGCTGAAACAGATCAGCGCCATTCTCGATGTGGGCACCGAAGGGGCCATCTGCGCCGAGCGGCGTCCCGATCAACATGGCCTGGAGATCCTGGCCGCGACCGGTGACTACGAAGGGCTGCTGGAAGAGCAGGTCCTTGAGGACTTTCCGGCACTGCACGAGTCGGTGATGAAGGCGTTGAACGAACGCTGCAACCGCTTCGAGCATCCGCAGGACTCCCTCTATATCGCCGCCCAGAATGGGCGCGAGTTCGTGCTGAGCTTCACCCCGACCCAACCTCTCGACCCACTCGAATGCGATCTGCTGGATGTCTTCTGCCAGCGCATCTCGGCGGCCTACGACAACCTCTATCTCTATAACCAGCTGCTGCGCGCCCAGGAGGCAACCGTGGTGGCGCTGGCGGCGCTGGCGGAGTTTCGCGACTCCGATACCGGCGAGCATGTGCTGCGGGTGCAAAAACTCTCCGATGCGCTGGTGGAAGAGCTGCAACAGATGGCTGTATATCCCGAGCAACTGACACCGGAGTTTGTCGAGATGATCGGCATGGCCTCCATCCTGCACGACGTGGGCAAGGTGGGCACCCCCGACCATATCCTGCACAAACCGGGGCGGTTCGATCCCGACGAGCGGGCCATCATGGAGCAACATGCCGATATCGGCGCCAATATCCTGTACAAGGCGGGCGAGATGGTGGAGGGAACCAGCTACCTCTCGCTGGGCGCCGAGATCGCCCGGGGCCACCATGAGCACTTCGATGGCAAGGGCTATCCGGAACAGCTGGCTGGTCAGCAGATCCCGCTGTCGGCGCGGATCGTGGCGGTGGTCGATGTATTCGACGCCCTGCTCAGCAAGCGCCCCTACAAAGAGCCCTGGACGCTGGCGCAGACCATGGAGTATATCCAGTCACGCTCCGGCACCCAGTTTGACCCTCAGGTGGTGGCGGCCCTGTCGCGGCTGGTCAACGAGTCGAGGCTCCCCTACTCGCTCTGATTCACCTGTTTCACTCGCCACTCACCATGCCCTGCCGATGACCAAGGTCACCGGCAGGGCATCAAAACTGCCGTTTTGTTGCATCCAGAACACATCAAAGCACCGCAAACCGGAAACATCTCTCTTCTTTGGCCGCGATATCCGCTGAAATATGGTCATTTAACATCACATCGCTATAATATCGGCCTGCAAACCTGATACTAACAACGAAGGAAATATCATGAGCCTGAACCTGGTACCGGCTGGCAAGAGCCTGCCCGACGATATCTATGTCATCATCGAAATCCCGCAGAATGCCGACCCGATCAAATACGAAGTCGACAAGGACAGCGGCGCAATTTTCGTCGATCGCTTCATGTCTACCCCGATGTTCTATCCGTGCAACTACGGCTACGTGAACGCGACGCTCTCTCTGGATGGTGACCCCGTCGACGTACTGGTTCCGACCCCCTACCCGCTGCTGGCCGGCTCCGTCATTCGCTGCCGCCCGGTTGGCGTGCTGAAGATGACCGACGAGTCTGGCGAAGATGCCAAGATCGTTGCCGTACCGCACTCCAAGCTGACCAAGCAGTACGACCACATCCAGGATGTGAACGATCTGCCGGAACTGCTGAAAGCCCAGATCCAGCACTTCTTCGAGCGCTACAAAGAGCTGGAAGCGGGCAAATGGGTCAAGGTGGAAGGCTGGGGCGACAAGGTCGCTGCCGAAGCCGAGATCAAGACCTCTGCCGAGCGTTACGCTGCCAAGTAAGCGTTATCCGGTATGAAAAAAGGCGCCTTATGGCGCCTTTTTTGTCGGTATTTGCGGCAGCTGACTGGCCGCATCTCCGGCAGGATTGCCCTGAATGTATATTTCACGGCCATCTTTCTGGTAGGGGCGGTAGTAATCACCGCCACAGCGATAGTCGCCGCCCGGCTGGCTCATCAGTTCACAGTTGACCGGCAACACCTCCAGCCATTTGATGGCCTGCTGGAAGCGTAGCCACTCCTGCCATTCGTGTTCGCGCGCCAGCTGATCGCGCAAGGCAAAGGTATCCGCAACGGACATCCCCTTGTTGACGATCACCTGACCCGCCATGGCTGGCAGGCTGAGCAGCCCAAACAGCACTATGATCCAAGGCTTCATAACCCCTCCAGAGTGACTTAATTTCACAATTAAATTAAAAGTCACATCAATCTGTTATCCAGATCACAAAACGAAACATCACCAAAGTGGTGCCGGCTCACCTAGTTGTTAATTATCGTCCACGGCAGGAAGCACCACCATGAAGCCGATCCCCGCGCTGTTGCTGAGCCTCACTCTCTGCACCACCCTTGGCGCCACAAGCAACGCCAGCGAAATCAACATGAGCTGGCAGTGGCAATCCACCGATGGCCAGCGCAAGCACTTCCAGCTGACCACCGACGATCAGGTGATGGCCGCCAGTCGCCACGAGATGAGCCTGCTGGAGGCCTCCCTCACCAATCCGCTGGAGACGCTCTACGCCTATATCAGCCCGCGCCTCTACAACAGCATCAACCTGATCAACCAGAGTAGCCCCGAGACCGCCACCAAGTTTCGCAATCTGGAGCAGGCCTTCACCCTGCGGGACAACAGCATGGAGTCGCTGCTGTTCTGGCAAGCCTACCAGCAGTATCAGGAGGATGCCTTCTACCAGATGAGGGTGGTGCCCTGCGTCCATCCGGCCAATCGCAAGCTGCCTTGCGTGCGACCCGATTACTCCCAGCTCTTCTACCACTTCAAGGGTCAGCTCAAGCCGCTGGCGCAGCAGTTTGCCGCCAAGGATCTCGCCACCAGCGTCAGCCTGATGCAAGAGTGGCTGAACGCCATCCCCACCCAACCGGAACAGCTGGATCACTTCGCGCCGCCGCTGCTGGCGCTGCAGGATAACAAGGCTGACAGCGACGAGAAGGCTCTGCTGATGGCCAGCCTGCTGGCAGAGCTGGCCCCGCAATATGTGCTCAGCATCATCTATCCGGATATCAGCATCGGCAGCGTCTCCCCTGCCTGGCTGGCCATTACGGCAGATAGTGGCGTACCCGGAGATGTGGTGGTGATCAACAATCAGCGCCATGTGCTGCTGACCGGCTCGTCCCTGCTGGCCCAGCAGATGACCATGGCCAAGATCCCCCTCATCAGCGAATCGCTCTACTGACGCAGACAGCTCAGACCAGCAGCCAATTCATTGATTTTTATCGATGTCATGCCATCCTAGCCGCCCTTGCCAGCCAACCACCTGACTGGCGGGGCGCCGACGCTTCTGAATTGCGATCTTATTTAACACTTTTTAAACAGATCCGATCAGTTTAGGATGAAGCTCGCCCATTCCCTCAATCCGAAACTCGTTATAACATAACAAATGGAGTGTCATCAGGATGAAACATCTCGTACTTACTTTGGCGCTGCTGCCATCTCTGGTCTTTGCTCACAACTTCAAGGATGGCAACCCGGTGCCGCTGGTCAATGTCAGCGACAAGGGTGAGCTGGTACTGAATGGCAAGGAGATCGGCTACCAGCCGTGGCAGAGCACCTCGCTCACCGGCAAGGTGTTCCTGATCCAGCATATTGCCGGTCGCTCCAGTGCCAAGGAGCTGAATGCCCCGATGATCGAGGCGATCAAGGCCGCCAAGCTGCCGCAAGACAAGTACCAGACAGTTACCGTCATCAACAGCAATGACGCCATCTGGGGCACCTCCGGCTTCGTGAAGAGCAGTGCCGAGGACGGCAAGAAAGAGTTCCCCTGGTCCGCCATGGTGCTGGATGCCAAGGGGATGGCGCGCAACGCCTGGGATCTGACGCCGGAAAGCTCGGCGATCATCCTGCTGGATAAAGAGGGCAAGGTGCTGTTTGCCAAAGATGGCCAGCTCGATGCCAACAACATTGCTACCGTGATGGGGCTCATCAAGTCCCATCTCTAAGTCAGAGAGAAAGGGCGCTGATGGCGCCCTTTCCATAAGGGTCTATGGGTCGTATCAAGCTGAAAATCTGGATCTTGCTGCTGGGCTGGTTATGGCTGCAGCCTGCCCTTGCCCGGCACCAGTTTGAATCTGCCCTACCCGGCCACGACGACCATCACTGCCTGGTCTGCGCCCTCCATCTGGATGGCAAGCAGGTCATCACCGCCACCCCCTATTGTTTCCCCGGTTCGACCTCTGTTCTGCCCGTCGTTGCAACCATGCAGCGCTCGGCGGATACCGCCACGCTTCACAGCTATGCCATCCGTGCGCCGCCCGCCTCTGCTTTTCTCTATCCCTTTGTTTAATTTCGCTATTTGTTTTGAAAAAGGATTAAAGATGAAAGCAGTTACTCTGTTGCTGGCCGCAGCGGCCTTTGGCGCACACGCAAATCACGACGAACACGAGAGCCACAGCCACGGCGCCCACGAGCATGGCCACGGCCACCTCAATCTGGTGGTCGATGGCGACCAGTTGATGATCGAACTGCAGGCGCCCGCAGCCGATCTGGTAGGCTTCGAGCACGCCGCCAAGAGCGATGAAGAGAAGGCGCAATACGCCAAAGCCATCGCCCGCCTCCAGCAGCCTGACACCCTGTTCCGCTTCGACCCGGCGGCCGGCTGCAAGCTGACCCAACAGGAGCTGCAGGCCGCCAAAGAAGATCATGATCACGACCATGACCATGACCATGACCATGACAAGGCTGCCAGCGACAAACATGAAGACCACCATGATCATGACGAAGGGGGTCACGCCGATATGGGCGCCATGTACACCTACACCTGCGCCACGCCAGCCAAACTGACCGGCCTTGAGGCAACCCTCTTCAGCGTCTATCCGAGCCTTGAGAAGCTGAGCGTGCAGGGGATCCTGCCCACCGGCCAGACCGCGGGCGAGCTGACCCCGTCCGCCAACAAGCTGAGCTGGTAACGCCATGAAACAAGCCGTGGTTGAGATCCGCGATCTGGCCTTTGCCTGGCCAGGTGGCGACGCTGTACTCGATCTGCCCGCCCTCACCATCCGCGAGGGTGAGCGGGTCTTTATCAAGGGCCCGTCGGGCTCCGGCAAGTCGACCCTGCTCGGGTTGCTGGCCGGGATCCAGACCGCCAACCACGGCACCCTGGAGGTGCTGGGCCAACCATTGGCCCGGCTCTCTGGCCGTGCCCGTGACCACTTCCGGGCGGCCAATCTGGGTTATATCTTCCAGCAGTTCAATCTGCTGCCCTTTCTCTCGGTGCAGGACAACGTGACCGCTGCCCTCACCTTTTCGCCCGCCAAACGGGCCCGCCTGCAAGGGAGTCCGGAGCAGGAGGCGCGCCGTCTGCTGGCGGAGCTGCAACTGCCGGACGAGGCGTTGCATCGCCCCGTCCATGCCCTCAGCATTGGCCAGCAGCAGCGGGTGGCTGCCGCACGGGCGCTGATCGGCTCGCCGCCACTGGTGATCGCCGACGAGCCCACCTCGGCCCTCGACACCGACAACCGGGCGGCCTTTATCAAGCTGTTGTTCGAGGAGTGCGACAAGCAGGGCTCGACTCTGATCTTCGTCAGCCACGACCCTTATCTCGAACCCCTGTTCCCGCGGGTCGAAAACCTGCAACAGCTCAACCGGAGGGCATCATGCTAAAGCTCGCCCTGCAAAGTCTCTGGGCCCGCCGCCTTACCGCCGGGCTCACCCTGCTGGCCGTCGCCATCAGCGTCACCCTTCTACTCGGGGTGGAGCGGGTGCGCACCCAGGCCCGCGAAAGCTTCTCCAATACCGTCTCGGGCACCGATCTCATCGTCGGCGCCCGCTCCGGTCAGGTGAACCTGCTGCTCTACTCGGTGTTTCGCATCGGCAACCCCACCAACAACGTGGGGTGGGACTCCTATCAGGCCATCAAACAGAAACCCGGCGTCGCCTGGACCATCCCGCTTTCCCTTGGCGACTCCCACAAGGGATTTCGGGTGCTCGGCACCAATGGCGACTACTTCACTCACCTGAAGTACGGTCAGCAGCAGTCGCTGCAACTGCGGGAAGGACGGCCTTTCGAGACGCCGTTTGAAGCGGTGCTGGGCGCCCAGGTGGCCGAGAAGCTCGGCTATCACCTCGACCAATCCATCGTCATCGCCCACGGCGCTGGCAACACCTCGTTCAGCCAGCACGACAATCTGCCGTTCAAGGTGGTGGGTATTCTGGCACCGACCGGTACGCCCATCGATCGCACCATCCATGTGCCGCTGGCGGGGATCGAGGCGATCCATCTCGGTTGGGATACCGGCCGTCACAGCAAGAACGTGACGCCGGAGCAAGCGCTGGCGCAGGATCTCACCCCGAAAACCATCACCGCCTTTATGGTGGGCTTGAGCAACCGGATCCTGGCGTTCCAGCTGCAGCGCAGCGTCAACACCTATCCCAAAGAGCCGCTGATGGCGATCCTGCCGGGCGCCGCCCTGCAGGAGCTGTGGAGCCTGATGAGCGTGGCGGAAACCGCCCTCTCGGTCATCGCCGGTTTCGTGGTGGTAGCGGGCCTGATCGGCATGCTGACTACCCTGCTGGCGGGGCTTAACGAGCGACGCCGGGAGCTCGCCATATTGCGATCCCTCGGTGCGGGCCCTGCCCACCTGTTCCTGCTGCTGGCGCTGGAGGCGATGGCGCTGACCACGGTCGGCATCGCCCTCGGGGTCGCCGTGCTCTATCTGGGGCAGGGGCTTGCCTCGCCCTGGCTGCTCAGCCACTATGGCCTGCAATTAAGCTTGGGGCTGCCGAGCGCCTACGAGTGGCAGCTGCTGGGGGTGGTGTGGCTGGCGGGCATGGTGATCGGCCTGCTCCCTGCCGCCCGCGCTTACCGCTACAGCCTGAGCGATGGCATGAGCATTCGCGTCTAGCGAGACGCCCTAAATAGAAACAGAAGGACAGATGATGAAGTGGAAAATAGTGGCGCTGCTCGCCAGCCTGCTGGTGCTGCCCGCCATGGCCGCCGATTACAAGACCATCGACTGGGATGTGCTGATCCCGGAAGGGGAAAAACTGCTGCCCCCCCCGCAGGTGAGCCACGATGGAGATCTCGCCTCCGTGCCGCAACCGGTGGGCGGGGTGAACAAGAAGCTGGACAACCAGGATGTGCGCATTCCGGGCTTCGTGGTGCCGCTGGAAGGGGATGCCAAGAAGATCACCGCCTTCCTGCTGGTGCCCTACTTCGGCGCCTGCATCCATGTGCCGCCGCCCCCCACCAATCAGGTGATCTATGTGAGCTACCCCAAGGGTGCGCCGGTCGATGATCTGTGGGATGCCATCTGGGTGAAAGGCAAGATGCGCACGGTCAGCTCCAGCCACGAGATGGCCACCGCCTCCTACTCGATGGAAGCGGTCGAGGTGAGCGTCTACGAGGAGTAATCCTCCCGTTGCAAAAAAAGCGGCCTCCACGGAGGCCGCTTTGTTATCTTGGCATCCCGGTTGGAGTAACATTCAGCTCCAGAACCTGTGCGAATGGAGCCAGCATGGCCGATCTGCCCCCCCCCAAGAAAGAGAGTTCGATCCTGAGCAGCCAGGAGCAGACCCTGCGTCTGGCCCGCAGTCGCGGCATCGACGGCATGCTCACCCGCAACAGCGACAGCACCTTCGAACAGCGCGCCACCTTTCGCCATCTGGCGGATCAGGCCGCCCGCCAGCGTAATCTGGAAGCCATCATGGTGATGGCCTCCCGCCACTGCGAAGAGACGGCGGCTGGCGGCGAGATGGACAGCGACTGGCTGACCCGCTTCCTGCAACTGGCGGAAGATATCAGCATGGTGCCGATGCAGCAGCTGTGGGGGCGGATCTTCGCCATCGAGGTCGCTACACCGGGCCGCTTCTCCATCCGGGCGCTCTCCACCCTCAAGGAGATGACCCAGCGCGAAGCCATGCTGTTCCAGCGAGTCTGCGCCCTCACCTGCCACTATGCGGGCAGCGATGAGCAGCGGCTGCTGCTGGGGCTGCACAAGGGGGCCAGCTTGCTGAGCCGCGCCAAGGCGACGCGCCTCGGCCTTGGCAAATACCGGCTGCCCTACAACGCCCTGCTGCAGCTGTTTGAACTGGGGCTGCTGCATCGCGCAGAACTGGAGTCCGGCCCGCTGCCCGCCGACGGGGTCGAACTGGAGTTCGGCAACCAGCGCTGGCGGCTGCAGTGCAAGCAGCACAATATCACCCTGCTCTACTACCGCCTCACCCCGGTGGGCAACGAGCTCGCCCAGCTGCTGCAAGAGTCGCCGCTGGAGGAGTACCTGCAGGATCTGAAAACCGTGCTGGTGCAGGGGATCCAGATTGAGGTACAGCATCAGGTCAACGAGACCACACCGCCCACCCCTGACGCCGCTCCCTGATAGGCGATAGGGAACACGCCCACCAAAGCTCCACTGATCCCGCTCACAGCACCTCACTCAGCAAAGTGAGGTGCAAAATGCAGATCCCCTCACCCCTTGCCGCTCGTTTTTTGCACATTGCAACGACAGCAGCGCCACATTCAGTGGCTGCGCCCCTTTATTGACACAAAAATCACTTAACGTGATTGATGGCCCGCCCTTTGCTTTGAAGCTTGATGCAGATCAAACTTCAACCACCACAGCTCGGAAGCATGGCCATGAGAATCAATCAACCGGTAACCCAAAGAGAACGTCTCTATCCAGACCACCAGAGCCTGATCTCCACCACGGATCTGGAGAGCCGCATCACCTACGCCAACGATGAGTTCTGCGAGATTGCAGGCTTCCAGCTCGACGAGCTGGTGGGGGAACACCACAATCTGGTACGTCATCCTGACATGCCGAAACAGGCCTTTGCCGATCTGTGGAACCATATCCGCGAAGGCAAGAGCTGGATGGGGCCAGTGAAAAACCGCTGCAAGAGTGGCGATCATTACTGGGTCAGCGCCTTTGTCACCCCCATCAAGGATGCCAGCGGCCGGGTGGTGGAGTATCAGTCGGTGCGCACCGCCCCGAGCGAGGAGATCAAACAGCGGGCCGAGAAGGTCTATGCCGACCTTCGCAACAACAAGCTGCCGCTGGCGCTCAAGCTGCCCACCTTCTCCCATACCCTGACCATCAACCTCTGTCTGCTGCTGAGCCTGCTCGCCATGTTTGCACTGGGCTACAACCACGACATGAACTGGCAACTGGCGCTGGTCGCCCTGCCGCTGGCGATAGCGGCCATAACCCTGAATGCCCTCTGCCGCCGCCTCGGCAAGCTCAACAAGATGGCCCGCAGCCGCTTTGACAACCCGCTGATGCAACTGCTCTACACCAACAAGGTGGACAACATCGCCGCCATCGAACTCTCGATGGTGATGAATCAGGCAGAGTTCAACGCCGTGCTGGCCCGCACCCAGCAGACTTGCAGCAAGATCCTGCAGGCCGCCGAAGGGGATCTGCGCAACGCCGAATCCATCACCGACAACCTGCAACAGCAGCAGGCCGAAACCAATCAGGTAGCGACAGCCGTGACCGAGATGTCGGAATCCATTCGCGAGGTTTCACAGAGCTCCAGCGAATCCTCCAGCCTGCTGGACGAGACCGCCGACCTGTTCAAGAGCGGCAACCACAGCGTGGCCGAAACCGTGGCTGCCGTGGCGGGTATGAACAGCGAGCTGACCACCTCCAAGAGCGTGATCAGTGCGCTGGTCGGCCACTGCCACGATATCGATGGCATCCTCGATGTGATCAACAACATCGCCAACCAGACCAACCTGCTGGCCCTCAATGCCGCCATCGAAGCGGCCCGGGCTGGCGAAGCGGGTCGGGGTTTCTCGGTAGTGGCTGACGAGATCCGCACCCTCGCCATCAAGACCCAATCCTCGACCAGCGAGATCCAGAAGATGATCACCGAACTGCAAACCAGCGCCGGGGATGCAGAGCAGGCGATGGAGAAGGGCTGCCAACTCTCCGAGAGCTGCCAGCAAAAAGCCTCGGCAACCGGCACCATACTCCAGCAGATCAACGATATGCTGCAGCAGGTGGCCTCCGGCAGCGGCCAGATTGCCCAGGCGGTGCAGGAGCAGTTCCACGTCACCGCCGAGATCAACCGCAACGTACTCAGCATCAAGACCCTGGCCGATGACTCCAGCGTCGGCAGCCAACACGCCGTGCACGGCATCACCCAGCTGGTCAACCAGTTGAGCGATCTCGACCGACTGGTGCGCCAGTTCCAGAAAGGGGCTCCGGCAAGCCAGAGCCGCTACGAAGTGGCCACCACCCGCGCCGTGCCGGTTCGCCAAGCGAGATAACCACTACCCAAACCATCACCGCAGAAAAACCCTATGGGCCCGCAGGCCCATAGGGTTTTTTAGTGCCCGCCAGCAAGAGGGCGGCACTCTCGCTTTCACCTTCCAATCTCACTCTGCGCGGATAGGCTGCTGCGGTGCTGCGGTTATATCACCGTCCGTTATTTATTAATTTATTGATCTTGCTCAGAAAACCGCCCGCTTGCGCTTTTCACCCCAGTCCCGTTCGGTAACATAGCCGCTTGGCAACCTCTCGCAGGAGTCAGCCATGAGCCAAGCCAGTACCAAAACGCAGGTAACAAACAGCAGACTGGAGGCTGAAATTCAGGGGCGGTAGCGTAGTTTTTGTAAGTTGGCGCAGAGCGTAGCCAAACCCAGCAGACGAGAATTATCATCTCAACCAGAACGGAATAAACACGGATTGGGGCGTTCGCAGGGTAAGAGCATGAATG
>NZ_CDBR01000033.1 GCF_000819685.1 Aeromonas allosaccharophila | reverse complement strand
CTTGTTCGCACCTTCCCTAGATGTCTCTATAAATTCATAATGTCGGTCATTTATAAATGATTTATTAAAACCATTTCTTTGAGTCCATTCAACATCATAACCAAAAGCATGAAATGTTATTTTGTTTTTAGACCAGCCACCATCATCAAAATAAGTAATCTCATCACCAATGAAAACTGCATTAGCAAAAAAACATAATATATCCATTGTCCCTTCCAAAATAGAAGGGCGCTTTCGCGCCCTTCTATTTTAATTACCCTTCCTGACTTTCCTCCGCGACCGGCTCGGCACCGGCGGCAGGTTCAATTTCGATGCGATCAACGCGCTGCAAACCACGGGGCAGCTTGGCGCCACGGCGGCCGCGCTCGCCGCGGTAGTAGTCAAGATCCGAAGGTTTGAGGGTCAGCTTGCGCTTGCCGGCAAACAGGGTGACATATTGCCCCTGCGGGATAATGGCGGCCATCACCATAAACTCTTCCCGCGCCTTGACCCGGGCCGACGGTATGCTGATGAGCTTGTTGCCCTTGCCCTTGCCGAGTACCGGCAGGGTGTTAAGCGGGAACAGCAGCATGCGCCCTTCGTTGGAGATGGCCATGCAGAGATCGGTCTCCGGCGAGCCGATCTTCTGGGGTGCCATCACCTGACCCCCTTCCGGCACGGTGAGCAGCGCCTTGCCGTTCTTGTTCTTGCCGATCAGATCGTCATAGGTGCAGACAAAGCCGTAACCGGCATCGGAGCAGATGAGGTAGGGCTCACCCTCGTTGCCCATCACCAGATGGCGCACCTCTTCCCCAGCCCCCAACGCAAAGCGGCCGGTGAGCGGTTCGCCCTGACTGCGCGCGGATGGCAGGGTGTGGGATTCGAGGGCGTAGGTTCTCCCCAGGGTGGAGAGGAACACCGCCTGCTGGTTACTGCGGCCACAGGCGTGGGCCAGATAGCTGTCCCCCGCCTTGTAGGAGAGCCCCGCCACATCGACATCGTGGCCCTTGGCGGCGCGCACCCACCCCTTGTCGGAGAGGATCACGGTGACCGGTTCGCTGGGAATCAGCTCCTTCTCGGTCAGCGCCACGGCGGTGGCACGCTCCACCAGCGGGGTGCGGCGATCGTCGCCGTACTTCTCGGCATCGGCCAGCAGCTCTTTCTTGAGCAGGGTGTTGAGGCGACGCTCGGAGCCCAGAATGAGCTCCAGCTTGTCGCGCTCTTCGGCCAGTTCGTTCTGTTCGGCGCGCAGCTTGAACTCTTCCAGCTTGGCCAGATGGCGCAGTTTCAGCTCGAGGATCGCTTCGGCCTGGGTTTCGCTGATATTGAAGCGCTCCACCATCACCTTGCCCGGCTCATCCTCGGTGCGGATGATCTCGATCACCTCGTCGATGTTGAGGTAGGCCACCAGCAAGCCTTCGAGGATGTGCAGGCGAGCCAGCACCTTGTCGAGGCGGAATTGCAGACGGCGACGCACGGTCTCGCGGCGGAAGATGATCCACTCGGAGAGGATCATCTTGAGGGTCTTCACCTGCGGTCGGTTGTCGAGGCCGAGGATGTTGAGGTTGACCCGGTAGTTCTTCTCCAGATCCGTGGTGGCAAACAGGTGGGCCATCAGCCCCTCTACATCCACCCGGTTGGAGCGGGGGATGATCACCAGACGGGTCGGGTTTTCGTGGTCCGATTCATCGCGCAGGTCGGTGACCATCGGCAGCTTTTTCGCCACCATCTGGGCGGCGATCTGCTCCATGATCTTGGCGCCGGAGGCCTGATGGGGCAGCGCGGTGATGACGATGTCGCCATCCTCCTCGCTCCAGACCGCCCGCTGCTTGATGGAGCCCTTGCCGGTCTCGTAGATTTTGCGGATGTCGTCGCGCGGGGTGATGATCTCGGCGTTGGTCGGGTAGTCCGGCCCCTGAATGTGCTGCATCAGTGCATCGAGACCCGCATCGGGGTTGTCGAGCAGCTCGGCACAGGCGTAAGCCACTTCCCGCGCGTTGTGGGGCGGAATGTCGGTCGCCATCCCCACTGCGATACCGGTCACCCCGTTAAGCAGGATGTGCGGCAGACGGGCGGGCAGCACCACCGGCTCCTTCATGGTGCCGTCGAAGTTCGGCGTCCACTCCACCGTGCCCTGGCCGAGCTCGGAGAGCAGCAGCTCGGAGAAGCGCGACAGCCGCGCCTCGGTATAACGCATCGCAGCGAAGGATTTGGGATCGTCCGGCGCCCCCCAGTTGCCCTGACCGTCCACCAGCGGGTAGCGGTAGGAGAAGGGCTGGGCCATCAGCACCATGGCTTCATAACAGGCGCTGTCGCCGTGGGGGTGGTACTTACCCAGCACGTCACCCACAGTACGGGCGGATTTCTTGTGCTTGGAGAGCGCCGACAGACCCAGCTCGCTCATGGCGTAGATGATGCGCCGCTGCACCGGTTTGAGACCGTCGCCGATATGCGGCAAGGCCCGATCCATGATGACGTACATGGAGTAGTTCAAGTAAGCCTGTTCGGTAAAGGTGCGCATTGGCTGGCGCTCTACCCCGTCCAGACTGAGCTCGATAGCATCACTCATATGTTTTTCTCTTGCTATGGCGCGCCCCTGGAGGGCACGCCTGAAATGCGGGTCGGCAGGTGACCGACGGCTTAGATGATGGCCAGGTTGCCCTTCTCTTCCAGCCACTCGCGGCGATCGCCCGCCCGCTTCTTGGCCAGCAGCATGTCCATCAGCTGCAGGGTCTCGTCAGCCGCATCCCCTTCGCTCTCTCCTGCCGGCTCCATGGTGAGCTGCACCAGACGGCGAGTGTTGGGATCCATGGTGGTTTCCCGCAGCTGTTTCGGGTTCATCTCACCCAGACCCTTGAATCGGGTCACCATCACCTTGCCCTTCTTCTTCTCGGCCTCAACCCGCTGCAGCACGCCGTTCTTCTCGTCCTCGTCGAGGGCGTAGTAGACCTCTTTACCGATATCGATCCGGTAGAGGGGCGGCATGGCGACATAGACGTGGCCCTGATTGACCAGCGTGCGGAAGTGCTTCACAAAGAGGGCGCAGAGCAGGGTGGCGATGTGCAGACCGTCCGAGTCCGCATCCGCGAGGATGCATACCTTGCCGTAGCGCAGGCCGCTGAGATCCTCTGAGTCGGGATCGAGCCCGATGGCCACCGAGATGTCGTGCACCTCCTGCGAGGCGAGCACCTGACCGGCCTCCACTTCCCAGGTGTTCAGGATCTTGCCGCGCAGCGGCATGATGGCCTGAAACTCGCGATCCCGCGCCTGCTTGGCACTGCCGCCCGCGGAGTCACCCTCCACCAGGAACAGCTCACCCTGCATGGGGTCGGCACAGTTACAGTCGGTCAGCTTGCCGGGCAGCGCCGGGCCCTGGGTGATCTTCTTGCGCACCACCGTCTTGGCGGCGCGCATCCGGCGCTGGGCGCTGCTGATACAGATCTCGGCGATCTGCTCTGCCAGCTCGGTATTGCTGTTCAGATAGAGGCTGAAGGCATCCTTCACCACGCCGGAGACAAACGCCGAGCTCTGGCGGGAGGAGAGGCGCTCCTTGGTCTGACCGGCAAACTGCGGATCCTGCATCTTGATGGAGAGGATGTAGGCGCAGCGATCCCAGATATCTTCCGGGGTCAGCTTGACCCCGCGCGGCAACAGGTTGCGGAACTCGCAGAACTCGCGCATGGCATCGAGCAGCCCCTGACGCAGACCGTTGACGTGGGTGCCGCCCTGCGCGGTGGGAATGAGGTTCACATAGGATTCGGCAAGGCATTCGCCCCCTTCCGGCAACCAGCAGAGCGCCCAGTCCACCGCCGATTGTTCGGAGCTGAACGAGCCGATAAAGGGCTGCTCCGGCAGGCAGGTGAACTGCTTGACCGCATCGACCAGATAATCCTTGAGGCCATCTTCGTAGCACCACTCCAGCTTGATGCCGGTGTTCTTGTCGAGGAACTTGATGGTGAGGCCGGGGCAGAGTACCGCCTTGGCTTTGAGCAGGTGCTCCAGCTTGGTGACCGAGAACTTGGGCGAATCGAAGTAGCTCGCCTGCGGCCAGAAGCGCACCCGGGTGCCGGTGTTGCGACGACCGCAGGTGCCGGTGATGGTCAGCTCCTGCACCTTCTCGCCACGCTCGAAGGCGATGTCGTAGACCTGACCGTCGCGGCGCACCGTCACCTCGACCCGATCGGAGAGGGCGTTTACGACCGAAATACCCACCCCGTGCAGACCGCCGGAGAACTGGTAGTTCTTGTTGGAGAATTTGCCGCCCGCGTGCAGCTTGCAGAGGATCAGCTCCACCCCGCTGACCCCCTCTTCCGGGTGGATATCGACCGGCATACCGCGGCCGTCGTCGATCACTTCGAGGGACTGGTCTTCATGCAGGATCACCTCCAGACTGCGGGCGTGACCTGCCAGCGCTTCATCGACGCTGTTGTCGATGACCTCCTGGCCGAGGTGGTTGGGCCGGGTGGTGTCGGTATACATGCCGGGGCGACGACGCACCGGCTCAAGGCCATTGAGGACCTCAATGGCATCCGCATTGTATTGAGTAGACATGGAGGGCCTTGCGAATTGACGTTTGGAGGGAATCTTAACTGCTAGGCGGGGGCAGGACAAACGCCCCGCGCCGAAAGCTTGATCTGGAGAAGGACAAGCAGGGCGAGACCGCCCTTTTATAACCCGAGGAAGTGGATGATCTGGGCAGGATAGCGTTCGAACGCCACGAAGGCGTGGTCGCCGCCGCACTCCAGCGAGAGACGGGCAAAGCGGTATTCATCCAGCGCCTTGCGATAGTCGAGCACCTCATCACCCTGCTGTTGCAGGATCCAGAGTCGATCCGGCGCCGTCACCGGTACCGCCAGCGCCCGCAGCTCATCCATATGCTCAGGCAGCAGCTGGTACTGCTCCCCGCTATAGGGATTGGTCTGGGGGCCGAGGTAATCACGGAGCAGCTCGTGCGGACGCACCGCCGGATTGATCAGCGCCGCGCGGCAACCGTATTGTTCGCTCACCCGGGTCGCCATAAAGCCGCCGAGGGAGCTGCCTACGGCACCGAGCTTGAATTCGTTGCCATAACGACGCTGCAGATCGGCAATGGTCTGCTCGATGGCCGCCCAGGCCGCCGCTGGCGTATTGGGCTGGGCCGGAATGATCACCTCGATGTCGGGCCGGTTGGCGGCCACCCAGGCAGCCATCTGCTGCGCCTTGGCGGAGCCCGGTGAGGAGTTGAAACCGTGCAGATAAAGGAGAACCGACTTCATGTAATGCTCTCCTCAATAACCGGTGGCATCAGGGTCGGGCACAAACTGCCCCACCGGCAGGCGCCACACCTCGCTGGCCACCCGCCCATCCGGATAGAGGGTGAGATAGCGCCAGCCCGGGCCGGACTCATCCAGCGCGAAGCCATCACAGAGCGGTTTGAACTGGATGCAGGTGGAGGGACTGGCAATCAGTCGCACCCCGCGGTGCACCTCGTCAAACTCCTGATGAACGTGGCCGAACAGGATGGTTTTCTGCTGCGGATGACGGGCCAGCACGGCGAACAGGTCATCGGCATTCTTGAGATTGTGCTGATCCAGCCAGGCGCAGCCCACCGGTACCGCCTGATGGTGCAGGGTGATAAGAGCGTGGCGATCAGGATATTGGCGCAAGGCGCGGTCGAGGGCGGCCAACTGGTGATCGCCAATCATGCCGTGGGGTTTGCCGCGCACCTGGGTGTCGAGCAGGATCACCTGCCAGTGGTCGCCCACCAGCTGCTTGGATTCGCTGATCCCGGCGGCATGGAGATATTCGGTCATCAGCGGGCTGTCATCGTGATTGCCGGGCAGCCAGTAGATGGGGCGGCCCAGAGGCGCCATCATGGAGGCAAAACGCTGATAGGATTCCGGGCTGTGATCCTGCGACAGATCGCCGGTCGCCAGAATCACCTCATAGGGGTGTTCGTTGGCCTGCACCTGTTCCAGCACGGCGGCCAGACTCTCTGCGGTGCGCACAGCCAACAGCCGCCCTTCGGCACTCGCGAAGAGGTGGGTATCGGTAATTTGCAACAGGCGCACACTGCCGTCCTGCGCCTGGGGGAGCTCTGTTTCCAAAATCACGCTTCTTTTTATATGTTCAACTGGAGATATTGATCGGGCTGGTACCATGTCTGAGACAAAATTTTAGCCATTCGGCCAGAAACAGATTTACCTGCTCCTTTTCGTCCCGCTGGTGCATCTTTTTATTGGGATAATCATAACGTGGTTGCAAACGGGAAATCTGTTGCGCTGCACACACTTCCGCCATCCGCACATCATGGTACAAACGAATCTCGATTTGAGCCTGCAGATATTCGGGCAATTCGGGGTTGTGCTGACTCAGGATCACCTGACTGGTGAAGCGACTCTCGCCAATGATGGTGAGCTGGAACTGCAGATCGTTGCCGACCCGATAGCGGCGCTCGGCCCCGACCTCACCATCAGGCGGCAGCAGTTTCATCAATGCCATGTAGTTGACCTCGCAGGTACGCTGCAAGGACATCAGATCAGGCACATAGCGCCTGCTCTGCTGCAGGGTCAGCGCCACCTCAGCGATCCGCCAGCCAGCGGGCGCGCAGCTCGCCGTGGTTGAGAGCCAGCCACTGCAGGGCGATGACCGAGGCGGCGTTGTCGATGCGCCCCTCTTTGAGCCAGGCGTAGGCCTGCTCGCGGCTCACCACGTGCACCCGGATATCTTCGCCCTCTTCCGCCAGACCGTGCAGCCCTTCGGCCTTGCTGGCATCCACCTCGCCCACATAGACCTCGATCCGCTCGGTGCTGCCACCCGGGCTCACCAGATAGCTGATGGCGTGCTCGCAGCGGGCCACCTCGATCCCCGCCTCTTCCACCGCTTCGCGGCGAACCACGTCTTCAGCGACCTCACCTGGGTCTATGATGCCGGCCACCAGCTCCAGCAGCCAGGGGGTCGGGCAGGTCTCCATGGCGCCGATACGGAACTGCTCCACCAGCACGATCTGATCGCGCACCGGATCATAGGGCAGCAGCGCGGCAGCATGGCCCCGCTCGAACAGCTCGCGCACGATGGGCTGATTCCAGCCGCCTGCAAATAACCGATGCTGCAGACGATAGACATTCACCTTGAAGAAGCCGTTATATCCAGCTGATTTTTCAATGATTTTCACATCGTCGGCGGCGTAATGCCGATCTTGCGGCAAGGGTTGCTGCGACATCCGGGACTCCCGTCAGCTTGACTTGTATCAGTTTGACCATAAAATCCGAGGGACATGAATGAACGTTCATTCACTCGGCGTACCATGGCAATGAGGGGTGGATTTTAGCAGCCACAGACCATTTGGCTAGGCGCGCGGGGAGAAAACTGCGTCCGGTTCTTGACGTTCCCGTCACCGGACCTGAGACTCTTAGCATTAAATTTTGCTTATAGTAGAGTGATTAAGCTGCAATCAAGCTTGGTCGGTGACAATATTTGCCCTCTCCAGCAACCAGTTTGGGTTACTACATAAGGTTAAAACGATCTATGAAAAGAACACTCTTGTCCGTCATGGTGTTGCTGGGCGTCAGTGCCGGTGCCCATGCCGAAAACCTGCTCGACATCTACCAGCAAGCCCAGATCAAAGACCCGCAGTTGCTGCAGTCCAAAGCCGTTCGTGACCAGGCCTTCGAGAAGATCAATGAATCCCGTGCTGCGCTCTTGCCACAGATCAACCTGGGTGCCGGTCTGAACTACCTGCAAAACAAAAATGACACCCAGAGCAACAACAAAGCCTCCGGTTCTCTTTCGCTGGATCAATCCATCTATCGTCGCAGCAACTGGGTCAATCTGGACCTGACCGAGAAAGGCGCCACCCAGTCCGACGTTGCCTACAACCTCGAAGTGCAGAACCTGATGGTGCGCAGCGCCACCGCCTATTTCAATGTGCTCAAGGCGATGGATACCCTGGAATTCGTCCGTGCCAACAAGGTTGCCGTTGAGCGTCAACTGGAACAGACCCAGCAACGTTTCGAAGTGGGCCTGACCGCCATCACCGATGTCCATGAAGCCGAGGCTTCCCGCGACCAGGCACTGGCCGACGAGATCAACGCCGAGAACGAGCTGGCCAACAGCTATGAAGCCCTGCGCGAGCTGACCGGTATCGATCACCGCAATCTGGATGTGCTGAACACCGATCGTTTCAGCCCGCAGAAGACCGCCTTTGGCTCCGACAAGTGGCTGGAGCTGGCGCTGGACAAGAACCTGCAACTGCACAGTGCCCGCATCACCAAGGATATCGCCAAGGAGCAGATCGATCTGGCCAAGACCGGTCATGAGCCGACCCTGGATCTGGGCGCCGGTCTGCAAACCAGCAATACCGATTACAAACTGGATAGCATCCCGGGCGGCAATGACAATCAGGCCAATATCGGTCTGACCTTCAAGCTGCCTATCTACAGCGGTGGCGCCACCACTTCGCAAGTGAAACAGGCCCAGTTCAACTACGTGGCCGCCAGCGAGCTGCTGGAGAAGAACTTCCGCTCGGTGCAGAGCACGGTGCGCTCCTCCTACAACAACGTGAACGCCAGCATCGGCTCGGTGCGCGCCTACAGCCAGTCCGTGGTCTCCGCCGACAGCGCCCTGAAGGCGACCGAAGCCGGTTACGAAGTGGGCACCCGTACCATCGTTGACGTGCTGGACTCCACCCGCAAGTTGTACGAGGCCAAGCAGAAGCTCTCCGAAGCCCGCTACAACTACATCCTCAACATCCTGAGTTTGAAACAGGCTGCTGGCGTGCTGGAAGCGCAGGATCTGGTGGAAGTGAACCAGGGTCTGATGCCAGCCACGGCAAAAGCCAAAACCAAAGGCTGATAGCCGTTATCGGACATGAAAAAGGCGACCGCAAGGTCGCCTTTTTGTTATCCGTATTTCTGTCGGCTTGCTACCGCCGATAGAGAGCCCCGCCTGATTGCGGGGCCCGCAGCGCGTTAGCCGCGCTCGCGAATCGTCTTGATGATGTCGCTGGTGGAGCAGCCATCTTCGAAGTTGAGGACGCGCACTTCGCCGCCATTGGCAGTCACTTCGGCGTAACCGGCAATATCTTCCGGCTTGTAGTCACCGCCCTTGACCAGCAGGTCGGGCAGGATCTCGGCGATCAGGCGCTGCGGGGTATCTTCACCGAACGGCACCACCCAATCCACCGCGCCCAGCGCAGCCAGTACGGCCATGCGACGCTCGGTCGGGTTGACCGGACGACCCGGCCCTTTCAGACGGCGAACCGACTCATCGGTGTTGACCGCCACGATCAGTCGATCCCCCAGCTTGCCCGCATTGGCCAGATAGGAGACGTGACCGGCATGCAGGATGTCGAAGCAGCCGTTGGTCATCACCACTTTTTCACCGCGCAGACGGGCGGCACGAACCGCCACTTTCAGCTGGGCTTCGGACATGACACCGAAACCGGTCCCCTGTTCGGTATAGAGGGCGTTGGCCAGCTCAACCGGGCTAACGGTAGAGGTGCCCAGCTTGCCGACCACGATACCGGCAGCGGTATTGGCCAAGGCACAGGCTTCGTCCAGGCTCTTGCCTGCCGCCAGCGAGGTGGCCAGGGTGGAGATCACGGTATCACCGGCACCGGTCACATCGTAAACCTCGTGGGCCTGAGCCGGCAGATGCAGCTCCGGCTGGCCTTCGCGGATCAGGGTCATGCCGTTCTCGGAACGGGTGACCAGCAGGGCATCCAGCTCGAAGCGCTTGACCAGCTCCAGTCCCTTGGCGACCAGCTCCTCTTCACTCTTCACCTTGCCCACCACAGCCTCGAACTCGGACATGTTGGGGGTCAGCAGAGTGGCACCGCGGTACTTCTCGAAGTCGGTGCCCTTGGGATCGACCATCACCGGAATACCGGCGGCGCGGGCCCGCTGGATCATGCCGGGCACGTCGTTCAGCGCACCCTTGCCGTAGTCGGAGAGGATCATCACGTCGCTGTTCGGCAGCGCCTGCTCGACCTTGCTCATCAGCAGGGTGGCATCGACGGCGTGGAAGGGCTCTTCAAAGTCCAGACGCAGCAGTTGCTGGTTGCGGGACAGGACACGCAGCTTGGTGATGGTCGGGAAGTCGGCCAGACGAACGAAGTCACAGGCCACCTTGACGCCAGCCATCTGACCGGCCAGCGCATCGGCCGCTTCATCCTGACCGGTCAGGCCAAGCAGCACGGCGTGGGCGCCGAGAGCGGCGGAGTTGAGGGCCACGTTGGCCGCGCCACCGGGACGCTCCTCAATGTGTTCAACCTTGACCACGGGCACCGGCGCCTCGGGGGAGATCCGGCCGGTGGGGCCATGCCAGTAACGGTCCAACATGACATCGCCTACGACCAGAACGCGGGCTTTTTCAAACTCGGGCAGGGTGATCTTCATCTGTATCGACTCTCAAAACCTGAAAAATCAGCGGGCGATTTTATCACACTCTTTTATTCGGTGGAGAAAAAGCCGACCGCAGTTGCCGCCGCTGTCACGCTAACCGGACGCAGGCCACCCCTCTGACCAGCACACTGCCATTCGCCCCCGCCCCCCCTTTTCGGCTAGAATCCCCCGATTGTGTTTGCGAACAAGAGATTAGCCATGGCCCATGACAACGCTCCCCGCCTGGAGCCCCACCTGTTTCATCCCCGTTACTGGGCCAGCTGGTTCGGCCTCGGCCTGCTTTGGCTGCTGACCCTGCTGCCGTGGCGCAGCCAGATGTGGCTGGGTCGTCAGCTCGGTCGTCTCGCCGCCAGGATATTGAAGTCCCGGGTAAAGATTGCCCGTCGCAATCTGGAACTGGCCATGCCCGAGCTGACCCGGGATGAGCGCGAAAAACTGCTCAAGCAGAACTTCGAGAGCGTGGGCTGCGCCGTGTTCGAGGTGGGGATCGCCTGGTTCTGGCCAGACTGGCGGATGCGCAACCTGATGAAGGTGGAAGGGGAAGAGCATGTCATTGCCGCGATGGAAAAAGGTCAGGGCATGCTGCTGCTCTCCTGCCACTTCCTGACGCTGGAACTCAACGCCCGCTGTTTCGGGCTGGTTCGCCCCGGCGTGGGGGTCTATCGCCCCAACACCAATCCGGTGCTGGAGTATGCCCAGTACCACGGTCGCTGCGCCTCCAACAAATATCTGGTGGACCGGATGGACGTGAAGGGGATGATCAAGGCGCTGCGCAACGGCGACGCCCTCTGGTACGCGCCGGATCACGACTACGGCAGCCACGCCAGCGTGTTCGTGCCCTACTTCGCGGTGGAGCAGGCCGCCACCATCACCGGCACCGCCACCCTGGCGCGGGTGAAGAACACCGTCACCCTGCCCTGCTACAACATCCGCACCAGCGAGGGTTACACCCTGCATATCGGGGCGCCGCTCGCCGACTACCCCAGCGGGGATGACATGGTCGATGCCGCCCGCGCCAACCGCGAGATTGAAGCCGCCGTGCGCAAGGCGCCGGAGCAGTACATGTGGCTCCATCGCCGCTTCAAGACCCGCCCCTCCCCCGAGGATGCAGGCTTCTACTAAGCCGCAGTCCCCGACAGGGGCCAGATCGCAAAAACCGACAAACCGCCTGCTGGCGGTTTGTTTTTATCTGCTGTCTGCCCTGTGCGGCAAGCAAGCGCCCCGAGCGTCAGCCGTGCAATCACATCCTGCATGTTGGCGCCCATTCCCATCAACCAGTCGCAAAAGAGCCCTCATCACCGACCGTAAAAACTGAAAGCGGGTTACAAACTTATTGATTCATTGATAAGCAGTGAGAGGTTTCGATAGATCCATCGTCACCACCCGCTGATGAGTGATTGAGTGACTTGACCCATTCGAATACAAAAATTGAATTTGCGACCTGAGTCACCTTTAACCAAAGGCACCACCAAACAACTTTGGTGATTTGAGTCACAAAAAATGGTCATGCAAAACAGAAAAGATCGAAATGTAGCCGAATTACAGCATCCGAATGTGATCAGGATCACTGGTTGTTGAGGGGGTATGGCGGGGTATCTGAGAGGTGGATCACAAGACACCCCGTTTTCAGCCTAATTTGATCGCAAGCTGGTAGATTGAAGTTGCTTAGACGACCGGGATGGCGGTTCGGCAAAACCGGCCATCCCGACTACCACTTTTAATCAAACAGGCTTAAAACGGGGTCCCGACATGTTATCACCGGATACCAAAGTCAAGATACAGAATTTTGGACGCTTCCTGTCCAATATGGTCATGCCCAACATAGGCGCCTTCATCGCCTGGGGCTTTATCACCGCCCTCTTCATCCCCACCGGCTGGCTGCCAAGCGAAACCTTGGCCAAGCTGGTCGGCCCCATGATCACCTACCTGCTGCCGCTGCTGATTGGCTACACCGGCGGCAAACTGATGGGCGGTGAGCGCGGCGGCGTGGTCGGTGCCATCACCACCATGGGCGTCATCGTAGGGACCGATATCCCGATGTTCATGGGCGCCATGATGGTCGGCCCGCTCGGTGGCTGGGCCATCAAGCGCTTCGACAAGGCGATGGATGGTCGCGTCAAGAGCGGCTTCGAGATGCTGGTCAACAACTTCTCCGCCGGCCTTATCGGCATGCTGCTGGCCATTCTCGCTTTCTTCGTGATTGGCCCCTTCGTCAAGGTGCTCTCCGGCGTGCTGGCCGGTGGCGTCGGCTTCCTAGTGGATAACCACATGCTGCCGCTCACCTCCATCTTCGTCGAACCGGCCAAGATCCTGTTCCTCAACAACGCCATCAACCACGGCATCTTCTCGCCTCTGGGGATCCAGCAGGCGACCGAGCACGGCAGCTCCATCTTCTTCCTGATCGAAGCGAACCCGGGCCCGGGCATGGGCGTGCTGCTGGCCTACATGGTGTTCGGTCGCGGTGCGGCCAAGCAGTCCGCGGCTGGCGCCTCCATCATTCACTTCTTCGGCGGCATCCACGAGATCTACTTCCCGTACGTGCTGATGAACCCGCGCCTCATTCTGGCGGTGATCGCCGGTGGCATGACCGGGGTCTTTACCCTGACCCTGTTCAATGCCGGTCTGGTCTCTCCCGCGTCGCCGGGCTCCATCTTCGCCGTGCTGTTGATGACACCGAAAGCCTCCCTGATCGGAGTCGCCCTCTCCATCATCAGCGCGACTCTGGTCTCCTTCCTGGTCGCCGCCGTGTTCGTCCGTGCCCAGCAACCGGAAGCTGACGAGGCCGATGCGCTCGGTGAAGCCACCCGCAAGATGAAAGCCATGAAGGGCGGCAAGCCCGAGACCGCCGCGGCCAAGAAACCGGGCGGCGAACTGATGGCAGTACGCAACATCGTGGTCGCCTGCGATGCGGGCATGGGTTCCAGCGCCATGGGCGCCGGCATGCTGCGCAAGCGGGTGCAGGCCGCCGGGCTCGATATCAGCGTCACCAACCGTGCCATCGATCAGCTCGACGATCAGGTGGACTGGGTCATCACCCACAAGGATCTGACCGAGCGGGCCCGTCGCCATGCGCCGAACGCTCACCATATTTCCCTGACCAACTTCCTCGACAACGGTCTCTATCAGGAGCTGGTACAGAGCCTGACCCAGGCCGCCAACGATGACGTCGCCAACCCGCAACTGTTGGTGGCGGCCAACGATGACAGCTACGAGCCGCAGGCCGCCGAAGTCTTTACCCTGAGCCGTCATGACGTGCATCTGGGACTGAAAGCGGACAGCAAGGAGGCCGCCATCCTGACCGCGGGCCGACTGCTGGCCGAGCGCGGCTACGTGGCGCCCGACTATGTCAACGCCATGCTGGAGCGCGAACAGCTGGTCTCCACCTACCTAGGCGAATCCATCGCCGTGCCTCACGGCACCATCGCCGCCAAGGAGTTTGTGAAGCGTACCGGCATCGTCATCTGCCAGTATCCGGCCGGGGTCGCCTTTGGCGAGGCGGCTGATGAGGTGGCGCGACTGGTGATCGGCATCGCCGCCCGCAACGACGAACACATGCAGGTGATAACCCGCCTGACCAATGCACTGGATGAACCCGGTCTCATCGACCGGCTGGCCAGCACCACGGATCCCCAGGCCTTCCTGGATCTGCTGGGTGCCGAACAGGCTGCGTAATCATCTTTCATCGTCTTTGGTTCAAGAGGTTAATATCATGAAAACATTGCATTTTGGTGCTGGTAACATCGGTCGCGGCTTTATCGGCAAACTGCTGGCAGATGCCAGCCATCAGGTCACCTTCGCCGACGTCAACGACACGCTTATCGATCAGCTCAACCACCGTCAGGAGTACAAGGTGCACGTGGTGGGGGCGGATCAGAAGCTGGACGTGGTGCGCAACGTGGCGGCGGTGAGCTCCGCCGGTCACGAGGTGATCGCCCGCATCATCACCGCCGATCTGGTCACCACCGCGGTCGGCCCCAACATTCTGGACAAGATTGCCAGCACCCTGGCCAAGGGGCTGCAGGCCCGCTTCGATGCCGGCAACCTGACCCCGCTCAACGTCATCGCCTGCGAAAACATGGTGCGCGGCACCAGCCATCTCAAGCAGGAGGTACTCAAGTACCTGCCAGTCGCGTATCATGCCACGCTCGAATCCTGCATCGGCTTCGTCGACTCGGCGGTGGATCGCATCGTACCGCCCGCCGCGGCCGCCAACGATGATCCGCTGGAAGTAACGGTAGAGAGCTTCAGCGAGTGGATCGTCGACCAGACCCAGTTCAAGGGGGAGCTGCCCCAGGTGGCGGGCATGGAGCCCACCGACAACCTGATGGCCTTCGTCGAGCGCAAGCTGTTCACCCTCAACACCGGTCACATCGTCACCGCCTACCTCGGCAAACTGCGGGGCTATCGCACCGTGCGCGAGGCGATCGAGGATCCGGTGATCCGCAGCAAGGTGCGCCGCGCCATGGAGGAGAGCGGTGCCGTGCTGGTGAAACGCTACGGCTTCGACCCGCGCCTGCATGCCGCCTACATCGAAAAGATCCTCTCCCGCTTCGCCAACCCCTATCTGGTGGACGAGATTGACCGGGTCGGTCGTCAGCCGCTGCGCAAGCTGGCGGCGGGGGATCGACTGGTGAAGCCGCTGCTCGGCACCCTGGAGTACGGCCTGCCCAACGAGCAGTTGCAGGAGGGGATCGCCGCGGCGCTCCACTATCGCAACACCGATGACCCGCAAGCGGTGGAGCTGCAACAGCTGCTGGCGGAGTTGGGCCCGGCCAAAGCGCTGGCCCGCGTCACCGGGCTGGATGAAGAGAGCGAGGTGGTTCGCGCCATCGTCGCCCGTTACGAAACCCTGTAATAACCCTGCTTGCGGCGCATTCAGCCACCACTGATAGCGCCACAAGCGCTTGAATGGCAAGGGAATGTGCCCCATATGATAAAAACCGGGAGAGAGGCCCACTCTCTCCCTGTCAGCTGGACCCTATACACCTATGACCACACACCAGGAAGATGAAGTACTGGAACGACTAAACGAGCAGGATGGCCCTCGCGGCTTCTTTCTCGAAGCCGTGACCATCCTGGAAGAGGCGGTCGACTCCCTGATGCGACGCGCGTTCCGTCAGGAGGAGTATGCCGTCAAATACGCCATCGAACCCCTGCTCAACCAGAGCGGCCCCCTCGGCCAGCTGGAAGTGCGCCTCAAGCTCATCTTCGCCCTCGGCCTCATCTCCCTGGAGCGCTATCAGGATATCGAAGCCTATATCAAGATCCGCGACTTTCTGGTACGCGACCCCAAGGATTACCGCTTCAGCGACAAGCCGATCCGCGACCTGCTCGACCGCCTGCACGGGGTCAATCAGGGCGGCATGATGAAGCTGGAGCCCCCCGCCAGCGAAGAGGATTGGGCCTTCTACCAGATGCAGCTCAACCGGCTCGATCAGATGGTGCGCTCCGCACTGGTGCTGGCGCTGGCCGACTGTGTCGGCGAGCTCCACAAGGAGAGCCCCATCTGATCGGGCTCACGCTCATGACCGCCCCGCTGGCGCGCTTTTTCTGCGCCGCCCTTGCCACTGCACCTTGCCCCGCCCATTGGCAGATGCCACTCTGATCCAGCACCGCCTCGCCTGTACGTCACACACTATTGGCGCCACAGGCAGAAAAACCCTCACATGGAAGAAGCGAACGTCATGAGCGACCCGAACGTCAACCCGCTGATTGCCCCGCTGCTGGCGCTGTTGCAGCAGGCGGCGGGCAGCTACAAGGTGCACGAGCTGATGGCCGCCCTGCGCCAGCAGGGGGCGATCCCCCAGCTGGCCGACGACGAGCAGTTGCAGCTGTTTCGGGTCAACTTCCTGCTCATGAACGCCCTCTACCAACTGCAAGCCGAGCTTTATGAAGAGGGTTGGTGGCTGGTGATCAGCACCCTGGATATCCGGCTCGAACCGCTGGCCAAGACCCCGGAGGCCAGCCACGCCTTTGCTATCGGCGAAAATCTGCGCAGCTATTACCTCGACTGGCAGGTGTTCTGGCAAACCGACCGTGCCGAGGTCGAAGCCCTGCTCAACCGCTTCTGGCGCGCTTATGACGGTGAGGGGCACAAAGCCGAGGCGCTGGCCCTGTTCGAGCTGAATGAAGGGGCGAGCCAAGAGGCGATCCGCCGCCGCTGGCGGGAGCTGGCGCTGCAGCACCATCCGGATCGGGGCGGCAATGCCGAAACCTTTATCCGCATCCGCTGGGCCTGGCAGTGCCTGCGGGGATAAGCCCGTTGCCGCACCACTGTTGCCGCATATAAAGGGCAGGCATAGACTGGGAGTGGATATTCCCCAAAGGAGCGCATCATGACAGTCAGTGAACTTCGTAAGCTCTATCAGCAACAGATCCTGCAAGAAGCCGAAATTCTCCACGACGTTGCCATCCCCGGCTGGCTTATCGAATTCAGAGGCAAGGATGGTGCCCTCTACGAGCTGACCGACACCCTCGGCTGCCCGGTCAGTTTCGGCACCGTCGATCAGGCCCGCGAACATCTGCATCTGGTGGCCGACTGCCCGATGCAGGTGGAGCACCTCTACCGCTTCTTCGAACGCTAGATCAGCACCTGCCACACAGCAAAAAGGCTCCCGAGGAGCCTTTTTCTTATTCCGGTTACTTGCTATTCCGGTTGCAGGGGTTCTGCCACCTTGCCCTCCAGCTTCCTGACCGGTTTTTGCAAGATCAGGTTGGCCGGATAGGTGACCAGATCGCCGTTGTCATCCCGTACCCGCACGTAGAACAGGCCAATCTCGGTGATGATGCCGGTGACCGAGTCGTCCTTGTCGAGGATGCGGATCCGGTCGCCAATCTTGTAGGGAAAGGCGAAGAAGATGGTTATGCTGGCGGTAATGTTGGAGAGGATCGACCACTGGGCCACCATGGCGACCCCCAGTACCGCAAAGAAAGATGACGCGAGCACCACCAGTCGGGAGAAGTCGAGCCCCCACACCCCGGCCAGCACCAGCAAGGTGGCGCAGCCGAGCAGGAAGTGGAACACGTGGGCCACGTAGAGCACCCGGTTCTCGCTCACCTGTCTGCTCTGACCGAGCGCCAGCAGACTCTTGTGAATAAGCCGCCGGATCAGGGTGTGCCCCAGCAACAGCAGCAGGGTCAGGCCAATGGATTGCCACATAGGTTATGCCTCCCTACCACCAGCGCCGGTGCTTGAGCCAGATGGCCAGCCCGCTGGCCAGCGCCACCAGGGATCCGCAGAAGACCCAGAAGGCGGTCGGGCTCTCGGCCCCCGGAATCCCCCCCAGGTTGATGCCAAACAGACCGGTCAGGAAGCTGGCGGGCAGAAACAGCAGCGCCATCACCGACATCTGGTAGGCGCGGCGGTTGGTCGCCTCCGCCATCAGATTGTTGATCTCGTCCGCCAGCACGGCGGTACGCGCCACCCCGGCATCGAGGTCATCGAGCCAGCGCCGCAGCCGGTCGGCGATATCGAGCAGACGACGGCGGTCATCCTCATCCAGCCAGCTGATCTTCTCGTTGGCGAGGCGCGCCACCAGATCCCGCTGGGGGGAGAGGTAGCGGCGGATCATGATGAGCTGCTTGCGGATCAGCGCCAGGCGGCCATTGGCGGGCAGGTCGCGCATTAGCACCATCTCCTCCAGATCGAGGATCTTGTCGTGCAGCTCCTCGACAAACTCCCCCGCCCGATCGGTCAGGGCATCACAGATCTCCACCAGCCAATCGGCCGGGGTATCGGCACCGCCCCCCAGCTTGAGCTGGTTGAACACATCCTGCTCGGAGAGCAGCGGGCGACGACGGCTGCTGATGATGAGATCCGGGGTGATGAAGATGCGCAGCGCCACCATCTCCTCGGGCCGGTGATCCTTGTTGTGGTTGATGCCACGCAGGATCAGCAGCACCGTCTCCCCCATCCGCACCAGCTTGGGACGATTGCTCTGGCCGAGCAGCGACTCCTTGGCGGCCTCACCCAACAGCGGGGTTTGCAGCAACCAGCGCGCCGAATCGGGATGGCCGTAATCCAGATGCAGCCAGCCGGGGCGATCCCCCGGGATCTCGCTTCCCGCCGCCAGCGGCGCCATGCCACCCTTGCCATCCAGGGTCAGGGCATAAATCACTTCACCGGGCACCCGATCCATCTCGTCTCCTTCTCGTTGCATGTGCTGGCCCCAGCTTACACGAAAGGTGAGGCAGACTCAGCCCCGCACCGGCAAGGGGAGGCTTGTGTTAAGATGCCCGCTCTCGTTTCTCTCCGCTTTCACTACAGGAAACCATGCCATGCCCATCTGGGTTGATGCCGATGCCTGCCCCATTCCGGTCAAGGAGATCCTCTACCGCGCCGCCCACCGCGCCCAGGTCGTCACCACCCTGGTGGCCAATCAGGGATTGCGGGTGCCCCCCTCCCCCTTCATCAAAACCCAGCAGGTAGATAAGGGGTTCGATGTGGCAGATCATGTCATCGCCCAGCAGGTTCAGCCCGGCGATCTGGTGATCACCGGCGATATTCCCCTCGCCTCCTGGGTGATCGATGCCGGTGGCGAGGCGCTCAATCCCCGTGGCGAGATCTACACCCGCGAGACCATCAAGGCGCGGCTCGGCATGCGCAACTTTATGGAGGAGCTGCGTTCGGCCGGTGTGCAGACCGGCGGCCCGGCCCCCTTCAATGCCGCCGACAAACAGCGCTTCGCCAACGCCCTCGACAAGTGGCTGGTCAAAGGCAAGCTGTAAAGAGACCCTAAAGGCGCCCAATATGGGCGCTTTTTCGCCGTAACATCCTGATTTTTAAAATAAGAGCTGACCACAACCGTCAGGCTGGTAAGATGCGCCGCCATCTTGTCCACGCCGTAATCATCATGACCGCCCAAGGACACCTGCTCTTCTCCGTTACCTGCACCCTGATCGCCCACAAACTGCAGCTCACTCCGGCGCTGGCCGATGCCAGCCTGTGGCAGACCATCCCTGCCGCGCTGGCCAGCGCCCTGTTGCCCGACCTCGACCACCCCAAATCGGTGCTGGGGCAGCGACTGCCGTGGATCTCGAAACCTTTGTCGCGGCTGTTTGGCCATCGCGGTTTCACCCACAGCCTGCTGGCGGTCGTCGCCGCCGTCTGGGGGCTGAACCAGAGCCTGCCGCCGGGCACCCTGCCCGTGGGGGTCAAGGATGCCCTGATCGTCGGCTACCTCAGCCATCTGCTGGGGGATTGGCTCACCCCGGCGGGCATTCCGCTCTTCTGGCCCATCAAGCGCCGCTTCCGACTGCCGGGCTGGCCGCTGCGCAGTGGCGGCGCCATCGAAACCGGCTTTTGCACCCTCACCCTGCTGGTTGCTGGCTGGTGGTGCGGCTGGCGGCTGTGAGCCAGAAACAAAAAAGCCCCTGACGAGGTCAGGGGCCCAAGCAGTGGCGCGAGCCACTAGAGGATCAGATCATGATGCCTGCGATAACCGCAGAGAGCAGGCTGACCAGGGTAGAACCGTAGACCAGCTTCAGACCGAAGCGCGAAACCATGTTGCCCTTCTCTTCGTTCAGCGCTTTTACCGCACCGGCGATGATGCCGATAGAGCTGAAGTTGGCGAAAGAGACCATGAAGATGGAGAGGATGCCGACGGTACGCGGAGAGAGCTCGGCAGCCACCTTGCCCAGATCCATCATCGCCACAAACTCGTTGGTCACCAGCTTGGTCGCCATGATGGAGCCCGCTTGCAGCGCTTCACCACTCGGGATACCCAGGATCCAGGCGATCGGGTAGAAGAGGTAGCCCATGACGAACTGGAAGTTCACGCCAAATGCCATCTCGAACAGGTAGTTGACCAGGGCAATCAGAGCGATGAAGCCGACCAGCATGGCACCCACGATCACAGCAACGGTGAAACCGGCCATGATGTACTCGCCCAACATCTCGAAGAAGTTCTCTTTCTTCGGCGTGTGGTGCTCGTCACCTTCGGCAATGGCCTTGATGTCGGTCACGGAGTTATCCGGCTCGTAGGGGTTGATCAGAGAGAGCACGATGAAGGTGCTGAACATGTTGAGCACCAGCGCGGCAACCACGTAGCGCGGCTCGATCAGCTGCATGTAAGCACCGACGATGGACATGGAGACGGTAGACATCGCCGTCGCCGCCAGGGTGTACATCTGCTTCTCGTTCAGGTGCGGCAGGATGTTCTTGAGGGCGATGAAGTTCTCGGATTGACCGACGATCATCGAGCTGATGGCGTTGAAAGACTCCAGCTTGCCCATGCCGTTGATCTTGGCCAGCACGGTACCGATACCGCGGATCACCAGCGGCAGCAGGCGGATGTACTGCAGAATACCGATCAGCACGGAGATGAAGACGATGGGCATCAGCACCATCAGGAAGAAGGAGAAGGCCCCTTCGTTAACCAGGCCACCGAACACGAAGTCGGTACCCTGTTTGGCAAACTCCATCAACTTGGTGAAGCCGGCCGCGAAGCCACCCACCACCGCCAGACCCACTTCGGAGTTCAGCATGAACCAGGCCAGCGCCAGTTCGACCACCAGCAGTTGGCCGATATAACGCAGTTTGATCTGTTTCCAGTTGTGGCGGTTAGCCAGCAAAGCAAGAGCGAGGACCATCACCAGTCCGAGCACAAAGTGAATGTATTCCATACCTGTAGCACCTGAGTGAATTGTAATTTTTGACCGGCGCCATCATAGACATTTGCACATTTAAAAATCAGATAGCCATCACAATCCCGCCCAATAATATGCATGCAGGATAATACAAACGTTTTTAAATTAATTACGCAATGAACTGATATTAATCGCACAACATAGATAACATAAATCCTTTTAAAACATCATGTTGGGCAATGCAGACGCCGTTTTCATGTTTTTTGAAAATATTCGAGCAGCATTTTCGCAACATCCATTGCGGCGTAGTCGCTGCTCGTGGAATATTTTTCAGCCATTATATTGAAATACCGAAATTGAAAAACGTTTATCCGCGATAAATAATTAGATGAGTGTTTGAAAAATAGTCCTTATTGGATTGCCAGTGATTGCCCGCGATCGGTTTGGCAACAAATGAACCCGGCATGCAGCCTCGTGGCCAACCGTTCAAAAATCCGCCACATCCGGCAGCGCTTTCTGATACAATGCGCGCCCTTGCGCACGGCGCATCCCCGTTTTCTCCGAAATAGAGTCCTTTTGTGAACAACAGCGAATTTAGCAGCCTCAATCTCTCCCCCGCCCTGCAAGAAAACCTCACCAGCCTGGGTTACCTGCAGATGACCCCGATCCAGGCCCAGAGCCTGCCCCTGGTACTCGAAGGCAAAGACCTGATCGCCAAGGCAAAAACCGGTAGCGGCAAGACCGCTGCTTTCGCCCTCGGCCTGCTCTCCCGCCTCAACGTCAACCGTGTCGACGTACAGGCGCTGGTGCTCTGCCCGACCCGCGAACTGGCGGATCAGGTGGCTCAGGAGATCCGTCGTCTGGCGCGCGCCCTGCCCAACGTCAAGCTGGTCACCCTGTGCGGCGGCACCCCGACTGCACCGCAATCCGCCACCCTGAGCTTTGGCGCCCATATCGCCGTCGGCACCCCGGGCCGCATTCTCAAGCATCTGGAGCAGGGCACGCTGGAGCTCTCGAGCCTGGAAACGCTGGTGCTGGACGAAGCGGATCGCATGCTGGACATGGGCTTTGGCGAAGACATCAACCGGGTCATCAGCTATGCCCCCGAGCGCCGTCAGACCCTGCTGTTCTCCGCCACCTATCCGGAAGGGATCGCCCAGATGAGCCGCGGCGTGCAGCGCAATCCAGTCGAGGTGAGCGTGGAGTCCCTGCACGAAGGCAGCGCCATCGAACAGAAGCTCTATGAAGTCCCCTTTGGTCAGCGCCTTGATGCCCTCACCTGGCTGCTGAGCCACTACCAGCCGAGCTCCTGCGTGGTGTTCTGCAACACCAAGCGTGCCTGTAACGACGTGGCCGACCATCTGGCTGCCAAGGGCTTCTCGGCGCTGGCATTGAACGGCGATCTGGAACAGCGCGAGCGGGATCAGGTGCTGGTGCGCTTTGCCAACGGCAGCGCCACCATTCTGGTGGCCACCGATGTGGCGGCCCGTGGTCTCGACATCAAGGAGCTGGGCGCCGTCATCAACTACGAGCTGACCTATGATCCGGAAGTGCACGTGCATCGCATCGGCCGTACCGGTCGTGCCGGCCAGCAGGGTCTGGCTCTGAGCCTCTATCAGCCGAACGAAGCCCAGCGCGTCAACTTCATCGAAGAGTACCAGCAGGCTCCGATGCCGCTGGGTGATCTCGACAGCATCGGCCGCGACATCAAGCCGATCGCCCCGCAGATGGTGACCCTCTCCATCGATGCCGGTCGCAAGACCAAGGTGCGGGCCGGTGACATTCTGGGCGCGCTGACTGGCGAAGGCGGCATTGCCGGCGCCGATGTGGGCAAGATCCAGATCTCAGAGCAGTACTCCTACGTCGCCGTGAAGCGCAGCGTGGCGAGCGCCGCCCTCAAGCGGTTGCAGGAAGGCAAGATCAAGGGGCGCAGCTACCGCGCCCGCAAACTGGGCTAAGGGCGATGGCGGGCAGTATCTCTGCCCGACTTGTCATGAACCACAGCACGGGCGCCTTTGCAGGCGCCTGTTTTTTATCGAAAATGTGCCATTCCGATGGCATGGACAACACAGATGAACAGAGAACCCCAAGCCGAAGTCAGCTGCCAGAACTGCGAAGCCTGCTGCTGCCGCCTCGAAGTGATGCTGTTTACCGATACCGGCGTACCGGATCGCTACGTGGACGAGATAGAGGGACAGGTGCCCGTGATGCACCGACTGGAAGATGGCTGGTGTGCGGCGCTCGACCGCAACACCATGATGTGCCGTATCTATGAGGTGCGACCGCTGATCTGCCGTGAGTTCGAAATGGGGGAGCCCGACTGCGTTGACGAGCGGGACAAGTGGTTTATCAAGCTGGAGTGAGCAAGGGCCAAGCAGGTCAAGCGCCCGCGTGTTCGCAGGGAGTAGCTGTGAGCTGCTCCCCCAGCCACTGGATAGCGGCGGCCTCCTGCTCGAAGTAACGCACCGCCCGAAACGGCAGCTCCTTGAAGATGTTATCCGCCAGATAGCGCTTGAAGCCCCCCACCAAGACCACCGCCAGAAACTGACAGCCACTCTCGGCACACCAGCCAAACTGGCGACGAAAACGGGCCAGCACCTCGGGCCCGGCCGCTTCGAACTCGGTCGCGACCTCGACAATCCCCCAGGGGCGATCCACCAGTCCGGCCAGCTCGTGGCGAAAGCCCGCTTCATAGGCCATGGCCCCCGCCAGATTGAAGGGGCCACGCGGGCGACAGATCAGCATCTGGCCCCTGCGCTCCATGTCGAAATGCCCATGTGGCTGCATGACTGCTCCCATTCCGTTACCACCACCGCCTGCAGATTGTTATCACAAGGTAATAATTTATAAAGAAAAGTCCAGCAGCAGACACGCTTCCCCCGAAGCGTTCTCATCCCATCCGGCAAGCCGCCATCGCCCTGTAAGTACACCATATCACCGCCATCCCGCCCTGCATCGACCTCGAGATGTGCGATTGCAGTTAACGAAACGTTACTGCTATTATCCGCGCCGCCACAAACATTCCACCAGCCGAAAGGTTTGCCCCCCAACAAGGATGCGCAATGAAAAACAGGGACTCGAGTCATTACCAACGGATCTGGCGCTGGCACTTCTACGCCGGTCTCTTTGTCGCTCCTTTCCTAATCCTGCTGTCACTGACCGGGATCGTCTATCTGTTCAAACCCCAGCTCGACAACCTGATGTACCCCGATCTGATGAAGGTCGCCCCCGCCAGCCAGACGCTGAGTGCCGACCAGCTGCTGGCCAAGGCGATGATGACCATGCCCGATGCCAGCCTGCGTAAATATCTGCCGCCTGCCGCTCCCGACCAGAGCGCCCAGTTCATCGTCAATCGGGGCGAACAGGAGCTGACCCTGTTCCTCGATCCCGCCAGCGGTGCCCTGCTCGGCACCATGGATAACAAGTGGAATCTGCAAGCGGTGGCTCGCGCCCTGCACGCCGACCTGCTGCTCGGCACCACCGGGGATCGGCTGATCGAACTGGCGGCAGGCTGGGGACTGGTGCTGCTGCTGAGCGGTCTCTACCTCTGGTGGCCACGCAAGGGGCCCGGGGTGGGCGGCATCATCTGGCCCAGAATGGGCCAGCGCGGACGCCTCTGGTGGCGGGATCTCCATGCCGTGGTCGGCTTCTGGGGCGCCGGTTTCCTGCTACTACTGCTGCTGAGTGGCATGACCTGGACCGGTTTTTGGGGCGATCAGTTTGCCGCAGTCTGGAACCGCTTCCCCGCCGCCATGTGGAACGAGGTGCCCAAATCGGCGCCACTGGCTCGCAGCCTGAATCAGGCCCACGAGCAGACCGTCCCCTGGGCGGTGGAGAACACCCCTATGCCCAGCTCGCAGCCGATCGATGAAGCGCACGATCATGGCGCCATGAACCACGGCGAACATGAGGGAATGGTGATGGCGAGCCAGCGCATTGCGCTGCAACAGGTGGTCGAGACAGCCAGTGAACGGGGCGTCAAACCGGGTTACAGCATCACCCCGCCGGTCGGCACTACCGGCGTCTACACCATCGCCCTGTTTGCCGACGATCCACGCAACGACGCCACCCTGCATATCGATCAATACAGCGGCAAGGTGCTGGCCGATGTGCGCTGGCAGGATTACGGCCCGGTCGCCAAGACGGTAGAGAGCGGCGTCATGCTGCACATGGGCAAGCTCTACGGCTGGCCCCATCAGCTCGCCATGCTGATCATCTGCCTGATGGTGCTGACCAGCGCCGTAAGCGGCTTGTGGATCTGGTGGTGCCGCCGCCCGCAGGGGCGTCTCGCCGCGCCGCCACTGCCCGCCAAACTCCCGCCGATGCGCGGTGCCATCACCCTGCTGATCCTGCTGGGGATCGCCTTCCCGCTGGTGGGCGCCTCCATGGTCGCCATCTGGCTGCTGGATACCCTGCTCTTCTCCCGTCGCCCCCTCAAGGTGGCGCGCGCCAGCTAAACCCGACGGCACAGCTGAAAAGAAAAAGGGCTCCCATCTCGGGAGCCCTGTTCATTGTTCGCCTTGGCGTTTGCGACCCCCCGTCAGGAGAGCGCCAACCCGATGGAGAGCAGCAGGCTGAACAGAAACGCGCTGATGGCGGTCTTCTTGAGGGCGCCGGTCAGCACCTCGCCATCGAAGCTCTCGCGCAGGGTACGGGCCGCATCGCTGAGCGGCTTCATGGCAGGCAGGAAGATCCACGGCCAGAAACTGGCGGGCTGGGTCAGGATAAAGGCGATGGTCGCCAGCAGCGCAGCCCCCAGCAATACCCAGTGATAGGCGATGGCGCGGTTGCGGCCAAGGCGCACCGCCAGGGTGATCTTGCCGCTGGCGGCGTCGGTCTCGATGTCGCGCACATTATTGATATTGAGCACGGCGGTGGCCAGCAGACCACAGGCTGTGGCGGGCAGCAGCAGGTCCCACTCCAGACTCTTGGTGAAGAGGTAGTAGGAGCCGAGCACCCCCAGCAGACCGAAGAACAGGAACACCGAGATATCGCCAAACCCGCGGTAGCCGTAAGGGGTCTTGCCGACGGTATAGGTCACCGCCGCGACGATGGCCGCGCCACCCAGCACCACAAATGCCAGGATCTGCAGCCACTGACCACCGAAGGCGCAGCCGAGCAACAGCAGGCCGCTGGCCACCGCCGCCAGCGCGGTCAGCGCCATCGCCACACACATCTGTTTTTTGGTGATAAGGCCGGAGACCACCGCCCGCTGCGGGCCGATCCGCTCGCCGTTGTCGGCGCCGGAGACCGCATCGCCGTAATCGTTGGCCAGATTGGAGAGGATCTGCAGCAGGATGGCGGTCAGCAGCGAGAGCGCCATGATGGTGCCATCGAAAGCGCCACGACTGGCAGCCAGCCCCGAGCCCAGCAGGATGGAAGAGCAGGCGAGCGGCAGTGTTCGCAAACGCGCCGCCAGCAACCAAACAGAGAAGGTATTTGTCATATTGTGATGGCCAAACAATCGGATATTGATCGTGTTAAGGGTTATCGAACCGGATTTGGGTATACTTGGCCCCGGAGAGTGAAGCTCCCTCGGGCGATTTACATGGACGAATGGGCAGATAATATATAGGAAATCATCGCCCTTTGGCATAAACCTACGGCATCCAGCTACCGGATCGCTCGTTACTACCCGGCTCAGAAAAGAATCCATGTTGGCTCAGACCCATATCAAGCAACAACTGGACGCCCTGCGTCACAGCAACGTCAGCGGCTTCGTGCGGTTGCGAGTGGCGATCGAGACCCGCTCCTTTCTGGGCTGGCTCGCGGCGCAAACCCTCTATCCCCGCATCTACTGGCAGGCCCGTGGAGAGGATCGTCCCGAGTATGTCGCGCTGGGCGCCATCCATGAACTGACCGAGCCGCACGCCATCAAGCAGGTGTGTGCCAACGCCAGCCAGCATCACGACGACAGCCCCCGCTACTATGGCGGACTGGCGTTCGATCCGGCCCAATCCGGCTGGCAAGGGTTTGGCCCCTGCCGTTTCGTGCTGCCCCGCATCGAGCTGGTGCGCCGTGGCGAGTGCGTCAGCCTCTGCCTCAACCTCTGGCTGGATGACCACAATCTCGAGGCCGAACTGCAGGCAGCCGAAGCTGCCCTCGATGCCCTGCGCCCGGAAGCGCCGCTGCCCGCCCTGCAAAAACAGCCCTGGCAGCGACAGGATTGCCCCGGTCCCATCCAGTGGCAGACGCTTGTTGAGCGCGTCACCGCACCCGATTTTCAGGCCCACACCCCCAAGGTGGTGCTGTCGCGGGAGAGCGTGCTGACCAGTCCGAACCATGATGCGGATATCAATCCCTGGGCCATGCTCGGCCAGTGGGCCCGCCACGCCCAGGACTGCTTCCACTTCGGTTTTCAATTCTCCCCCGAACAGGCCTTTATCGCCTGCTCCCCCGAGCGGCTCTACCGCCGGGAAGGGAGCCATCTCTTTACCGAGGCGCTGGCGGGCACCATCCGCCGCTCCGGCGATGAAGAGGTCGATGCCCAACTGGCCGCCGAGCTGCTGGCCGACAGCAAGAACCGGCTGGAGAACCGGCTGGTACACGCCGACATCCTCAGCCGACTGGCACCGCTGGCCCACGATGCCACCCTGACCGAGCCGCGCATTCTCAAACTGCGGCTGCTGCAACACCTCAAGTGCGATATCGAAGCCGAACTCAAGCCCGGGGTCTGCGACTGGCAGTTGCTCGACGCCCTCCACCCGACTCCTGCGGTGGGCGGTGCCCCGCGCGAAGCGGCGCTGGCCTTCATCCGCGAATTCGAGCCCTATGATCGGGGCTGGTACGCCGGTGCCTGCGGCATGCTGAGTCGGGAGACCTCGGAGTTCTCGGTCGCCATTCGCAGCGCCCGCATTCAGTCGGGCAGCGTCACCCTGTTTGCCGGTGCCGGCATTGTCGCCGGTTCCGAGCCTGTCGCCGAGTGGGCCGAGCTCGACAACAAGATCGCCAATGTGCTCTCCCTGCTGGGATAGCAATGACCCCTTTTCAACCCGCGAGAGCCCCTATGCCCACCCGTAAAGAGCCTGCCAGCGAAGAGTTTGCCTGCCCCCCGTTTTCGAGCCAGCACGCCACCTTCAACCACGTCTGGTCCTCCCTCTTGCTGGAGGAGCTCTTTCGCCTCGGGGTACGCGACATCGCGCTGGCCCCCGGCTCCCGCTCCGCGCCGCTGACCATGGCGGCTGCGGCCCATCTGGGCTTTCGCCGTCATCTGCACTTTGACGAGCGCGGTCTCGGCTTTATGGCGCTGGGGCTGGCCAAGGGGAGCAACCGGCCGGTGGCGGTGATCATGACCTCGGGCACCGCAGTGGCCAACCTCTGGCCCGCCGTGGCCGAGGCTCAGCTCACCGGCGTGCCGCTGATTATTCTCTCCGCCGATCGCCCTCACGAGCTTATCGACAACGGCGCCAATCAGGCGATCGACCAGCAGGGGGTCTTCGGCCGCTACCCCGTCTATCAGCAGAACCTGCCGAGCCCCACCCCGACCATTCCGGCGGCGTTTGTGCTGAGCTCGGTGGATCAGGCGCTGGCCAAGCAGGCGCTCACCCCAGGGGTGGTGCACTTCAACTGCATGTACCCCGAGCCCCTCTACCCCGGTGAGCATTATCAGGATTTTGGCGACTATCTGGCACCCCTCGGTGACTGGCTCAGCTCGCACAGGCCATGGAGCCCGTGGCAACAGAGCGAGCCGACCTGCCCGCCGCAACCCGAGTGGCGCGAATGGCAGCACAAGCGCGGGGTAATTGTGGCCGGACGGATCACGGATCCCGAACAGGCACAGGTGGTCGCCGCGCTGGCAGAACAACTCGGCTGGCCGCTGCTGGCGGATCTGCAGAGCCAGATCCGCTTCGATAGCCGCAACCTCATCCACATGGATCTGGCGCTCAACGACCCTGAATTCGTCGCCGAGCTGGGCCGCGCCGAGGTGCTGCTGCAATTTGGCGCGCGGCTTGTCTCCAAGCGGCTTGGCCAGTTCATCAAGCACCATTCATGGCAGGATTACTGGCTGGTGGATCCACAACCGGCGCGGCTCGATCCCGACTACCGGCTGCGCAACCGGCTGCTCTGCAGTGCCAGCGCCTTTGCAGTGGCCCATCCGGTCACCACACAAGCCCCTTGGCACACATTGGCCGAGCTGCAACACAACGCCAGCCAGCAGATCGCCGCCGCCTGCGAGCGCTTCTCTGAGCTCGGCATCTGCCATCGCCTCAATTCCCTTATCGAAGGGCAGCTGTTTGTCGGCAACAGCATGCCGGCTCGACTGATGGATATGCTCGGTGACACGGGCAAGGGGCCGAGCCGGGTGATGACCAACCGCGGTGCCTCCGGCATCGATGGCCTGATCGCCACCGCCTATGGCTTTGCCCAGTCGAGCGACCAGCCAACAACCCTGCTGCTCGGCGATCTCAGCGCCCTGCACGATCTCAACAGCCTCGCCCTGCTTGGCAAGGCGAGCCGCCCGCTGGTGGTGATCCTGCTCAACAACGATGGCGGCAGCATCTTCCGCATGTTGCCAGTGCCCACCGAAGGGGCGCTGCTGGAGAGCTACTACCGGCTGCCCCACGGCCTCGGTTTTGAACATGCCGCCTCCATGTTTGGCCTCGCTTATCGCGCACCGACCACCCTGCCCGAGTTCGAACGCGATTACCGCGCCGCCCTCAAACATGGCGTTACCTTGATCGAGATCCGGGTACCGAGCGAGCAGGTGGCCGATGATCTCAAGGCGCTGGGGGCCGCCATCCGTGGCAAATAAAGATGCCAATGTGCCGCTGGTGCTGCTGCACGGCCTGCTGGGGGATAGCGGCGACTGGCAACCGGTGATCGACCGGCTGCCCGCCATCCGCTGCATCGCCCTCGATCTGCCGGGTCACGGCCAGCATAGCGATCTCAACGTCAGCGACGTTGAGCAGAGCCACCAGTGGCTGATCTCCGAGCTGGCTAGCCGCAACATTGAACGCTATCTGCTGGCGGGCTACTCGCTGGGTGGACGACTGGCCCTCTATCACGCCAGCCGCGAGCCCGCCGGGCTGCAGGGGTTGCTACTGGAGAACTGCCACCCGGGGCTACCGGCCAGTGAACGGGCCGCCCGCATCCAGCACGATGAACAGTGGGCGCAGCGTTTCGAGCAGGAGCCCCTGGCTGACGTGCTGGCAGACTGGTATCGGCAGGGTGTTTTTGCCGATCTCGACGACGCGGCCCGCGCCCGCCAGATTGCCCGCCGCCTTGGCAATGATGGCAAGGCCATCGCCACCATGCTGCGCGCCACCTCACTCGGCAAGCAGCCGGATCTCGCCCTCTGGCTCATGCAGTGCCCGCTGCCGGTCACCTGGGTGAGTGGCAAGCGGGATCACAAATTCCATCAGCTGGCTTGCCAGCTGGCGAGTCAACATCGCAAAATCAACCACTTGGTGCTGGAGGGCGGCCACAACCTGCACGCCCATCAGCCAGAAACCTTTGCCCGACTCCTCGCGGAGTGGGTCAACCAACAAGAAGAGACGAGTCATGATTGAAGCAATGACGGAAGCTGAACTGTACGCACCTGTTCAACATGCCGGGATTGCTCAACGCTGTGCTCAACTCTTTGCTCAACTCGGTGCTCAACTGCGCTCGACCAGATCAGAAGGAAAAAACCATGATTGAAGCAATGACGGAAGCGGAACTGTACGCTCCTGTTGAGTGGCAGGATTGCTCCGCCGGTTACGAGGACATCCTCTATCACAAGTCCGGCGATGGCATTGCCAAGATCACCATCAACCGTCCCCAGGTCCGCAACGCCTTCCGTCCCCGCACCGTCAAAGAGATGCTGCAGGCGCTGGCCGATGCCCGTTATGACGATCATATCGGCACCATCATCCTGACCGGTTTTGGCGAGAAAGCCTTCTGCGCCGGCGGTGACCAGAAGATCCGTGGCGACTACGGTGGATATCGCGATGACGAGGGGACTCATCACCTCAACGTGCTCGACTTCCAGCGCGACATCCGCACCTGCCCGAAACCGGTGGTTGCCATGGTGGCGGGCTACGCGGTCGGTGGCGGTCACGTGCTGCACATGATGTGTGACCTGACCATCGCCGCCGACAACGCCCAGTTTGGCCAGACCGGGCCGAAAGTGGGCTCCTTCGACGGCGGCTGGGGTGCCTCCTACATGGCTCGCATCGTCGGCCAGAAGAAGGCCCGCGAAATCTGGTTCCTCTGCCGCATGTACGATGCCCAGCAAGCCCTCGATATGGGTCTGGTCAACACCGTCGTGCCGTTGGCGGATCTGGAGCGCGAAACCGTGCGCTGGTGCCGCGAAATGCTGCAAAACAGCCCGATGGCGCTGCGCTGCCTGAAAGCCGCCCTCAACGCTGACTGTGATGGTCAGGCGGGCTTGCAGGAGCTGGCTGGCAATGCCACCATGCTGTTCTACATGACCGAAGAGGGTCAGGAAGGCCGCAACGCCTTCAACGAAAAGCGTCGCCCCGACTTCTCCAAATACAAGCGGAATCCCTGATGACACTAGCCCTGTATCGCTATCAACTGCCTTTTACCCAGCCACTGACCTTTCACGGCAAGGTGGAGGTGGCGCGAGAGGGGCTGTTGGTGCGCATCAACGACGGCTGGGGGGAGATTGCCCCCCTGCCCGGCTTCTCGAAAGAGAGCCTGCAACAGGTAGAGGCGGAAGCCCTTGCCGCGCTGGCGACCCTGGCCGCCGGTGAAACCCCGAACCCCGTGCTGCCGTCGGTGCAATTTGGCCTCGACTGCGCACGCCGGACATGGCCCGAGCAGAGCAACCCGCTGCCGGAGCCCTATCCCCTCATTCAAGGCTCTCCCCAGGAGCTGCTGCGCAACTGGAAAGAGTGGCTGCACCGCACGCCCAGCAAGGCCAAGCTGAAGGTGGCGCGCTACCCGATGCGTGACGAGCTGGCGCTGATCCGCCTGCTGTGCGATCGGTTGCCCTCCCTCAAGCTGGTGCTTGATGCCAACCAGGGCTGGACCCGCGAGGAGGCGTGGACCTTCTGTGGCCACCTCGACCCGAATCGCATCGAGTATCTGGAAGACCCCTGCGCCGACTTTGCCGACATCGCCTTTGTCGCCAACCGCACCGGCATGCCGGTGGCGCTGGACGAGCTGCTGGCGCAAGGCAAGCCGTGGGAGCCGATCCCGCAACTGCGCGCGCTGGTGCTCAAACCCACCCTGCTCGGTTCACTGGCCAACTGCGAAGCGCTGATCGCCCGCGCCCGCGAACTGCGGCTCAAGGTGATCATCTCCTCCTGCTTCGAATCGGATCTGGGCCTGAACCAGCTGTTTCATCTGGCGGGCGAATGGGCACCGGAACAGGCCCCGGGCCTCGATACCCGCCGCTGGATGGCGGGCAATCTGCTGGGGGAAGATGGCAAACCGGATCTCCGCCAACTGGAGAAACTGTATTACCGTGATTGACCCCTCACGCTCACCAGAACAGACGCCTTGCCCGGTACGCCACCGGGCAATCACCACCCCGAACCGCATTGCCATCCACGCCGCAGCCCCCCTCAGTTATCGCCAGCTCGATGCCCGCCTCAACAGCCTGAGCCAACAGCTGGAACGGGCCAGCGTGCGCCGTGGCGATCATCTGGCGGCGGTGGTACGCGGTGCGCTGGAAGATGTGCTGCTGGCCTGGGCCTGCTTGCGCAGCGGCATCATCTTCTGTCCACTCAATCCCGCCTTTCCCCTTGAAAAGCAGCGCGAGCTGGCCACGCAACTCGATGCCGATGCCTTCTGGTCGGCAGGGGAGATCCCGGCAGGAGAGTGGCAACCCTTGCTGCTCGACTTCACGCACGAACTGCCGACAAGCGAGGAAACGTGGCCGCTGGCATCGACCCAGCTCAACAACATGATCCTCACCTCGGGCTCCAGCGGCACGCCGAAAGCGGTGGTGCATCGGCTCTGCAACCACCTTGCCTCGGCGCGCGGCTCTGCCACCCTCATTCCCCTCGATGAGGAGTGCGGCTGGCTGCTCTCCCTGCCACTGTTCCATGTCGGCGGCTACGCCATCCTGTTTCGGGTCTTTCTGGCGGGCGCCACGCTGGTGCTGGATCAGCGTGAACGCTCCCTCAAGGAGCGGCTGGAGTGCCAACCCATCACCCACCTCTCGCTGGTGCCGACCCAACTCTGGCGCCTGCTGGCAGAGGGCTTTGACCCCGCTAGCACCCGATTGCGTGAACTGCTGCTCGGTGGCGCCGCCATTCCGCAACCGCTGGTGAGTCGCCTCTGCGCCATGGGGCTCGAACCCAAGGTGAGCTATGGCCTCTCCGAGATGGGCAGTCAGGTCTGCACCGCGGTCCCCGGCGATGCGGGCGTGGTTGGCAAACCGCTACCGGGGCGGGAGGTGTGCATTCGGGAGCAGGAGATCTGCGTGCGTGGCGCCACCCTGTTTGCCGGTTACTACCGAGATGGCGAGCTGGAACTGCCGCTCGATGGCGAGGGCTGGTTTCATACCCGCGACAAGGGACGCTTCACTACGGCAGGGGAACTGCTGGTGGAGGGACGACTCGACAACCTCTTTATCTCGGGCGGGGAAAACATCCAGCCCGAGACCATCGAGCAGCGACTGGTGGATCATCCCGCCGTCGCCCAGGCGCTGGTGGTGCCGGTGCCTAGCGACGAGTGGGGACAACGCCCCGCCGCCTTTATCGACTGGCACGGCGAGCAGGTTCCCGACTCCGAACTGGCCGCCTGGATCCGCAACGCCCTGCCCGGCTTTATGGTGCCCGACCACTGGATCCCCTGGCCCGATCTCGGCGGCAATCTCAAACCCTCACGCCAACAGTTGGGCAAGATTGCCCGACAGCTGACCACCTTGTCACAACAAGCTGAATGAGATCGGACTCACAATTTTCCGATCTGCCCTGAAAACAGAAAAAGAAACATGTGAGTCCTTACTGCGGCGCCAGCCCACGAAAATTCGATCAGACTCAAAAAGCCATCATCTTATTGATTTATCTGATTTTTAATTGGCAATTGATATCCCTTTGGAACTGGTTAAATTGCCTTGCGATTACTAGCAAGGCAATACACAAACAACAACAAAGGGATAAAAATGAACCGTTCGGGTACCGGGTGGCTGCTGCTGGCAGGCCCCCTGCTTTTGGCGACATCCTCGGCGCAAGCCAACTACTCCCCCAATGACTGGCGACAGTATCAGCTGACTGGCGAATCGAGCCGACAACTGGCCGCACGCATCACCGAGATCACCTATGAACTCAAGGCGCGCAGCAGCAACGCGCCCTATCAGCAGCTTAGAGTCTACCGTCGCTTCGATTGGCAGAGCAGCGATCTCGCCGCACTGGCCGAGCAGCAGTGTGGCGAGCCGCAGCTCAAGGTGGATGCGGGCTGGCAGATCCGCTTCGTTCGCTGTGAAGATCGGATTCCGGCGGGCAATCTCATTCCCGCCAGCAGTCATGACTTCGGTTATGGCCTGAAGCAGGGTCGCTGGGAGCAGCTGGCGGGCACGCCGACCGCCAAACGGCAGGATCGTCTGCCGCTGCCGCAAGCCATCATCTTGGGTCAGAGTGAAAGGGAGCTGGATCGCTGCGAACTCAACGCGCAAGGCCGCTGCGCCGAGCCGGAGTGGCACTATCAGCCGCAGGATTGGCAGCAGTTGCAGGTACTTGAAGAGACACCCAGCGAGCGGGATGGCCGACTGGAGCAGATCTTCTTCCGCCTGCAGCCGGTGGCAGGTAGTCAGGCTGCCGCTCAGGTCAGCGAGATCCATGTCTGGCGCCGTTATCAGTGGCAGCTGGATCAGCTCACGCCTCAGCAGGAGTGTGATGAGCCGCAGGAGCGCAAGGAGGGGAGTAACACCATCCGCTATCGCATCTGCCGTCAGGTGATCCCCGCAGGCAGCGAGGTTCAGGTGACGTTGCAAGATAACGGCTACCAATACCCGGTCGCAGGCGGCGAGTGGCAACCCCTGCCAGAGAGCAAAGCGTGGCAGGAGAGCCGGGTGCTCAATCGCCCCATCGTGCTGGCCAGCAAGGAGGATCAACTGGAGTGCCGCCGCGCCAACGGTCGTCTCTGCTCCGAGCCCGAGCAGCCCGATGTGGATCTGCTCGACAGCGATGCCGCCAAACTGGTGGCCGACGTGAGCGGCCAGAACAGCCCTGCCTGGCAGGCGGATTACGGCCACGATGACGCCAAGCTGATGGCGGTGGTGCGCGGCATGCGTACTCTGCTGGCGGCCAACCAACCGACCCATCCGGCAATGGACAAGCTGCTCTACTATGTGCGCGCCCATAACTACCACGGCGGCATTGGCAAAGAGAGTGATCAGGTCGCTCGGGCACTGGCCGGGGTGATGATTGATCTGCTCAACCACCCATTGCTACTGAGTGCCGAACCGCAGGATCAGGCTGGCACAGTGCTGGAAGCCTGGAGCGTGGCGGCACAAGGGCAACTTGGCCAAGCCGCCTTCCGCCAGAGTGCCGCCCCCATGCTGGCCCAGATTAACCAGGTGCTCGGCTATGCGGTGCAACATGCGGCGCAAATTAATGGCCACAAACCCTGGGCCGATGGCCTGTTCGAACTGCTCAATCTGGTCGATCAGAGCGCCTCTTACGGTCAGCAGGCAGACTTCAGCGCAGCGGTGCTGCAACAGGAGGCGGCATTGCGCCAGCACCTGCTGCAACTGGGCCTGAGCGAGCTGGCCCTCTGGAAACAGCGTGATGGCTCACGGGATCTGTTTATCTTCAACAACATCCTCGATGCCCATAGCCGTCTCTACCAGATGATGCGCTACCTCCATCACACCAGCCCGGATGAGGCGATCGCCTATCGCCAACAGCTGGATCGCGATGTCATCGCCATCATCCGCCAGCAGGGGCTGGTCCCGGGCGGCCAGCATCCGGCCGCCATGCTTGAAGAGGTCTCCCTGACCCTCTCCAGCTACTACCTCACCTACACGGATCGCACCAGCGAGGCCTGTGTCAGCGGTGAGTTCGCCGAGCTCTGCACTCCGATCCGCATGGAAGGTATTCTGCCCTTCGAGCACACCTGCTCGCCCACCCTGCGTCTGCGTGCCCAGGATCTGACCCTGGCTCAGGCCGAGGGGATCTGCCGCGAGCTGGGTGATGAAGAGCAGCGCTTCCACCAGCAGATGGAGACAGGCTGGCAACCGGTGGCCGATGATCACAACGAGGCGCTGGAGCTGGTGATCTTCAACTCCTCTGCCGACTGGGGCCGCTACGGCAGCGCGCTGTTTGGCGTCTCCACCGACAATGGCGGCATCTATATCGAGGGGGATCCGGCTCGCCCCGGCAATCAGGCCCGCTTCTTCGCCTATGAGGCGGAGTGGAAGCGCCCCGCCTTCCAGGTGTGGAACCTGCGCCACGAGTACGTTCACTATCTGGATGGCCGCTTCAACCAGTACGGCAGCTTCGGCCACTATCCGCTCAATCGTACCACCTGGTGGGCCGAGGGGATTGCAGAGTACATCGCCCACGGCCAGTGCTTTGCCCGGGGTCTGGATAACGTGGCAAACCGCCCCGCCAACCAGCGCCCGACCCTGGCGGCGATCCTCCACCTCGATTACGAGCAGGGTGGCGAGATGGTCTACTCCTGGTCCTATACCGTGCATCGCTTCCTCAACGAGACCGGTCGCGGCGCCAGCTGGCTGGCGCTGGCACAGGCGCTGCGCAATCCGGATCGGCAGCAGGCGATGAGCGACTTCGAAGGGGAGCTGGACCGACTGATCGCCAACGACAGCGATGCCTATCAGGCGTGGCTCGGCCGGGATCTGCTGCCCTGGTGGCAAGCCAACAAGGAGTCAGACGCCTGCAAGGGCAACGACTCCGCCCACTGATAGACCTCCAACAAAAAGAGGGGCTGCCACCGCAGCCCCTCGCGTTATCCTCCCACTCGCCCGGCCTCTCCTGCGACAACCTCTGCCCGAATGAGCGGCCCGCCCGTTATCAAGCCTGACGCCAGCGGCCGAGTTGTAATAGAATGCCGAAAGCCACTCCCAACTTCAGACCCTGACCGCACCGCGCATGAAGAAGTTTGCCAAGATCCTCCTCGCCTGCCTCGTTTTGCTGCTGGCCCTGATTGCCATGCTGCTGGGCTACAGCGAGTGGATCGTCTCGGATGCCCGCCACTATACCCACGACAAGGTGGACGAGGTGCCCTACAACCGGGTTGCGGTGGTGCTGGGTACCTCCAAATATCTCTCCGGTGGCGGCCCCAACCACTACTTCAAATACCGCATCAAGGCGGCGGCCGAGCTCTACAACAATGCCAAGGTGGACTTCATCATCGTCTCCGGTGATAACGCCACCGTGCAGTACAACGAGCCACGCCAGATGCGGCGCGCCCTGATCAAGGCGGGCATCCCCGCCTCCGCCATCTATATGGATTTCGCCGGATTCCGCACCCTCGACTCGGTGGTCCGGGCCAGGGAGGTATTCGGTCAGGATCGCTTTACCGTGGTCTCCCAGGGCTTTCACAACGAGCGGGCCATTTTCATTGCCCGCCATTTCGGTATCGACGCGGTCGGCTTCAATGCCGAGGATCCCAGCGCCTATCAGGGGATCCGCACCCGGGTGCGGGAAGTCTTTGCCCGCCTGATGGGGCTGCTCGATCTCTATGTGCTGGACAAGGGACCCAAGTTCCTCGGAGCACCGGTGCCCATCGGTCTGCCTGTGCCTTGCCACTCGCTGAGCACCATCGGCAGCCTGCAACCCTGCCTCAAACAGCCCAAACCGGCCGTGGATAAGACCAAACCAGCGGTGGTATCTGCCGCGGTTGCCACCGAATCGGCCACTCCGCCTGTCTCGGCCGCGACTGAACAAGTCACTGCAGTTGTATCCGCAGCGGCAACGACCGAGCCGGTCACCCCCGCCAAATCCGCGGCAGAAGCCGTCGCCGAGACGCCCAGCGCGGCCTTGCCCATATTGCCGGTGGGCTCTTCAGCCGCCAGCGCCAGCACAGCCGCACCATAAACAGAGGACCCGCCAACTGGCGGGTCCTGTTATTGCAGCGCGGGTTGTGGCGGCGCTCCTGCGCATCTATTCCCAGCGGCCAGGTCAGCCTCGCGCCGCCTGATAGCGGCGGGCCACTTCGGCCCAATCCACCACCTGATAGAAGGCGGCGATATAGTCAGGACGCTTGTTCTGGTACTTGAGGTAGTAGGCGTGCTCCCACACATCCAGCCCCAGGATCGGGGTATGGCCATGCATCTGGGGACTATCCTGATTGGCACTGCTCTCCACCACTAATCTGCCCGCCTCGTCCACCACCAGCCAAGCCCAGCCGCTACCAAAACGGCTCAGGGCAGCCTGAGTGAAGGCCTGCTTGAAGGCATCGAATCCCCCCAATTCCCGCTCGATGGCCAGAGCCAGCTCACCCCCCGGCTCACCGCCCCCCTGCGGGCTCATCACCAGCCAGAACAGAGAGTGGTTGGCATGGCCGCCGCCATGGTTGCGTACCGCCCCCTGCAGGTTGACTGGCAGAGTATCGAAGCGGCGCAGCAGCTCCTCAACCGGCAATGCGGCCAGCTCGGGCGCTCCTTCCAGTGCGGCGTTGAGGTTGTTGATATAGGTCTGATGATGACGGCTATGGTGGATCTCCATGGTCAGGGCATCGATATGGGGTTCCAGTGCGTCGTAGGCATAGTTAAGGGCTGGCAAGGTATGGCTCATGATGACCTCTGTTCGGATTAATGGAGTCGGGATGAGGGCTCGCTCTGGCACAGGCAGTGACCGAGCGAGCGCATGATCGCGGCGTGGCTGCCGTGGCGCTGTACGAACGTCAGCAACTCGGCACGGGTGGTGCGGGTATGGCGCAAAGCGGCTTCTCGCAGGCGGGAAGAGCAAGCGGGGGAGTGACAGGTCGCCAGCAGGCAGTCGTGCACATAGCAGAGCAGGTCGGCGGCGCGATCGGGCAGGGTCATGGCCACCAGCAGATCCGCCAGATTGTGGTGGGCCACAACCAGTGCCGCCACCGCCTCGTCGGCATCGTGCCACTGCACCAATTGCTGACGAGCCAGCCAGAGCGCCTGTTGATAATGGGCCAGCGCCTGATGATACTCGCCGCAATCAAACAGCCGGTTTCCCTCTCTGGTCTGCTGCTTCCAGTGGGTCATACTGCTGCCACCTTCGGTCGACTCGACCCACCCTTTCACCCAGGTTGCTGTCATACGCTTCACACCAACAAATGATAATAATTATCATTACATAAATCATATCCGGGAGACAAGGGGTGTGGGGATCGCAGCAAACAACCAAAACAGCGCGGCCACCCCTTGGCAAGGAGTGGCCGCTTGAGGCAACCGGTCAGAAGATTCGACCGGTAAATGACACATTAATCGCAGGTCAGATGTTGTTGGCTGGCGAGGGCGGGGCGATCCCCAGCAGCATATGATCCATCATCCCCACCATGCGCCCTATCTCCGGTTTGGTGATGGTATCGTTCGCCCCCAGTTGCAGCGCCTTCTGGCGGTTGTCATCGCTCATCAGGGAGGAGAACATCACGATGGGCATCTCCTTGTAGGAGGGGGTATCCCGCAGCCGCTTGAGCAGGTGCATGCCATCCATGCGCGGCATCTCCACATCCGTTATCACTGCATTGACGAAGCCGGTCACCGGCATCCTCTCCTCCTGCGCCAGACGATCGAAATCCGTCAGCATCTCCAGTCCTTCCCCCCCGTCCTTGGCCGTTATCACGTTGTAGCCGGCGGTACGCAGGGTGGTCTCGATCATCTTGCGGATAAAGGCCGAGTCGTCCACCACCAGAATAGTCTTGCCCTGACGCAGTGCCATCATGCGATCGTCGATGAGCACTTTGCGATCCTGGGTGACGTCATACTTCTCCATGCTGAGCTCGGGGTTGATGTCGGCGATGATCTTCTCGAAATCGAGGATCATGATGAGGTTGCCATCGCGCCTGACCACAGCCACCACGCAGTCGTTCTCCCCCGCCTCCAGAAACTGGCTGGGGGACTCCACATCCTCCCAGGAGACCCGGTGAATCCGGCTGACGCTGTCGATCAGAAAGCCGTTGGCCATCTTGTTGAAATCGGTGACGATCACCACCTTGTGGCTGGGGTCAGGGTTGGTCTTGATGCCGAGCCAACCGGCCAGATCCACCAGCGGGATCAGGCGCTCCCGCAGGGAAAATACCCCCACCATATGGCGCTGGGCATTGGGGTAATCGGTGGTTTCCGGCACCCGGATCACCTCGCGCACCTTGGCGACGTTGATCCCGTAATAGGCGATCTTCTCTCGCCCATCCGGCAACTGCTTCTTGAGGTGAAATTCGATGATCTCGAGCTCGTTGGTGCCGCTTTCGGTCAGGATAGATTTACGCTCTTCCCCATCTTTGGCCATCATGGTGACTCTCATGCTCTGGTTGCGCAGGCAGCACTCCGCTGCGGTTTTCCCTCAGTATAGGAATGGAATTCACCCAGCGACTCGGATCTCGGCAAGATTGCAACCTTAACCGCTTGATCCCGCAGGCTGGCGGGATCGTATATGCCAATAGGGACAAAATTTGCGTGATGGTAAACCCACCATGCACTCATTAAGGAGCCTGAGATGAGTGAAGGCATTGTGGTGATAGGGGCTGGCGGCGGGATCGGGGCGGCACTGGTGACACACTGGCTGGCAATCGGCACAACCCGGGTCATCGCCATCAGTCGTCAGCCCGCACCAGCGGGCCTCTCGTCGCCAGCCCTGCACTGGCTATGTTGTGATTACAGCGATGAGCAGATGGCAACTGCGGTAGCCCGCATCGCGGAGTTGGCACCGAGACCACATCGGTTGGTGATCTGCAACGGCATCCTGCATCAGGGGGAAATCCAGCCAGAGAAGCGACTCGAAGCAATCAATCTCGATGCAATGACCCGCCTCTACCAGACCAACGCCCTGCTGCCGCTGCGCTGGATCAGCCAGTTGTTACCGCTGTTTGGCCGCGAGCCTTGCACTCTGGCCGTTCTGAGCGCCCGGGTCGGCAGCATTGGCGACAACCGAGCGGGCGGCTGGTATGGCTATCGCGCATCCAAGGCTGCCCTCAACATGCTGCTCAAGTGTGCCGCCATCGAGCTGGCTCGGCGGGCTCCCGGCGTCAAATTGCTGGCCTTTCATCCCGGCACAGTGGATACCCCACTCTCTCGCCCGTTTCACGCCAATGTACCGCCAGGAAACGTGCAGAGTCCCGAGCTGGTAGCCGACCATCTGATTAACCTGATGAACCGGCTGCAACCGGATGGCGAGCTCAGCTTTCTCGACTGGCAGGGCAACCCTATCGAGTGGTAGGGGAACCCAAGAGACGCGCCAGCAGCGCCCGCAAACTCTTGATCACGGCGGGCTTGCCCGCTAGCTGCAACCTCGCGGCCAAGACTCCCCAGTCTGCGAATTGCCAGATGGTGGCGATCAGCAGTTGGCGCTCAGCAGGGGTCAGCGAAGCCAGCACAGCCAGATGACGCGCCAACCACTGCTGCAAGCTGGATTGGCACAATTCGAAGGGCTTGTGATGCAGGGCAAAACATTCAACCTCATCGCGCTCAAACTCGCCAAGCTCCGGGGCGGTGACGATAGAACCTTGCAGGCATTGCCATACCAGCTCAGGATCCAACGCTTTCAACTCGCCCGCCAGCAGGGTCGGCAGCTGGCGTGCGAATCTCTGCTGCCACTGGGCCAGTTCGGGCTCATGCTCGGGTTTCAGCGCCTTTAGCAGCAAGGCAGCGTGGCAGCCGCTGGCGGCATCCCGTTGCAGGCCGATGCGCAGCACCGTCAGTCCTGCCTTGCGCCAGAAGGGGAGCAGGTCGGCGCTGGCCGAAAAGGCCGAGCCGAGGTAGTCGATGCCAATCTGACGATAGTGCTCCTCAAGCTTGCCAAGCAGCAGCGAACCCAGTCCGTGCCGGTGCAGCTCGGGGTGGATGGCGATACGCATCACCCGGGCGTAGCTGCGCCCCCCCGCCGTTTTGAAACCGGCATGGGCCAGCAGCGACTGGGGCAGCAGATGGCCGCGCGGACGGCGGCGACCGGCCCAGATCGCCTCGGCCAGTTCGGGCTCTATCTCCCCTTCCCGCGCCACCAGCGCCACCCCCAGCAGGCTCGCATCCTGCTCCAGCAGATGGATGTCGAGATCTGGGCTCTCCAGCAGGGACCTGAGATCGCTCGGCGTGGTCTGGTAGTGAGCCAGCACCAGCAGGCCGAACAGCTGATTGAGCAGCGCCTCGTCGCTCGCCAGCGCCTCCTGACTGACCAGACGCCAGCTCGGGTTGGTCGGCGACATAGGCGCCGCCACTTCGGCATTGAGGCCGAGCAGGCGGAAAATTAGCGGCTCCAGCGGATCGCGCTTACTCCAGCGAATGGGCTCAGAGAGGTGGATCTCCTGCCACTGCGGGGTCTGGCTATCGAGCACCCGCTTGAAGCGCAGGTGAAAACCGCGCCCCGTCCCTTCGTAACCGTGCTCGGTGGTGGCAAACACAATGCGGCTGTGTCGGGCCAGCATAGCCTCAAGCAGCGGGGTCGGAATGGCAGCCGCTTCATCCACCAGCAGCAGATCGGGATTCATCGCCTCGTGCACCAGCCGATCCGGCGAGCAGTAGCTCAGTCCGACCAGCTGTTCAGGCGTGGTATCTAGCCCACGAGCGGCGTGGGCAAACAGGGTCACCACCGTTGCCTGCGAGGGGGCCGTCACCACTATGTTCAGCCCTGGCTGCTGGCGCAGCAGCTCGGCGGCAGCCAGCCCCAGCAGCGCACTCTTGCCACGACCGCGGTCGGCACTTAGCACCAGCGGCCGACGACGATGGCCGTGCAACACCTTGTGGATGGCGGGCAGCGCTCGGGCCTGATCGTCGCTCAATGGCCGCTCGGGCCCGATGGGCTGCCACGGCTGCAGACAAACTGGCGGAGCCAGAGAGAGGGCCGGATCGCCAGTTAGCAGCCGAACCAGCCGGGCAATAAAGCCGTGACCGGCCCGGCTTGCCTCCTCCACCTGCGCCACCAGCCGGATCCGGTCGGGATCCGGCCATGCGGGCCAGATCTCTCTGGGCGGAGTCAGCAGCAACAGCAAGCCACCGGCGCGCAAGGTGCCTGCCAGCGCCCCGAAGGCGTCGGGGTGAAAACCGCTGAAGGCATTGAACACCAGCGTGTCGCACTCCTGACCGAGCCGCTGCAGCGCCTTGGCGGCAGGCTGCGGGGCATAACACTCGGGCCCCGCCCCCAGCCAGAAGATGCGCTCGCCGAGCAGGGTTTCGGCGCGGGCAATGCAGTCCGCCTCCTCCCCCTCCAACCAAATCAGGCGTCGCTCACCGGCATGGGCGAGCGCCTCGCGCAGCTGATTGACCTCTTGCTGCGTCATGAAGTCGCGCTGTCAGCCGGTTTGCGGGGTTCGAACATGCGATCCCCCATCTGATCAATAAAGGTGTGCGCCTTTTGCACCATGAAACGCTCGGCATCGGCCGGATTGGCAAACAGATCGGAGCGGATGAAACGGTGGGTGTGCAGCACGCCGTCCAGCTCTTTGGTGATGCGGCCCGCCAACCGATACTGGCCCCCTTCCGCCATGGGCTCGGGGTAGATGAGATAGCCGGCATATTCGGTGGGAGTGACTTCAGGCGCCTTGGTCGGCTCGCCCCCGAACAGGGCGCTGAACAGTTTCTTGAGCATGGTGATCTCCTCTGGTTGCCAGCATTGTCCCCAAGGGGTTGCACAGTGGCAAGCAGGGGATCTTATTACCAATAGTTATTTGCATCACGAACCATTCTCATTTAGATTTCACTCCATACCACAAGAGGTGATCATCATGTACGTCTGTTTGTGCCGCGGCATCACAGATACCCAGATCCGCAAAGCGGTGCAGTCAGGTAAAAGCGAATTCCGCCAGCTCAAGCAGTCGCTAGAGGTGGGCGCCCAGTGTGGCAAATGCGTACGCATGACCATGGAGATCATCGCCGCCGAGCTCGACAAAATGGAGCAGGAACAACCCGTGCTCTATTACGAAGTGGCCTGACCCGGCCCCCCCCCTCTTCTGATTTGACCCGCCAACAGGGTCACCCTTCCTCTCGGGCGAGCTGACTCGCCAGACCTCTTGTTGTCACTTTTCTGGACTAAGCTCTAACGATCGAAGCCTCAGACACGAACCAAGGAGCACTGTCGATGAAAGGAGATCCCAAGATCATTGTCCACCTCAACAAGGTGCTGGCCAATGAGCTGATTGCCATCAACCAATACTTCCTGCATGCCCGCATCTACGATGACTGGGGCCTCAAGGCGCTCGGGCACAAGGAGTATCACGAGTCTATCGATGAGATGAAACACGCCGACGAGCTGGTCAAGCGGGTGCTTTTTCTCGAAGGGCTGCCCAACCTGCAGGATCTCGGCAAGCTGCGTATCGGTGAGACCGTCGAAGAGATGCTACGCTGCGACCTGTCGCTGGAGATGGACGCCATCCCCGACCTCAGGGTAGCCATCGCCTATGCCGAGTCGGTGCAGGACTACATCAGCCGAGACCTGTTTCAGGAGATCCTGGAGGATGAGGAGGAGCATGTGGACTGGCTGGAAACCCAGCTCGACCTTATCGATCGCATCGGGCTGGAGAACTACCAGCAGTCGCAACTGCACCACGGCTCCTGAGCCAGCAAGCAAAGAGACCCGCCAGCGCGGGTCTCTTCATTTTGGCCGCCATATTTGAGTCGCCATGACTCGAAAACTTTTCGACAGGATCACAGTTAATAGCCCCGACACAGCATCTGTCATGGCTTTCGATTAGGATACGGCTCTCTTCCAAAAACAATGCTACGGACGATTTCCATGGAACAGATTGCACGCGAGATGGCGCCCCACAAACGGGTGGCACTGGTGGCTCACGACAATATGAAGACCCCTCTGCTGAACTGGGTGATGCGCCGCAAGGAGGAGCTCAAGCTCCACCATCTCTATGCGACCGGCACCACCGGCACCATGCTCGGCAAGAAGGCGCAACTGCCCATCACCTGCCTCTTCTCCGGCCCGATGGGGGGCGACCAGCAGCTCGGCGCCCTGATCGCCGAGGGGAAGATCGACGTGCTGATCTTCTTCTGGGATCCCCTCAATGCAGTGCCGCACGATCCGGACGTGAAAGCGCTGCTGCGGCTGGCAGCGGTGTGGAACATCCCGGTCGCCACCAATGAGGCGACCGCCGACTTCATCATGGACAGCCCCCACATGCAGCAGGCATTCAGCGTGCAGATCCCGGATTACGCCGGTTATCTCAAGGCGCGCACCGAGTGATCGGCTAACCCGTCATGCAAGAGGGCCGCAATATGCGGCCCTCTTTATTGGGGAAACAAACCGACACCGGCTTATAGCGCCCGGGCGAGGATGCGCGCCACCCGATCCGGATCGATATCCTGATGTTCACCGAGTGCGGTGCGCCCCACCCGCTTGAGGTTGGAGCAGACCGCCGGAATGCAGCTTTCGCTGAGACCATAGTCGGCCAGTCGGGTGCCCTGCCCCATCTTCTGGAAGAACTGCTCGGTGCGGATGATCGCCTCCTCGATGCGCAGGGCCTTGTCCTCGCGGGTCGAATGCCACACCCGCTCGGCAAACTGGGCCAGCTTGTCCTGCTTCTGGCTCGCCCGCTCACGGAGCAGCGAAGGGAGCACCACCGCCAAGCTCTGGCCGTGATCCAGCCCATAGAGCGCCGTCAGCTGATGGCCGATGGCGTGAGAGGCCCAATCCTGCGGCACTCCGCAGCCGATAAGGCCATTGAGCGCCAGGCTGGCGGCCCACATCAGATTGGCCCGCACCTGATAGTTGGTCGGTTCCGCCAACGCCCTGGGGCCATTCTCCACCAGCACCTGCAGCAGGCCTTCCGCCAGCCGATCCTGCACATCGCCCCCGACCGGAAAGGTGAGGTACTGCTCGGTGATATGGATGAAGGCATCCACCACCCCGTTGCCGGTCTGACGGGCTGGCAGGCTGTAGGTGGTCGCCGGATCGAGCACCGCAAATTGCGGCTGCACCAGCGGGCTTCTGAAGGAGATCTTCACATCCCCGCGGCTCACCACCGAGGTGGGATTGTTCTCGGATCCGGTGGCGGGCAGGGTCAGCACACAGCCCATCGGCAGCGCCTGGTGCACGCTCGCCTGTTTGCCGCAGATATCCCAGGGGTCGCTCCCCTCATAGCAGGCCGCCGCCGCGACAAACTTGGTGCCATCCACCACGGAGCCACCACCGACCGCCAGCAGGAAGTCGATGCGCTCGCGCTTCACCAGCGCCACCGCCTCCATCAATAGCTCGTATCTGGGGTTGGCGCCGATGCCGGAGAACTCCTGCCACGTCACCCCTGCCAGCGCTCGGGTCAGCTGCTCATAGACGCCGTTCTGCTTGATGCTGCCGCCGCCATAGAGCACCAGCAGGCGACTGCCGGGCGGAATGAGCGTTGGCAGGCTGGCGATCTGCCCTTCACCAAAACAGATGCGGGTCGGGTTGGCATATTGGAAGTTGTACACGGCGGGATCCTCGACTTGAACAGCACGGGGACATTGTGCGCCTGCCGTCCCATCAGGTCAAAAACGGGAGCGGGTTATCAGAATGGAGATTGCCGGGCGTTGCAGCGGCATTTTCAGGTATGGCTCTGCTATGGTCTGTCAGGAGGGCGGGTAGCACTCTGGAGATCAGGCTCCCCATCACTTTCCCATCCTGCTGCCCCCGTCAGTTTTCATCCAATCCCTCGTCATACAGGAAGGTCTGAAATATGAAACTGAAGCATGCATGGATTGCTGGTCTGTTTACCCTCTCGACCACTCTGGTACAAGCCGCCGAGGTCAACGCAGGGGTCGACGTCGCTCCTGGGCAAGCCAGTCTGGCGCAAGAACTCACGGCGAGTGCCACCGTGACCGCCATCGACCTGGAGACCCGCCAGGTCAGTCTGAAAAACGCAGAGGGTGAAACCTTCGATATCGTCGCTGGCGAGCAGGTTGCCAACCTGCCGAACGTCAAGGTCGGGGACAAGGTCATGCTCAAGTATCTGCAGATACTCGATGTAGAGCTGCTGAAGGGCACCGCTGGCATCAGAAAACGGATCGTGGAAGTGGATGGCGAACGGGCCGGGGCAGATGAAAAACCGGGTGGCGGTGTCGGCATGAAAGTGACCATCTATGCCGATGTCATCGGGCTGGACAAACAACAGCAGACGGTCACCGTCAGAGGGGTGGATGAGACCCTGACCATCAAGATCAACAACCCGGAGCAGTTTAACCTGATTGCAGAGGGCGACCAGCTCAAGGCGGTTCAGACCAAAGCCATCGGGATCGGCATCGTCGCTAGCGAATAGTCCCGACCGGGCAGCTCAGGCTGCCATGCCAGCGTAATGACGCCCGACTCGCGGCCACTCGCGGGCCCATATCAAGCGGGAGGCAATATTGCCTCCCGCCTTCCTTACCCAGACCGTTCACTCCCCGAGTCTCCATTCAGGGCAAGATCTTGCCTCTTCACCCCGACTTGCCGGCCAATCCGGCACATCACCGCCCCTACTTCTTGCCGGTCAGGCGATCCATCGCCTCTTTCAACATCTTCTCTCGCTGCTCGTTGAGCGGCTTGCTCTGCTCCACCCGCTCTTCCGGCGTCAGCTTCTTGTTGTCGGCGATGGTCTTGAGCTTGTCCTCTATCTCGTTGAACTTCTTGCGATCGAAGCCCAGCGCCTTGTCCACCAGCTGCTGCACCACGCCCCCCTTGTCGGAGCTCATATCCAGCGCTGGCGGCAGCTTGTTGTTCTTGGCCAGATGTTCGTAGGTCAGCACCTGCTGGGCCTGACCGGTCATGCGCTGGGTGGAGAGGCTGACCATCTCCTCCCAACCACCGCCCTGACCGCCACTGCCGGCACTGTTGAGGGTGGCGAGGGCACGGTTGTTGGATGCGCTCTGGGCAAGCTGCTGGCTGTAGGGTTTGATATCCATGGGGGCTCCAATTCGATGCACATCTGTAGCCATGCGCACAGGCTGATCCGGTCAAATGGGGCGTCAGGCCCCACCATTATCAATAAAACCAGCAAGTTACAGGCCAACTTGTCAGATGGTGCAAGATCCCGCGCTATGGCGGCGCTCACCACGCCCCCCACGCAAGCAGGCGTCAGAATCATGACTCATCTGCTGCCGATTCACGCTGTTTTGGCACATTTCGCCATCCGCATGCCACGACGCCAGAGAAAAGTCAGGAACAGCAGTTCGATCACAAAACAAACAACCACGCAGGAATACAATTTTGGCGCACATCACAACCAGCCAGCCGTGTCATGGATGATCTGTTCGTCAAACCAATAACAGGCAGACCAATCTGCCGTGCTCACTCCGCTGCCAGTTCGGAGTTGCAGCCTCCCCACACCTCATCCCCTCGTCTGACTCTCACTCACCGCAACCCTTCGGGTACACCTATGAAAAAACACACCTTGAGTCTGCTCTCCGCCACCCTGCTCACCCTGCTTGGCACCAGTGCCGATGCCTGTACCGGCCTTATCGTCGGCAAGGGGGCCAGTGCCGATGGCAGCGTGATGATCGCCAGAAACGAGGATTTTGGCGTCAACAACTGGAACAAGTATCTGGCCTTCCACCCGGCACAACAGACCGAGGGCAAGAGCTGGAAACTGGGCAACGGGCTGGAAGTGCCGATGCCCAAGGCATTCTTCGCCTACTCCGCCATCCACGACTGGGATGCCACCACCAGCGACCCGGACGGCAAGTATTACGAGGAGCGCGGCATCAACGAGTTCAACGTCGCCATCTCGGCCACCACCAGTGCCGAGGTCAACGACAAGGCCCGGAAAGCCGATCCGCTGATCGAGAAGGGAGTGATTGAAGCCATCATCCCCACCCTGATCCTGCCGCAGGCCAAGACGGCCAAAGAGGGGGTCGAGCTGCTCGGCCGCTATGTGGAGCAATATGGCGCCGGTGAGGGCAATAGCCTCTATCTGGCGGATGTGAACGAGGCCTGGCTGATGGAGATTGGCTCCGGCCACCACTGGATCGCGGTACGGGTACCGGACGACAGCTACGCCATGGTGGCCAACGGCCTGCGCATCCACGGCGTCAATCTCGACAGCGCCGATGTGCTGCACTCGCCCAAGCTGCTGGAGTTCGTGCGCGAGCACAAACTGCTGGATAACGCCGACCCGAAAGATTTCAACTTCGCCAAGGCGTTCGGGGTGATTGCCGACCCCTACAACGTGGATCGGGAGTGGCTCGGCCAGAAAATGCTGACCGCCAGCCACCAGCAATCAACCCGGCAGGCGCAATATCCGCTGTTTATGAAGCCGGATGCCCCCATCGCAGTGCCGGACGTGACCAGGGTGCTGAGCGCCACCTATGACGGCACGTCGCTGGCGGGCAAGGCTGAGCGGCCAATCCGCGTCGATCGCCAGCTCGAATCCCACGTTATCCAGCTGCGCAAGGAGATGCCCAAAGAGCTGCAGGGGCTGATCTGGCAGAGCTACGGCGTGCTGGCCGAATCGGTGATGGTGCCGCTCTACAACACCCTGGAAAACTATCCCCAACCCTATCGCACCGGCAGCGACAGCTACTCCGACGATTCCGCCTACTGGCAGTTCCGCAGCCTGACCGCGCTGGCCAACACCAACCCGGATAAATACCTGCCGCTGCTGCGAAACGTCTGGAGCAAGGAGAGCGCCAAGCTCTACAAGGAGGTCGCCGTCCTCGACAAGAGCCTCAAGCAGACCTACGCCAACGACAAGGCCACCGCCATCGGGCTGGCCGCCGACTACTCCTACGGCCAGTTGGAGCAGACCTATCAGATGGCCAAAGCGCTGCGCTACAAGCTGATGACGGATCTCACCAAGAGCAGCGAGAAGAAGTACTCGGAGGAGGAGTTCAAGAAGATCATGAGCCTCTGACCGGCTCTTCAAAGCAAAGAGGCACCCTTGGGTGCCTCTTCTCATTTCGTCAAACGGGAAGCTCAGCGACGGCTGATATTGAGCGGGCCGAAGGTCTGGGCCACCGGCATGATCTCGATGCTGTTGATGTTGACGTGGGCGGGTTGCTGGCTCACCCAGAGCACGGTATTGGCGATATCGTCCGGCTGGATCGCCTCCACCCCCTGATAGACGGTGGCCGCCTTGGCATCGTCACCGTGGAAGCGCACGTTGGAGAACTCGGTGCCGCCGCACAGGCCCGGCTCCACGTTGGTGACGCGGATGGCGGTGCCCGCCAGATCGGCGCGCAGGTTGAGGCTGAACTGCTTCACGAACGCCTTGGTAGCGCCGTAGACGTTGCCGCCCGGATAGGGGTAGGTGCCCGCGATGGAGCCGATATTGATGACGTGGCCGCGATTGCGCGCCACCATGCCCGGCAGCAGCAGGCGGGTGAGCAGGGTCAGACCGCTGATGTTGGTGGCGATCATCTGCTCCCAATCTTCCAGATCTGCCTTGTGGGCAGGCTCCAGCCCCAGCGCCAGACCGGCGTTGTTGACCAGCAGATCCACCTCGCTCCAGGCGGCTGGCAAACCGGTGATGGCGGCGCGGGTGGCCGCCTTGTCCTGCACGTCAAACACCAGCGGCAGGAACTGCTCGCCCAGCTCGTCAGCCAGCGCGGCCAGCCGCTCGGCGCGGCGACCGGTGCCGATCACCTGGTAGCCCGCCTGCACCAGCTGGCGGCTGATGGCTTCACCAAAACCGGACGAGGCGCCCGTTACCATTGCAATCATCTGAACCTCCATATCTACACCGATATTGTTATTTATCTGTCTGAATCTATTCAGATTCATTCATCGCCCAATTCACGTCCGGTCGCCTTGCGCCAGACAAATACCACCAGATGGAGCAGCAACAGGCCCGAGCCCCCCAGCGCAAACAGCAGGCCGGTGAGGGCGTTGACCGAGGTGTCGGCGCCGAACCACCACCAGACCAGCCAGCCACTCAGGCCGATGACGAAAGTCTGGATGGCGCAAACCGGGCAGCGCCCCAGCTTGGCCTTGATGGCGGTGGCAAGGCAGTTGTCGCAGCTCATCCTGCTCCTCGATGTTGCTCGTTCAACACTGTCAGTTGGCCTGCGCAGACGGCTTGCGCGCCAGAGTGCGGGCCAGTCTGCGCCGCTCACGCTCCTCGTCGCTCACCAGCGGCAGCACCAGCCGGTGGGCGTGCTGGTCGCGGCCATAGTAGTCCGCCAGCCGCTGCTGGGGACGAAATCCCAACCCGTGATAGAGGGCCAGCGCCTCTTCGTTGGCGTCCCCCACTTCGAGGCGAATCGCCCCCCAGCCAGCGGCCTTGCCCTCGCGGATCACCTGCTCCAGCAAACGGCGGGCCCAGCCCAGACGGCGCACCGTCCAGCGGATAGCCAGTGCCTGAATGACCAGCCGATCCCAGCCTCTGTGCTCCAGCAGGCAGAGATAGCCCATCAGCTGATGCTTCTCATCCAGCAGCAACAGGGTGCGCCCCTTGGCGTGGGCCAGCAGATAGTGCCAGCGGCTGCGGCCAAAGGCGACTTCAGGGGGAAAACAGTAGCGTTCCAGATTAACGATGGCGCCCAGATCATCGGTTCGGGCCGCACGTACGGTCAACACGGGGAGTCCTTGTTCGGTTATTTATCTTCAGCACCAAAAATGCGACTTGTATCACAAGTTACCAAAGCGTCATATTAGGCACTGTAACCTCTTGTTTCCCCTCGCGCCATTGTCGTGCTTGTCGGTGCATCGAAGCCCACTGGGGATCCTGCCTTTTTTCAGGCAGTCTGATCTGTGGAGCCGAAAATATGAGTACCTATGTCATCGTCGAAGAGCTGGGCGACTGGCCTTGCCATGCCGATTATCTGCTGACCGCCCGCACCTATCTGCAACATGGCGTGCCGACCACCGGCGGCCGACCCCGCATCATCAACCTCTGCCGCAATCTGGAGCACCTGAGCGCAGGCTACTACTGCTCGCTGCTGGCCCAGGCCCGCGGCCACCACTGCCTGCCGGGTCTGCAGGCCATCAGCCGACTGCAACCCCAGCAGCCACCGGCCAAGCTGTGGCGCAAGGCGCAGGGGTGGCTGGCCCAGCAGAGCGAGGATCGGATTAGAGTGCGCGCCATCTTCGGCCAGTGTGAACAGAGCGAGCTGGCGGGGCTAGCCCGCTACTACTACGGCCTGAGCCAGCTGCCGCTGCAGGAGCTGACCCTCAAGCGCGGCCGCCACGGCTGGTCGGTGCGCCAGCAGCAGAGCCTGTCACCGCTGGAGCTGAGCCCAAGCGAAAAAGCGCTGATGCTGCACCACGCTCAGGCGCTGGTGGGCACCGGTGATGAGGAGCAGGCGGCGCCGCTCTACCAGCTCGCCATTCTGGTGGATCCCGATGATGGCCGCGCCAGCAGTGATGGGCTGGCGCTGGAGCGCTTTATCCGGGCCGCGGCTGCCCAGGGGATCCGGGCAGAGATCCTGCCACCTTCGGCCATCGAGCGACTGCCGGAGTTCGACACCCTCTGGCTGCGCGCCGAAACCGCAGTCGGCCACTACACCTTCGAATTTGCCCGCCGCGCCGAGCAGCTGAAGATGCCGGTGATCGACAGCTCCCGCGCCATCCTCGCCTGCAGCAACAAGCTCTATCTCTACGAGCTGATGGTGCGCAGCGGCGTGCCCATGCCGCCCACCATGGTGGTGACCCGTCGCGGCCGCCACCACGTGGAGGAGCTGGTGCAGCGGCTCGGCCTGCCGTTGATGGTGAAGGTGCCAGATGGCGCGCAGGGGCGGGATCTCGCCATGGCCAGCGATGAGCAACAGCTGGCCCGGCTGCTGGACGAGGGGCTGAGCCGCTCCGCCCTGCTGCTGGTGCAGAGCCGGATCCCCGCAGAGTTTGACTGGCGCATCGGCTTTCTCGACGGCTCGCCGCTGTTTGCCTGTCGCCGCTACCGGCCCGAGCCTGGCAACCGCATTCGCCGCCGCAAGCACCCCCTCGACATGAGCCGCATCGAGGCGCTGCCGCTCAATGAGGTGCCGGAGCGGGTGCTGCAGACCGCCCGCCGCGCCGTCCATCAGCTCGGCAATGGCCTCTACGGGCTCGACTTGCGCCAGCAGGGGCGCGACTGCGTGCTGCTGGAGATCGTCGATAACCCCTGGATCCGCGGCGATATCGAAGACAAGGAGGCGCAGGATCTCTACGAGCGACTGGCCCGTGCCTTCCGCCAGCGGCTGGAAAACCGGGGCCAGACCACCGCATAACCCGCCATGACCTTTTCGCCGACCAAATGACAGAGAGGGCCCCGCGATGGGGCCCTCTCTCATATCACAGCTGACTGCCGCTGACTTATTGCAGGCGGAGGAAACGGCCGCTCAAAGGGGGAAGCGCCACCGTCACACTGTCACTACCCAGGGCCAGACTTTCGCCACTTTGCAGATCCACCAGCGCACTGCCGCTGCGCAGCTTGTTGGTCGGCAGGTTGTAGCTGAGCGCCGAGGTAGAGAGGTTGAGCAGATAGACGACTTGCTCGCTCGCCGTCTGCTTGATGTCGCCATAGAGGCTGCCATCGGCCACCAGCTTGACTCGCTCCCCCTGATAGAGGGCGGGATGAGCGGCGCGCATCGCCAGCAGCTGGGCGAGCCACCCTTTCAGTTCGGCCTGCTCGCTGTCCGGCACAAAGCCGGTGACACCGGGCACCTTGCCGTCGCTGCGGGCCACATGGTCATCGCACAAGCCCTGCGCCGCACAATCACCGCTCACCGGCTTGGCAAAGCCAGGCACCTCGTCACCAAACTCCTCGCCGTAATAGAAGGTGATGGGGCCGGAGCGGGCCGCCATAAAGCTGAAGGCTGCCTTGTGGCGCTGCCAGTACTCGGCCGGATTGAAGTTGCCGCGCTCCAGCAGATCGCCGAAACGCACCAGATCGTGGTTGCCCAGCATCAGGTTTGGCATGGCATGGCCGGGGTAGTTCTCCACCTTGTTCCAGCTGGCATCGAGCACGCTGGCCCCTTGCCCGCCCTTGCCGGACTCCTCCACCGCCAGCGCCTGCACGATGCCGTAGCGCAACGGGAAGTCGAACGCCGAGGCGAGCGCCGGATTGTCGCTGCTGCCGTAAGCCTCGCCACGGATCTCGTCGGCACTCTTCCACACCTCGCCCACCATGTAGCCGAGGGTGCCCCACTGCTGACCGGCGGCCTTGCGTGTCGCGCTGGCCTGCTCCACTTCGCTGCGAATGGCACGCCACTCATTCAGATTGAGCTGATAAGCCTGATCGAGGCGCCAGCCGTCGATGCCGTACTGCTCGACCCAGTAACGGGCCACCTCCTTGAAGTAGGCGAGGCTCTCCGGCTTGCTGTAATCAACCAACTGACCAGGATAACCGGCACCACCGCCGGTGAGGGCGGGCAGACGCCCCTCTGGCGATGGCTTGCTCATACCCACCTTGTTGACGTGGCCAAACACCCCGTCGAGGAATACATAGAGACCGCGCTGGTGCGCCGCATCCACCAGCTGTTTGAGCTTGGCGTTGCTGCCAAAGTTGGGATCCACGGTGAAAAAGTCGCAGGCGAAGTAGCCGGTGGCATCGAGCTTGTTGTCACCGCCTTGCCCTGCGCAGGAGTCGAATACCGGAGTGAGCCAGATGGCGTTGACGTTGAGACTCTTGATGTGGTCGAGGCTGTCGATGATCCCCTGCAGATCGCCGTTGTGCTGGGAGGGGCCATAACCGACGCCGTAGTTGGCACTGCCGTCACCATCGGCAAACGACTCCACCATCACCTGATAGATGCGCAGGTTGCAGGCGAGTTGATCATCGCCATAACAGGCGCGGTTGTTGACCAGATCGGTACGGTTGGGTACCGGTGGGATGATCTCGCCACCGGAAGAGCTGCTGCTACCGCTACCTCCACAGGCCGCCAGTAACAGGGCGGCCCCGAGCAAGCCGCCATAGCGCAACGTTCCTTGTTTCATTGTTATGTTCCCGCTGTGAGAACAAGCGTCTGATACGCCTGTTTTTCACCATGATAGCGAGGCTCACACAGCGGTGTCTGTGACTGAAAACGTTATCTGACTCAACTGGTTAGAGCACGCCTGCCGAGGCAATGCGGTAGTTGAGCGAGAGCCAGTAGGAACGGCCCGGCTCGGGGATACGGCCGCTCTGCTCGTAGCCAAGGCCCGCCTGACTGGCGTGCACCGACTTGGAGAGGTGCTCGTAGTAGAAGGTGTCGAACAGGTTGTCTACCCCGGCCGAGAGCTGCCACCCCTTGGCAAACTGCCAGGCGCCGCTCAGGTTCATGGTGAAGAAGCCCGGAGTCTCCCCCTGATCCTGACCCGCAACGGTACCGGACCAGAGATCTACCCGATCCTGCGCCGCCACGGCGCGCCCCAGCAGGGTGAAGCTCAGCGCTTCGTCCGGCTGCCAGCCCAGCGCCAGCTTGCCATCGAGGGGCGGCATCTGCGCCAGCGGTTTGTTGTCGCTCTGGTTTTCGCCGTAGACCACCGCCAGACCACCATCGAGACGCCACTGCTCGGCAAACTGCCAGCGCCCCTCCAGCTCGCCGCCCCGGGTCTGGGCATCGATGTTGCGCACCTGGTTCGACTTGCTGTTGTAGAGCAGGTAATCCTTGATGTTGGCGCTAAAGAGGGAGAGGGTCAGATCCAGCTCGCGGCTGCGCAGGGCCAGCCCTGCGTCCCACTGGCGGCTGCGCTCCGGGTTGAGGGTGAACGGGGTGCTGTCCTTGCTGCGCTCCCAGTAGTCCGGCGCACGCTCTGCCTGCCCCCAGGCCAGATAGCTGGACCAGCGTGGCGACCACTGATATTCGTAGCGGCCAAACCCGCTGTTAAGACTCAGGGTATCGCTGTAGAGGGTCTGTTCACCGGCGCCATAGCGGGTGGTCTCTACCCTATCCTGACGGTAACCGCCCTTGTAGCTGTGAGCCCCCTGCTGACGACCCAGTTCGGCGAAGCCGCCCTGCTGCTCGAAACGCAGGGTGCGCTGACGATCCTTGGTGGCATAGTCGACCCCACTCCGACTGCGGTGCTGATCCCGGTTGCTATCGAACCCGGCGGTCAGCAACCAGTCAGCAGGCAGGTCGATGTCGTTGGCCCAACGCCCGCCGGTATTGCGGCGATCCGGGTTGGAGAGCATCTTCATGCCGCTGTTTTGCCGCAGGCTGAAGTTGTCCATGATGTGGTCTATGTAGTTGTCCCACAGGGTCAGCTCGCTGCGCTGCCAGCGAGTGGTGATCTGCTCCTGCTTGAGCTTCAGCCCGAAGGATTCGCGATCAAACATGGGGCCATCCATGGTGCGGTCCGCATAGGCGGCGCGGGCGTTGCTGCGCTCGGCGGTCAGTTCCAGCCAGGTGTGCTCCCCCGGTGTCCAGCCCAGCTGGGCGGTGCCGTTCTCGCGGCGATAGAAGGAGCGCACCTTGTTACCGTGGCCATCGCGGTAATCATCGCTGTCGGAGTGGGTGAACTGACCGCGCAGATAGCCGTCGGTCGAGCCCGCCGTCATATCCACCATTTGATCATCACGGCCAAAGCTGCCATAGAGGGCCGAGGCATCGGCCTTGAGGCCCGGTGCGGTGAACTCGGGTCTGTCCCGCTCGAACAGCACGGTTCCCGCCAGGGTGGCACCCTGCTCGAGGGATTGCGGCCCCTTCAGCACCCGGATCCGGTCAAAGGATTGGGGGAACACATAAGCGGTGGGCGGGTCCATCCGGCCGCCACAACCACCGGCCAGCATGCCGCCATCCATCTGCACGTTGAGGCGAGACATCCCCATCCCCCGCAGCACGGGGTCACCACCCAGCCCCCCTTTGCGCACCATGCTCATGCCGGTGACATTCTTCAGATAACCGGCGCCGTCGGCAGCGGGCATGGGGGAACCGGGCTTCTTGGGATCCAGTGTCACCTCCAGGGTGCTGGCGGGGCGAGTTGCCACCACCACCATGGGATCCAGCTGTTGCACCGATTCCTGACCGGCAGCGCCGTGACAGGCGAGCCCACCAACCAGCAGGGCAAGGGGTGTGCGCATATGACAAGCCATACATTTTCCTTATGTATTTGTTTATTTTGTTATTTTCATTCAACCAACCAAACCTTTCAGCAAGGGAAAGGTTTACCATCTGGCCGCAAAAAAGGCCTGCGGCGCGAAAGCGGCAAGCCTCTGTCAGGTGAAGCGAAGGCAAGTTGGCAAAATGTTGCGCAGGTTTTACCCAAGTTGGCTCAGAAAGGCAAACGGGCAAACATTCCAGTAACAGGAATCTGGCGTTGGCTCACAAAAAATGGGGATTAGCTGAAGGCTTCCCGCTCATCGATGGGAGAGATGAGGTGATAGACCTCATGGGCTGACAAGGTACATCCGACGGGCCACTCCAGCTGGTGGTGACGGTTGATGAAGACCCGGGCGCAGTGACGCTCGCTCTCCAGCTTTGCAAACAGCGGCTGGGTTCGCCAGGGGGTCAGATCCAGCACCCCCGTGGTGCCATCCGATAACACCAGAAACAGGCGCCATCCCCGCACATACTCGACATCGATAAAGACCGGCATCCCTTCGGCTCCGATTGAGATAATTCGCGGCAATTATAAACACCAGCTCCCCATCCATACACGCTGTGGCTCACATTTTACCCAGCAGATTATGCTGTGCTCATTAGTGGCGCGACATCACATTTTTAGATGATAAATGTGTTAATGCCGACTTTTAACAAACTTGAATGCAACCTTAACCAATTCGATCTGTCATAACCTCACAACAACTAAAAAAACGTCTGTGGACAGACGTTTAGAGTCTCATTCAGGAACAAACATGACAAATCTAAAACAGCGACTCGGCCCGTTCTGGCCCTTCGCCGTCTTCTGCGCGCTCGCGCTTTTCTCTCTCTCTTTCAGCCGAATCGCCCTCGGTATATGGCAACTGGAACGAGTGGATGCCGTGGCCGGTTGGCAGGAGATACTGCTGCAAGGGATCCGGGTCGACTTTGCGACCCTCTGCTGGGTCTGGGGTGTCCCCGCCATGCTCACTCTGCTGCTGGCAGGCCCCCATGCCATCGGCCGAGGCTGGCTGCAACTGATGCGCGTCTGGCTGACCGTCGGACTCTGGCTGATGCTGTTCCTCGAGATCTCCACCCCCTCGTTTGTCACCGAATATGGCGTGCGCCCCAACCGCCTCTATGTGGAGTACCTCATCTATCCGAAAGAGGTGTTCGCCATGCTGTGGGCGGGGCGCAAAGCCGAGCTGCTGCTGGCGTTACTCTTCAGTGGCGCCGTGCTGACCGGCGGTTGGTGGCTGAGCGGCCGTCTGGTGCGTGGCCTCAGCTTCCCCCGCTGGTATCTGCGTCCGGCCTTCGCCCTGCTCATTCTGGCCATAGGTTTTCTCGGTGCCCGCTCCAGTCTCGGCCACCGCGCCCTGAACCCGGCCATGGTCGCCTTTGCCGAGGATCCGCTGGTCAACTCGCTCACCGTCAACTCCGCCTACTCCCTCTTCTTTGCCATCAAACAGATGGGCGCCGAGGAGGATGCCGGCCAGTTTTACGGCGAGATGACCCCTCAGAAGGTGCTCGAGGTCATGCGCAAGGAGAGTGGCCGTCCGGCCAGTGATTTCAACTCTGATCTGCTGCCCAGCCAGACCTTCAACCAGGCGAGCTTCCAGGGTAAACCGAAGAATCTGGTGATCCTGCTGCAGGAGAGTCTGGGTGCCCAGTTTGTCGGCTCCCTCGGCGGCCTGCCGCTTACCCCCAACATCGACGCCCTGTCGCAGCAGGGCTGGGCCTTCGAGCAGCTCTACGCCACCGGCACCCGCTCGGTGCGCGGTATCGAGGCGGTACTGACCGGCTTCACGCCGACCCCGGCACAGGCGGTGGTCAAACTCGGCAAGAGCCAGACCAACTTCTTCACCATCGCGGATCTGCTCAAACAGCGGGGCTACGACACCAGCTTTATTTACGGCGGCGAGAGTCACTTCGACAACATGCGCAGCTTTTTCCTCGGCAACGGCTTCACCACCATCGTCGAGCAGAAGGATTTCGACAATCCGGTGTTCAAGGGCTCATGGGGCGCCTCCGACGAGGATCTGATGGCCAAGGCCGACGAGACCTTCAAGGCGCTGCACAAGGAGGGCAAGCCCTTCTTCAGTCTGGTGTTCAGCTCCAGCAACCACGATCCGTTCGAATTCCCGGACAACCGCATCGAACTCTTCGAGCAGCCCAAGCAGACCCGCAACAACGCGGCCAAGTATGCGGATTACGCCATCGGCGAGTTCTTCAAGAGGGCGAAACAGTCCGAATACTGGAAAGACACCCTGTTCCTGGTCATCGCCGATCACGACAGCCGGGTCAGTGGCGCCAGTCTGGTGCCCATCCCCCGCTTCCATATTCCGGGGGTTATCGTGGGCGACGGTATTGCGCCGAGAAAGGATCCGCGCATCGTCAGCCAGATCGATATGGCGCCGACTCTGCTCTCCCTGATGGGGATCAGTGCCGACTACCCTATGCTGGGCAAGGATCTGACTCGCATGCCTGCCGACTGGCCGGGGCGCGCCATCATGCAGTACGACAAGAACTTCGCCCTGATGCGCGGCAAGGATGTGGTGATCCTGCAACCGGAACGCGCGGCGGAAGGCTATGTCTACGATGATGCCAGCGAGAAGCTGACCCCGGCAGCGCAACCGGACGCCTTGAAGGAGGATGCGCTTGGTTTGGCGCTGTGGGGCAGCATGGCCTATCAGAAGAGTCTCTATCGGACGGCCAAGGATGAACGCACCGCCGCCAATTGAGCCGCTCGTGCTGATTCAACCGATAGCAGAATGGAAAAAACCGCCAGCTGGCGGTTTTTTCCATCTACCCATACTGTCAGCCCACAGGCCGTTATGGCTGGGGAAAGCAGGGCAGGGAGCGGCTGAACTTGTGCTCGAACACCAGCGAAGTTTCGAGGTGCACCACCTCTTCGCGGGAGGTGAAGTGGTCAAAGACGAAGTTGCGCAGGTGCTCGGTGTCGGAGACACAGAGGTGCACCAGAAAATCATCCTTGCCACCCATGTGGAACAGGCTGATCACTTCGGGCAGCGCCAGAATGGCATCGCGGAAGGCATCGATGATCTGGCGGCTGTGACGGGCCAGCTGCAGGGAGACCATGGCCTGAATGTGACCACCGAGGGCCTGATAATCCACTTCGCAGTGTGCGCCCTTGAGCACGCCATCCTGCTGCAACTTGCGCACCCGCTCCAGACAGGTGGAGGGGGCAACGCCCACCAGCGCGGCCAGATCCTTGTTGGTCATGCCCGCATCCCGAAACAGATGGGCCAGGATATCCAAATCCAGTTGATCCAGGTTTCTCATCTTAACTCCTTGAACCGCTCAATTTTTTAGACTCTGCCCGTAAACCGGGGCAAACACAACGGCCATTGACATCCCCCCTGCCCCGCCTATCCTTGGCGCCATTCACCGGCCGCAGCCCTGCGGCCACCACGCGAGGATCCACCATGCACCCGTTTCACCCCTTCTGGAGCCTTGAGGTTCCACGTGTCGATGGTCAGCTGCTGCTGACCCCCTGCCCCGGCACCCAGCAGGTGCCGCTGACCCTGGCGCTCGATCAACTGCGGTTGGCCGGTGCCCACGGAGTGGTGACCCTGATGACAAGCGCCGAGTTGATCCGACTCGAACTGGCGCAGCTCGGCCAGCAGGTCGAGCACGAAGGGATGCGCTGGTTCCATCTGCCCATCGAGGATGATCTGGCCCCCGACACCGACTTCGAGGCTGCCTGGCAACAGGCGCTGCCACAGCTGCGCGAGCTGCTGGGGGATGGCAAACATCTGGTCATCCACTGCAAAGGGGGCAGCGGTCGTACCGGTCTGGTCGCCGCCGCGCTGCTGATGACCCTCGGCCAGCCACAGCAAGAGGCGATGGCCGCCATCAAGGCCCACAGACCCAAGGCGTTTACCCTGGCCTGCCACCGCCAGTGGCTCGACCAGCTGGCCGAGCGGCTGGCGCAGGGCGACTGACTACTTGCCTCCCTGGTCGTAGGTGAAGACCTTGCCGATATCTTCCACCCGATAGCTGGTGAGCTGATAAACGTAGTAGTTGAGCCAGTTGGCAAACAGCAGATGACCATGGCTGCGCCAGCTGGCGCGCGGGGTCTTGCCCGGATCGTTATTCGGGTAGTAGTTGACCGGAATGGCCGGGTCGAGCCCTGCCGCCAGATCCCGCTGATACTCCCCGTCCAGCGTCAGGGCATCGTACTCCGGGTGCCCGGTGACAAACACCTGACGACAATCCTTGGTCGCCGCCAGATAGACCCCCGCCTCTTCTGACTCGGCAAAAATCTGCAAGTCGGTCTGGGCACGGATCAGATCGCCATCAAACGCCGCGTAACGGGAGTGGGGGGCGACGAACTCGTCATCGAAACCGCGCAGCAGTGGCTCGTGCTCATCGAGGCGATGGTGGCGATAAACCCCGGAGAGCTTCTCGCCGTGGGTCTGCTTCTCCATGCCATACAAAGCTTTCAGCGCCGCCTGCACCGCCCAACAGAGGAACAGGGTGGAGGTGACATGCTGATGGGACCACTCGATGATCTCGACGATGCGCGGCCAGTAGACCACCTCCTCGAACTCCACCAGCCCGAGCGGCGCCCCTGTGATGATCATGCCGTCGTAGTTGTTGCCGCGCACCTGCTCGAAGTCGTGATAGAAGTTCTCCAGATGGGCCTGCGGCGTGTTCTTTGACTCCCTGTCATCGATGCGCAGCAGATCCACATCCACCTGCAGCGGCGAGTTGGAGAGCATCCGCATCAGCTGGATCTCGGTCTCAATCTTTTTTGGCATCAGGTTGAGGATGAGCACCCGCAGCGGGCGGATGTTCTGGGTGACGGCCCGGGATTCCGTCATCACGAAGATGTTCTCCTGCCCCAGCACTTCGGCGGCGGGTAACTGATCCGGGATCTTGATCGGCATGCTTACTCCCTGTACTGCATCAGTAAATATGTCTGGACATCCAGAAGCCTATAATAAAGCTCCTGCCCTGTCATCAGATACCTTTTGTATTCACCCCCGCCTTTGACTAGCATACGGCTCAGTGTGTCTCCTGCTTCCAAGATAATGACCGGTATCAAGATTTCCGTAGATCGACTGCAAGTCGGCAACTATGTATCCCTGCCACTGGGGTGGCGCGAACACCCGTTCCTGTTTTCCAGCTTCAAAATCAAAAGTGAAGAAGAGATCGAGCTGATCCGCCGTCTCGGCCTGAAACTGGTCACCATCATTCCCGACAAGAGCGACGTTCCGCCCAAGCCTCTCAATCAGGTACAGCCTCAGCAACAAGAGAGCGCAGACGCCGCCCAGCGCCAGGCCCAGATGCAGCAGGAGAAGGATCGCCGCATCGAGCAGTTGCAACTCTATCGCCGCAACCTGCAGCAGTGCGAGAAACAGTTCCAGCAGTCGCTGGCGCAGGTGCGCAGCGTGATGAGCAAGATCCAGTCCCGCCCCCTCAATGCCATCGGCGAGGCGCAGGAGCTGGTCAATGCAATGACAGAACAGCTGCTCTCGGTGGACGAGATGGTGCTCCATCTGGTCTCCGACAGCGAGGATGGAAACAACCTCTACTTCCACTCCCTCAATGTGAGCGTGCTCAGCATGCTGCTGGCCAAGGAGTGCTGCATGACGGCCGACGAGATCCGTCAGGTCGGCATGGGGGCTCTATTCCACGACATTGGTAAATTGAAGATCCCGAGCCAGATCCTGCGCAAGACCGAGCCGCTGACCAAGCCGGAACAGAACCTGATGGCCCAGCACCCGCGCTACGGGCTGGATCTGCTCAATCTGGCCAAGGATTTCCCAGCCGAGGCGAAGGGGATCGTGCTCCATCACCACGAATATCTCGATGGCAGCGGGCCGGAAGGGCTCAAGGCTGGCCAGCTCGATCCGCTGACCCAGATGGTGTCGCTGATCAACGAGTACGATAACCTCTGCCACATGCAGGCCAAGGTGCCCTACTCGGCCCTGAGCGGCCTCTACAAGCAGCGCAAGGCGCAGTTCAATCCGGAGTACCTCAGCATGCTGATCCGGTTGATGGGGATCTATCCCCCCGGTAGCGTGGTGCAACTCTCCAACGGTCAGGTGGGGCTGGTGATGTCGGTCAACGCTTCCCGCCTGCTCTACCCCTCGGTGCTGGTCTACGATCCGCGCATTCCCCGTCAGGAAGCGGCCATCATCGACCTGCAGCAAGCCGAACTGTCGATTGCCAAGGTGATCCACCCCAAACGGCTGCCGCCCGCCGTGTTCGAGTACCTCAATCCGCGTACCCGGATCAGCTACTACTTCGAGCACAACAAAGCCTGATTGTGTTGGCCCGAGGCCAACCGTTGCCACCCGTTTAATCCAAGGAGCCCGCCATGCGTATCGAGATCATCAGTACCGGAGACGAAATAGTGACGGGTCTGGTGGTGGATACCAACGCGGCCTGGCTCAGCGCTCTGCTGCTGGAACAGGGGTGGCAGGTGCGCCGTCGCCTGACGGTGGGTGACAACCTCGCCGACCTGAAAACGGTGCTGCAAGAGAGTGCCAGCCGCACCGAGGTGGTGCTGGTGTGTGGCGGGCTCGGGCCCACTGCCGACGATCTCACCGCTCAGGCCGCCGCCGAGGCCTTTGACCAGCCGCTCACCCTCTTCCCCGACTGGCTTGCTACCATCACGGCCCGCTACGCCAGCCGTGGCCGCCCCATGGCACAAAGCAATGCCAAACAGGCATGGCTGCCACAGGGGTGCGAAATCCTCGACAACCCGGTTGGCACCGCCTGCGGCTTTGTGGTGCGAAGTGGCCAGAGCCAGCTCTTCTTCACCCCAGGCGTGCCGTTCGAGTTCAAGCAGATGGTGCGAGAGCAGATTCTGCCGCCCCTCAAGGCGCTGGCCGGAGCACAGGTCGATACCGAGCTGCGTCGCTTTTACACCTTCGGCGTCTCGGAATCTGCCCTCAGCGATATGCTGGATGCCGCCCCCTGGCCCACCGGTATCGAGCTGGGTTACCGCTCCGCCATGCCCCTTATCGAGCTGAAACTGATCGGCCACGGCGCCAGCGCCGCTGACATGAATAGCGCCGAGCGCAGACTGCTGAACAGGATCCGCCCCTGGCTGGTTGGCAGCGGCGATACGGAGCCGGCGCAGCAGATCCTCGCGCTGCTGCAAGGTAGGCCACTGACGCTGCTGGAGGGGGAGAGTGGCGGCGCACTACTGACGCTTTGTCACGGCCATTCCCGGCTGGAGGCCCGCTTCAGCACGCAACTGGCCGACGATCTGGCCCGGCTGCCGATAGCCGATACGGGTCTGCAACTGACCATAGGGCGAGAGGGGGCAGAGGGTGTGCCACTGCAGCTCTGCGCCGATGGCCAGCAAATTGGCCAGACGGTCAAGGTCAGCCATCCCGACCCGGAGAGCCGCCGCAAGATCCTCGCCTTTGCCGCGCTCGACATGCTGCGCCGCCATCTGCTGGGCGAGCCGGTACTCGGTGATTCCTCACGTTGACCAGAACGACGCAGCGCAGCTGATAACCACAATGCCTCCCCCTGCCAGCACTCCCCATGTCGCTGGCAAAGCGCCCCTGCCGCGATCCGGCGAGCCACCCTGCCCCATTGCCGAACAACGCCCGAATTTATCCGGCCATCATCACCGATTTGACCTCAATCCATTGACCATTCAGAAGAAATATCTGAATACTGCCCACTCTCAAGATTGACGACTCGCTTTATTAATCATTGAGAGATTAAATGACAGTAGAGGGGAAAAACCGAGCCTCCCTCTCCCCACCTGGCAAGGAGATACGGTGTTAAGCAAAGAGTGGCTGCTGCTATCAAACGACATGGAACTGGTCTGCCTGCGGATTGCCGCCGGTCTCACCAAACCGGTCACGGAACAGGATGTGCAGGCTCTGCTGCTCGCTTCCAACTGTCGCCGCTATCAGCCGCTGAATGAGGGGATCAAACAGGCCATCAGCCTGCTCAATACCCTGCTCACCAACCCCGCCGCCCCCGTGCCCGCCAGCCCGATCCCTGTCGGTAAACGTCAGGATGCCCGACTCGCCGTGATGATAGAGAAGGAGCGCATGAGTGCCATCGCCCAGATCACCGCCGACTGGGGGGGCAAGTATGTGACACTGGAACAGCTGCAAGAGGCGATCGCTCTCAGCGAGATCAAACAGGGGGTCAGCGAGCAGCTACTCACCGCCGCTATTCAATCGGCCAAGGAGGCGGCCCCCGGCACCCTGCTCAAGCTGGTGATTGCCCGTGGCCAGCCTGCCGTCAATGGTCAGGACACCCGCTATGAGCGGCTGGTGGAGACCCCGGCCGAGCGGATCCTCAAACCGCAGGAGCTGGATCATGGCAAAGTCGACCTGCGGGATCTCGGCTCCATCGTCACCGTCAAAGCCGGCGCCCAGCTGATGCGCCGCCACCCAGCCACCCAGGGCGTACCCGGCTTTACCGTGACCGGTCAGGATCTGCCCGCCAAAGATGGCAAGGACAGCCCGATGAGCGCAGGTGAGGGCACTTATATCTCTCCCGACGATCCCGACCTGCTGATCGCCAGTCGCGCCGGACTGCCCTGTCAGGAGAAGGCGGGCATGAAGGTGGACGAGGTGCTCAGCGTCAAGCAGGTGGATGCCCGTCACGGTCACATTGCGTTTGAAGGGGGATTAATCGTCAGCGGTGACGTCAACCCCGGCATGAAAGTGCGGGTCAGCGGCGACATCGTCATCGGCGGCTTTATCGAAGGGGGCCTGATCGAGGCGGGGGGCAGCATCACGGTACGCCACGGCATCATTGGCCGCCGCAACGAACAGGGTGAGTACCTCTGCCAGCTCAATGCCCAGGGGGAGATCCACGCCAGCTACGCCCAATATGCCCAACTGGAAGCGGGGGGGGATATCCAGATCCAGAGCCAGCTCAGCCACTGCTACAGCCGCAGCGGACAAGATATCAAGGTGGGCGATAGCAACATGCGCAAAGGCAATCTGCTGGGGGGTACCAGCATTGCCAATCGCCTGATCATGGCGCCGAGTCTGGGTGCCGAGGCCGCCAACCATACCCGGCTGCAGATCCTCGGCGGCTACTTCACCCACAAGGAGCAGGAGCACCAGCTCAAGTTGCGCCAGCTGGAGTGTCAGGCCCAGCTCGACAAGATCAAAGCGCTGGTGATGAAACTGCTGCAACTGCCCGGCGACAAGCGCAACCCGGAAACCCTGCGCAAAATCAAACCGATCCGGGATCACCATCTTGCCGAGCTGACCCTGATCCACGAGCAGCTCACAGCAAATTCTGAAGAGCTGCAAAACTTGATGGCACAAATGGAGGTTATTGCCACCCAACACCTCTTCTCCGGCATCGAGGTCGAGATGGCCAGCTTCAAGCGCAGGGTCACCATCACCCGGGGACCCACTCGCCTGGCCATCCACGACGAAGCACTGGAGATGACCCCGTACGAGGGGCACAGCTAAAGCAAGACCAGCCCGTCGCCCGTGATCCCGCCGCCAATTTTCGCTACACTCGCCACTTCCTTGGCCCCACCGGGCGGGCCACCCAGACTCAGGTAGTGAGAGATGTACAAGCTGATCGCATTGGATATGGATGGCACCCTGCTCAACCCGCAGGGCCAGATTACTCCCCGCACC
>NZ_CDBR01000032.1 GCF_000819685.1 Aeromonas allosaccharophila | reverse complement strand
AGATGGGGGCTTGCGGGGGCGCCGGTGCGGCCATTTTTGGCTGGCGCAGAAAGAGGAGGGCGCCGAGGTTTCCAGCTGTAGCCAACCCTTGCTCGCGCGGTTTGTGGGGATTTTGCGAGCCGGATCACGGGCTGGCAGGGGGGGCGGATGAATAAAAGGGGAAAACGGTTTACAGTAAGTTGCTGAACAATAAGTGAAATGTCGTTTGGGTCTTTTTGTTGGTAGCATAAAAAACTAAAAAGCAGCTAAAAAACAACTGCTTATAAGGTTATTTGCTTATAATTCAAACCGTTAACGCAAACGTTTTTCCCTTATCATTTGCTTGACCCGCATCGGGGCTGACTTAGAGTAAGCCTGCGTGCTAGATAGCCTGTTCTGACAGGCAAGCAAGTTCCCTCACTTAATAACAATCAAGGATACGATCGTGACTAAAGTGCTCAAGCTGGCCACCGTGGCCTCCCTCACTCTCGCTGCCCTCTCCGCTCAGGCTGCTTCCGAGCCGGCCGTCATTTATGACACCGCGGGCAAGTATGACAAATCATTCAACGAAGCCGTGTTCCGTAACGGCGTCGAGCTCTACAACAAGGACAAAGGGGTCAAGGTCAAAGAGTTTGAACCCCAGAACGAAGCCCAGCGCGAGCAGGGTCTGCGTCGTCTGGCCAGCCGTGGCAACGGCCCGATCGTCGCGGTCGGTTTCAACATGGGCTCTGCCGTCGAGAAAGTGGCGACCGAGTTCCCGAAAACCCAGTTCACCATCATCGACATGGTGGTCGACAAGCCGAACGTCCAGTCCGTCATCTTCAAGGAGCATGAAGGTTCCTTCCTGGTGGGCGCGCTGGCTGCCATCGCCTCCAAGAGCGGCAAGGTCGGCTTCGTGGGCGGCATGGATATCCCGCTGATCCGCAAATTCCAGTGCGGTTACGAGCAGGGTGCCAAGTACGTCAATCCGAAGATCGAGGTGTACCAGAACATGGCGGGCTCAACCCCGGCCGCGTTTGCTGACCCGGCCAAAGGTGCCGAGCTGGCCAAGTCCCAGTTCGCCAAAGGCGCTGACGTGGTTTATGCCGCCGCAGGTGGCACCGGTATCGGTGTCTATCAGGCAGCCAAGGACAGCGGCAAGTTCGCCATCGGTGTGGACTCCAACCAGAACCACCTGCAACCGGGCACCATGCTGACCTCCATGGTCAAGTCTGTGGGTCTGGCCGCTTACCAAACCTGGGATGACGCTGCCAAAGGCGAGTGGAAGCCGGGTATCAAGAACCTGGGTCTGGCCGAAGGCGGTGTGGATTGGGCTCTCGACAAGGACAACGAGAAGCTGATCACCCCGGAAATGAAAGCCAAGGTGGATGCCATCAAGGCAGAGATCATCTCTGGCAAGGTTAAAGTTCATGACTACATGAGCGACAACACCTGCAAATACTAATTAGATAGTTGCTACGACTCTCAACGCACCACCGGCCCGCACGGGCCGGTTTTTAGTCTTATTTCATGAAACGCAGGGCTGCATCATGGACCAGACAGATCGCTATGCCATCGAATTAAGAGGTATCGATAAGCGGTTCGGCGAAGTGTACGCCAACAAGCTGATCGACCTTAAGGTTCGCAAAGGCAGTATCCACGGCATTGTCGGCGAAAATGGCGCCGGTAAGTCCACCCTGATGAGCATCATTTATGGTTTCTACCATGCCGACAAAGGCGAGATGCTGATCGACGGGAAACCGTTCAATCCCCATGGCTCACAAGATGCGATTGCCGCAGGCGTGGGCATGGTTCACCAGCACTTCATGCTGGTCAATAACTTCACCGTATTGGAAAACGTCATCCTCGGCGCTGAGAACGGCTGGCACCTTCAGCAGAGCGTGGCGTCAGCCGAAAAGCTGCTGGGCGAACTGGCGCGGGATTATGGCCTCGACGTGCCGTTGCACGAGAAGGTCGAAGATCTGCCGGTGGGTTTGCAACAGCGGGTCGAAATTCTCAAGGCGCTCTATCGCGGCGCCCGCATCCTGATCCTCGACGAGCCGACCGGGGTACTGACCCCGCAAGAGGCGGATCACCTGTTCGAGGTGCTGAAAAAGCTGCGGGATCAGGGGGCAACCATCATCCTCATCACCCACAAGCTGCGGGAGATCTTGGCCATTACCGATCAGGTCTCCATCATGCGCCGTGGCGAGATGGTGGCGCACGTTGCCACCAAGGATACCGACAAAGAGCAACTGGCCGAACTGATGGTGGGCCGCAAGGTGCGCCTCAAGGTCGACAAGGGGCCAACCCAGCCCGGTGAAGCCAAGCTGAAGATCGAAGGGCTCAGCTACTTCGACGCCAGCAAGGTGGAGCGGGTCAAATCGGTCAGCTTCGAGGTGCGGGCCGGTGAAGTGGTCGGCATCGCCGGGGTCTCCGGCAATGGTCAGTCCGAACTGCTCAGCCTGCTTGGTGGCATTCTCAAACCGAGCAAGGGTGGTTTCACCATCAGCAGTCGCAGCGGCGTGCACAAGGTGAGCGCGGAGCAACCGGCCGATCCGGAGCTGGTGCGCAACTACGGCCTCGGTCATGTGCCGGAAGATCGCCACAAGATGGGGCTGATCAACCGCTTCGAGGCGAAAGAGGCCTTTATTCTCGGTTATCACCGCCGCCCGCAATACAACAAGGGATGGCTGCAGAACAAGGAGGCGATCCAGCAGGATTGTCAGGCCAAGATGGAGAAGTGGGACGTGCGCCCGCCCCATCCCGATCACAAGACCGCCAACTTCTCCGGTGGCAACCAACAGAAGCTGGTGATCGCCCGTGAAGTGGAGCAGGACCCGGATGTGCTGTTGATCGGCCAGCCGACCCGCGGGGTCGACATCGGCGCCATCGAGTATATCCACCAGCAGATCATCGCCATGCGCGACAAGGGCAAGGCCGTCTTGCTGGTCTCGGTGGAGCTGGACGAGATCATGAGCCTCGCTGACCGGATTCTGGTCATTGCCGACGGTCGCATCGTCGGTGAGCTGGATGGTGCCAAGGCGGATGAGCGCACCATTGGTCTGATGATGGCGAATATCGTTCCCGATGAAGTAGCCAAGGAGGCCCACTGATGAGCCAAGTACGTATTCCTGCCTGGGTCTCCGTAGGCGTCTTGTCTGCGGTCAATATCCTGCTGGCCTTCCTGGTGTCGGCCATCCTGTTCTACTACCTCGACATCAACCCGGTCGATGCCGCCAAGATCATGTGGTACGGCGCGTTCGGCACCGGTGAAGGGGTCGGCTTCACCCTCTACTACGCAACCGGCTTTATCTTTACCGGTCTGTCGGTGGCGGTCGCCTTCCACGCCGGTCTGTTCAACATCGGTGGTGAAGGTCAGGCCTATATCGGCGGTCTCGGTGTCGGTCTGGTCTGTCTGACGCTCGGCGATGTGCTGCCGTTTGCCCTGCTGTTGCCGCTCTCCATCATTGCCGGTGGTCTGTTCGGTGCGGCCTGGGCCTTTATTCCGGCCTGGCTGCAAGCCAAGCGCGGCAGCCATATCGTGATCACCACCATCATGTTCAACTTCATCGCCGCCTCGCTGATGGCCTATCTGCTGGTGGAGGTGTTCAAGCCGCCCGGTTCGATGGCGACCGAGAGTAAGGTGTTTGCCGAGGCAAGCTGGCTGCCCAAGATGAGCGGGATGGCGAGCCTGTTCGGGATGGATATCCCCAACAGTCCCCTCAACATCAGCTTCTTCTGGGCGCTGATCTGTGCGGCGCTGGTGTGGGTCTTTATCTGGCACACCCGCTGGGGTTACGAGATCCGCTCGGTCGGCGCCAGCCAAAGCGCCTCCGCCTATGCCGGTATCTCCTATCCCAAGGTGGTGATCCTGGCGATGGTGATCTCCGGCATGCTGTCGGGCTTCTTCGCCCTCAACGTGCTGCAGGGGGAACTGCACCAGATCAAGCTCAACTTCGTGGAAGGGTTCGGCTTCACCGGTATCGCGGTGGCGCTGATGGGGCGCAACCATCCGGTCGGCGTCATCATCGCCAGCCTGCTGTTCGGTTTCCTCTATCAGGGGGGCGCCGAGCTCAGCTTCGAGTTCGGTGTCGACCGCAACATCGTGGTGGTGTTGCAGGGTCTGGTGATCCTGTTCTGTGGCGCCCTTGAGCACATGATGCGTCCGCGCATCGAGCAGCTCTATCTGGCATTTGCCAACCGCTCAGCCGCGCAAGCTAAAGGAGTCTGATCATGTTTGAAATTCTGATCCTGATGCTGGATGCGACCATCCGTACTGCGCCGCCCCTCATTCTGGCCGCCATGGCCGGTATGTTTTGCGAGCGCTCCGGGGTGGTCAACATCGCGCTGGAAGGCAAACTGCTGGCGGCGGCGTTCGCCAGTGGTGCGGCGGCTGCGGTCTCCGGTTCTGCCTGGGTAGGTCTGGGTGCCGGGGTGGGTGTCTCCATCCTGTTCGCCCTGATGCACGGCTTTGCCACCATCACCCACCGCGGTGATCAGGTGGTGAGCGGCATGGCCATCAACATTCTGGCTGCCGGTCTGACCGTGACCCTGGGCCGTTACTGGTTCGATCAGGGTGGTCAGACTCCGGCACTCTCCGGTGATGCCCGTTTCGCCCCCATCGATCTGCCCTATGCCAAGGAGCTGTGGGATGTGCCGGTGATCGGCCAGCTCTACAGCGAGCTGCTGAGCGGCCACTCCCTGCTGGAGTACGTGGCGTTTGCCTGCGTACCGCTGGCCTGGTGGGTGATGTTCCGTACCCGCTTCGGTCTGCGTCTGCGGGCGGTGGGCGAGGCACCCGCAGCGGTCGATACCGCCGGTATCTCGGTGGTGCGGATGCGCTACACCGCGCTCATCATCGGCGGCCTGCTGGCCGGTATCGGTGGCACCTATCTGGCGGTGGCCCAGACGGCTCAGTTCATCCCCAACATGAGTGCGGGCAAGGGCTTTATGGCGCTGGCGGCGCTGGTATTCGGCAAGTGGCGCCCCTGGAATGCCATGGCTGCCTGTCTGCTGTTCGGCTTCCTCGATGCGGTCGCCATCCGCCTGCAAGGGGTCAGCATCGGTGGCTTCGCCATTCCGGTGCAGGCCATCGAGGCACTGCCCTACATCCTGACCGTGTTCCTGCTGGCCGGCTTTATCGGCCGCGCCGTGGCACCCAAGGCGCTCGGCACCCCCTATGTGAAGGAGCGGGAGTAGCGCCTTTTATTGCGATATTCCCGATCACACAGATAACAGCAGGCCCACTTCGGTGGGCCTGTTTTTTTATGGATTGAGTGGCTGGTTACAGCAGGAAAATGGTCGCCAGCCCGAGGAAGATAAAGAAGCCGCCGGTGTCGGTGATGGCGGTGATCATCACGCTGGCCCCCACCGCCGGATCGCGGCCGAGGCGAGTCATGGTCATGGGGATGATGACCCCCATCAGGGCGGCCACCAGCAGGTTGAGCATCATGGCCAGGGTCATCACCGCGCCGAGCGCCGCATCCTGATAGAGCAGATAGGTGGCAAGCCCCATGGTGCCACCCCACACCAGCCCGTTGATAAAGGCGACCCCGAGTTCCCGCAGCAGCAGGAAGGAGAGGTTGCCCGCCTGAATGTGCTGCAGCGCCAGCGCCCGCACTATCATGGTGATGGTCTGGTTGCCGGTGTTGCCGCCGATCCCGGCGACGATAGGCATCAGGGCCGCCAGCGCCACCAGCTGGGAGATGGTGTGCTCGAACATGCCGATCACCCGCGAGGCGACAAAGGCGGTGCAGAGGTTCAGCGCCAGCCAGGCCCAGCGGGTCTTGACCGCCTTGGAGACAGGGGCGAACACGTCTTCATCCTCGCTGATACCCCCCATCCGGCGCAGGTCGGTGTCACTCTCCTCATAGACCAGATCCACCACCTCTTCGACGGTGAGGCGGCCCATCAGCTTGCCCTTGCCATCCACTACGGCGGCGGAGAGCAGGTCATCCCGCTCGAAGGTACGGGCGGCTGCTTCGTCGTTATCCTCCGGATCGAAGGTGACCGGATCCCGCTCCATCACGTCGCTCACCAAGGTGGCGGGCTTGTGCAGCAGCACAGTGGTGAGGGCCAGCTCCCCCAGCAGATGGTTGCGCCTGTCGATGACGAACAGCTTGTCGGTGTTGGCGGGGATCTTGCCGCGCAGCCGCAGATAGCGCTGCACCGTGGCCAGACTCACCTCGGGGCGGATGGTGATGATCTCGAAGTCCATCATGGCGCCGACGGTGTGCTTGCCGTAGCGGATCACCTCCCGCACCCGATCCCGTTCTTCGGGGGCCATATAGGTGAGCAGCCGCCCCATCAGGTTGCGCGGCAGGTATTGGCCCAGATAGATCTGGTCGTCGATATCCAGGGTGCGCAGGGCGTGCAGCAGCTCCTTGTCGCTCATCCCGCTGATCAGGCTGTCCCACACCGTCTCCGACGCTTCGACCAGAATCTGGCCGCGCTTCTCCTCCTCCACCAGTGCCCACAGGGCATGACGCTCATCGGGCGGCAGCGACTCCAGTGCATCGGCGACGTCGGCGGCGGGCAGCCCGTTGACCAGCGCGGTGAGTTCGCTGGTCTGATCGCGCTGCTCGGCATCCTGCACCACCTGCGGGTCGAGCAAGCTGTCGGTGAGGGCGTCATCGCGCAGCAGCAGGGTGAGAATGCGAGATCTGTCATCCGCGCGCTGCCTGGCGCTGTTCTTGATGGGAAGAGACATGGGATGAATTCCTGAGAGGGTAGCCAAGGGCTCAATGCCCATAGGATACCAGACTTAAAACAGCAGGTTATGACCGTGATGGGAGAAGAGGGAGGTAAAAGTGAGGCCACCAGCTGGTGGCCTCATGATCGTTTGCCGAGAATCCCTCAGGCGAGGGCGCGCTGAGCCTGTGGTGCCGAGCCAAACCAGGCGAGCTGGTCGGCCAGCGTCACCACCGAGCCCACCATGATCAGCGCCGGACTCTCGACCCCCACCGCCAGCGCGGGCAACTCTTCGAGAGTGCCGCGAATGACCCGCTGGCAGGGTTGGGTGCCGCGCTCGATCAGCGCCACCGGCGTATTGCTTGCCTTGCCGTGGGCCAGCAACTGCTCGCGAATGGTGGCGCAGGAGGAGAGCCCCATGTAAAACACCAGGGTCTGCTTGTCTTTGGCCAGCAGCGGCCAGTCGAGATCCCGGGCGCCCCCCTTGCCGTGAGCGGTGACGAAGCGCACGCTCTGGGCGTGGTCGCGATGGGTCAGCGGAATACCGGCGTAGGCCGCGCAGCCGCTGGCCGCGGTGATACCGGGCACCACCTGAAAGCCGATGCCGCTGCCAACGAGCGTCTCCAGCTCCTCGCCGCCACGGCCGAAGATAAAGGGGTCGCCCCCCTTCAGCCGCACCACTCGCTGCCCCTTCTTCGCCTCCTCCAGCAAGAGCTGGTTGATCCCCTCCTGCGGTACGCAGTGGTTGCCCGCCTGCTTGCCGACGAAGATGCGTTTGGCATCCCGGCGCACCAGCGCCATCACCTCGTCCGAGACCAGCCGGTCATAGACCACCACGTCCGCCTGCTGCATCTGGCGCAGGGCGTGCAGGGTGAGCAGACCCGGATCGCCGGGGCCTGCTCCCACCAGCACCACTTCGCCAGCGCTGTGGCTCTCGTCGGCAAACAGGTGGTCGGCCAGCTGGTGGGCAGAGGCGTGATCCCCCCGTGCCAGCGCCTGCCCGAGCCGCTCCGCCCCGAGCAGCCGCTCCCAGAAGCGGCGCCGCTCGCCCATGCTGGCGAAGCGGGCCTTGACCCGCTCCCGCAGGCTGCCAGCGAAGGCCGCGACGGCACCCAGATGCTGGGGCAGCAGGGCTTCCAGTTTTTCCCGCAGCAAGCGGGCCAGCACCGGGGCCTTGCCGCCGGAGGAGATGGCCACCATCAGCGGCGAACGGTCGATGATCGACGGCATGATGAAGCTGGAGCGTTTCGGGTCATCCACCACGTTGGCGAAGATCCGCGCCTGATTGGCGCTCTGGTAGACCAGGGCGTTCACCTCGCGCCGATCGGTGGCGGCCACCACCAGCCACTTGCCCGCCAGTTGCTGCGGCGCGAATTCACCGGCCAGCCACTCTATGCTCCCGTTGGCAGCCAGTTCCGCCAGCTCGGGGTCGAGCTCGGGCGCTACGACGGTGAGGCGAGCACCGGCATCCAGCAGCAGGCGCGCCTTGCGCTCCGCCACCTCGCCGCCGCCGACCAGCAGCACGGGTTTGTTGTCGAGTCGGCAAAAGATGGGCAAGTAGTCCATGGGGCCTCCGGATCAGGCTGTTTGGGTCTGGTTGGCGGTGGTGGTGGCTTTGCTCACCGCGACCGGGCGCTCAGCCTTGGGGGTGGCATACCAGTAGCCAAGGCCCATAAAGAGGGCACCGGAGACGGTGTTGCCCAGGGTCACCCACAGCAGGTTGTGGCCGATGCCGCCCAGGGTGTAGGCCTCGGAGTGGGCACCAAACCAGGAGAGGGCGAACAGGGTCATGTTGGCGATGGAGTGCTCGTAGCCGGAGGCGATAAAGGCGAGCAGGCACCACCAGATGGCGATGAAGCGGGCGGCCCCTTCGGTGCGCAGCGCCATCCAGATGGCGAGGCAGACCAGCCAGTTGCACAGCACGCCCTTCATGAACAGGGTCAGCGCCGGTGCCTGGGTCTTGGCCAGTGCCACCTTGTGCGCCAGGCTGCCCGCGTCCGGCAGCAGGCTGCCGCCATAGGAGTAGATGAGTGCCACCACGACGGAGCCAATCAGGTTGCCCGCCCAGGTCTGCGGCAGGATGCGCAGCAGGTCGGCCATGGTGATCTTGCCCGTCTTCACCCCGAAGGTAAGGAACATGGTGTGGCCGGTAAACAGCTCGGAGCCGGCGATGATCACCAGCGTCAGGGCGATGCCGAAGGTCGCCCCCATCACCAGCGGCCGGATGCTCGGATCCACCAGATTGCCGAGGGTGAAGATCAGGATGATGCCGAGGCCCACATAGGCCCCCGCCATGGCGGAGCTGAGCCAGAAGCCGAGCTTGTCATCCCGCTCGAAGCGGTTGATGCGGGCCGCGTTGGCGGCGCACTTGTTAATGGTTTCCGTGTACATCTTGTGAGTCCTTGAAAGGGCTGCCTGCAGGCAGCCCGAAAGAGAGTGAAATCGGCTTTAGACGGCGACCCAGACCTGCTGGTCGCGCACTTCAACGGGATAGCTGTGAACCGACATCACAGGGTTGTCGAAACAGTGGCCATCGCTCAGACGAAAGCGCTGCTTCTTGAGCGGGCTGGCCACCCAGAGTTCGCCGTCGTGTTCGCAGATCAGGCCCCGCGACAGCACGTTGGCGGCGAAGAAGGGATCCCGGTTGTCGATGGCGAATACCTCGGCCGCCGCGCTCGGGCGGAACAGGGCGATCTGGCGCCCTTCCAGCAGAGCACAGACGCCGGTGCCAGGGAGTATGTCGTTGAGTTGGCAGGCAAGTTTCATCATTTGGTCTCCACCTCGATCTGGTAGACGGGGATGCGCTCGGCCGGGGTGGCCGGTCGGTGCTGGTCGCGTTCGCTGACGAACTGAACGTCCGGGTCGCGCTTGTCGCTGTTGATGAAGTGGCTGAAGCGCTGCAACGCTTGCTCTTCGTTGAGGGTGCGCGACCATTCGCACTCGTAGCTGTCGATAAGGCGTTGGATATCGCGCTCCAGCGTCTCGGCCAGCCCCAGCTTATCGTCGACGATCACCTCGCGCAGGTAGTCGACGCCCCCCTCCAGATTGCCGAGCCAGACCGAGGTGCGTTGCAGTTTGTCGGCGCTGGTGACGTAGAACATCATAAAGCGGTCTATCAACCGGACTAACGTTTCGCGGTCGAGGTCAGACGCCAGCAGGTCGGCGTGGCGCGGCTTCATGCCGCCGTTGCCGCCCACATAGAGGTTCCAGCCCGCGTCGGTGGCGATGATGCCGACGTCCTTGCCCTGCGCTTCTGCACACTCGCGGGTACAGCCGGAGACGCCGAACTTCATCTTGTGCGGGGTGCGAATCCCCTTGTAGCGGTTCTCGAGGAAGACCCCGAGGCCAACGCTGTCCTGCACGCCGAAGCGGCACCAGGTGCTGCCGACGCAGGTCTTGGCCATGCGCAGCGCCTTGGCGTAGGCCTGACCGGTCTCGAAACCGGCCGCCAGCAGCTTGCGCCAGATGGCGGGCAGATCATCCTTCTGGGCCCCGAACAGGCCGATGCGCTGGGCGCCGGTGATCTTGGTGTAGAGCTTGTAGTCGCGGGCCACTTCGGCCACCGCCAGCAGCCCTTCCGGAGTCACTTCGCCACCGGCCATGCGCGGGATGACGGAGTAGCTGCCGTCCTTCTGCATGTTGCCGAGGAAGATATCGTTGGTGTCCTGCAACGGGATGTTGCGCGGGCTCAGCACATGCTCGTTCCAGCAGGAGGCGAGGATGGAGCCGACGGTCGGTTTGCACACCTCGCAGCCATAGCCCTGACCGTGTTTGGCCAGCAGCTCGTCGAAGCTCTTGATCCCCTCCACCTTGACCAGATGGAACAGCTCCTGACGGGAGTGGGGGAAGTGGGCGCAGAGGTGGTTGTTGACCTCGATGCCCTGCTTCACCAGTTCGGCGTTGAGCACCTGACTGATGAGCGGCACGCAGCCGCCGCAGCCGGTACCGGCCTTGGTGTGCTGCTTGATGGCGGCGAGGGTGGTGTGACCCTCGGCGACGGCCTGGGCGATGTCGCCCTTGGAGACGTCGAAGCAGGAGCAGATCTGGGCGCTTTCCGGCAGGGCATCCACCCCCAGAGTCGGCTTGGCACCGGCGTAGGCGGGCAGGATCAGGGTGTCCGGGTGGCTCGGCAGCGGCAGGGCGTTGAGCATCATTTGCAGCAGGTTGCTGTAATCTTCCACGTCACCCACCAGCACGGCGCCGAGCAAGCGGCTGTTGTCCTCGCTCACCACGATCTTCTTGTAGACGCCAGCCTGATCGTCCTGAAACACATAGCTGTGGCTGCCCGGAGTGCGGCCGTGGGCATCGCCGATGGAGCCGACGGAGACGCCGAGCAGCTTGAGCTTGGCGCTCATGTCCGCCCCTTCGAAGCGGCTGTCGCCGCCGAGCAGATGGTCGACGGTGATCTGGGCCATCTTGTAGCCCGGTGCCACCAGCCCGAAGAAGCGGCCCTGCCAGGCGGCGCACTCGCCGATGGCGTAGATGTCGGGGTCGGAGGTGAGGCAGTGATCATCGATGACGATGCCGCCGCGCTCGGCGATGGCCAGATCACCGTAACGGCCCAGAGTATCTTGCGGGCGAATGCCGGTGGAGAAGACCACTACGTCCACCTCAAGCTGGCTGCCGTCGGCGAAGGCGAGGCGGTGTTTCGCCTGCTCGCCGCCATGCATCAGGATCTCGCTGGTGCTCTTGCTGGTGTGTACCTGCACGCCCATGGATTCAATCTTGCGGCGCAGCAGCTGGCCGCCCTGACCGTCGAGCTGCTCGGCCATCAGCACTGGAGCAAACTCCACCACGTGGGTCTCGAGGCCCAGTGCCTTGAGGGCACCGGCCGCTTCGAGGCCAAGCAGACCGCCCCCGATCACCACCCCGCTCTTGCCGCTCTTGGCGGCGCTGCGGATGGCTTTCAGATCCTCGATGGTGCGATAGACGAAGCACTCGTGGTGCTGGCTGCCCGCAATGGAGGGCACCCAGGGGTAGGAGCCGGTGGCCAGCACCAGCTTGTCGTACCCGACCACTGTGCCCTTGTTGGAGTGCACTTCGCGGTTGGCCCTGTCGATTGTTTTCACCGCTTCGCCGAGCAGCAGGCGGATGCCGTGCTTGTCGTAGAAACCGGGTTTGACGAGGGAGAGATCTTCGCTGGTGTGATGGGAGAAGTAGGAGGAGAGATGGACGCGATCGTAGGCGGGGCGGGGTTCTGCACCGAAGACGGTGATCTCGTAGCGGCCCGGGTCGGCCCGCTCGATCAACTCTTCGATGAAGCGGTGCCCCACCATGCCGTTGCCCACAACGACCAGTCTGACTTTGCTCATGATTGCCTCTAGTTTGGAGTAATAAAACATCATTCTGGGGCTAGGCTACCCAGTCAGTCGGGGCGGGCAATTGATGCAAATCAAGTGTCTATTTATATATCTCGTCAGGGGTAATTCGATAAAATTCAAAGATATGCAAAAATAGGTATACCAGTTGATGATTTCTGGGCTGGCTCGGGGTGAGGGATGGTGGAGGGAAAGCCCGGTTTACCAACTGCCGGGGAGTGAAAACTTCTGCCGAAAAAAGGCCGGCCTCGCACTGGCGAGACCGGCATCAATGGGCATCAGCTGAGCAAGGCGGCGCGTCAGGCGATATGGCGGCGGAACATGGCGAGCGCCAGCGACAGGGTGACGCCGGCGATGGCGAGCAGCGGCCAGAGCAGGGGCCAGGCGGCCGACCAGTCGAACCCCTTGAGGAAGACCCCCTTGAGCAGCACGATGAAGTGGGTGAGGGGGTCGATGGCCGCCAGCCACTGGAACAGTTGCGGCATATTCTCCACCGGCGAGATGTAACCCGAGAGGATCACCGCCGGTACGGTGAAGGAGAAGACCCCGAGAAAGGCCTGCTGCTGGGTCGAGCAGAACGACGAGATAAAAAGCCCGATCCCGGCCAGCGCCAGCCCGTAGCAGACCATGCCCGCCATCAGCAGGCTGAGGCTGCCGGCAAAGGGGAGGTGAAAGACAAAACGGGCGGCCAGCGCGACTATGCACCCTTGCCCCACCGCCACCATGATGCCGGGCACTGCCTTGCCCGCCATGATCCAGCCTGCGGTGAGGGGGGAGACCAGCAGCTGATCGAAGGTGCCCTCTTCCCGCTCCCGCGCCACCGAGAGGGCGGTGACAATCAGACAGCCGGTGGTGGTGATGATGGCCACCAGCGCCGGCAGGATATGCCAGTGGAACTCGACGTTGGGGTTGTAGAGGTTGCGTACCGCCAGCTCGGGTTGCCCCTTGCCCTCACTTTGCCAGCGGGCAATCACCTGACTGATGTAGCCCGCCGCCACCTGACCGCCGTTGGAGCGGCGGCCATCGATAATCAGCTGCACCTTGGCCGGTTCGCCGCGCGCCAGCCGGCGCGAGAAATCCCCCGGAATAATCAGCCCGAGCAGCGCTTGCTGCCTGGTGATGGCCTCGGTCATGCCCGCCTCGCCTTGCACCGGGATGATGGTGGTGAAGGCGGGCATATGGGTGAGGCGCTCCAGCAGCTCGCGGCTCTGGGCACCGCCATCCTGGTTGTAGATGGCCAGCGTGTTGCCGGTCACCTCCAGAGTGGCTGCGAACGGGAAGAGGGCGGTCTGCAGCAGCACCGGCATGATGAGCAGAAAGCGCCCCTGGGTATTGCCCATCAGGGCCTGCAGCTCTTTTCGGATCAGCCACCAGAGTCGGATCAGCATGGGTTACTCCAGAGTGCGCCGCGTCTTGCGGGCGGTCAGGGCCAGCCAGAAACCCGCCAGCAGCAGCAGACAGAAACCGTTGACCAGCAGGATCGAGAAGACGCTGCCCGCCTGATAGAGGGTTTGCAAGGAGCTTGCGAAGTAACGGGCCGGAATGAGGTGGGTGATGGCCCGCAGCAGCGGCGGCATGCTGGCGATCTCGAACACGAAGCCCGACAGCATCACCGCGGGCAGAAAGGCGGCGATCAGCGCCGCTTGTGCGGCATTGAACTGGCTGCGCATCACGGTGGAGAGGAACAGACCGAGTCCGAGGGCGCTGCCGAGAAAGACGCTGGTGACCAGAAAGAGCAGCACCAAGGAGCCGCGCCATGGCACGCCCATCACCGCCACCGAGAAGAGCAGGCAGAGCAGCATGGCGATGATGCCAAGGCCATAGTAGGGCAACAGTTTGGAGAGCAGCAGCTCCCCCTTGGTGACCGGAGTGGCGAGCAGCGCCTCCATGGTGCCGCGCTCCCACTCCCGCGCCACCACCAGCGAGGTGAGCAGGGCGCCGATGATGGTCATCACCACCGCAATGGAGCCCGGCACCAGAAAGTTGCGGCTCACCAGCGCCGGATTGAACCAGGCGCGGCTCTCTATCGACACCGGCATGGCGACCCCCTCGCCAGCGAGCCACCCCTGCCAGATCCCCTGCACATAGTTGGTGACGAAGTTGGCGGTGTTGGGCTCGGAGCCGTCGGTCAGCAGCAGCGCCTGCGGCGTGCCATTGCCCTGACCGGCCATGGCGCGGGAGAAGCCGTCATCGATCACCAGCAGGCCGCGGATCTCGCCACGGGCCAGACTGGCGAGCAGGGACTCCTTGCTCGGGCCGCTGTGGATCTCCAGTGCGGTAGAGCCGCGCAGGGCCTGCTCCAGCCGCACCGCCGGGGCGCCGCTGTCGGTACGCCAGATGCCGAGGCGCAGATGGTCCACATCCAGATTGATGGCGTAACCCATTACCACCAGCAGTACCACCGGCATGATGAAGGCGATGAGGATGCTGCTCGGGTCACGGACGATTTGCAGCGTCTCCTTGCGGCAGAGTGCCTGCAGTCGCCGACGGTTGATGCTCATGCGTCCTCCTCGCTGGCCCGCTCGACCAGGGTGATAAAGGCCTCTTCCATTGTTGGCAAAGAACAGGTCGGCAAGGAGCCGGTTGGCAAAGAGGTCGCCGCCTCTTTGGCGGCCAGCCCCTTGAGGTCGTCCGGGGTGCCGAGCGCCAGCAGCTTGCCGCGATAGATGAGGGCGATGCGGTCGCAATACTCCGCCTCGTCCATAAAGTGGGTGGTGACCAGCACGGTGACGCCGTGGTCGGCCAGCGCGTTGATGTGCGACCAGAACTCGCGCCGGGTCACCGGATCGACCCCGGAGGTGGGCTCGTCGAGGAACAGCAGCGGCGGCTCGTGCAGCAGGGCGCAGGCCAGCGATAAGCGCTGGCGCAGGCCGAGCGGCAGGGATTCCGCCTTCTGATCGAGCCAGGGGGTGAGGGCAAAGGCCGCCACCATGGCGTCGATCCGCGTCTGCTGGTGACGGCCAAACAGGCCGTAGATACCGGCGAAGAAGGAGAGGTTTTGCGCCACGGTGAGCTGCTTGTAGAGAGAGAACTTCTGCGCCATGTAGCCGAGGCGCTGGCGCGCCGCCGAGGGGCTGTGGGCCAGATCGATGCCGGTCACCAGCGCCTGCCCCTCGCTCGGGCGCAGCAGGCCGCACTCCATCTTGAAGGTGGTGGACTTGCCCGCCCCGTTGGGGCCGAGCAGGCCGAAGATCTCGCCGCGGCGCACCGCAAAGCTGACATCATCGGTGGCGGCAAAATCGCCGAATCGTTTGGTGAGATGGCGCGCCTCGATCACCGCTTCGGGGGAGACTCCCTGCGGCAGTTCGGCTTCCCGCATCCCGGCCGCCAGACTCGACTCCCCGCCGGGGCCGCCGCCGAGCAGGTCGATAAAGGCATCCTCCAGCCGGGGCTGGGCCGGTTGAAAGGCGCCATTAGCTCGTTGCAGATAATCCAGTTGCAGCTCCGCCAGCGGCGGGGGCGTCATGCCCGGGTGCAGCAGCAGGCGAACCCGCTCCCCCGCCACCGCGCCATCCATCACTGCGGGGTGAGCCAGTGCCCGGCGCAGCAGGGCGCGTCGCTCACGGCCATCCAGTTGTCCCGCCTCCAGCAGCCAGCAGCGGCTGGCCATGGCCCCCATCAGATCGGCCGGCGTGCCGCTGGTGCGCACCTCGCCATCCGCCATCAGCAGCACGTGGTCGCACAGCTCCGCCTCATCGAGATAGGCGGTGCTCCAGAGCACCGTCATTCCCCCCCTGGCCAGCTCGCGCACCATCTGCCAGAGGGCGCGGCGGGAGATGGGATCGACCCCGACTCCGGGCTCGTCGAGCAGCAGCACGTCCGGGGTGCCGAGCAGGGCGCAGGCCAGCCCGAGCTTCTGTTTCATCCCGCCAGAGAGCTTGCCCGCCGGCCGCGCGGTGAAGCGGGCGAGATCGGTGAAGGCGAGCAGCCGAGCAAAGGTGGGCGTACGTTCCGGCTCCAGTACGCCGCGCAAGTCAGCGTAGAGGGTGAGGTTCTCCAGCACGCTGAGATCCTCGTAGAGGCCGAACTGCTGGGGCATGTAGCCGAGGCGCTGACGCAGCAGATCCCCCTCGCTCACCGGATCCAGCCCCAGCACCCGGATGGTGCCCGCTTCGGGGATCAGCAGACCGGCCAGCAGGCGCAGCAAAGTGCTCTTGCCCGCGCCGTCGGGGCCCACCAGCCCGGTGATGCCGCCAGTCGGAATGGTGGCCGAGATGGCGTTGAGGGCGACCCGCTCGCCAAAGCGTTTGCTGAGCCCCTCAAGGGAGATGGCGCTGTTCATGGAGCCAGCCTGACGGTGACCGGCATCCCTTGGCGCAGGGCCGGGTCGGGGTCCTGCACCACGATGCGCAGCCGGTAGACGAGGTGAGTGCGCAGGTCTGGCGTCTCCACCGATTTCGGGGTGAACTCGGCGGTCGGCGAGACAAAGCCCACCACCCCGTGATAGGGCTGATCCGGCCGCGAGTCGGTGGTGAGGGTCACCCTGGCGCCGCTCGGGAAGTGGCCGAGCCAGGGCTCCTCCACATAGGCGCGCACCCAGATCGGCGCGGTCAGGGAGAGGTTGAAGGCGGTCGCTCCGCTCTGCACCATGCTGCCGTTCTCGACGGCGCGGCTGATGATGATGCCGTCGCTCGGCGCGGTCAGGCTGGCGTCTGCCAGCGCCAGTTCGGCACTGGCGAGCGCCGCTTTGGCCCCTTCCAGCTGGGCATCGGACTGGGCGATCTCCTCCGGGCGATAGCCGGTTTCGAGCTGGGCGAGCTGCTCGCGGGCGGAGCGCACCTGCGCCTGGGTCTGGTCTCGCTGGGAGCGGGCGGTATCGAGCTGACCGCGGGAGATGGCGCCGGTGGCTGCCAATGCGCTCTGGCGGCGCCACTGCTGGTCGGCCTCCAGCGCAGCGGCTTCGGCGGCGGCCAGTGCGGCCCGGGCGCGGTCGGTCTCTTCGCTGCGATAGCCTTTGTGGATCAAGGCGTTGGCGGCAGTGAGCGCAGCCAGATTGGCGCGGGCGCTGTCGCGGCTGTGGGTGAGGGGAACCGGATCGAGGCGGGCCAGCAGTTGACCGGTTTTTACCCTATCCCCCTCATCGACCAGTACCTGATCGACACGGCCGCCGACCCGAAAGGCCAGATTGACGTCGCGAATATCGACGTTGCCGTAGAGGATGGAGCCGTCAGCCGGGCGCCCCTGCCACCAGAGATAACCACCGATAACGGTTAGCAGCAGGGCCACGATTGCAATGCGTTGCTTCATAGCGCTTCTCCTTGAGGAATATTGCACTGCAACCAGAGGTAACCACTGAGAACGGCCAGCAGCAGAGCTGCCATAGGGATGATGGCGATGGGTTGTTTCATGCCGTGTCTCCTTCCTTGATGTCGGTGGGGCGCAGGCCGCGCAGGGCCCATACCAGCCGCTGTCTGGCGGCCTCGGGGTTGTCTATCTGGCTGATAAAGGGGGCCGCCTGTTCGGGCAGCCAGCCGAGCTGGCGACCGCTGCCGGCGATCACCAGCGGCAGGCCGACCGACCCCATGATGAAGATCATCAGCTGGAGCGGGTGACCCGCGACCAGCGACCCTTCCGCCTGTGCCATCCGTACCTGTTCGATCAGCAGCAGGGGATGACGGCGTGGCAGGCTGAGCAGAAAGCGTTGGGCCGCCCCTTCACCTGCCAGCGCATCGCCAAACAAGTGGTTGATAAAGCCGCGCTGGCGTGCCACCAGCCCGATCAGCGCCTCCATGGTCGCCTCAAAGATGGCGATGGCAGAGGGGTAGGAGCCTTTGGCTGCCACCGCCTTGAGCTCGCCATAGAGGGGGGCGTACCAGAGCTCCACCAGCTCATCGATAAAGGCGTCGCGGTTGCCGAAGTGGTAGACGAAGGAGCCGAGGTTCACCCCGGCCGCCGCTGCCAGCTCGCGCACCGTCAGGCCGCGCAGCCCCTTCTCGGTGGCGATGGCGAGGCCGTTATCGAGCAGTTTTTGCCGGGTGGGATTCATCTTTCGGGTTCCTGTTGCGCAGATTTCGATCTGATTTATACGTATGTATAAATCAATTGCGCAGAAGTAGACAGATCTTTTTTTGAGCAGATTTCAGCAGGGATGAAAAACGGCGGGCGTTGGCAAGGGGAGGCTTGGAAATGCGCCGGGATTGAACGGGTTGCCGCAGATAAGGGCCAGAATTCGGGCAGATGACGGAGGCGGTGGAGAAATAAAAAACGCCTCCGCGAAGGGAGGCGTTTTATCGGGAGGGGCGCGCTTACAGAATAAAGCGGCTCAGATCTTCGTCTTCAATCAGCTTGCCGAGGTGGGCGTTGACGTAGTCGGTGTCGATGACAAAGGTCTCGCCGGACTTCTCGGAGGCGTCATAGGAGATATCTTCCATCAGGCGCTCCATCACGGTGTGCAGACGACGGGCACCGATGTTTTCGGTACGCTCGTTGACCTGCCAGGCCGCTTCGGCCAGACGGCGGATACCATCCTTGGTGAACTCGATGTTGACCCCTTCGGTGGCCATCAGCGCCTTGTACTGATCGGTCAGGGAGGCGTTCGGTTCGGTCAGGATACGCTCGAAGTCATCGGTGGTCAGCGCGGTCAGCTCGACCCGGATCGGCAGACGGCCCTGCAGCTCGGGGATCAGATCTGACGGCTTGGCGATCTGGAAGGCGCCGGAGGCGACAAACAGGATGTGGTCGGTCTTGACCATGCCGTGCTTGGTGTTGACGGTGCAACCCTCGACCAGCGGCAGCAGGTCGCGCTGTACCCCTTCACGGGAAACATCGGGGCCCGAGCTCTCGCCGCGCTTGCAGATCTTGTCGATCTCGTCGAGGAAGACGATGCCGTTGTTCTCGACTGCGGCAATGGCCTTCTGCTTCAGCTCTTCCGGATTGACCAGACGAGCCGCTTCCTCTTCGATCAGCGCCTTCATGGCCTCTTTGACCTTGATCTTGCGCTTCTTCTTCTGGTTCTGGCCCAGGTTCTGGAACAGCCCCTGCAGCTGGTTGGCCATCTCTTCCATGCCCGGCGGGGTCATGATTTCGACGCCCATCGGGGAGGCGGAGAGCTCCAGCTCGATCTCTTTGTCATCCAGCTGACCTTCCCGCAGTTTCTTGCGGAAGATTTGGCGGGTGTTGGAGTTGTCGGCCTTCTCTTCCTCACCCCAGGTGTTGCGCGGGTTGGGCAGCAGGGCGTCGAGGATGCGCTCTTCGGCGGCCTCCTCGGCGCGGTATTTCATCTTCTCCATCTCGGTTTCGCGCACCAGCTTGATGGCGGCATCGGTCAGATCGCGGATGATGCTGTCCACTTCCTTGCCGACATAGCCCACTTCGGTGAACTTGGTCGCTTCCACCTTGATGAAGGGGGCGTTGGCCAGCTTGGCCAGGCGACGGGCGATCTCGGTCTTGCCGACACCGGTCGGGCCGATCATCAGGATGTTTTTCGGGGTTACTTCATGGCGCATCTCTTCGTCGAGTTGCATCCGGCGCCAGCGGTTGCGCAGGGCAACGGCAACGGCGCGCTTGGCATCGGCCTGACCAATGATGTGTCTGTCCAGCTCGTGGACGATTTCTCTCGGGGTCATCTCGGACATGATGGTGTTCCTGTATCCGGGGCGGGCAGGGCCCGTCCCTTGGGAAATTGGTTTTGGCTGGTGGCCTTATTTGGCGGCCTTACTTGGCTGCGTAGTCCAGCACTTCGATGGTGTGGTTGCCGTTGGTGAAGACGCAGATGTCGCCCGCAATCTTGAGGGACTTCTCGACAATGGTCCTGGCATCCAGCTCGGTGTTTTCCAGCAGCGCGATGGCGGCGGACTGGGCGAAGTTGCCGCCGCTGCCGATGGCGATGAGATCGTGCTCCGGCTGCACCACGTCACCGTTGCCGGTGATGATGAAGGATTTGTGTTCGTCGGCCACGGCCAGCAGTGCTTCGAGGCGGCGCAGGGCGCGATCGGTGCGCCAATCTTTGGCCAGCGCCACGGCGGCGCGCTCCAGATTACCCTGATGGGCCTGCAGTTTTGCTTCGAAACGCTCGAGCAGGGTGAAGGCGTCGGCGGTACCGCCAGCGAAACCGGCCAGTACCTTGCCGTTATAGAGACGATGAACCTTGCGGGCGTTGCCCTTCATGACGGTGTTGCCAAGAGAGACCTGGCCATCGCCACCGATGACGACCTGACCGTTGCGGCGAACTGAAACTATGGTAGTCACTTTACTTACCTCGCTTGAGCCGAATGACGGCCTGACTGTGCATGGCAAGAAAGATGGGGATGGTAAACGGGCTTTTCAACCCTGCCTTTGGTCGGGATAAACGGGGGGAGCAAACAGCGTGGGTGCGCGTGGCACCAAAAGAACAGGGCCGGGTGTTGCCACCCGGCCCTGCGTCATCGGTAAGCGGATTACCCTTTCTTGGGAATGCAGCCGCTGATGCCGGAGCTCTGCAGCTTGCTGTTGGCCGCGTCGGCGGCCGCCTTGCCGTTGAAGGGGCCCACCATCACCTTGTAGACGGTGCCGTTGGCGCCATTGATCACCTGCAGGCTGGAAGAGAGGCCGGCGGTGAAGGCGATACGTGCCTTGAGCGACTCTGCAGAATCCTGCGAGCGCAGGGCGGCGCACTGCATCATGTAGCGACCACTGTCGGCGGCTGCGGTCTGGGCTGGCGGGGTGGCCGCTTTAGCCTTGGCCGCTTCGGCGCGCTCCCGTTCCAGCTCGGCGCGGATCACCCGCTCCATCCGTTCCCGTTCGGCCTTGCGGTCGATCGCCTGCTCTTGCGCGTTGGCAACCGGTGCACCCGAGGTAGCAGGGGTGGTCGCCGGATTGGGCTGATAGGGCTTGGGCTGGCCGATGGGCGTTCCCGGTTGGGGAATGTCGGTCGGCACCGGCTGCGGCAGTTTTTCCGGCTGCAGGGTCATGGTATCTGCCGGCGGTGGCGGCAGCACACCCGGCTGGGTCGGCGGCTCTATGATATCGACCTGCTTGTTCTCAAGCCGTTCGATGTAGCTCCACTTCTCCTGAGGCAGCCCGTTATTCTGCGCTTTTGGCTTGTTGGCCTTTACCTGCTCCTCAATGGTGGGGGCGTCGTTGCCCTTGCCATTGATCATGTAAAGGAAGCCACCAAAGCCTGCCAGCAGTGCCACGACCAGCAGCACTGGAATAACAGGAAAGCGGCGAGGGGCCGCTTTCTTGGTATTGCGGCCACCCGCCCGACGTCGCGGGCGGCTGCCGACATAATCCCGGGTTGCCATCTATTACATACGCTCCAGGGTATGGATGCCCAGTACGCCGAGGCCCAGCTTCAGCACCTTGGCGGTGGCGGCGCACAGCAGCAGACGGCTCTGACGGGTTGCCTCGTCCACGCCATCCTTGTTGATCGGGCAGGCTTCATAGAAGGTCATGAAGTTGCCGGACAACTCGTACAGGTAGGTACAGAGCAGGTGCGGCATGCCTTTGTCGGCCACGCCGTTGACCGCGTCGGAGAACTGGATCAGCTTCTGGGCCAGCACCTCTTCCGCTTCTTCGTTCAGGGTCACCTTGCCGGTCAGCGTCTCGGCATCGATGTTGGCCTTGCGGAAGATGGACTGGATACGGGTGTAGGCATACTGCAGGTAAGGGGCAGTGTTGCCTTCAAACGACAGCATCATGTCCCAGTCGAAGATATAGTCGGTGGTACGGTTCTTGGAGAGATCCGCATACTTCACCGCGCCCATGGCGATGGCGTTGACCACGTTGGCCTTCTCTTCGGCAGAGAGGTCGCTGTTGCGGCTCTCCAGCAGGGCGGCGGCACGCTCTTCGGCCTCGTTCAGCAGGTCAACCAGCTTGACGGTACCACCGGAGCGGGTCTTGTAGGGACGACCGTCCTTGCCCAGCATCATGCCGAAGGCGTGGTGCTCGAGCGGTACGGATTCCGGCACATAGCCCGCCTTGCGGGTGATGGTCCAGGCCTGCATCAGGTGCTGGTGCTGACGGGAGTCGATGAAGTACATGACACGGTCGGCGCCCAGAGTTTCATAACGGTATTTGGCACAGGCGATGTCGGTGGTGGTGTAGAGGAAACCGCCATCGCTCTTCTGGATGATGACGCCCATGGCCTCGCCATCCTTGTTCTTGAACTCGTCCAGGAAGACAACGGTGGCGCCTTCGCTCTCGACCGCCAGCCCCTTGGCTTTCAGGTCGGCCACGATCTCCGGCAGCATGTCGTTGTACATGGACTCGCCCATGATGTCCTTGTTGGTCAGGGAGACATTCAGGCGGTCGTAGTTGATCTGGTTCTGTTCCATGGTCATGTCGACCAGCTTCTTCCACATGGTACGGCAGTACTCATCGCCGCCCTGCAGCTTGACCACGTAGTTACGGGCGCGCTCGGCGAAGGCTTCGTCTTCGTCGTAGCAACGCTTGGCCTGGGTGTAGAAGGCTTCCAGATCCTTGAGTGCCATGTCGCTGGCGTGCTCGTTGGACATCTTCTCCAGATAGGCGATCAGCATGCCGAACTGGGTGCCCCAGTCGCCGATGTGGTTGGCGCGGATCACTTTGTGGCCGAGGAACTCCAGCGCACGCGCAGCTACGTCACCGAGTACGGTGGAGCGGATGTGGTGCACCGCCATCTCTTTGGCCACGTTGGGGGCGGAGTAGTCCACCACCACGGTTTGTGGCGCGGGCAACCGTACGTTGGCGTTGGCAGAGGTCACCATGGCCTCGACCTGACCGGCCAGCCAGCGCTGGTCGAAGAAGAAGTTGATGAAGCCGGGACCGGCGATCTCGACCTTGGCGATCAGGTCGGAGGCGGGCAGGTGCTCGATGATGGCCGCTGCCAGCTCACGGGGATTCTTGCGGGCCGGTTTGGCCAGCAGCATGGCCAGGTTGGTAGCCAGGTCGCCGTGAGCTTTTTCCTTGCATCGGTCTACTTGCACGCGGGCTTCCAGGTCCGCCGGCAGGACGCCTGCTGACTTGAGATTGGCTACCGTTTGTTCAAGTAGATGATGAATATGCTCTTTCATAACTGACCACCAAGGTTGCGCGTCGAAAAATGACTGATATATAAGGGCGTGAATTTTACCCGCATCGGCCCGAGAAAACTATAGGGATGACCCGCCGCTCGCTGTCGGGCGGATATTTCACTGCGTTTGGCGCCATATTCCAGAATATTGGGCGGAAATTACGGTGCTTATCCATTTCTACTGCATATCGAAGCGGCTTGTCCAGGCTATTTTCCCCTGATTGTTAAGGGTTTTTCCTTTCCCGATGACGGGAATGATCTCCTCCCTCTGGCCCGGCGTATCAACAGAGGTTCCCAACCGAGGAGTTTGCGATGCGACTGGCGCTGTTTCCCCTATCTGCCCACCTGCTGCCCGGCGGCATCATGCCGCTGCGGATCTTCGAACCGAGATACCAGCGGATGATCGCCGAGGCGGGGGAGTCCGGCTTTGCCCTCTGCATGGTGGACCCTCGCCAGCCCGATGCCCTGCGCAACATGCTGCCCATCGCCACCCGGGTCACCATCATCGATTTCGACCGGCTGCCGGACGGCATGCTCGGGATCACGGTGCAGGGGATGGAGCGGGTGCAGATAGAGGATCTGTGGCAGGAGCCAGACGGCCTGCGCATCGGCGAGGTGACGCCGCTGACGGCCTGGCCGCCCCGGCGGCTCCATCCCGATCAGTTGCCGCTGGTTGATGCGCTGCGGGAGGTGTTTGCCGACTATCCCGACTATGCCGCCCTCTATCCCGCGCCCCGCTGGGACGATGGCAACTGGGTGGCCCAGCGCTGGCTGGAGGTGCTGCCGATCCCCCCCGAGCAGAAACAACTGCTGCTGGCCGCCGCCGACAATCAGCCCGCCATCGCCCTGCTCAAGGGGGTACTGGTTGCCAGCCACTGATTTTTTCCTGACCCGCTGATCCGGCAGCACCGCAAGGCCGTACAAGTCATCACAACAGCACGCTCGACAGCACACCAAAGGGATGGCGCAATGGCATATACTGGCCAACCACACTCGACCATACGCAGGACCTCGCCCGTGATGGATAACCCGGATGGCGACCTCAAATCTCTGCTGATCAGGGTGGCAGAGCAGGCCGACAAGGCTGCTTTTGCCCGCCTGTTCCAACACTTTGCGCCGCGAATTCGCAGCTACGGCCTGCGCCACCTCGGTAGCGAGGCCAACGCCATGGAGCTGGTGCAGGAGACCATGCTGCTGGTGTGGCAGAAGGCGCGCCTCTACCACCCCGAGAAGGGGGCGCCGACCACCTGGATCTATACCGTGATGCGCAACCAGTGCTTCGACATGCTGCGCCGTCGTCGCGCCAGCAAGGAGGATCTCTGTGCCGAGGAGATGTGGCCCGTGCTGGAGTTTCAGGCTGAAGAGGAGCACTTGAGCGGGGGGGAAGATGCGGTGCTGACCCGTCAGATGGCCCACTATCTGGGCACCCTGCCGGAGCCGCAACAGCAGGTGGTGCGCGGCATCTATCTGCAGGAGTTCTCCCAGCAAGAGCTGGCGGAGCGACTCGGCGTGCCGCTCGGTACCATCAAGTCCCGCCTCCGGCTGGCGTTACAGAAACTGAAAGAGCAAGTGGAGCAAGGCCATGATTAAAGCCCATCCGACCGACCCTATGCTGCGTGCCTTCGCCGCCGACGAGCTCCCTCTGCCGCTGGCGGTGGGGCTCTCCGCCCACTGTGAACTCTGCCCCGATTGTGCTGCCCGACTGAAGACATTCGAAGAGGAGCTGGCGCAGCAATATCTTGCCTCGCCAGCAGAGCCCGAGCTGGACTCCCGCGATGACGTGGCGCTGGATGCCGGATTCGACGCCATGCTGGCGGATATTCTGGCGCAGCCCGAACCGGTTGCCGCACCCGTTATCGATCTGCCCCGAGCCCAGCCCGGCGAGCTGGAGGTGGCCGGTCACGCCTACCGCTTGCCACGGGTGTTGGCCCGCTACCGTTCGCCCAGGTGGCGCCATATCGGTGCCATTCGTCAGCAGAGCCTGCCGCTGGACGAGATGGGGGCGCGCGCCAGCCTGCTCCATATCGAGGCGGGTGGCCGCATCCCCGAGCACACCCATCAGGGCTATGAGCTGACCCTGCTGCTGGCGGGCACTATCGAGGATGGCGATACCCTTTACAAGGCGGGAGATTTTATCTGGCGCGATGCCAGCCACTCCCATAGCCCGCATACGCCGGATGGCTGCCTTTGCTACACGGTGCAGGATGCGCCGGTGCAGTTCACCAAGGGGTTGTCGCGGCTGCTGAACGGCATCAGCCAGCACCTCTACTGAGCTAAACCTCGCCATAGAACTCGCCATTGAAAAAGGGACCAGATTGGTCCCTTTTGTCATTTCATTGCAGGCTGCCGGTCAGGCGACAAACACCAGATAGACGGCGAACGCCACGATAAAGCGGTAGATGGCGAACGGGATGAAGTCGAGACGACGGATCAGCGCCAGGAAGGTCTTGATCGCAAACATGGCCACCACGAAGGCGGTGATAAAGCCCACCGCAAACATCGGGAAGTCGGCCATGGAGAGGAAGTCGCGGCTCTTGTAGAGATCCAGCCCACTAGCCGCCATCATCATGGGCACCGCCATGATGAAGGAGAACTCGGCCGCCGCGTGACGGCTGATCCCCATCAGCATGCCACCACTGATGGTGGCGCCGGAGCGGGAGAAGCCGGGCCACAGTGCCAGACACTGGAACAGACCGATACCGAACGCCTGCTTGTAGCTGATGTCATCCAGGGTTTCGGCGCTGACGGCCGGGCGTAACTTCTCGGCGATGATCAGCAGGATGCCCCCCGCGATCAACGCGTACATCACTGTCTCTGGCCCGAACAGATGGGCCTTGATCCAGCTGTGGATGGCGAGGCCGACCACGATGGCGGGCAGCATGCCGAGGATGACGTGGATCAGCGACAGGGTGGCATGATCCTGAGAGGGCTTCTGGCCAAAGTGGATGCCAATCAGGCCAAACAGGCGGCGCCAGAACACGGCGACCACGGCGAGGATGGAGCCAAGCTGGATCACCACTTCGAAGGTGGCGGCCTTGGGCCCTTCAAAGCCCAACAGATGGCCGACGATGATCATGTGGCCGGTGGAGGAGACGGGGAGGAACTCGGTCAGCCCCTCGACGACGCCCAGAATAAAGGCGACCAGCAGGCTATAAGTGTCAGTCATCGAACAAACAATCCTTACTTCGTTGATGTAAAAACGCCCCGGAAGGGTCTCGGGGCGGCTTATCTTGCTCGATTGTGACTGCTGAGGCTATGTAAAAATCATGAAACCTTTAAGTCAGTCGCGGATAAAACGGTAGCGGGTCTGGTGGTGATAACGCTCGCCCGGCAGCAGCCAGGGGGTGCCCAGTTCGGGGCGATTGGGGCTGTCCGGCAGCTGTTGCGCCTCAAGACAGAAGCCGTCGTGATCCTGGTGCGACAGGCCGCTACGGTTCGGGGTGTTGGCCAGCCAGTTGCCGGTGTAAAACTGCAGTGAGGGCTGGTTGGTGTAGACCTCCATCGCCAGCTGGCGATCCCCCGAGACCACCCGTGCTGCACACTCGGCAGCCGGGCCGTTGAGCACAAACGCGTGATCGTACCCCTTGGCCTGTTGCTGCTGGGGATGGCTCAGCCAATCCTGGCCAATCAGGCGCTCGTGGCGCAGATCGAACGACCCCTCCACCGGGGTGATGGCAATCGGCAAACCGCTCGGATCGGTGGGCAGGAAGTTATCGGCGTTAAGGCTGATGAGGTGATTGCGCACATCGCCGCCATCGGTTTGCCCATCGAGATTGAAGTAGGCGTGGCTGGTGAGGCTGACTGGGGTCGGCGCATCTGTGCTGGCGACAAAATCGATCACCAGATCGCTCTGCTCCAGCCGATACTCCAGCGTCACCCGCAGATTGCCGGGAAAGCCCTGATCCCCTGCTCGGGAGAGCAATACCAGCTTGACCCGATCTGCCTCCAGCTCCCTGATTTGCCAGCGCTGGCGATGAAAGCCTGTCAGCCCGCCGTGCAGACAGTTGGGTGCCTGATTGGCATCCAGCGGCCAGCGCTGGCCATCGCGCACCAGCTCGGCGCCACCGATGCGGTTGGCAAAGCGGCCCGCCACCGCACCCAGCCACACCTGCTGGGTGGGATAGGCCTCGTCGGCACAGCCCAGCAGCACTTCACGACGCTGACCCGCTACCGGCAGGGTGAGGGAGGTGAGGGTGGCGCCGAAATCGAGGCCGCGCAGGCGCAGCCCCTCCTCGTTTTCCAGCTCGAAAGGGATCATGGTGCTGCTCATAACTTGCCTGCACCTGTGTTGCCGATCCGGCAGACGTAGCCGTCGGCCTGCATCATAAATGGGCTCATAGTTTTCCCGCCCCCGCGCTGGCACGGCAGACGTAGCAGTCAGCCTTGAGGCCGGAGATGGCCGGATACTCTGCCTCGACCGCGGCGATCACCTCGGCCACCTTCTCCGGGCGCAGCAGGGCGACCACGCAGCCGCCGAAGCCGCCGCCGGTCATCCGCACGCCGCCATCAGTTCCGATGTTGGCCTTGATGATATCTACCAGACCGTCGATGGCGGGCACGGTGATCTCGAAGTCATCGCGCATGGCGGCGTGCGACTGGGCCATCAGCTCGCCGAGGCGGGTCAGATCGTGGCTCGCCAGCGCATCGGCGGCCGCCAGGGTGCGGGCGTTTTCACCGACGATGTGGCGGGCACGGCGGTAGCAAGCATCATCCAGCCCGGCCTTGCCCGCTTCCAGTCCGGTCAGATCGAGGTCGCGCAGCGCCTTGACCCCATAGTGACGAGCGGCGGCCTCGCACTGCTGACGGCGGGTGTTGTATTCGCTGTCCACCAGACCGCGGCGCACGTTGGAGTTGACGATCAGCACCGCCAGATCCGCCGGCATGGGGATGAGACGGGTCTCCAGCGAACGGCAGTCGAGCAGCAGGGCGTGATCGGTTTTGCCGCTGGCGGAGATCATCTGATCCATGATGCCGCAGTTGCAGCCAACGAACTTGTTCTCCGCCTGCTGACCGTTGAGGGCGATCTCGGCCTGGCTGATGTCGAGCCCCAGCGCCTCCTTGAAGGCCTGACCGATAGCCACTTCCAGTGAGGCGGAGGAGGAGAGCCCCGCTCCCTGCGGCACGTTGCCGGAGACCACCAGATCGAGGCCGCGCAGGGCATAACCACGTTCTTGCAGATATTTCACTACGCCGCGGATGTAGTCGCTCCAGCGCTGGTCGGCGTGGTGCTCGATGGGCTGGCCGAGGTCGAACTGGTCGCGCTGGTTGTCGTAGTCGGCGGCGATCACCTGCACTTGCTGGTCATCGCGCAGGCCGATGGCGACGCAGGTCTCGTAGTCGATGGCGCAGGGCAGCACGAAGCCGTCGTTGTAGTCGGTATGTTCACCGATGAGGTTGACGCGACCGGGGGCGCGCACCAGCAGATCGGGCGCTTTGGCAAATTGCTCGGCAAAAACGGTGCTGACGCGTTGGCTGGGGGTCATAGGGCCTCCTCATTGGTGTGGCTGGTCTGGGTGTAGTGAATGGGGCTCAGGGCACGCAACCGTTCGGCTGCTTGTTCGGGAGTGAGGTCACGCTGGGTCTCTGCCAGCATCTCGAAGCCGACCATGAATTTGCGCACGGTGGCGGAGCGCAGCAGGGGCGGATAGAAGTGGGCGTGCAACTGCCACGCCTCGGGGCACTCCGACTTGGGCGGTGCAAAGTGCCAGCCCATGGAGTAGGGGAAGCTGCACTCGAACAGGTTGTCGTAGCGGCTGGTGAGCTCCTTGAGCGCCACCGCCAGATCCTGTTGCTGGGCCTGGGTCAGGTTCAGCATGGAGGGGACGTGCGCCTTGGGCAGCAGCAGGGTTTCGAACGGCCAGGCGGCCCAGAAGGGAACCACGGCAAGCCAGTGTTCGGTCTCCACCACGATGCGCGAGCGATCCGCCAGCTCCCGCTCCACATACTCCAGCAGCATGGGGCGGCCGTGCTCGGCCAGCCAGTCGCGCTGGTGCTGCTCCTCACGGGCGATCTCGTTGGGCAGGAAGTCGCTGCCCCAGATCTGGCCGTGGGGGTGCGGGTTGGAGCAACCCATGACGGCCCCTTTGTTTTCAAATACCTGCACCCACTCCCACTGGGCTGACAGCTCGGCGACCTGATCCATCCAGGTGGTGATCACCCCCTCGATGGCGGGTAGCGGCAGCTCGGGCAGGGTCTTGCCGTGATCCGGCGAGAAGCAGATGACCCGGCTGGTGCCACGGGCGGCTTCCAGCTTCAGCAGGGGATCGCCTGCATTGTCGGCGGCCGGGGTGTCCTGCATCAGGGCGGCGAAGTCGTTAGTAAAGACGAAGGTGCCCTGATAGTCGGGGTTGATGTCACCGGTGACCCGGGTGTTGCCAGCGCAGAGGAAGCAATCGGGATCGTGGGCCTGTTTGGGGGCCTGACTCACCTTCTCCACCTGCCCCTGCCAGGGGCGTTTGGCCCGGTGGGGTGAGACCAGCACATACTGGCCGGTCAGCGGGTTGAAGCGGCGATGGGGATGATCGACGGGGTTGAACATCATCTCTCCTGAATAAAATATGGAAAATTAAAGTCGTTTATTAACGGGGAGCAGGCAGGCCTACTCCTCGTAACCGTTCGGATTGGCGGATTGCCAGCGCCAGCTGTCGGCGCACATGGCGTCGATGTCGCGGGTCGCCTGCCAGCCCAGTTCACGCTCGGCCTTGGCCGGATCGGCCCAGCAGGCGGCGATGTCGCCCGGGCGGCGCGGTTCGATGCGAAATGGCAGCGGCTTGCCACAGGCAGCAGAGAAGGCGGCGACCAGCTGCAACACGCTCTGGCCCTGACCGGTACCCAGGTTGTAGGTGTGCACGCCACCCTTGCCAGCGCAGTGTTGCAACGCCTTGACGTGCCCCTCGGCGAGATCCATCACGTGGATGTAGTCGCGTACGCCGGTGCCGTCCGGGGTGGGGTAATCGTTTCCAAAGACCGAGAGGCAGTCGCGACGGCCGATGGCCACCTGGGTGATATAGGGCATCAGGTTGTTGGGGATACCTTGCGGATCTTCACCCATGGTGCCCGATTCGTGGGCGCCGACCGGATTGAAGTAGCGCAGCAGGGTCATGCTCCAGTGCGGCTCGGCCAGCTGCAGATCCTCGAGGATCTCCTCAATGATCAGCTTGGATCGCCCGTAGGGGTTGGTGGCGCTGCGGGGGAAATCCTCGAGGATCGGCAGGCTGGCCGGATCGCCGTAGACGGTCGCCGAGGAGCTGAACACCAGATTGTGCACGCCAGCCCGTTTCATCGCCTGCAGCAGGGTGAGGGTGCCACCGAGGTTGTTCTCGTAATAATCCAGTGGAATGCGGGTCGATTCACCGACCGCTTTGAGGGCGGCAAAGTGGATCACCGCATCGATCTGCTGTTCGGCAAAGATCCGGTCCAGCAGGGCTGCATCGCGAATATCCCCTTGATAGAACACGGGTTGCTGGCCGCTGATGGCGGCGACTCGGGCCAGCACGCTGCGCTTGCTGTTGCCGAGGTTGTCGACCACCACGGGATTCATGCCTGCCGCTTGCAGGGCCAGACAGGTGTGGCTGCCGATATATCCGCAGCCGCCGGTGACCAGAACGTTCATCTTGCTCTCCACTGAAAAAGTGTCTGGAAGGAGTCTAGCCGAGGGTGTGGCGACCAAACTGTGAGCTTGCTTGCAAAACAGTGTAAACGATTACACTGTTTTTGTGATTATCCTGACAGCAGATATTTATTTCACCCCTGTTTTCAATGGGTTTGCTGGGTATAATGGCGCTCTATTGCACAGTGAAAGAAGTGAAAACAGCATGAGCACCATCAAGGATGTCGCCCGTTTGGCCAATGTGTCGGTGGCAACGGTTTCACGGGTGATGAACAACTCCCCCAAGGCCAGCGCCGCGTCTCGCGAAGTGGTGCAGAAGGCCATGGCCGAACTGGGCTACACCCCCAACGCCAACGCGCGGGCTCTGGTCAGCCAGACCTGTGACACCATGGGCGTCGTGGTAGGTGACGTGGCGGATCCCTTCTTCGGTGCACTGGTGAAGGGGGTCTCCGGCATCGCCGTCGAGCAGAACCTCCACCTGCTGATGGGCAACGGTTTTCACAAGGCGCGTCAGGAGCGTGAAGCGATCGAGCTGCTGATCGGCAAGCGTTGCGAGGCGCTGGTGGTGCACAGCAAGGCGCTGAGCGACGAAGAATTGTGCGATTACGCCATGCGGGTGCCCGGTATGGTGCTGATCAACCGCGATATTCCGGCCCTCAGAGGGCGCTGCATCGCCCTCAACAACCGGCTGGGTGCCGCCACGGCGACCCGTCATCTGATCGAGCTGGGCCACCGCCATATCGCCTTTATCAGCTCGGATCACGCCATCGAGGATGCCACCTTGCGCCTGCAGGGTTATCAGGATGGGTTGATGGAGGCTGGGCTGGCAGCCGATCCCGAGCTTATCGAGAGCGGCACGCCGAACGAGGAGGGGGGCGATCGTGCCATGCTCAACTTGCTGGCCAAGGGGCTCAAGGTGACCGCCGTGGTTGCCTATAACGATGCCATGGCGGCTGGCGCCATCTCCGTGCTGGCGGACAACGGCCTGCGAGTGCCGGAGGAGGTCTCGGTGGTGGGTTTCGATGACATCATCTATGCCAGATACCTGAGGCCCAAGCTCTCCACCATGCGCTATCCCATCGAGCTGATGGCGGCCCAGGCGGCCAAGCTGGCTATTCAGCTGGCGGCGGGGGAGAGTGAAGCGACCCAGAGCCGGATCTATACCCCCACCCTGATCAATCGCCACTCGGTTGCACCGGTTCGGGCCGGATAGCCCCCTTTTGCGGCCCTGTTCGGGGCCGTTTCTTGCACAATTATTGTTTTACCTATTTTTAATCATTTTTACTCCGCTTTACTTAACAAATTCAGTGTAATCGTTTACATCTGTGTGAGCGAGATCGCCGTTCCCTGCGTCATACTTCTCTAGACTGAATACGTTTTCCAATCAGCAGGGAGAGAGTGAATGCTCAGGGAGATAGTGGCGCGTCAGGATTGGCAGACTCAGGCCATTACGTCGGTAAACCGGCTGGCTGCCCATACCCCCATGTTCAGCTGGCGCAGCGAAGCGGATGCCAGAGGTGATCTGGCCTCTTCCTCCCGTCTCTTGCTTGATGGCGAGTGGCGCTTCTCCTTCTTTGCCGCCCCCGAGCGGGTGCCCGAGAGCTGGTTGGCGCAGGATCTGGTGGATGCCACACCCATTACCGTGCCGGGCAACTGGCAGCTGGATGCCGCCTATCCGTCTGAGCGGCCGCTCACCGATGGCCCCATCTACACCAATATCAAATACCCCTTTCCCTGCGATCCGCCCCGGGTGCCGGCAGAGAACCCCACCGGTTGCTACTCTCGCGAGTTCGATCTGCCCGCCGACTGGCTGGTCAGCGGCCAGAGCCGGATCATCTTTGACGGGGTGAGCAGCGCCTTCCACCTGTTCTGCAACGGCCGCTGGGTCGGCTACTCCCAGGACAGCCGCCTGCCCGCCGAGTTCGATCTGACCTCGTACCTGCACGCCGGTTGCAACCGGTTGGCGGTGCTGGTGCTGCGCTGGTCTGACGGTTCCTATCTGGAAGATCAGGATATGTGGTGGCTGTCGGGGATCTTCCGCTCCGTCAGCCTGCTGCACAAACCGGCCCGCCATCTGATGGATATGCGGGTGACTCCCGAGCTGGATGCCTGTTATCGGGATAGCCGTCTCAAGATTGCACTGCAGGCGGCTAATGCGGCCGGTCTGTCGGTGGAGGCCAATCTCTATGACGGCGGCGAGCGGGTCGCGACCCTGCGCCAGCCGATCGGCACCCAAGTCATTGACGAAAAAGGGGCTTATGACGATCGCACCGAACTGTGGTTCGATGTGGCTGCGCCGCGCAAGTGGAGCGCCGAGACGCCCCATCTCTATCGACTGACCCTGACCTTGCTGGATGAGCAGGGCCAGGCCATCGAGAGCGAGGCGTGCGATGTGGGCTTTCGGGTGGTGGAGATCCGTGGCGGCCTGCTGCGGGTCAACGGTCAGCCGCTGCTTGTTCGCGGTGCCAACCGTCATGAACACCATCCCGCCAAGGGTTATGCCATCGATCGCGCCACCATGGAGCGGGATCTGCTGCTGATGAAGCGGCACAATTTCAATGCGGTGCGCTGTTCCCACTATCCCAACCATCCCGACTTCTATCGCCTCTGCGACCGGCTCGGCCTCTATGTGGTGGACGAGGCGAATCTGGAGACTCACGGCATGACCCCCATGGGGCGGCTGGCGCGGGATCCCGCCTGGAGCAACGCCTTTCTGGAGCGGGCGACCCGCATGGTGGCGCGGGATTTCAACCATCCCTCGATCATCATCTGGTCGCTGGGCAACGAGTCGGGTTACGGCCCGGCCCACGATGCCATGTATGGCTGGATCAAGCGCAGCGACCCGAGCCGTCCGGTGCAGTATGAGGGGGGCGGGGCTGATACCCCGGCCACTGACATCATCTGCCCCATGTATGCCAGAACCCATCAGGATCAACCCTTCCCGGCGGTGCCCAAGTGGGCGCTGGCCAAGTGGATCGGCCTGCCCGGCGAGCACCGGCCGCTGATCCTCTGCGAATATGCCCACGCCATGGGCAACAGTCTGGGGGGCTATGCCCACTACTGGCAGGCGTTTCGCGATCATCCACGTCTGCAAGGCGGGTTTGTCTGGGATTGGGTCGATCAGGGGCTCGACAAATACACCGCCGATGGCCGCCACTACTGGGGCTATGGCGGCGACTTCGGTGATGTGCAAAACGATCGTCAGTTCTGCTGCAACGGTCTGCTGTTCCCGGATCGCACCCCCCATCCCGCCCTGTGCGAGGCGAAGCGCGCCCAGCAGCCGTTCCGCTTCACCCTGCTTGAGCACACCCCGCTGCGGGTGTGGATCGAGAGCGAATACCTGTTCCGGGAAACCGATAACGAGCGGCTTTGCTGGCAGCTGTGCGAGAACGGCCATGTGCAGCAGCAGGGGGAGATCTTCCTTGAGCTGGCGCCGCAAGGGGTAGTCGAGTTGACCCTGAGCGAGGCGTTGCCCCCCTTTGCGGCAGGCTCACTGGCCTGGCTCGATCTGGCCATCGTTCAGCCACAGGCCACCCTCTGGTCGCAGGCGGATCACAAGGTCGCCCGTCAGCAGTTCACCCTGCCGACCCCCCTTGCCCTGCCTGCTCCTGCCGCCGCCGCCACCCTGAGCGAGCAGCCGGATGGCTGGCGGATCACTGCCGCAAACAGCCAGTGGTGGCTCGACAAGCTGAGCGGCCGCATCACCAGTTGGCAAAAATCGGGGCAGGAACAGCTGTTGGCGCCGATCATGGATCACTTCTACCGCGCGCCGCTGGACAACGACATCGGCACCAGCGAAGCGGATCACGCCGATCCTGGCTCCTGGATTGCTCGCTGGCAGGGCTGTGGTCTCGGTCAGTGGCAACACCGCTGTTTGGGGATCGCGGTCGCCGGAGCGGATATCCGGGTCAGTCACGGTTACGTCCACCACGATGAGCTGTTGCTGGTGAGTCACTGGCATCACCGCTTTGCCGACGACGGCACCATGAGCCTGGAGATAGAGACCGAGCTGGCGCAGGCGTTGCCGTCGCTGCCGCGGATCGGTCTGCTGCTCCATCTGGCCGAGGTGCCGGCGCGAGCCGAATGGCTGGGTCGAGGCCCTCACGAGAACTATCCGGATCGCCTGCTGGGCGCCGATCTGGGGCGCTGGAGTTTGCCGCTGGAGGCGATGCACACCCCTTACATTTTCCCGAGCGACAACGGCTTGCGCTGCGATACCCGTCAGCTGCAGCTGGGCAGCACGACGGTGAGCGGCACCTTCCATTTCAGTGCCAGCCGCTTCAGTCAGCAACAGCTGGCCGCTGCTCGTCACCAGAGCGATCTGGTGGCCGAAGAGGGGCTGTGGGTCTGTCTCGATGGCGCCCACATGGGGGTAGGTGGCGATGACTCCTGGAGCCAGAGCGTGCGTCCCGAGTATCAGTTGCTGGGGCGCCGTTACCGCTGGGGTTGCACGCTCGGTTGAATCAGTCGGACCGTTTTGACAACAGAGCGATAACGACTAGCCTCTATGCAGTGGAATTGTTTGAGTCTCGCATTCGGATTTAATTTTTATGTCATTGATAAATAAAATAAAACTTTCAATGTAACAGAGTGTAATCGTTTTCATTTTGTCGTCATGATCACAGAAGAAATGACAACAAACTGATTACATTGACTGGCGCTTGCTCAATTGCTCGCCACCCTACAAACAAACAGATAGATACATCGGAGCACACACAATGAAAAAACTGACGACCGTTGCCGCCCTGCTGATGGGCATGATGGCTGGCGCCAATGCCCAGGCTGACACCCGTATCGGGGTGACCGTCTACAAATACGATGACAACTTCATGGCGGTAGTGCGCAAGGCCATCGAGAAGGAGGCGGCGGCCACTCCGGGTGTGGAGCTGCTGATGAACGACTCCCAGAACGACCAGTCCAAGCAGAACGACCAGATCGATGTGCTGCTGGCCAAAGGGGTGAAGGCGCTGGCCATCAACCTGGTTGACCCGGCAGCGGCGCCGGTGGTGATCGAGAAGGCTCGTGGTGAAGATATCCCGGTGGTCTTCTACAACAAGGAGCCGAGCGCTACCGATCTGGCCAGCTATGACAAGGCCTACTACGTGGGTACCGACTCCAAGGAGTCAGGGATCATCCAGGGTCAGCTGATTGCCAAACACTGGAAAGCCCATCCGGAGTGGGATCTGAACAAGGATGGCGTGATCCAGTTCGTGCTGCTGAAAGGGGAGCCGGGCCACCCGGATGCGGAAGCCCGTACCTCCTACGTGATCAAGACCCTGAACGATGGCGGCGTCAAGACTGATCAGCTGCACATGGATACCGGTATGTGGGATACCGCCATGGCGAAAGACAAGATGGACGCCTGGATCTCCGGCCCCAACGCCAACAAGATCGAAGTGGTCATCGCCAACAACGATGGCATGGCAATGGGCGCGGTCGAGTCACTGAAAGCCCAGGGCAAGAGCAATATCCCGGTATTCGGCGTCGATGCGCTGCCGGAAGCGCTGGCCATGGTCAAGAGCGGTGCCATGGCCGGTACCGTGCTGAACGATGCGGCCAACCAGGCCAAAGCCACCTTCGAGTTGACCAAGAACCTGGCTGAAGGCAAACCGGCCGGTGAAGGTACCAGCTGGAAGATCGACAACAAGGTAGTGCGCGTTGCCTACGTCGGTGTGGATAAAGACAACCTGTCCCAATTCGAGTAATTCCCCCTCCAGGGCAAGGGAGATCCCCTTGCCCTTTTTTCAACCAGATGTGATGGCTGATATGACAACACAGCAACAATCAGAATGGCTGTTGGAGATGATTGACGTCAGTAAGAGCTTTCCCGGCGTCAAGGCACTCGATAATGTCAATTTACGGGTCCGTCCTCATTCTGTGCATGCGTTGATGGGCGAGAACGGAGCGGGGAAATCCACCCTGCTCAAGTGCCTGTTCGGCATTTACGAGAAGGATCAGGGCAAGATCTTCTTCAAGGGGCAGGAGATCAACTTCACCTCCTCGAAAGAGGCGCTGGAAAATGGCGTATCCATGGTGCATCAGGAGCTCAACCTGGTGTTGCAGCGCTCCGTGATGGATAACATGTGGCTCGGTCGCTACCCCACCAGAGGGTGGTTTATCGACCACGGCAAGATGTATGACGACACCAAGCGCATCTTCGATGAGCTCGACATCGACATCGACCCGCGGGTCAAGGTGGCGACCCTGTCGGTTTCCCAGATGCAGATGATCGAGATCGCCAAGGCGTTCTCCTACGACGCCAAGATCGTCATCATGGACGAACCCACCTCCTCCCTGACCGAGAAAGAGGTGAACCACCTCTTCAAGATCATCAACAAGTTGAAGGAGAAGGGGTGCGGCATCGTCTACATCTCCCACAAGATGGAGGAGATCTTCCAGCTCTGTGACGAGATCACCATATTGCGGGATGGCCAGTGGGTGGCAACCCAGCCGCTCAAGGGCATGACCATGGATCAGATCATCGGGATGATGGTCGGCCGTGAACTGACCCAGCGCTTCCCGGAAAAAACCAACCAGCCGAAAGAGGTGATCCTCGAGATCGAGCATCTGACGGCGAAGAATCAGCCCTCCATTCAGGATGTGACCTTCAACCTGCACAAGGGGGAGATCCTCGGCATTGCCGGACTGGTGGGGGCCAAGCGCACCGATATCGTCGAGACCCTGTTCGGTATTCGCGATCGAAGCCAGGGCAGCATCAAGCTGCACGGCAAAGAGGTGGCCAACCACAACGCCCACGAAGCGATTCGCAACGGCTTTGCGCTGGTGACGGAAGAGCGCCGCTCCACCGGCATCTATTCGCGGCTCGATATCGCCTTCAACTCCCTGATCGCCAACATGGACAGCTACAAAGGCTCCATGGGGCTGCTCAGCGACAACAAGATGAAGAGCGACACCCAGTGGGTCATCGACTCCATGCGGGTTAAGACGCCGACCCAGCAGACCCAGATCGGTTCCCTCTCCGGGGGCAACCAGCAGAAGGTGATCATCGGTCGCTGGCTGCTGACCCAGCCGGAGATCCTGATGCTCGACGAGCCCACCCGCGGCATCGACGTCGGGGCCAAGTTCGAGATCTACCAGCTCATCCTGGAGCTGGCGAAGAAGGACAAAGGGATCATCATCATCTCGTCAGAGATGCCGGAATTGCTGGGGATCACCGACCGCATCATGGTGATGAGCAACGGCCGGGTCGCCGGGATTGTCAATACCAAAGAAACTGACCAGAGCGAGATACTGCGCCTGGCATCTCTGTACCTCTAGAGACAGGAAGACATTTATGGAGTCGGCTAAAAATTTCAATCTGATGCAGGCGCTCAAGGAAAACGCCATCTATCTGGTGCTGCTGGTGCTGCTCATGGTCATCGTGATCCAGGAGCCATCCTTCCTGAGCCTCACCAACTTCAGCAACATCCTGACCCAGTCCTCGGTGCGGGTCATCATCGCGCTGGGGGTGGCGGGCATCATCATCACCCAGGGGACGGATCTCTCGGCCGGTCGTCAGGTCGGTCTGGCGGCACTCATCGCGGCAACCATGTTGCAGGCGCTGACCAACGTCAACAAGGTGTTTCCGACACTGGGGGAGGTGCCTATTCCGGTGGTGATCCTGCTGGTGTGTGTGGTGGGGGCGCTGATTGGTCTGGTCAACGGTCTGATCGTCGCCTATCTGAACGTCACCCCGTTCATTACCACCCTGGGCACCATGATCATCGTCTACGGTATCAACTCCCTTTACTTTGACTCGGTCGGGGCCTCGCCGGTGGCCGGGTTTGATCCCCGCTTCTCCAGCTTTGCCCAAGGGTTTATCCGGATAGGAGGATTCAAGCTCTCGTATCTCACCTTCTATGCCGCCATCGCCAGCGTCTTTGTCTGGGTGCTGTGGAACAAGACCCGCTTTGGCAAAAACATCTTCGCCATCGGTGGCAACCCAGAGGCGGCCAAGGTCTCCGGCGTCAACGTGGCGGTCAATCTGGTGATGATCTATGCGCTGGCAGGGGTCTTCTACGCCTTCGGCGGCATGCTGGAAGCGGGCCGTATCGGTAGCGCCACCAACAACCTCGGCTTCATGTACGAGCTGGATGCCATTGCGGCGTGCGTGGTGGGCGGCGTGTCGTTTGCTGGCGGGGTGGGGACGGTTGCGGGTGTGATCACCGGCGTACTCATTTTCACCCTGATCAACTATGGTTTGACCTATATCGGGGTCAGCCCTTACTGGCAGTTCATCATCAAGGGCGGCATCATCATTCTGGCGGTGGCACTGGATTCCATGAAGTACGCCAAGAAGAAATAACGATTGGCAGAGAGGGTTGGCGCTGCCAGCCCTCTCTTCTGGAGGGAACCCATGCCATTCAAGGTCAAGATTTACCTCTTGCTGCTACTGGCCATTCTGGTCACCATCGGCACCGCCGGGCTCAGCGTGAATCACTTCATCAGTGGCTACATTCGCACTCAGGCTACCCACAACATCAACGAGCAGATCACCCTGGTCAAAGAGAAGCTGGCCAGCGACATCAATCAGAAAATCCTGTTGGCCGCCAACCTCAACTTCGGGGTGACCAACGTCAAGAAGACCCTGCAAGAGACCGGCTTTCACAACATCGTCAAGGTGATCGGCGACATGGCATTCGACGTGAGCGGGGTCATCAACGACAGCGCCAGGGTCGATGCGCTGCGCAAGCTGATCTCCGCCGCCAACAACCAGATCACCGTCAGCTCGCTGCAACAGGTGGATGGCAAGCCGGTCATCACCATTCTGGTGCCGCGCGGCGCCGATTCCGCCTATCTCTACTACCTCGACATGAGCGAGTTCAAAAGCCTGCTGGAGAAGATGAGTGGCGAGGGCCGTTACTTCTCGCTGGCCGACAGTCAGGGCAACAGCCTCTATGACAGCAAGCCGCAGGGGGAGAGCGAAGCGCGCCCCAACCAGCTGGATATCCGCGGCAGCAGCTGGACCCTGACCGGCTATATCGATCTTGACTACATCCGTGCCATGACCCGGTCACTCAATGGCCAGATCATCATGGCGCTGTTCGGTGTGGCGATCGTGGTGATGGTGTTGGCGATGCTGGCGCTCAACGTGGCCTATCGACCCATTGTCTCGTTGCGGGATCTGGTGCTGGAGCTCTCCCGTGGCAGCGGTGATCTCACTCGCCGGCTGGCGGTGACCAGCAAGGATGACCTCGGTCAGATCTCGGCCGGTATCAACCGCTTTATCGAACGGTTGCAGGAGATGATGGGGGAGGTGAGGCAGGCAAGCGGCCAGCTCAACAGCGGCATCGAGGGGTTGGCCAACCAGACCGGCGCCGCCCAGTCCCTGCTGGCGGACCATGTGCGCGAGACCGAGCAGGTGGTGACCGCCATCAACGAGATGAGCCGCACCGCGGTTTCCGTCTCCGAGAGTGCGGCCAGCACCGCCCAGCTTACCGGTCAGAGCCAGCAGCTGGCGAGCCAGTCCCGTCAGGTGGTGGATCAGGCGATGGCCAGCGTGATGGCGCTGGTGGACGAGGTGGAGGAGACCGCCCGCTCCATCGAGGCGATGCAGCAGGATGTGCAGCAGATTGGCTCTGTGCTGGGGGTGATAGGCAGCATTGCCGAACAGACCAACCTGCTGGCGCTCAACGCCGCCATCGAAGCGGCCCGCGCCGGTGAGCAGGGCCGCGGCTTTGCGGTAGTGGCGGACGAGGTGCGTTCCCTCGCGGCCCGCACCCAGAAGAGCACGGCCGAGATCCAGACCATGCTGGCCAGCCTGCAGCGCGGCACTCGGACGGTGGTGGAGGCCATGGGCAACACCAAGCAGAGCTGTCAGGGGGCGGCCGAGAACACCACCAAGGTCAACGAGTCGCTGGATCTGATGGCGGGAGAAGTGGTGGAGATCAACGATCTCATCAGCCATATCGCCACGGCGGCGGAGCAGCAGAGCGCGGTGGCCGAAGAGATCAATCGCAACATGAGCGCCATCGCCGAGGTGATCCGCCAGCTGACCCACAATGGCGAAGCGACGGTCGCCAGCTCTGCGGCGATGGGGCAGACCTACGACCGGCTGCGGGAGATCGTGGGCCACTTCCGGTTGGAGTGAGGCCGGTGTTCAGTCAATAACAAAACAGGGCCATCCGGCCCTGTTGTTGTTTTCCTGTCTGCCTGAATCAACCGGCCTTGCGGCGCAGATAGACCCCGGCTTCCATGTGATGGGTCCAGGGGAACTGGTCGAACAGGGCGAAACGGGCGATTTCGTGGGTTTCGCCCAGCACGGCCATGTTGGCCTGCAGTGTCTCGGGGTTGCAGGAGATGTAGAGGATGTTGTCGTACTCCTGCACCAGCTTGACGGTGGCATCGTCGAGACCGGCGCGGGGCGGGTCGACGAAGATGGTGTTGCACTGGTAGCTCTTGAGATCGATCCCCTTGAGGCGGTTGAACTCCCGTTCACCACGCATCGCCATGGTGAACTCCTCGGCCGACATACGCAGGATGATCAGGTTGTCGACGCCGTTGGCGGCGATGTTGAACTGGGCGGAGTCGACGCTCGGCTTGGCGATTTCGGTGGCCAGCACCTTGCGGAAGTTCTGCGCCAGCGCGATGGAGAAGTTGCCGTTGCCGCAATAGAGCTCCAGCAGGTCCCCTTCGCTCCCCTTGGTCACATCCAGCGCCCAGGCCAGCATCTGCTCGTTGATGGCGGCGTTGGGCTGGGTGAAGCTGTTCTCCACCTGCTTGTAGATGAGCTGGCGACCCGCCACGTTGAGCTGTTCGATGACGAAGTCATCCCCCAGACAGATCTTCTGCTTGTGGGCGCGGCCAATCAGTTGCAGCTCGAACCCCTTGGCGCGCAGATCGGCCTGCAGCGCTTCGGCGGCCTGTTGCCATTCGGCCTCCAGCTTGCGGTGATAGAGCAGGCTGACAATGATCTGGCCGGACTGGGTGGAGAGGTAGTCGATCTGGAACAGCTTGCGGCGCAGCACCGGGTGTGGGCGCAGCCCCTCCAGCAGCAGCGGCATCAACTGGTTGATGAGGCGGCTGGCGGTAGGGAAGTGGTCTATCTTGATGATCTCTTTGGTCGCCGGGGCATACATGCAGTGGAAGAGGTCATCCCCTTCGTGCCAGATGCGAAATTCGGCGCGCATCCGGTAATACTCCGCCGGTGAGCTGTGCACTTCCAGCGCCGGGAGGGTGAAGCCGGCAAACAGCTCGGTGAGGCGAGCGCGCTTTTCGTCGAGTTGGGCCTGATAGTCGGCCGCGGTTCTAGGCGCCGGAGCGTTCGCGGAAGGCTGTTGGGATTGGGTCATAAATACCTCACATGCACACCGGCCGGGCCGGGTCGAAATCGGGGGAAGGCAACAGGCCACCCAAAGGGGCCCGATTTTAAAAGCCAGCCGCAGATTGTCCAGCATTTTGTGGTCAAGAAGTGTTCAGTCAGGCCGATAGCTGATCTACAGGCATGGTGGGAGGACACATTATGCAGATCGAAGGCGTGGGCGCAGCCCAACCCAAGGGAGTGGGTGTTTCTCCCAAATCGCCCCAACAGGCGGAGCAGAAACAGGTCAAGAGCGAGGAGGCGGTCTCCTTGCACAAGCCGCCCAAGTGGGCGCAGGTGCTGATCCAGCAGGCATTGCAGTTCTCGCTGGAGATCAACGGCCAGGGCTATCAGGCTCCGAAGGTGAAAGAACCTGAGGAGATCACCCCGGAGACCCTGTTCGACTTCCAGTCGGTGGCGGACAACGTGCTGCAGTTCGTGACCGGGCGGCTCGGTGCCGCGCGCGCCGATGGCAAATCCGACGACGACCTGACCGGGATGATGGAGCAGGCCCGCAAGGGGGTCGACAAGGGCTTTGAGGAGGCGAAGAAGCAGCTCGGCAAGTGGGCGACCGACAACGACGATATCAAAACTGGTATCGATCAGAGCTACAAGCTGATCCAGAAAGGGCTCGAGGAGTTCGAGAAGGAGTTCTTCGGCAAGGTTTCTCCGACCGACATGGGACAGGCCGAGATGGCCAGTCGCCAGCAGGGGTATCTGGAGATCCAGACCAAGGATGGCGACAAGGTGGTGCTGCGATTCAACGATAGCTGGCAGACCAAGTCCCAGAGCAGCGAGAGCGGCAGCCAGTTCAGCCTCAAGTCAAGCCAGAGCTTCAGCTTCTCGCTGGAGGGGGATCTCAGCAGCGACGAGATGGAGTCCATCGGCAAGTTGGTCAAAGGGATCGACGAGCTGGCGGGGAACTTCTTCTCCGGCAACTTCGAGGATCTGCTGGACAAGGCGGGCGAGCTGAAACTGGATGACAGTCAGCTGGCCTCCTACTCCCTCAAGCTCAAGCAGAGCGTCAAGCTGAGCCAGACCTATCAGGGGGCGCACTCCCTGCAGGATCTGATCAAGCCGTTTGCCGACTATCTGCCCAAGCTGGATCAGGTGCAGAAACAGGCGGATAGCCTGCTGCCACCCTCCCAGCAACAGGCGCTGACCCCGGCCGTGTTGGCCGCAAGAGGGGAAGAGGACCCGGTACAGGTCGATCGCTTCACCAGCTTCAACCAGCGGATGCTGGAGGCGCTGCGGATGATCAGCCAGTTCCAACCGTCCACCGAGCCTGCTGGCAAGAGCGCCTGAGCCGCCAGCGTGCAACCCAAGCCATAACCTGCCGTTTGCCAGCCCTTCCCGGTGCTGGCAAACTGGCCTTTTCTCCCATCCGGTTGCCCCATGAACCCCAAGAAGCCAAGAGACAAGCGCGAGCTCTGCTACCCCTTTATCTTCGAAACCTCGCTCAAATGTGATTTTGAAATCGCCACCGACGAGCTCTGCTGTCAGGTCGGAGCCGTGCTGTCACACCTTGTACCGGATGCCGATACCGAACCCATGCTGGCGGATCTCGCGGCGCTGCAGCGGCTTATCTACAACCTCAACGGCTCGGTGCGCGGCAAGCTGGGGATTTTCGATGCAGATCTTGAGTGGCTCAAGGCCCGTTATGACTACTACAACGAGGCGAGTCGCGGCAGCGTCACCGGTTTCGTGCTGCCGCAGGGGCCGCAGCCCATCCCCACCCTCCATCTGTGCCGCTGTGGCAGCAAGAAGGTGGTGCGGCTGCTGGTGCGGCTGGAAGAGAGCGGGGTGGTCTTCGATCCCATTCTCTATCGCTTCGCCAACCTGCTGGCCAACTTCTTCTTCGTGCTGACCGTCTACCTCAAGCAGCGCTGGCAGGTGCCGGAAGTGCCCTACGTCAGCATCAACTACTGATGGCGGCGGGCAAGGGGCCAGACGCCATGGTGGATTGAACGGAATAAAAAAACCGGAGCCTTGGGATCCGGTTTTTTTTCAGCGCGTCAGTCGCCCGCTTAGCTGGAGATCAGCACCCTGGCCGAGTTGGCGGGGATGGTGAGCTGCACCTCGCCCTGTACCACTTCGAACTTCTCGCCGTTGAAGGCGTCGGTGAAGCGGCTGGCGGGGCTGGCGGTCTGCCACAGAGGCAGGCTGATGGTGCGTAGCTCGCTCGGATGACGGTTGCAGGCCACCACAACCTGATCGCTTTGCAGGGTGCGGGCGAACACATAGCTGTGGGGCCCGGCATAGAGGGTCTGGATGTCGCCACGGCGCAGGGAGGGGCGCTGGCGGCGGATCTGGATCAGGCGGCGATAGTGGTCGTGCAGCACGTGATCCCAGTCTGTGGTATCCCACGGGAAGCAGCGGCGGCAGTCCGGGTCGTTGCCGCCGGAGAGCCCTACTTCATCGCCGTAGTAGATGGACGGCACGCCGATATAGGTGAGCAGCAGGGTGGCGGCCAGCTGCATCCGCTGTTTGTCTTCACCCAGCAGGTGGAGGAAGCGGGCTGTGTCGTGACTGTCCAGCAGGTTGAACTGGGCCAGCTGGTTCTTGAACGGGATATGGGCCCGCGCCAGCTTGAGCCAGCGATCCAGCTCTTCGGCGCTGATCTTGATGGGGTGGTAGGCGATATCCTGCCCCGCCAGGAAGGCGCGGATCGGGTGGGCGAAGCCGTAGTAGTTCATGGCGCCATCCTCCTGATCCCCTTGCAGCCACTGACTTGCCTCGAAGAAGTGTTCACCGAGCACGTAGGCGTCCGGGTTCTCCTGCTTCACCGCCCCGCGAATGGCACGCACATGGCTACGGTTACCCTCGGCGGTGCCGCGCTCCCCCAGCATGTGGATGACGTCAAAACGCCAGCCATCGATCTGATAGGGGGCGCGCATCCAGTAGCGGAGGATGGCGTCGTCGGCCCGATAGACGGCGTCCTGCACCTTCTCGCAGGAGAAGTCAAGCTTGGGCAGGCTGCGAATGCCCTTCCAGCTGACGTAATCCCCTTCGTTATCATAGGTGTAGAAGCTGCGCCACGGGGAGTCCGGGTTGCTGTTGGCCCCCAGCGGCGGGCAGAACCAGGGGTGCTGGGTCGAGGTGTGGTTGACCACCGCATCGAGAATGATCTTCATGCCGCGCTGGTGCAGGTTGCGGGTCAGCTCGGCGAACTGTTCGTTGCTGCCGAGGTGGGCATCCACCTTGAAGTAGTCCTGGGTGTCGTACTTGTGGTTGCTCGGCGAATCGAAGATGGGGTTGAGGTAGAGCGCCGTCACCCCGAGAGACTGCAGGTAGTGCAGCTTGGCATCGATGCCAGCCAGATCGCCGCCGTAAAATTCGCAGGCGCCGTGGCCCTCTTCGTGGCGGCTGACCGGCTCACCCCACGCCTTGCTGATCACCGCCTTGCCGCGGTACTCGTACTCGTGATGCTTGACGCTCAGCGACGGATCGCCGTTGCAGAAGCGGTCGGGGAAGATCTGGTAGAACACCTGATCCTGCACCCAGGCCGGTGGCTGGTGCAGGCTGTTGAAGCGAAAATGCTGCTCCCGTGGCGGCATGGCGGGGCTGACACCGGCCCCGTGTAGCCACCACTGCGCCTCGTCGGTGAGGCACTTGAAGCAATAGAGGTGGATATCCTGCCCCTTGCCAAGTGGCAGGGTAGCTTGCCACACCTGCAGCCGGTCGCGGGTCGAGACCGCCGTCATCGGGATCAGGTACTCCTCGTTATCCGGCTCGTGGCGTAGCCACACCTCGCGGATCGGGGCGTCCAGTTCGCTGAACAGGGTCAGTTGCAGTGCGTCGGCGCTCTCTTTGAACCAGGGCGCCACCTGGGGATGAAACAGAAACGGATGGGTCATGATGCTTATTGAGTCAGAAGATCGGCGAGGGCGTTACCCTGTTCGTGGAGCGTTTCGAGCTGGCCTGCCAGCGACTTGGGATCCAGTCCCAACTGGTCGGCGAGCGGTTTGGGGAAGCGGGCGATGATGGCCTGGGCAGGCACTCCCGCATTCCAGGCGAAGGAGATAAACACGGCGAGGCGGATCAGCACCGCCTCCTTGCTGACCGGATCGTGGGAGAGCGGGTCAAGCTGCTGGGAGATGGCATCGACGAAGGCCTCGGAGAGGTTCCAGCGCCGCGCCAGCTCGGCACCGAGCTGGGCATAGTCGTAGCCCAGCATCTCCCGCTGGGCCTCGACCCGGCTGCTGCCGTTCTGGATCGCCAGATTGATGAGCTCCGCCTCTTCCGGCAGGGTGCTCTGGATGAGCAGTTCACCGATGTTGTGGATCAGGGCACAGGTGAAGGCGGTCTCGGGATCGAGTGCCTTGGTCTCCTGGGCCAGGGTCCTGGCTATGGTGGCGACCTGGAAGGTCTCGGTCCAGAACTTGTTCTTGTCGAAGCTGGGCGGGGCCTTGAAGCTGCCGATGATGCCGGACGCGACCACCACGGAGCGCAGCCGGTTGAAGCCGAGCCGGATCACCGCCTGTTCGATGGAGGTCACTTCGTTGCCCCGGCGCAGGGCGGCCGAGTTGGCCATCCGCAGCACCTTGACGCTGATCACCTGATCCATGGCGATCTTGGCCGCAATCTCGTCGATGCGGGCATTCTCGTCGTTGAAGCTCTGCATCAACTCGTGCAGCAGCTTGGGAATAGTGGGGAGTTGTTTGATCTTGTCAAACAGGCGATCCATCGACATGGCTGAGGCAGCCTCCATTGCGAACTCTGCCTCATATTGTGCCACAGCCGGACAACATGTTCCTGTTTGTGATGCGGCTTTGTGATGGGGATTGCTGGCGCTAGAGCACCCAGTCGCGCAAGGTGTATTCCAAACGGTGCTGTTTACCCTGCAGGATCAGGGTCTGGCTGGTGCCACTCAGGGTGGCTCCCTCGGTCAGCGTGGTCAGCACGGCCTGTTCGATGGTGTCCAGCGGCGGCATGCAGGCCATTTCGGTGCTACCCAGACTGGTGACCCACAACTTGTCATCTTCCAGATGGCCCTGACCGAAGTAGCGGTTGCAACCGGCGATGCCGTTGACGGTGAAGTGCTCGCCGATCTCGAAATCGGGGGGATTGTCGCGTAAGGCGGCGACCGGTTCGCCATCCAGTTTGCTCAGTACCCAGTGGTGATGTTGCAGATCTTGCTGAACAAAGGCGGTCGAGCTGCAGCCAGCGAGCAGTAGCAGGGGGATCAGCAGAAAGGGCAATCTGGGCATGAGGGGGCTCCGGTTGGGGGAGCGTCAAGAATACCCCTTTTGAGCATACGAGAGCAGGGTGCGAGAGGGGATGACCGACCGCTTCTGTCGCCCCTTGTCCCGCACCACTGTCGCTTAATGGCAACACCTTGGTGATGTTGCCACCAGTTTGCGCTATCTCAGGGCTCAGTTGGCGAACAGACGCTCGGCATAACGGGCCAGATCTGTGGCAATTGAACCGACGTCATCACCCCCTCGAACGGGGAGTGATGGGGCGCTTTGCGCTATTTCAGGGCTCAGTTGGCGAACAACCGTTCGGCATAACGGGCGAGACCGGCGGCTACCGAGCCGAAGTCATCGCCCCCCTCGAGCGGGATGGAGGGGAGCTTCTGGCGGATAAAGCGGGCGATCAGCGGCGAGCGGGCGCTACCGCCGGTGACGAAGATGCGATCAGGCTGCACACCGGCGGCGGCAATCGCTTCGTCCATCAGCTCGCCAATCTTCTCCAGCAGCAGGGCCGAGGCGTTGGCCAGCTGGTCGCGGGTCAGCTCCGCTTCCAGCCCTTTTTCCAGCTCGGCCAGCGACTGGCGATTAAGCTCCTGCTCCGAGAGGGCGATCTTGCCCTGCTCGGCGCGCCACACCAGCTGGTGGCTCAGCTTGTGGGCCCGCAGGTTGGCCAGACGCCCCAGCTTGCTGCCGGGCTGGCTGTCGAGCTGCAGATCCTGCAGCTGGCGGGCGGTGTCGAGACTGTAGAAGCGGCTCTGGGCACTGACGTCGTTGATGGCGGCCGCATCCCAGAACAGCGGGTGGGGCAGTGGCTTGCCGGTCTTGAGGGTCTCGTGCATGCCGAGCAGCGGCATCATCCCCTCCACCGTCAGGCGGATATCGAAGTCGTTGCCGCCGATCCGCTGGCCGCTGTGGCCGAGCAGATCGCCGCTGCGATCCAGTTGATCGCGGTAGCTGGGGCCCATTCGCAGCATGGAGCAGTCGGTGGTACCGCCACCGATATCCACCACCAGCACCACGGCGTCTTCGGTGAGGCGCGCCTCGAATTCAAACCCGGCGGCCACCGGTTCATAGAGGAACTCCACCTGCTCGAAACCGGCCAGACGTGCCGCCTCGGTCAGGATGGCGATGGCTTGGCTGTTGCTCTCTTCCCCTGCCAGCCCCTGGAAGTTGACCGGACGACCAATTACCGCTTGGCGGATCGGGGCGCCGAGCTGCTGCTCCGCCTGCTGGCGGACGTGGAGCATCATGGCACAGACGATGTCTTCAAACAGGGCGATCTGGGGTACCTTGAGGCCATAGGCACCGAGGAAGGATTTCGGCGACTTGATGTAGTAACCGTCGTCCGGCTCTTCCAGATAGCGCTCCAGCGCGGCACCGCCGAAGCTCAGCTCGTCGATCAGCCCCTCTTCGCGCATCTGGCGGCGAACCATCTGGGCACGGGTGACCACAGGGCCACGCAGCTTGAGGTATTCCGCCTGCTGGGCCGGTGCCAGCCCTTCGGCCAACAGACCGGCGATGGCATCCCGGTGGGGGGCGTGCAGGGTGGAGGGGAGATAGCGGGATGCGCCGAGATTGAGCAGCCTGGGGCTACCTTGTTCCATCACGGCCACGGCACAGTTGGAGGTACCGTAATCAAATCCGATGAACATGTTTGCCAGACTCCAGAGTCAGAACGGAGGGCTGGCCTACCCGAAGGTGCCGGGTCTCACCACCCGACGCATGGTCGGAGGGACAGTGAGTAAATCCGATCAACATGGGCGCCAGACTCCTGAATAAAAAGGGGGGCTAGCCTACCCGAAGGCGCCGGGTCTCACAACCCGGCGCGTGACGAAGAGAGGGCGAGCCCTTATTCCACTTCGTTGTCGGAGCGGCCCTGGCTCTCGATGGCGCGGATATTGCCGAGGGTGGTATCGGCGATGGCGTGCAGCGCCTCGCGGGTCAGGAACGCCTGATGGCCGGTGAATAGCACGTTGTGGCAGGCGGACAGACGGCGGAACACGTCATCGGTGATCACTTCGTTGGACTTGTCGGAGAAGAAGAGATCCTCTTCCTCTTCGTAGACATCCAGCCCCAGTGCGCCGATGCGGGAGGTCTTGAGCGCCTCAATGGCGGCGTTGGAGTCGAGCAGGCCGCCACGGCTGGTGTTGATGATCATCACCCCGTCCTTCATCTTGGCGAACGCCTCCTTGTTCAGCAGGTGGTAGTTCTCTTTGAACAGCGGGCAGTGCAGGCTGATGATGTCGGATTGGCGGAACAGGGTGTCGAGATCCACGTACTCGGCCCCCAGCTCGATGGCTGCCGGATTCTGGTAAGGATCGTTCACCAGCAGGCGTACCCCAAAACCCTTGAGGATGCGCAGGGCGGCCAGACCGATCTTGCCGGTGCCGATGACACCGACTGTCTTGCCATACATGTTGAAGCCGACCAGCCCTTCCAGCGAGAAGTTGGCATCGCGGGTGCGCTGATAAGCCTTATGGATGCGGCGGTTGAGGCACATCATCATGCCGACGGCGTGCTCGGCGGTCGCCTCGGGGGAGTAGGCAGGCACCCGCACTACTTTCAGCCCCAGCTCTTTGGCGGCGGCCAGATCCACGTTGTTGTAACCGGCGCAGCGCAGCGCGATCACCCGGGTGCCGTTGGCAGCCAGTTCGGTCAATACCTCGCGGTCGGCATCGTCATTGACGAACAGACACACCACCGGGAAGCCGTGAGCCAGTCGGGCCGTTTTGGCCTCCAGCCGCACATCGAAAAACTCCAGGTCGAAACCGTACTGGCTGTTGGCCTGGTTGAAATGCTCTTTGTCATAGCTCTTGGTACTGAATACGGCGACTTTCATGGTGTGTGCTCCGTAGTATGTGTGTCGTCAAATTACAACAAAATGGGTCGGCCATCACCGGACAAACCGGCTGGTTATTGTCCCCACGGCATAATGGGAACGGCGCTGACTGCACTCTTGTACGAACCATCCACCAGTTTGGTGCTGTAGGTCAGGTAAACCAGCGCATTGCGTTTCTTGTCGTAAAAACGCACCACTTTTTGTTCCTTGAACACCAGCGAGGTGCTGACGTCGAACACCTCTTCCCCCGCCTTCAATTTCTCGGGCAGGGTGATGGGGCCGATCTGGTGGCACGACAGGGAGGCGTGGGAGGGATCTTCCGCCAGTCCCAGCCCGCCTTTGACGCCACCGGTTTTGGGGCGTGCCAGATAGCAAGCAACGCCGTCGATGCGCGGGTCGTCGAACGCCTCGACCAGGATCTTGTGGTTGGGGCCAAACAGCTTGAAGGCGGTGCTCACCTCGCCGACCGGGTCGGCCTTGTCGGCCAGCACCGGGCCGGCAAACAGTGCCCCCAGCAGCAGGGGCAGGGCGCGGCGAAGGGTGTTATTGCTCGTGTGGCGATGTGTCATGGTCTCTCCTGTTGGCCCTCCTCAGTAGGGAAGGCGCAAGCGACGATAGAGGCTGGCAAGCACCCAGGCGGGGCCTATCAGCAGAAATTGCAGGTCGGCGAGGAAGGAGGGGCGCTTACCCTCGATCTTGTGGCCGACAAACTGGGCTATCCAGAGCAGCACGAACGCCGCCACTGCGGGCCACAACAGCGGCCCCTGCCACTGGTGGCAGAGCCACAGTCCCAGCGCAGTCAGCCCGGCCATCCCCGCGAACAGCGAAAATGACAGCTGCAGATAGAACAGCAGCACCGGAATGGCTGCCACTGCCGCCCAGTTGAGGGGCTCTGGCAAGGGGCCGTGTGGCAGACACCAGAGCAGCGCCAGCGAGCAGAGATAGATGCCCGGCACCGCCAGCTTGTGGATGGCAACGTTGACCGGATGGCGATGGCTCTGGCCGTACTCCGCAAACCACTCCTGGATTCCCTTCATGGCACCTCCCTGGCGCACTGTGCTCACGCTGCCCGACCCTCATGGTCAGGCGCTCGGGATGCTTATCCCTGCGGTGGATAATCCCAATATTGGGCCGGAATGGATTTTAGCAACGGGGTCATGTCCGGATTGGGCAGGGCGATGGTGACCCGCTGATCGAGGTTGGCGCTGGCCAGCGCTTCGCGGATCTTGGGGTTGTCATGGAAGAATTTCATGAAGCTGCCATCGGCATAGGCCCGCTCCAGCCCGGTCTGAAGCGCCTTGGCCAGCTTGGGGTATTCGGGGCTGACGAAGAAGAACTGGGCGAAGGGGTAGCGGATCAGCAGATGCTGCTCGATGGCGAGGTTGGGATACTGCGCCACCAGCTCACTGCGCTCGGCGAAGATTTCCACCAGGGCACGGGGGAAGAAGTCGATCTTGTCGCCGTCGTTGATGAGGCGAAACAGGCTGCTGTATCGGCCGGAGAAGGTCGGGATCCCTGCATTTTCCAGGATCTTGTTGTCGGCCCACCCCACCCCTTGCGCCGCCTTCAGCTGTTTGAGGTTGGCCAGGGTATTGATCTGGTTGAACTTCTCCTGAGCGTCCGCGTGGATGAACGACAACCGCAACCCTTCCAGCCCGCGAAACAGCGGAATGGGGACGGCAATCAGGGAGGATTCGAGTGCGCTGGAGGTGCCCATCCAGAAGACGTTGATGGTCTTGCCCTTGCTCAGCTGCTGCTGGAGGGTGAACTGGTTGAGGTCGAGTTCGACAGGCTGGATGCGAAAGGGTTGCCCGGAGCGGGTCAGAGCCAGTTCCAGCAGCTTGTACTGGTACTCCTGGTCAAGATTGTTGACGGGACGGCTGGGGACCTTGACCGTCAGAACCTGTGCTTGTGCCAGCAGCGGCAGGCACAAACACAGCTTGATGAGCCATTTCACTCTCTGTTCTCCTGTAGATTCCGGAACGTGTCCGGAGTCTAACAGAACTTGTCACCATCTTGTTGCGAGGCGGTGTGCAAGGTTTGAGCGTTGGGCTCTGCCTTGCTGGCCGCCTGTTGCACCAGAATGGTGACGGTTCTTCGAAGAATCAGGCGACGCGACGGAACACATGGGTATCGTTAAATTCCTTGGTGCTCTGGCATTCGACGCAGAAACGGGATTCTGGACGGGCATGCAGCCGCTTTATGGAGATCTCGTCACCGCAAGATTCGCAGTAACCAAAATCCCCTTCGCTGATGCGCTTCAATGCGCCCCGCAGCTTGCGAAGGTGCAGTTTGTCGTGCTCGATGCGGTTCAGCTCCAGACGGCGGGCTTCCTCGATACTGGCACGGTCAATTTCATCAGCCATCTCGTTGGTGTCGGTGGCGATGGCCTGGCTGGCCTGGGAGTTCAGGCGCTCTTCGAGCTCGACGATCTGTCGCTCGATCTGCCCCTTGTAAAAGGCCAGTTGGTCTTCAGTCATGAAATCACACATACGATTAACTACCAGTCAGTTTACTAACCCAATTATCCCTGTTTATGGGGGCTGTCTGCCTACAGACCAAGCCCTTGTATCCCGATTTGCACCTGTTTCATGCAAGAGAGTGCAAATCAGGGCGGGCCTTGTACCAAAAAAATGCAGCCAAGCAAAGCAAATAGGGTAAGGATTGTGCGCCTTTGCAAAAAAATGGCCCGTTCCGACGGGGGATCGGTCGGGTTCCGGCACCCGCGGCCCCCTCTGTTGGCATCGGCTTTGCAATGCTCTGCAAGGGCGGGATCGGCGGGCGGAGTCCGGATTTGAGTGTTTAGTATTTGGTGCCGACCTGGTCATTATATGCGCCGTTATTTATAGTTTTTTAAACACACCCGCTTGACATTGCCCTTGATGGCGGGCTTTTATGGTGATGTTGATTACAATTTTATAACAAGGGTGTTCCATATATTAGACACCCTTGCCAATGGCAACCGTAAAGTCGGGGTTTAACATGGACAGTATCAAAGGCTGGATGGAGAGCAATCGCATCACGGAAGTGGAGTGTCTGTTCCCGGATTTCACCGGCAACGCCCGGGGCAAGATCATCCCAGCCAACAAGTTTTTGCGCGAAGGGGGCATGCGTCTGCCCGAGGTGATTTTCACCCAGACGGTGACCGGTGAATATCCGGATGACGACAGCATGATCGACCCGCTGGAGCGGGACATGCAGCTCTATCCCGACCCCAACACCATCCGTTTCGTCCCCTGGGCGCTGGAGCCAACCGCGCAGGTTATCCACGACTGTTTTGACATCAACGGCAAGCTGATCGACATCGCGCCGCGCTCCGTGCTGCGTCGGGTTCTGTCATTTTACGAGAAGCAGGGCTGGAAGCCGGTGGTCGCCCCCGAGCTGGAATTCTATCTGGTCAAACGCAACGAAGACCCCGACTATCCGCTGGTGCCGCCGGTGGGTCGCAACGGCCGCCCGGAGACCGCCCGCCAGTCGTTCAGTATCGATGCGGTCAACGAATTCGACCCCATCTTCGAAGACATGTATGACTACTGCGAGGCGCAGGAGCTGGAGGTCGATACCCTGATCCACGAATCGGGTGCCGCCCAGATGGAGATTAACTTCCTGCACGGGGATGCCATCGATCTGGCGGATCAGGTGTTTCTGTTCAAGCGCACCATGCGTGAGGCAGCCCACAAGCACGGCATCTACGCCACCTTTATGGCCAAGCCGATGAGCGACGAACCCGGCTCCGCCATGCATATCCACCAGAGTCTGGAAGATGTGAACGGCCACAACCTGTTCGGTACCGCGAGCGGCGGCAACAGCGAACAGTTCATGCACTTCATCGCCGGTCTGCAGAAATACACCCCGGCGGTGACGGCCCTGCTGGCCCCCAACGTCAACTCCTACCGCCGCCTCACCTTTGGCGAGAGCGCGCCGCGCAACGTCCAGTGGGGCGTAGAGAACCGCACCTGCGGGTTGCGGGTGCCCTTCTCCGACCCGAGTGCGCGCCGGGTAGAGAACCGCTTCGCCGGTGCCGATGCCAACCCCTATCTGGCGCTGGCCGCCACCTTGGCCTGTGGCTATCTCGGCATGATGGAGAAGCTGGAGCCCATGCAGGAGATGAAGTCGAGCGCCTATGACCTACCCTACAGCCTGCCCCGCTCGCTGGAGGAGGCACTGAGCCATCTCGAACAGTGCGAGCCCATCAAGGAGATGTTGGGCGAGCGCTTCACCCGCGCCTTCGTGGCGGTCAAACGCAAAGAGTACGAGACCTACTTCGGGGTGATCAGTCGCTGGGAGCGGGAGTTCCTGCTGCTGAACGTCTGATCCCTCTGTAACGGGGAGGCCAGAGTTGGCCTCTCCGGTCCCTGTATCGAAGACACCGGAACGCGCGTCAGGTGGCGGCAGCCACCTGTGAGTGGCTGTGGCTGCGAGCATGCCAGCCTGCCTGATGAATTGACAAAATAATCCTGCTAAATCGAAGGAATCGAGGAGCAACAAATGCAGCAGACAACCCGTGAGTGGCAACAGCTGGATGCCAGCCACCACCTGCACCCCTTTACCGACTTTCAGGCCCTGAACAAGAAGGGCTCGCGCATCATTACCAAAGCCAGTGGCGTCTATCTGGAAGATTCCGACGGCAAGCGCATTCTCGACGGCATGGCGGGCCTGTGGTGCGTCAATATGGGCTATGGCCGACAAGAGCTGGTGGATGCCGCCACCCGTCAGATGCAACAGTTGCCCTACTACAACCTGTTCTTCCAGACAGCTCACCCGCCGGTGATCGAGCTGGCGACCCTGCTGGCCGAAGTCACGCCGTCTCACCTCAACCACGTCTTCTTTACCGGCTCCGGCTCCGAGTGCAACGACACTGTGCTGCGGATGGTGCGCCACTACTGGGCCAGCAAGGGGCAGCCTGATAAACAGGTGATCATCAGCCGTCACAACGCCTATCACGGCTCTACCGTGGCGGGGGCGAGTCTGGGCGGCATGAAGGGGATGCATGCCCAGGGTGGCCTGCCCATTCCCGGCATAGTGCACATCGACCAGCCCTATCACTTCGGTGAGGGGCAGGGGATGAGCGCCCATGAGTTCGGGTTGGAGCGGGCCCGTCAGCTGGAGCAGAAGATTCTGGAGCTGGGGGTGGACAAGGTGGCCGCCTTTATCGGCGAGCCGATCCAGGGGGCGGGGGGCGTCATCATTCCGCCTGACAGCTACTGGCCGGAGATCCAGCGCATCTGCGATCACTACGGCATTCTGCTGATCGCCGACGAGGTGATCTGCGGCTTTGGCCGTACCGGCCACTGGTTTGCCAGCGAAGGGTTTGGCATCAAGCCGGACCTGATGTGTCTGGCCAAGGGGATTACCTCCGGCTATTTGCCGCTCGGCGCCGTCATGGTGAGCGACCGGGTCGCCAAGGGGCTGGTGGAGGAGGGGGGCGAGTTCAACCACGGCTTCACCTACTCGGGCCATCCGGTCTCCTGCGCCGTGGCGGTGGCCAATATCCAGCTTATGCAGAAAGAGAGCATAGTTAAGCGAGTGCATGATACCATCGGCCCCTATTTGCAGCGCCGCTGGGCCGAGCTGGCCGATCATCCGCTGGTGGGGGAAACCCGTGGCCGCGGGCTGGTGGCCGCGCTGGAAATCGTGCAGGACAAGCAGACCAACCGGCGTTTCCCGGCCCACGCAAATGCGGGGATGACCTGTCGGGAGTTCTGCTTTAACAATGGCTTGGTGATGAGGGCGGTAGGCGATACCATGATCATATCGCCCCCCTTGGTGATCACCGAGGAACAGGTTGATGAATTGGTCGATCTGGCCAGGCGCAGTCTGGATCTGACAGCCGAAAAGCTGAAAGGTTGAGGTGGGTCGGGCAGGTTGGCATGCGCATACAATTTGCTTAGGAGACAAGGATGATGTCTTTCAAAACAGGAGTGATCGCTGCCTCTGTGGCTCTGGTCATGGCAAGTGCCGGAGCAATGGCTGAAGAGAAGGTGCTGCACGTCTACAACTGGAGCGACTATATCGCGCCGGATACCCTGGATAACTTCCAGAAAGAGACGGGCATCAAGGTGGTATATGACGTATTCGACAGCAACGAGGTGCTGGAAGCCAAATTGCTGGCGGGTAGCTCGGGCTACGACATCGTGGTGCCATCCAACCCCTTCCTGGCCAAACAGATCAAGGCGGGCGTGTTCCAGAAACTGGACAAGTCCAAGCTCTCCAACTGGCAAAATATGGATCCCGGCCTGCTCAAGGCGCTCGAGCCGAGCGATCCGGGTAACCAGTATTCCATCCCCTATCTGTGGGGCACCATCGGTTATGCCTACAACGCCGAGAAGGTGAAGGCGGTGCTGGGTGCCGATGCCCCGGTCAACTCATGGGATCTGGTGTTCAAGCCGGAGAACATGGCCAAGCTGAAAGAGTGTGGCGTCTCCTTCCTCGATTCACCGACCGAAATGCTGCCGGCTGCCTTGCAATATCTGGGCTTCAAACCGGATAGCCAGAAACCGGCCGAACTGAAGAAGGCGGAGGAGTTGTTCCTCTCCATTCGCCCCTATACCGCCTATTTCCACTCCTCCAAGTACATCTCGGATCTGGCCAACGGCAACCTTTGCGTCGCGGTTGGTTACTCCGGTGACTTGCAGCAGTCCAAGGCGCGGGCAGCCGAAGCCAACAATGGCGTGGCGCTGACCTACACCATTCCGAAAGAGGGGGCGGGCAGCTTCTTTGACATGATCGCCATTCCGGCGGATGCCAAGAACGTCGAGGCCGCCCACACCTTCATCAACTACCTGATGAAGCCCGAGGTGATCGCCAATATTACCAACGTGGTGCAGTTCCCGAACGGCAACAAGGCGGCGACCCCGCTGGTGGATGAGGCGATCCGCACCGATCCGGGTATCTACCCCGATGCGGCAACCCTGCAGAAGATCTACACCTTCCCGGATCTGCCGGCCAAGGTGCAGCGGGTGATGACTCGCAGCTGGACCAGGATCAAGTCCGGCAAGTAAGTAACGAATGCCCCTCCCGGTCCGCAGTTCGGCCGGGAGGGTAGTGATGCCATCCATCCGGATGGGCCGCGCGAATGGATGCGCAGACGGTCAACCACTGCAACAGGAGAACTGACACCGTGAAGACAACCAAATTGCTAACCATAGCGCTGACCATGGGATTGGCGAATGTGGCCCAGGCTGCCCCTGTGCTGCACTTTTACAACTGGTCTGACTATATCGGCGAGACCACCCTCAGCGATTTCCAGCAGGCGACCGGGATCAAGACCGTCTATGACGTGTTTGACTCCAACGAAACCCTGGAGGGCAAGTTGCTGACGGGGCGAACCGGTTACGATTTGGTGGTGCCCTCCAATAATTTCCTGGCCAAGCAGATCAAGGCGGGAGCGTTCCAGAAGCTGGACAAATCCCTGCTGCCCAATATGGCCAACCTGGATCCCGTGCTGCTCAAGCAGCTCGACAAGGTGGATCCGGGTCATCAGTACGCGGTGCCCTATCTGTGGGGGACCAACGGCATCGGCTACAACGTCGACAAAATCAAGGCGGTGCTGGGGGTCGACAAGATTGACTCCTGGGCCACCATCTTCGAACCGGAAAACATGGCGAAACTCTCGCGCTGCGGTGTCGCCTTCCTCGACTCTGCCGACGAGATGATCCCTGCTGCCCTCAACTACCTCGGACTCGATCCCAACAGTCATGCGACGGGGGATATCAAACAGGCCGAGGCGCTGCTGCTCAAGGTGCGGCCCTATGTGGCCTACTTTCACTCCTCCAAATACATCGGCGATCTCGCCAATGGTGACATCTGCGTGGCAACCGGTTTTTCCGGCGACATCCTGCAGGCCGCCGCCCGCGCCGATGAAGCTGGCAAGGGGGTGAAGATTGCCTACAGCATTCCGAAAGAGGGGGGCAATCTCTGGTTCGACATGATGGCGATCCCGGCTGATGCCACCAATGTCAAAGAGGCGCACGCCCTCATCAACTACGTCCTGCAGCCCGAAGTGATCGCCAAGGTGAGCGACTATGTGGGCTACGCGAATCCCAATGCCAGGGCGGGCGAATTTATGGATGAGGCGGTGCGCAACAACGAGGAGGTTTATCCCCCTCAGGCCGTGCTTGAGCGGCTCTATGTGCAGGAAGCACATCCCCGCTCGGTACAGCGTCTAATCACCCGGAGTTGGACCAAGATCAAGTCCGGAACCTAACCTTGGTGCCCGTTCGGGGGCGCCAAATCGCTTTTATGGATCGGCCGTGAGGTCGGTATCACGTTGGGGAGTTTGGTAATGGCGATAGCCTCCAGTGCCTACAAGAAAGCCCTCGAGGGCAGTCAGCAGCGCAAAGAAGTGCTGGTGAAGATTGATCGGGTAAGCAAGCAGTTCGACGAAACGCTGGCGGTCGATAACGTATCTCTCAATATCCACAAGGGCGAGATTTTCGCCCTGCTCGGTGGTTCCGGCTCCGGCAAGTCGACCCTGCTGCGGATGCTGGCCGGTTTCGAGCGTCCGACCGAGGGGCGGCTGTTCCTCGACGGGGTCGACATCACCGACATGCCGCCTTACGAGCGCCCCATCAACATGATGTTCCAGTCCTACGCCCTGTTCCCACATATGACGGTGGCGCAGAACATCGCCTTTGGCCTCAAACAGGATGGCCTGCCCAAGGCGGAGGTCGATGCCCGGGTGGAGGAGATGCTCAAGCTGGTACAGATGACCCAGTATGCCCGTCGCAAGCCGCATCAGCTCTCCGGTGGTCAACGCCAGCGGGTAGCGCTGGCCCGTTCGCTGGCCAAGCGTCCCAAGTTGTTGCTGCTCGATGAACCCATGGGGGCGCTGGACAAGAAGCTGCGCTCCAAGATGCAGCTGGAGCTGGTGGAGATCATCGAGCGGGTCGGGGTGACTTGCGTCATGGTGACTCACGATCAGGAAGAGGCCATGACCATGGCGGAGCGGATCGCCATCATGCACCTCGGCTGCATCGAGCAGATCGGCAGCCCGATGGATATCTACGAGACCCCGGCCAGTCGGCTGGTGTGCGAGTTCATCGGCAACGTCAACTTGTTCGACGGCCTGCTGGTGGAGGATGAGCAGGACCACGCCACCATCGCCTGTGCCGATCTGGAGCAGCCCATCTATGTGGGCCACGGCATCAGCTCCCGCGCCGAGAACAAGAAGGTGACCTACGCCCTGCGGCCGGAAAAATTGCTGATGAGCCTGCAAAAGCCGGAGGAGATCGAGCACCCGGACTTCAACTGGACCAAGGGTGAGGTCTATGACATCGCCTATCTGGGCGGTCACTCGGTTTATCACATCCAGCTGCCCTCGGGCAAAATCGTTCAGGCTTTCATCGCCAATGCCGAACGCCACGGCAAGCGGCCAACCTGGGATGACCAGGTGTTCCTCTACTGGGAAGATGACAGCGGCGTGGTGCTGCAATCATGAAGTTCTTGCAACGACTGAAGCGGGTCGGGGGGCGCCGGCTGGTGATCGGCATCCCCTTCTTCTGGCTGTTCCTCTTCTTCCTGCTGCCCTTCGTCATCGTGGTGAAGATCAGCTTCGCGGAAGCGGATGTGGCGATCCCGCCCTACACCGATGTGGTGAGCTGGGCCGACAATCAGCTCACCATCCTGCTCAACATGGGCAACTACCTGCTGCTGCAGGAGGATGAGCTCTATATCGCGGCCTATCTGGGATCCCTCAAGATGGCCTTCATCAGCACCCTGCTCTGTTTGCTGATTGGCTATCCGATGGCCTACTCCATCGCGCGGGCCAACAAGGAGACCCAGACCGTGCTGCTGCTGCTGATCATGATGCCGACCTGGACCGCCATTCTGATCCGGGTCTATGCGTGGATGGGGATCCTCAGCAACAACGGCCTGCTCAACAGCGTCTTGCTGGGGATAGGGGTGATCGACGAGCCGCTACAGATCCTCAACACCAACCTGGCGGTCTATATCGGTATCGTTTACTCCTACCTGCCGTTTATGGTGCTGCCGCTCTACGCCAATCTGGTCAAGCATGACCAGAGCCTGCTGGAGGCGGCCTCCGATCTCGGTGCCCGCAACCTGACCCGCTTCTGGCGGATCACGGTGCCGCTCTCCAAGAACGGCATTATCGCTGGCTGCATGCTGGTGTTTATTCCGGTAGTGGGGGAGTTCGTTATTCCGGAAATGCTGGGTGGCCCTGAGACCCTGATGATCGGTAAGGTGCTGTGGCAGGAGTTCTTCAACAACCGCGACTGGCCAGTCGCCTCTGCGCTTGCGGTGGTGATGCTGGCGGTGCTGATCATTCCGATCATCCTCTTCAACCGTAACCAGGCCAAAGAGCTGGAGGGTAAAGCATGATGAAAACAGCGTTGTTCAATCCCGTATCCAGCCGCTGCAACCGTAACCAGTTCAGAGCGCTGGAGGACAAGGCATGATGAGACGTTTCGGTTTTGCCAAACTGATGCTCTGGCTGGGGTTGCTGTTTATCTACCTGCCCATGGTCATCATGGTGATCTACTCCTTCAACGCCTCCAAGCTGGTGACGGTGTGGGGTGGCTGGTCGCTCAAGTGGTACTTCGGCCTGCTCGACAACAAGCAGCTGATCGGGTCTGTGTTCCGCTCGCTGGAGATCGCCTTCTACACCGCGATCGCCGCAGTGGCGCTGGGAACGGTGGCGGCCTTCGTGCTGACCCGAATTCCCCACTTTCGTGGTCGAACCCTGTTCGGCGGCATGGTGACGGCGCCGCTGGTGATGCCCGAGGTGATCACCGGTCTGTCGCTGCTGCTGCTGTTCGTGGCGATGGCCCAACTGGTGGGATGGCCCGCCGAGCGGGGCATGCTGACCATCTGGATCGCGCACACCACCTTCTGTACTGCCTACGTGGCGATCGTGGTGTCAGCGCGGTTGCGGGAGCTGGATCTCTCCATCGAGGAGGCGGCGATGGATCTCGGCGCCAAGCCGTGGAAGGTGTTCTTCCTGATCACCATCCCGATGATCGCCCCTTCGCTGGCGGCAGGCGGCATGATGTCGTTCGCGCTGTCGCTGGATGATCTGGTGCTTGCGAGTTTCGTCTCCGGCCCAGGCTCCACTACCCTGCCGATGGAGGTCTTCTCGGCGGTGCGACTCGGGGTGAAACCAGAGATCAACGCGGTGGCCAGCCTGATCCTGTTGTCGGTATCGCTCTTTACCTTCGGTAGCTGGTATCTGATGGCCAGGGCGGAGAAGCGCCGTCGTGCCGAGATCGCCATGACCACCCAGATGCAGGCCGTCGTCTGACGGCATGCTAAGATCCGCCTACTCTCGTCAATCTGGAGGATGAGTATGCGGATCTCCCTTTTTAGCGGTCGTGGCACCGAGCTGGTGCCCGGCCTCATCAGCGCCATTCACAAGCAACCGATCTCTGCACCAGTTCGCTGTACCTTTGCCGGTCTGGAAGGGGATGAACAGTCTGACCAGCGCCACCACGCTGGCCCGGATCGGGCGCTCCACTACTATCCGGCCGACCACTACCTCTGGTGGCAGACCTGGCAAACCGCGCTGGGTCTTCCAGCACCACGCACCCCCTGGCAGCCTGCAGCTTTTGGCGAGAATCTCTCCGGTATCGGGCTGGCCGAGGCGAAAGCCTGCATTGGCGATGTCTATCGGCTCGGTGAGGCGCTGATCCAGATCAGCCAGCCGAGATCCCCCTGCTTCAAGCTCAACCAGCGTTTTGGCTATGGCCAGATGTCGCAGGTGATGCAGCTGGGTGGCCGTTGTGGCTGGCTGCTGCGGGTGCTGGAGGAGGGGATGATCGCGCCCGATGCGACCATGGAACTGGTAGACAGGCCCTATCCCGAGCTGACGGTGAAGCGCACGGCGGATATCCTGTTCAATCAGGTACGTAACGAGACCGACCTGCTGCTGTTGCTGGAAAATCCGGCTCTCTCGCCCAACTGGCGCCAGCATGCAGCCGACTGGCTGGAGCATGGCACTGTGGCTGACTGGCAGCGCCGTCTGCTGGGGCCAGCATCCCTGCGCTTGGCCTGACTGCGGGTTGCCGGAATGTCACCAGCTGGCTGCATCCCGGTAAACGGGTGAAAGGAGTGCTGAATAGTTGAGCGAATGGCACTTTTTTTCCTGCCAAATGCAAAAAAGGCTTGTGTCGGGTCGGGGCTTTCGGTAAATTCCCGTCCCGCAGACATCGGTGTGTAGCGCAGCTTGGTAGCGCACTTCGTTCGGGACGAAGGGGTCGGAGGTTCGAATCCTCTCACACCGACCAAATTTGAAAAGGCCGCTCAATAGAGCGGCCTTTTTGCATTTGCATTCCGCCGCGCGCTACCCTTTTCTCTGCCGACCTGCCGACCTGC
>NZ_CDBR01000031.1 GCF_000819685.1 Aeromonas allosaccharophila | reverse complement strand
CCCCCACCGACACGGGTAACGGGATCAGCGCACACAGGGTCACCCACGAGCAGATAGCGATCTCGCAACCCAGCACCACCAGATAACAAAAGGGGTCACACCGGTGACCCCTTTTGTTGCGTTATTCAAGAGCCTGTGAGGCTCGCCGGCATTGTGCGCAGGATCACTCCTGCTCGAAATAATCCGCAGGTACCGCGACCACAGCGCCGGTCACCACCTCTTCGGCGATCACCTCTGCCAGCGGGCGCAGGTGAAACTTGATCTGACCGGAGGGCAACATCAGGCCGATATCGGGGTTGCGGGTATCGAGCATATTGCCGGTTTTGAACGGCAGCTCGGGATAGCGAGCTACCAGCTCCTGCAGTGAGGCGACCACCAGTTCGATATGCTCCAGTCCGGCCTGATGGACACGACCCGGTTTCGGCGCCGCCAGTTCGATACAGGGCACCTGCACCTCACCGACCAGCAGCGGCTGATGCAACTGATAAGTGGCGATGGGACGACCGCCGATCATCCCCTCCACCAACAAGGTGCCCGCGTCAGCCATCACAGCGCATCGCGCGCGATACTCCTGCAAGGTGGCCGCCCGATAACAGAGGTGATCGACCGTTGGCTGGGGAATATTGATGCCAGTGGCGGCCAGTTCGGCCAACAGCTGAGAAACAAATGGGGCCATTGGCCCCAGTGTGGAATCGAGTGGGTGAGACATGCTTACCATTTCTTCTTGGGTTGAAACAGGACATCGAGCTCGTCGGCTTCCTTGTCCTTGATGTTTTGCAGATCCTGCGCGCTATTCTGCTGTTGCAGCTCTTCCAGCTCCTTGAGCCCCTGGCGCATATCCTCTTCACGTGCCAGCAGATAGGGATCCTTGTCGCCCACGCTCGCCATGGCCGACAGGCCCTTGGTATAGAGCTGGCGGCAAGTGCCATATTGGCCCTGAATGCGGGCATCCATCGCCCGCTTGACCAGATTGGAGATGTTGATCTTGAGCTGCATCAGCTCAAGGCGGCGCTCTTCCTGGGCGAACCCCTGAGGGTCAATCTTGCCCTTGTTGTGCTCGACGCGCAGCACCGCCCGCAGCTTCTTCACCAGTTGCAGCATCTGGATTGCCTGACGGTCGGACTCCGGCGTCTTGAAGTGCCCTTCATCCTGACTGCTGTAATTTTCCTGCACGTTCTTGATCTGGATCTGCACATCGGCGATGCGCTGTTTGATCTGGTTGTTGGGCATCACCTGCACGATGGCGCGATAGGCATCGAGGATCCGGTGCTGCAACAGCAACACCATGTTCTTGGAGAAAGGCACCAGATTGACGTTCAGCAGCACCTCTTCGGTCTCGTCGGCCACCGTCTTGTGTCTGGCAATGGCGTGACGCTTTTCCGCTTCCGCCTTCTGCTTATATTGCTGCACCACGTTATAGGCGATAACCAAAAACAGGAGTGCGCCGATAGACAGCAATACCAAAGTTAAAATCATAGGATGTCCAAACCCCTGTACCTATCCAATTGCGTGATCCTACAACAGCTTACCTACTTAAGGTAGCCTGCAGATCCCCCCTTGCCCACGATTTGTCGCCAAGCTGTGCCCCCGGTCTCAGGGAGAGATTGCGGGATCAGGGGATGATAACCATGACGGTCACCTCCCCATAGTATCGCCCATTAGCGCCATTACTTGAGGTTAAAGCCCCGTGATTGCAGGAAGCCCAACATGAAAGGACGGGACTCCTTGCCCAGAATGGCGCGGATCTGGCCACTCCAGGTCTGCTGTTTGTTGTTGCTGCTGCGGGCCTGATAGTAGTCCGCGATCTGCTGATCGTATTGGGCCAACAGGTGACGATCCAGTTCGTGCTGGTAGCGCTCCTGATGCACCACCAACCCCCTGGGTAGACGGGGTTTCTGCTCCGGCTGCTGGGCAGGATGGCCGAGACAGAGACCAAACAGCGGGATCACCTGATGGGGCAAGCCGAGCAGCTCGCTCACCTCGGCCGGATGGTTGCGAAGTCCGCCGATATAGACCCCGCCCAGCCCCAGCGACTGTGCCGCCAGCAGGGCATTTTGCGCCATCAGGGCGCCGTCGATGGCACCGATCAGCAGTTGTTCCGCATAGCCGGTCTGGGCCTCGGGCACGATCTGGCTGTGACGATGGTAATCGGCGCAGAACACCAAAAACTCAGCTGCCTGCACCACATAAGGCTGATTGCCCGCCAGCACGGCCAGCTGCTGTCGCGCCTCGGGCTCGCTGACTCGCACGATGCTGGTCACCTGCAAGAAGCTCGAGGTGGAGGCTGACTGGGCGGCGGCGAGAATGGCATCCAGCTGCTGCGGGGCGATCGGCTCGTCAGTGAACTGACGAATGGAGCGATGGGAAAGGATAAGATCGATGGTCTGATTCATGGCACCTCCAAAATGAGGTAACACCATAACGAAAAAAACGAGGGAGCCCAAGGCTCCCTCGCACACCCGGCTTAAGGGGCCGGATAGACGTAAGGGGCTTGCAACCCGAGCGGGAAGCCGAGCGCCCAGTAGAGCAGCAGGAAAATTGTCCAGCTCACCAGGAAGGCCAGCGAGTAGGGCAGCATAATGGAGACCAAAGTACCGATCCCGGTGCTCTTCACATACTGCTGGCAATAGACCACCACCAGCGGGAAGAAGACCATCAGCGGGGTGATGATGTTGGAGGCAGAATCCCCGACCCGGTAGGCCGCCTGGGTCAGCTCGGGGGAGATCCCCACCGCCATCAGCATGGGCACCAGGATCGGGCTGATCAGCGCCCACTTGGCCGAGGCCGACCCCACCACCAGATTGACGCTGGCGGTGAGCAGGATCATCCCGACGATGGTCACCTCACCGGGCAGCGCCAGCGCATGGAGCACTTCGGCGCCGGAGAGGGCCAGCAGGGTGCCCAGGTTGGAGTCGCCAAACGCCTTGATAAAGAGCGCGCAGAAGAAGGCCATCACCATGTAGGAGCCCATCTTGTTCATGGTGGCCGACATGGCGTCGATCACATCCTTGCCACTCTTGAAGCTGCCTGCGACAAAGCCGTAGACAATCCCGGGCAGGATAAAGAGCAGGAAGATCAGCGGTACGATGGACTTCATCACCGGTGCGGCGAAAGTGGTCAGGGAACCATCGGCGGCACGCAGCGGCGAATCGCTCGGGGAGAGCGCCAGCGCCAGCAGCACGATGGCCACCAGCATGGCAAACCCGGCCCAGTTGAAGGCCCGGCTCTCTTGCGCACTGTAGCGCCCCATCTCGTCGGCACTCTCCAGATCCTCGTTGAGCGCCACGTGCTTGAGGCGCGGCTCCACCACCTTCTCGGTAATAAACCAGCCGACGCAGATGATCAGCAGCGAAGAGGCACCGGTAAAGATGATATTGCACAGGGTGTTGACCATGTACTCGGGGTCGAGGATCTGGGCGGCGGATTGGGTAAAGCCCTGCAGCAACGCGTCCCCGCCGGAGGGCAGGAAGTTGGCGGCAAAACCGCCGGAGACGCCGGCAAAAGCGGCGGCGATGCCCGCCAGCGGATGGCGTCCGGCCGCGTGGAAGATGATGCCACCAATGGGGATCACCAGCACATAACCCGCATCTGCGGCGGTATGGCTGACGATCGCCACCAGGATCAGCATGGGGGTGAGAAAACGGGCGGGTGTCACTTTCAGCAACTTTTTCAAACCGGTATTGATAAAACCGGACTGCTCGGCCACCCCGACCCCCAGCATGGCCACCAGCACGATACCAAGAGGTGCAAAACCGGTGAAGGTGGTCACCATAGTGGAGAGAAACTCGGCCAGACCGGCGCCGGTCAGCAGGTTGTTGACCACCACGGCCTCCCCGGTGCGGGGATTGACCAGATCAAACTGGAATTGTGACAACACCCAGGAGCCGACCCAGACGATCAGCAAGGCGTAGAGGAACAGCATGGCGGGGTCGGGTAATTTGTTCCCGGCTTTCTCGACGCCATTGAGGAAACGGTTCAGCCAGCCCTTGGGAGGGCTGGCCGGACGGTCATTGACAGCAGCATGACTCATTATTGCGATACTCCTTTCCCTAGAAATGAGCTCGCATGCTAACAATTCCTGCCAATCCGTCTCATGACGGGCCGCAAAAAGATGATTAATATTGATTAAATGCTACGGGATAAAATCCCAAATTGTGGCCTAACGCACACTTGTTACTCTGCCATTGCAGCATTAAGCAGTGGATAACGCCCAACCTGACACTCCACCACAAAGCCGCTCGCCTCGACTTGCGCCACCGTCAGCGGCTTGCTGAACAGATACCCCTGGAACACATGGCACCCCTGGGTCTGCAGGGCTGCCAACTCGTGAGGCTCCTCCACCCCTTCCGCCATGATCCCCAACCCCAGATTGGTGGCCATGGCCGCGGTCGCCCGGATCACCGGCAAGTTGAGACCGACCACGAAGGAGCGATCCAGCTTGATGTTGTTGATCGGCAAGCGGTTGAGGTAGGCCAGCGAGGAGTAGCCGGTGCCGAAATCGTCGATGGCAATCTTGATCCCCTGCTCGCTCAAATCATCGAGGATGCCGAGGCACCCCTTCATATCGAGCATCAGCACGGTTTCGGTCAGCTCCAGCGTCAACAGGGAGGCATCCACCCCGTGCAGCTCCAGCTGCTGGCAAACTTGCCCGGGCAGCGCCGACGAGAGTTGGAAACCGGAGAGGTTGACGGAAACCGGCACCCGCTGCCGGAAACGCTTCTGCCAGCTAGCCATCTGGGCCAACGCGGTGGAGAGCACCCAGCTGCCGATCTCGCGGATCAGCCCCATCTCTTCGGCCAGCGGGATAAACTCCACCGGCGAAACATGGCCCAGCACCGGGTTATACCAGCGCAGCAGCGCCTCGTAACCGATCAGGCGCTTTTTGGCGGCATCGACCTGTGGCTGGTAACAGAGACTCAGCTCCTGACGGCCGATGGCCTTGGCCAGAAACTGCTTGAGGTTGAGTTTGCGCTGCAGGGTCTGTTGCATGCTGGGGGTGAAACGCTGCCAGCGCAGCCGCCCCATCTGCTTGGCCTGATACATCGCCATGTCGGCACGGGTGATCAGGTTGTCCCCGTCATCTGCATCATCGGGATAGATGGCGATGCCGATACTGCCGCCAATAGTCACCTCCGGCAGCCCGCTCAGTTGCAGCGGTTTGGTCATCTGGGAGAGCATCTGATCGGCCACCTCTTGCGCCCGATCCCCCTGGTTGCCCAGCGGCACCAGCGCAGTGAACTCGTCGCCACCGAGGCGAGCCAGCTCCACATCCCGCGGGCAAATCTGCTTGAGGCGACCGGCAACGCGCTCCAGCAGGCGATCTCCCGCCTTGTGGCCGTAGTTGTCGTTGACCAGCTTGAAGTTGTCCAGATCCATGAACACCAGCGCGAAACGCTCACCCAGACCGCAATAGGCCTCGAGGGATTTCATCAAACCATAACGGTTGAGCAGGCCGGTCAGGGAGTCATGCCAGGCGAGGTGGCGATGCTCAAGCTCCTCGAGTTTGCGGTCGGTGATATCGCGCATGGTGAGCAGAATGCGGGCACCCTGCTGGATATAGCGGAACTGATACTGGAACCAGCGCATCCCCTTGAGGGTGCGGCACTCCCCCTCGGTCACCACCTCATCGAGCCGGGAGAGCTTCTGGTAAAAGCTGTCATCATTACCGGAGAAGACCTGGGAGAGCCGGGCGACCTGTTGACCGAAACAGATCTCGAAGTGGTAGTTACCGCTTTCGAAATTACCCTTGCTATCAAACAGGCTGGCCAAGGTATCGCCGCTCGCCAGAGATGACTCCTGATAGAGGGCATCGGAGTCGAGCACCGCCTCAGTCATCATCATCAGACGACCAGCCAGCTGAATGCCGGAGAGGCGCAGATAGATCTGCTTCTTGACCCCCTTCGGGGAGAGGGTCCACCACTCGTTGTAACTGCGCCCCTGCTGAAAATCACCCAGATAGCGCTGCAACAGCAGATCGATGGCGGTCGCCATGTCGGCAGAAAAGTCGCGAGCGCAGAGCTCGTCGAGTGAGGTCGCCTCCCACACCGGGAGCGCGGCGCTGTTTGCCCAGAAAATACGATGATGCTCGATGTCATAGACCCAGATCGGGGTATGCAGAACATCCATCGTCTTCAGTAACCGTTCGTCAAGCGTATTCATCTGGTCAAGGTCATTCATGCGGGATGGTCACTGGTTAAAAACAGATCTAGCAAACCGCTAGATGGAGAATGCAAGGTGCAAACACCTCCCGGCCATCATCTTTTTTAACATGGCCAAGAGCAGACAACACTATTTCAGACATGAGCAACAGGGGGAGCATATCCTGAAATACAGAAACGGACTCAGCCAAACAACCTGTTAATCAGAACAAATCACACTGTCGATTTTTATCTTTTTTCCCCAGTAAAAACAAGTACTAAGAGCTACCCACTCGAGACCTTGAAACACAAATTCATTATTCGCTGCGACAACACAACTATTAACAATTAAATCAACGACAGAAATAGTCGTCATTCATTGCCACAAAGCTTTCATTAATTAACCAAGTGGCTGGGTAAACAGCCAAAAAACCACCAAGATGGACAAAAATAGTGCGTCCGGGAGGAACAGATATATCCAGGATGTATTTTTACACTGTCTGTGTGCAAAAACCGAATATATGACCTTGGTCACATTCTTCAAAAAGGAGAAACAGCACGGTGAGGCAGATCTGGCTGACTTTTGCCCCCTCCTCACCCTCAGATTCGCCCCGTGACCACTGCGTTTGGCCGCCTTGAACGGTGTGGCTGACAGAGACGGGTTGACTCACGCATGGTGATGAGCGCAAGCGAGCAGGTAGCAGGAGTGTGAACGAAGAGTCGAAAACTGGTATCAACAGAAATCGAATCCAGATCAATTAAACGCTGAATTACCCTTGCCAACCCGGAACGCTCTTTTTATGGTTGCCCCCTTGTTACACCCAGAACAGCGTTTATGAAGCACATCGAAGAGTTCTACCTGTTCGTCAAGGTGGTGCAAGAGGGAGGATTCTCCCACGCTGCCGCCGCACTGGGCATGCCAACAGGCACCATCAGTCGACGCATTTCCCAGCTGGAAGAGCAACTGGGTTGCTCCCTGCTACATCGCTCTACCCGCAAGCTGCGCCTTACCGATGAGGGGCTCAGATACTATGAGCGCCTCTGCACGCCGCTCGCCCAAATCGAGCAGGCCACCAGCGAGATCCAGGGTAAAGAGGCCGATATCACCGGGCTTATCCGGGTCGCGGCGCCGATCGCGCTCTCCAACACCATCCTCATCGATATGCTGGCCGAATTCGGACTGCACTATCCCGAGGTGCAGTTCGACATCACCCAGACCAATGATCACCAGCATCTGTTCGACAATGATCGGGATCTGGTCTTTTTCAATGGCGAGCTGCCCCAATCCCTGCCCAATGCGATCTGTCTCGGTCATATCGAGTACGGCCTGTTTGCCTCGCCGCTCTATCTGACCAAGAAGGGGACCCCGTCTCACCCCAACCAGCTGGAAGATCACGATCTCATCTACTGCTGGCCACACCAGCATTGGCAGCTGACCGACAAGGATGGCCAGAACGTCTGCGTCAAACGCAGCGCCAAGCTGACCGTCAACCAGACCCAGGCCGCGGTGCGTGCAGCACGGCGCCATCTGGGGATCGTCAACGCCCCCTTGCACTATCTGAACAACTTCCTTCATGACGAGCAGTTGGTGCCGGTATTGACCGACTGGCAAACCGGCAATCGCCCCTTCTACATGTTGTGTTGCCAACACCAGTTTGCTCCGTTGCGTGTTAAGATGTTCGTTGAATTTGTTGAAAAATACTCAGCGCGCTATCGCAACCGGCAATGGGACAACCAATTTTCACAAGGTGACACCCTCACCCATTGCATCTGACCGTTAGCGGGCCACACTTATAGCAACCCTTGCCAACAGAGCCTGCCTAACGCCATGAATGTATTGATATGTGATGACTCCGGGTTCGCCCGCAAACAGCTGGCACGGGCACTCCCGGCCGACTGGAAAGTCGATTTGCACTACGCAGCCAATGGTCTCGAAGGGATCGAACAGGTGCTGATGGGTCATGGCGATCTCATCTTCCTCGATCTGACCATGCCGGAGATGGACGGTTACGGCGTGCTGGAGACCCTCCAGCGGGAGGGGCTGCGTAGCAAGGTATTCGTGGTCTCCGGCGACATCCAGCCGGAAGCCTATCAGCGGGTCATGGGGCTGGGGGCGCTCGATTTCATCAAGAAACCCGCCGCCCCCGATACCCTGCTCGCCCTGCTCAAACAACACGGCTTCTGGAGTGCCGCCCCGAGCGGTCAGCCAAGCGCTACCGAGCCGTTGCCCGGCGGGGTGATAGCCGATGCGGGCGTCAAGATCACCCCCGAAATCCGCGATGTCTATCAGGAGCTGGCCAACGTCTCCATGGGTCAGGCGGCCGACTTGCTGGCCCGTCTGCTTAACGCCTTCGTGGTGCTGCCCATCCCCAACGTCAACGTGCTGGAGGTCTCCGAGCTGCACATGGCCCTCTCGGCGGCCGCCGATTCGGATACCCTCTCCGCCGTCTGTCAGGGCTTTATCGGAGCCGGGATCGCCGGCGAAGCGCTGATCCTGTTCCATGACTCCAGCTTCAAAGATTTGGCCAAGCTGATGAACCATCAGGGGACGCTGGATCGCACCGCCGAGCTGGAGCTGCTGATGGATACCGCCAACGTGCTGATCGGCGCCTTCCTGCGCGGCTACGCCAACCAACTCGATACCCCCTTCAGTCAGGGCCACCCGGTGGTGCTCGGTCAGCACAGACCCATCAACGAGCTGATCAACACCAACAAGAGTCGCTGGCGCCGCACGCTCGCCATCGAGATCAACTACCGGATCCAGGATTACGCGGTGCAGTGTGATCTGTTGCTGCTGTTTACCGAAGATTCCATCGCCACCATGAACAACAAAATCATACACATGCTCTAGGAGTGACTATGGAAATCCGTGAATTTCATTGGCTGATGAACATAGTCCAGAACCTGGACGTAGGCCTGGTGGTGCTCGACAAGGAGTACAAGGTGCAGGTGTGGAACGGCTTTATGGAGAGCCACAGTGGCCGGCTGGCGGGTGAAGTGCGTGACGGCGTGCTGTTCGAGCTGTTCCCCGATGTGGACAGAGCCTGGTTCGAGCGCAAGGCCAACATGGTCTTCAAGCTCAACAACCGCGCCTTCAGCACCTGGGAGCAGAAGCCCTACCTGCTGCGTTTCTCCAACTATCGCCCCATTACCGGCTCGGCCCCCCATATGTTCCAGAACCTGACGCTGGTACCACTGGCCGATTTCGGCGGTCAGGTGACCCACATCGCGGTGATGATCTACGACGCCACCGATGAGGCCATGCTGATGAGCGGCCAGCGGCAGGCTTGAGCTTGCAGCAAACAACAGAGGGCGCCGCGGCGCCCTCTGTTTTTTCCGTATCAACAAGTCTCGGGATAACGGCTACCTTACCAAGCCGTCTCAACGCGCCCCGAGATACTCGGTGAAGGCGTCGATCACCTCTTCGATATCGTCATCGTTGATCTGCAGATGGGTCACCAGCCGCAGCTCGCCGTAACCGGAGAAGAGGATCCCCCGCTCCTTCATAAAGGCCAGCAGAGGGACCGATTCCCCCTCACGCAGCCGCAGGAACACCATATTGCTCTGCACCAGCGAGAGGTCAAGCTCTATGCCCGGCAACGCCGCCAACCCTTCGGCCAACCGCTTGGCACGGCGGTGATCATCGGCCAGGCGGGTCACATGCTGCTCGAGGGCAAACTGACCGGCTTGCGCCAGAATGCCCGCCTGGCGCATGCCGCCCCCCAGCATCTTGCGCAGTCGGCGTGCCCGAGCGATGAAGTCGTGACTGCCCACCAGCAGCGAGCCCACCGGTGCCCCCAACCCTTTTGAGAGGCAGATCGAGATGCTGTCAAACGGCGCGGCGATCACCTCGACCGGGGTCTCGCTGGCCACGGCGGCGTTAAAGAGCCGGGCGCCATCGAGATGAAGCTTCAAGCCGCGCTCGGCAACGAATGCCCCCATCTCCTGCAGATAGTAGAGCGGTAGCACCTTGCCGTTGTGGGTGTTCTCAAGGCAGATCAGGCGAGTCTGAACGAAGTGGGCATCATCAGGTGCCAGCGCGGCCTTGATATCATCGAAGGCCAGCGTGCCGTCACGCTGCATCGGCAAGGGTTGCAGGGCCACGGAGCCCAGCACGGCACTCCCCTGAGCTTCGTAACGATAGATGTGAGCGGCGGATCCCAGTATGGCCCCTTCACCACGCTGACAGTGGCTCATCACCGCCAGCAGGTTGGACATGGTGCCGGACGGCACAAACAGCGCCGCCTGTTTGCCCAGCAATCTGGCCCCATGGGCCTCCAGCGCGTTGACGCCCGGATCTTCACCATAGACATCGTCACCGACTTCGGCGTGGAGCATGGCCTGACGCATGGCATCAGTAGGCTGGGTGACTGTGTCACTTCGTAAATCGATATAGCGCATGAGATCCCTCCTGAAACAGGAGAGTGACGTTAGCCATGCGCCCCTCGCTTGGCAAGGGGCGCATGAGCAGAATGTGAAGCGAATGGGCGTCTGGCGAAGCCGTTAGCGAGATTTACCAGGGCAGCGGCTGACCGTTGAGATCCACTAGCTGGCCCGATTGAGTCAACGATAACCCCTTGATGAGATTGAGCAGCTTGACCGCCACCTCGGCAGGATCCTGCAATTGTTCCACAGGCAACTCACTCAGAAAGGGGGTGTTCATCGGGGAGTCCATCAAGCCGGGCGCCACCGCCACCACCCCCGCTTGCGAGAAACGCTGCGCCCACTCAAGGGCCAGGGTTTTCACCCCCATATCGAGGGCCGCCTTGCTCATCCGGTAGCTGTAACGTCCCCCCTCCTGATTGGCGGTGATGGAGCCCGCCAGATCGGAGATGGCGCAGAGCCACAGCGGATGGTCACTCCCCATCAATCTGCTGAAACGAGCCGCCAGCGCCAGCGTTGGCCAGGCATTGGCCAGCAGGCTGTCGCACAGCCACTTGGGGTGCACCTCTTCGACCCGCCGCTCCGGCATAAAGCTGACATCGTGCAACACGCCGATGGTGTTGATCACCACAGTGGGGAGCGGATCGGTGTCGTAGAGAGTAAACAGGGCATCGAACGAGATGGCGTCGACCTCTTGCAGCGGGAAGAAGGCCCCCATTTCGATCCCTTTTGGATAGGTGCGCCCGGCCAGCAGGAAGGATTCCCCCCTTGCCATCAGCTCTCTTGCCAGCGCCGAGCCCAGCGCACCGCTTCCGAGGATCAAGTAGCTCATCGCCCATTCCATGGAGAGTTATCTTGCTTAGAGCGTATCAGAATAATCTACCGGCCGTGACACGACCAAAGGGTAATATGCCCCTCATCACGCTTCCCCCAGATGGCGACCGAACTCCCGCGCCAGCGCCAGATCGAGAAAACCGTCCGCTTTCTTGTGGGTGCGCAAAAACTGGTAGTAGGCGAGCAGGGTGACCAACGCCGCCTCATCGGGCAACCCCACCCCGGGTTGCTGCTCGCCTAGCAGTTGCTGCGCCGCCGCCAGCGCCTCCCTGTCCACCACTTCCGCCTGACGGTAGAGATAACCGCAGCCGGTTGCCAGCCACTCCAGCGAGCAGTTGGCCCCCATGGCGATCTGGTTGGCCCGCGCCAGGCCAGGCTCGGCCCCCTTCAAATATTTGCGGATCAGCGCCTCACTGAGCCCCACCTTGCGGGCAAAGGCACTCACGCTCATCTCCCCGATCAGGCTCTGCAAGCGCTCGGCAAATCCTTCCATCCAACTCTCTCCCCTACTCTGCGGTCAGAACCAAAGTTCGAATCATGCCACTGCCCATGATTGCTTTGCCAGCCACATGGGGCCAAGATGCCCGCAGTCATCTATATTGCACATCGTTTTCGCATCGCGTTTTTAAAGGAGTCAACCATGTCTGTATCCCGTGTCGCCCTGCACCCGCAAGGCCCCACCTTCTCTCGCCTCATCATGGGTTACTGGCGCCTGATGGAGTGGCAGCTCTCCCCGGCGGCCCTGCTCAGTCTGATGAAATATCATCTGGATCTGGGGGTCACCACCATCGATCACGCCGATATCTATGGCGGCTACCAGTGCGAAGAGGCCTTTGGTCACGCCCTGCGCCTCGAACCTTCCCTGCGCGAGCGGATGGAGATCGTCAGCAAGTGTGGCATCGCCCTCACCGCCAAACCGGAACATGCCCTCAACCACTACAACACCGACAAGGGCCATATCATCGCCAGCGCCGAGGCCTCGCTGCGCAAGCTCGGCACCGACCATCTGGACCTGCTGCTGATCCACCGCCCGGATCCCCTGATGAACGCCGATGAAGTGGCCGACGCCTTTATCACCCTGCAACAGGCGGGCAAGATCAAACACGCCGGGGTATCCAACTTCACCGCCCGTCAGTTCGAGCTGTTGCAATCGCGCCTCCCCTTCCCGCTGGTCACCAACCAGCTGGAGATCTCGCCGCTCCATCAGGAAGGGACCCTCGATGGCACGCTGGATCAGTGCCAGCAGCTTGGCATCAAGCCGATGGCCTGGTCATGTCTCGGCGGCGGCCGACTGTTCAGCGATGACGCCTATGCCCCGCTGCGCGCCGAGCTGGAGCAGATCCGCCAGGAAGTGGGCGCCCAGACTATCGAGCAGGTGGTCTACGCCTGGGTGATGATGCTGCCAAGCCAGCCGCTGCCATTGATTGGCTCCGGCAAGCGGGAGCGGATTGCTGCCGCCGTGGCCGCCGAATCCATCACCCTCAATCGCCAGCAGTGGTTCCGTATCCGCAAGGCAGCGCTCGGTTACGACGTTCCCTGATAACCGCCAAACATCCAGAAACAAAAACGGCATGGGGGAAACCCATGCCGTTTTTCATTGCCGAGGCACCTTAGCGGTGGCGCTGTTGCGGGCGACCACGGGGAGCATCTGTCTTCGGTTTGGCCTGGTTGACGGTGATGGTACGGCCACCGACTTCAGTGCCATGCAGACCGGCGATGGCCTTTTCGGCATCACCATTGACCGGCATTTCAATAAAACCAAACCCCTTTGACTGGCCGGTATCGCGGTCGATGATGATATCAACCTTGTCGACCTGTCCAAACTGGCTGAACAGGGTTTTCAGTTCGTCGGCCGTCATCCGGTACGACAGATTTCCTACGTAAATCTTCATGCCATCCACTCTCGATTCAAGGTGCCTTCTCTATGCAATTCCCGGCATAACGGTAAGGGCACAACCCCTATGCCGGACCTGCCATGGCTTCATGCCGTGGCCTTCTCCACACTGTCGTCAAGTGATTGATCTCTTGGGTGAACAGTGCAGACAAGATCAATTCGAGTCACTGGCAGTATCTGAGCTTTGCCGGGAATTGTCGAGAAAATAGTCGATTCAGGCCGCTTGCAGATCTGACAACCGTTGCGCCAGCATCCGGCGACCGTGCCAGGCCCGTTTAAAGCCGAAGCGATAGACCGACGGGCTCACCAGATGCAACTCCCCCGCCTTGAGATCCAGCAAGGCCATGGCCGCCGCCAACTCCTCTTCACTCAGCTGCAGATCGAGGCTGAAGTCGAGCCACTGACCGTCATGGCCCACTCGCCGCTCCCGCTCGAGTGCCACCAGCTGGCTGCGGGGCAGCGCCAGCGCCTCATCCTTGTTGCCATTGAGCAGATAGATATGCTGTTCATCCCACCCCAGCTCCGCCAGGCGCCAGGGCTGCCAGCTGCGGGGCAGCGACACCATGATCCCGGTGATGCCACCAAACACCACCCCCACCCAGTTGAGCAGCGCCATGGCGCCCCAGCCATGCCACAAGGAGGCCGCCACCACGCCCCAACTCACCAGCAACAGCAGAAAAATGACGCCGCGATAGCGCACCGCTGGCGGCATCAACAGCTGTACCTGCGAATCGGCAAGCAAGGATGTAATACGCATGAAAAGCTCCTGTCATCACGAAATGGCGCCATTGTGAATAGCCATCAGGATGCTGACAAGGGGGTTTTCTTTGTCATCCCCCTATAAAATCAATACCATGGCGTAAATGATTCTCAGTGGAACCCGCGTCTTGACCAGCTCGCAACCCTGTGTGCGCTTTTGTGGCGTCGACAAATTCTATGGCGACTTTCAGGCTCTTCATCACATCGATCTCACCATTGAACGGGGAGAGAAGTGGGTCATCTGTGGCCCGTCAGGCTCCGGCAAATCGACGCTGATCCGCACCATCAACGGGCTGGAGGGGATCGACGGCGGCCAGCTGTTCCTGTTTGGCGAGCCGGTGACCCCCGCCTACCTGCGCCGCCTGCAGGGGCGGGTCGGCATGGTGTTTCAGCAGTTCAACCTCTTCCCCCATATGACGGTGCTGGAGAACCTGATGGTGGCGCCGGTGCATACCCTGGGGCTGCGCCCTCAGGAGGCCAAAGCCCGGGCGCTCGGGCTGCTCGAGCGGGTACGCATTCAGGCTCAGGCTGACAAGTACCCCCACCAGCTCTCCGGCGGCCAGCAGCAGCGGGTCGCCATCGCCCGCTCCCTCTGCATGCAACCCGAGCTGATGCTGTTTGACGAGCCCACCTCCGCCCTCGACCCCGAGATGATCCGTGAAGTGCTCGATGTGATCCGCGAGCTGGCTGACGAGGGGATGACCCTGATCTGCGTCACCCACGAGATGGGTTTTGCCCGTCAGGTGGCAGATCGGGTGCTCTTTATGGACGAGGGCAAGATCATCGAATCGGCCACGCCCGCCCAGCTGTTCAGCGCCCCCCGGCACCCGCGCACCCAGGCCTTCCTCGAACAGGTGCTCAGCTATCATGGCTAGGCTCAAACACCCTCACCTGCTCGGCTGGTTGTCAGGCACTGTGATGCTCTCTGCGCTACTCGGCTGGGCGCTCTATAGCGGCGCTCGCCAGATGGGTTATGAGTGGCAGTGGCCGCGGGTGTTGCCCTTTCTCGGCGAGTGGGATGAGGGGATCTTTTATGCCGGCCCCCTGCTAAACGGCCTGCTAGTCACCTTGCAGGTGGCGCTGCTCAGCCTGTTGGGCACGATGGCGGTCGGGGTGTCCGTGGTCAGCCTGCGGCTGCTCCCCTCCCGGCTCGGCCCCTGGCTCGCCATCGCCTATCTGGCGCTGGTGCGCACCACGCCCCAGCTGGTGCAGCTCTATATTCTCTATTTCTTGCTGGGCCCCATGCTGGGATTGGCCCCCCTTGCCTGCGCCGTGTTGAGCCTCTCCCTCTATCAGGGGGCCTTCACCGCCGAGGTGTTGCGCGCAGGAATCCAGGCCATTCCCAAAGGGCAGTGGGAGGCGGCCCGCTCGCTTGGCTTGTCGCGAGCCATCACTCTGCGCAAGGTGATCCTGCCCCAGCTGGTGCGCATCACCTTGCCGCCGCTCACCAACGAACAGGTCTCCCTTATCAAACATTCGGCGCTGGTGAGTGTGATCGCCATCTTCGATCTGACCAACGAAGGGCGTACTCTGGTTGCCGATACGTTTCTGACCTTTGAGGTGTGGTTTACCGTGGCCGCCCTCTATTTGCTGTTAACCCTGACGCTGTCAGCCTGTTCACGGGCGCTGGCCCGTCATTTGGATGCGGATCAACAAGGATGCTAACCATGAATTTATCGTTCAAAACCGCCCTGTCGGGCGCAGCCATGCTGTTTACTACCCTGTTTGCCCCTGCGCAGTTTGCCCAGGCAGAAGAGCCATCATCCACCCAGGCGCAGATCGAGCAGAGCGGTACCCTGCGGGTCGGCATGTCCACCTTTGCCCCCTGGGCGATGCGCGACAAACAGGGCGCCCTGATCGGTTTCGAGATTGACGTGGCCCGTCGCCTCGCCACCGACAACGGCTGGCAGGTGGAGTTCGTCCCCACCGCCTGGGATGGCATCATCCCCTCCCTGCTGGCGAAAAAGTATGACGTCATCATCGGCGGCCTCACCATTACCCCCGAGAGGGAGAAGAGCGTGCGCTTCACCCAGGCCTACTCCCACTCGGGGGTGCAACTGGCCGCCGCCAGCACCCTGGCCAAGGAGAAGAAAACCGTGGCGGACTTCAACCAGCGCGGGGTGATCCTGGCGGTACGCCGTGGCGCCTCGCCGGTACAGGTGGCCAAAGCGCACTTCCCCAAGGCCACCCTGCGCCAGTTCGATGACGAGTCACAAGTGTTTCAGGAGGTGCTGAACGGCCGCGCCCACGGTGCCCTCTCCTCCTCACCCAAACCGGAGCAGGAAGCGCTGCGCCACCCGGATGCCCTCTTTATGCCGTTTGCCAAGCCGCTGGCAGAGGGGAGTGAAGGGTTTGCCCTGCGCAAGGGGGATGATGCCCTGGCTGAACAGTTCAACGAGTGGATCGCCGCCCGTCAGGCCGATGGCTGGCTCAAGGCGCGCCATGACTACTGGTTCAAGTCGCTGGCGTGGGAAGCGCAGGTCGCCAATCCCTGATGCTGATTGCTCTAAAAGAGACCATCCGGCGCATCATCCGTGGGGCATGTCGGAACATCAACTGGCTGGATGGGGCGATCGCCCTGATCCTGCTGCTGGCTGGTCTCTGGCTGGCCAGCCGCCTGCACATCGGGGTGGCCTATCAGTGGCGCTGGCATGAAGCCTTCGACCTGCTGTTCACCCCCGGCCCTCACGGCGAGTTGCCCTACTTTTTCAGCGGTCTGCTCACCACTTTGCGCATCGCCCTGCTCGGCATGGTACTGGCGCTGCTGCTCGGCACTGCGCTGGGGGTAGCCGCCTTCAGCCGCCGCCCCTGGCTGGTGATGCCCGCGACCCTGTTTATCCAGCTGATCCGCAATCTGCCGCCGCTGGTCTTTATCTTCATCTTCTACTTCTTTATCGCCAACCAGCTGCTGCCTGCGAGCGGCCTCTCCCGCTGGCTCGGCACCGTATCACTCTCCCCGTGGCAAGAGGCGCTGTTTGGCCCACCTGCCCGCTGGGAGAACCTCATCTCAGGCACCCTCTGCGTTGGCATGATCAGCGCGGCCTTCGTCGCCGAGATCGTCCGCGCCGGGCTGGCTGCCATCCCCCGTGGCCAGTGGGAGGCGGCGCAGAGCCTCGGGCTCTCCCCCCGGGTGCGGCTGCGCCATGTGATCCTGCCGCAGGCCATGTTACTGATGTTGCCCCCCCTCACCGGTCAGCTCATCGCGCTGGTGAAGGATACCGCCATCGTTTCCCTTATCTCGGTGCAGGAGCTCACCTTCGTCGGCACCGAGATGGCCAACTCCAGCGGACTGGTCTACGAGATCTGGCTGCTGGTAGCGGCGGCCTATTTATTTATATGTTTGAGTCTGTTCGTACTGCTGAGCCGACTCGAAGCAAGACAAGGAGCACGCACATGCTGACGTCCCTGTTGCTGGCGACCGTATTGCAAGCAGAAGCCATCGGCGGTTATGCCGCCGGTTGCCTGAAAAACGGCGTATCCCTGCCCCTCGAAGGACCGGGTTATCAGGTGATCCGCACCAAGCGGCTGCGCTACTACGGCCACCCCGACCTTATCCACTACCTGCAGGCGCTGGCCAACCAGACCCGCATGGCCGGACTGCCGGATCTCTATATCGCCGATCTGGCGATGGCCCGTGGCGGCCCCTTTACCTCCGGCCATCGCAGCCACCAGACCGGGCTCGATGCCGATATCTGGTTTCGTATGGCCAACCGCCCCATCAGCAAGTGGGAGCAGGATGCCCCCAAGGAGTGGGCGCTGATCGACGAACCCCGCTACAGGATGCTGCCGGGGCGCTTTGGCACCCAGCAGCTCACCCTGCTGCGGCTGGCGGCCAGCAAACCCGAGGTAGCCCGCATCTTCGTCAATCCGGTGATCAAATCCGCGGTCTGCCAGCAGGCGGGTGATGAACCCTGGGTCGCCAAGCTGCGCCCCTGGGTGGGCCACTTCAGCCACTTCCATGTGCGGCTGCGCTGCCCGGTGGGTAGCCCGGATTGCGAGCCCCAGGCCCCCATTCCGCCCGGCAACGGCTGCGGGGAAGAGCTGGCCTCCTGGCTCAAAGACAAACCCCAGCTGCCCAAGGTCTCCGGTATCAACAAGCGACCCGAGCTACCTGCGCGTTGTGGCAACTGACCCCAAGCTGGTATGGTGATGCACTCTTGGTCGTGCACCATCCATGGCGCACTATCGACTCGAAATTTCAAAGGAGAACAACAAGATGGCCACATCACTCTGGCGCAGAACCACGCAGAGCCTGTTGACCCTGACCCTGCTATTCGGCCTGACCGGCTGCGGCATGAACAACATCCCGACCCTGGATGAGCAGGTCAAGGCGAGCTGGGGACAGGTGGAGAACCAGTATCAGCGCCGCGCTGATCTGATTCCCAATCTGGTGGCGACCGTCAAGGGTTACGCCAGCCATGAACAGGAGACCCTTAAGGCGGTCACCGATGCCCGCGCCCGGGTCGGCAGCGTACAGGTGAGCGATCCTGCCCAGCTCAAGGAGTTTGAAGCGGCGCAAAATCAGCTCTCCAGCGCCCTCTCCCGCCTGATGGTGGTGGTAGAACGCTACCCCGAGCTGAAAGCGGATCAGCAGTTCCTGACCCTGCAAGCCCAGCTGGAAGGCACCGAAAACCGCATCTCGGTGGCCCGCCGCGACTATATCGAGGCGGTGCGCCAGTTCAATACCGAGATCCGCACCTTCCCCGGCGTCATCTGGTCCAAATTGCTCTACTCGGATCTGGAGGCCAAACCCAGTTTCAGTGCCAAACCCGGTGCCGATGAGGCGCCCAAGGTCAGCTTCCAATGAAGATGATGCTGCGTGCGCTGCTCCCTTTTCTGCTGCTCTGGATGGCGGCGCTGCAGGCAGCGCCGAACTTTCCGGCGTTGAGCGGACGGGTGGTGGACGAGGCGGCGCTGATGTCCCGCAAACAGGCCCATCAACTGACCCAACAGCTGGCCGCTTTTGAAAAGCGCAGCGGTATCCAGCTGGTGGTGGTCTCCGTTGACAGCCTCGATGGGGAGACTATCGAGGAGTATGGCTACCAGCTCGGTCGCCACTGGGGGATCGGCAAGAAAGGCAAGAACAACGGTGTGCTGTTGCTGATCGCCCAGGATGAGCGCAAGGTGCGCATCGAGGTGGGATACGGGCTGGAAGGCGCCTTGCCCGACGCCATCGCCGCCAACATCATCCATGGCCGCATCCTGCCCGCCTTCAAGCGCGGCGATATGGTGGCCGGGATCATGGCGGGCAGCCAGAGCATCATGAAGGCACTCGCCGGGGAATATCAGCCGGTCGAGCAGCAGAAGGATGAGACATCCGGTGGCCCCTGGCTGTTTATTCTGGTGGTGATTGCGATGATCGTGCTCCACAACCTGCGCGGGGGTGGTGGCGGGGGGCCGGGAGGACGACGTCGGGCGGCCTACATGGCCGGTGGATTTGGTTCCGGCTCCTTTGGTGGCCGCTCTGGCGGCGGATTCAGCGGTGGCGGTGGCAGTTTTGGCGGCGGCGGAGCCTCCGGTGGCTGGTAACAGGAGTAAAGAGACAAATCATGATTTCTAAACAGTTCTTCCACACGCTTCAGGCCAAGGTGCGCGAAGCGGAGCTAGAGACTGATGCCGAACTGGTCACCGTACTGGCACCGGCCAGCGATGGCTATCGCTACATTCCCACCCTCTGGGCGGCGCTGCTGGCCATGCTCACCCCGCTGCTGGTGTTCCAGCTCGGCTTCTGGCTCGGCTGGTACGAGATCCTGCTGGTACAGTGGTCGGTCTGGCTGTTGCTGAGCCTGCTGTTCCACTGGACGCCCATCAAGATGCGGCTGATCCCGAAGAAAGTACGCCAGCATCGGGCTGCCCTGATGGCCCGTCTGCAATTTGTCGAGCAGGGGCTGCACCGCACCCGCGACCGGCTCGGGGTGCTGATCTTCGTCTCAGCCGCCGAGCACTATGTAGAAATACTGGTGGATGACGGCATCGCCCAGCATATCGACAATGGCCAGTGGCAGGAGATCATCGACGACTTCGTGGCACGAGTGCGCAACAAGGAGATCGAACAGGGTTTTCTGGAGTGCGTGGAGCGCGTTAGCGCCATTCTGACCGACGCCTTCCCGGCCACCCGGGATCAAAACGAGCTGCCGGACAGTCTGATCATCCTCGACAAGCCCTGATCCGGTTTAAAAAACCGGCATTCTGCACAAGGGTTAGGCATTCGGAAAAGATTATGAAAAATAAGGGGAAAAGAGGTTGACCCACACAGCCCTTTCCCCTAAATTACGCCCCGTTCCAGCGCAACAGCGCAGTGAACACCGTGTTGGCTGAACACGTTAAACCACAGACCAAAATTTGGTGAGGTGTCCGAGTGGCTGAAGGAGCACGCCTGGAAAGTGTGTATACGGCAACGTATCGAGGGTTCGAATCCCTCCCTCACCGCCAAATATAACCCGTTGAATTTCAACGGGTTTTTTCATTTCTAGACTTACGTGATTTTTTTCCTGGATCAACTGGGTGGAACAATCATGTATCTGAGTAAAAATGCCTCCGGCACCTACTACACTCGTCTCCCGCTGCCTAAGTCACTACGTGACCGTGGCTTGCCCTTCGCTATCCGTACTTCCCTTTGCACCAAAGATCGTCAGCTCGCTGTAGACCGAAACCTGGCTGTGGCAGCTCGTACTCGCGCACTTATCGCGGCTACCCCTGCTGATACTTCCCCTCGCAGTTTCTATCGCTGGATCCGCGCCGATCTTGACGCTTTCAAAGCTGCTGGGTTCATCCCTCCTCAAACACCTTCCACACCTCGTGAACCTTCTGTTGATGCCTCAGCTTGCCCCAGCAGTGGGATCATGCTCACCCACGCATTGGCGAAATTCATCGAGACTAAAACCAGTGAGGGGATCCAGCATAGGTCGGTGGGCCAGCTCCAACTTCGGATCAACGCCTTCGTCACCTGGGCCAAAGGGGTTAAAGTCGATGAGGTGACGCCCGCTCTGGCGCAGGAGTACCGCAACAGCTTGCTGCGCAAGACCAACCTCAGTTTCAAAACCAAAGGGGATTACCTCGCCGCCCTGAAACAGTTCTTCCGTTGGTGCGTGGCACTGGACTATTGCAGTCGTAACCCTTTCGATGGGCTGACGGCAGGTAAAAGACCGAACAAACGGGCGGATGAAGAGCGAGTGCGCTGGCATCGCCCTCAACTGGCCCAACTGTTTGCCAGCCTGCGCAGCAAACAATCCCAGAAAGGCCAAAAATTGAAAATGCAAGACTGGTGGGTACCGCTCTTGTGCCTGTACGCAGGGCTGCGTCCCTCTGAGGCCTGTCAGCTCAAAACTCTGAACGTCAAACAGGTCGAGGGGATTTGGTGTCTGATGGTTGATGCGGGAGAGGTGGATCAGCAGCTCAAGAGTGCCAATGCGTACCGTACCGTGCCGCTACATAGTGCGTTGATCGGACATCAATTCCTGGACTATGTGGAGAGTCGTCGCGGTCAGGGGCAGGTATTTTTGTTCGACGACAAACCATCAGGCAAAGACGATGACTGGGCGCATAACATCACCTGTCGCTTCCAACGCCACCTCAATGATGCTGGCATCGTAGGTCAGGGCCGCCCCACCATTTACGGGATGAGACACTCGTTTATCGATGAGCTGCAACAGGCGGACGTTGCTGAGCATATTGTGGCCGAACTTGCGGGACACAGTAAAAATGGCCTGACGTTTGGGCGCTACGGCAAGCGACTAGGTATTGCGTTGCTGCGAGAAAAAATCGAGTTAATCCCCAGCGATTTAGTCGATTTTCGAATATCAGGCGAAATAGGCATTTGAGTGGGTGAGGTATACCCACTCACGTGCTCACATGGCAAGGTAACATGTTGATTTTCATCATTAAAACAGTATGGCTTGCTTCTGCTGTTACTGGTCATTAATTTGACAATTTATTTATTTCAAATATATTGAAGGTTGACATTAAATTAGTTTTTGTTAGGTTTCACTTTTTATTTGACTTGGTTTTTACTGAGTGTAATCCTGCGCGAAATTATAATAATAAAAACAGGGTGCACATGAAAAACAACAAGAATCTAAAATCAGCTCCTCGTGAAAAAACGTTCAAAACCGCAGTAGAGGAACACCTGAACATAAAATACCAACAGGTATCAGACGCAACCTATGATGTTTTGTGTAGAAAGGCCAGGCAGCTTATTCGTAAATGGGGAAAAAAGAAGTTGGTTGATATTAATGCAACCGACATCGAAATGTATATTGCCAAACTGCTAAAACGCCTCAAAGGGAACACGGTCAATCAGTATATTGACATTATGCGACAGGTATTTAACAGGGCCTATCGAGATGGCATTATAAAAATCAATCCGATGTGTCATGTCAAAAATTGTCGATTTGAGGTGGTAGAGCCTCAGCCATTCCTGCAATCAGAGATCCAGTTATTTATTGCACATCAACATATCAACCCTATTGGTGCAGCAATAATCCAGGTTGGTATTTCCACTGGACTGCGGATCAGCGAATTGTTGGCAATTAGCCGTGAGGCTATCGACCTGGATAAACGCACACTGCGTGTTGATCTGGCCCTGGTAGATGGTTGCTATAAAACGCCGAAAACCAAAAACTCCTGCCGAACAGTCGAGTTGACTGTCCCCGCAGTGCAGGCACTACGCACTCTTCTGGAGCATGCTAGGCATCGCAAAGAGAAAGCGATTTCGGTCATGTGTGCTGACAATCGTACACGGATCAAACTGCTCCGGACTTTATTAGCCTATTATCCGGATAAGCGACGTCAATACACCAGCGTCGATGAATTCAGAGAGGATTTTTTTGAGCCGTTTTGTGCCACAGCGGGGGTTGCCTACCGAGGGCCATCGCAATTTAGACATACCTATGCCAGTCAACTGTTGTCCGCAGGTGTTAATATCGAATGGATTGCCAAACAGATGGGGCATACAAGTACCGCAATGATCAGGCGTCATTATGGAAAATGGTTAGTTGAGGATGCTGCGGATTTCAAAACATTAGCCGAAAACGCTCTTGCTCGTTGTTTCCGCCTTAATGAGACGCAGGCTCTGGTTCCGGCCAACAACTCAGAACTGGACATGACTAAATTAATTGCCGACCCACAAATTCAGCAATATTTATTAGGGCTGGTTGCTCAATCAATGAAAAACATTCATGTTGGTGAACCGCATTCTCAATCAGATTAGCGATAACTACTGTGATTCACATCGATATATTATTGATTCGATAACACGTTAAATAAGGGCCGTTAAGAGCCTAAGGAAAGATGATGGCGACTGATAAAACAAAAGTTGAATATGAAAAGATTGCAAAGCATTTTTATATTCGTTTGGAAAGAAAATGTATCAAACTTACTGCTAAAAATATCTCAGATGAATTGTTGGCTTGTGCTCCTGAATATCGGCCCGCCTACTGGCGTCGCCTACGCGGGGCTCTTGCACATCATCAACGCACCTTAGGATATGACGATGCAGCTACACGCATTCTAGCATTGCATAACCCAGTCACAGCCAAAGGCAGCACGCTTTCCGTTAAACAGAAGCAGACTCGAGTTAAGTCGATCGCAGCAGAAGATGAAACTGCGCTTATTGACTATTTTAATGCACGGAATGATAAGTGCATGGTGGCTGCGATTAAACTGTTCAAACTCACCGGTATCAGACCCACAGAGCTGGCTGGCGTAACAGTTGATAGTAATCGGCTAACTGTTATCGGAGCAAAAAAGAGCCATCATGGTACACGCGGAGCTGACAGAGTGTTACAGCTAGATGGAATAACAGCACTGACGTTGTATATGCTTGTTACATTAGCACAAAAAGTAAATGTTGGGTGTCTGCAAGACAAACTACGCGCTGCGGGGAAGAATTTATGGCCGAAGCGCAAACACCTCCCTACATTTTATAGCTGGCGCCATCAAATGGGTTCGGAGCTCAAAGCATCAGGTATGGGGCGTTTACAAATTGCCTATTTGATGGGGCACCAAGCGACAGCCTCGATTGATCGTTACGGAAATCGAAAATCAGCAAAAGGAGGGCGCTTGCCGAGCTGTCCTGCTGATGCTGACCTGAGCCATATTAGAGTGACTCATAGCGTGCGGTCTACAGATAATAAAAATTACATCCAGCCGAGCACACCAATTTTGGTAGTCGAGCCAAATGAGGATTCAAATGCGAAAGATAAATCAACCGGGATGGCTGCCTATATAAAAAGAAATAAACAAAAAGATGATGGTCTTTCGCGATAATCAGATCCACTGTCACTCGAAAAAATAAACATGCTAGAAAATACAAACACCTAACTATGATCTTCATTGGCGTAAATATAACATGTGACACTTACGAATGCGCACGTAAGTGCGCCATGAAAACAATCGTAAGTACGCAAAAATATACAACCGTAAGCACGCTATTGAAAACCATACTTACGCACGTAAGTATGGGGGTGTGGTGAGAGTAGCGAACTCGGAACCCCCGTAGTGAGCTTGCGAGCGCAGTGGGGTGGAGAACCCTTTTTTATGATTGGCATGGAGCGGTCAATATGGAATGATAGAGGAGCTTAATATATATTTGTCCAGGTGGAGTCTGACGAGGAACGAGGATGAACACCTTGACAAATATATATAAGTGACGATCATCCATGTTGATCGCGAAATGCCTATCATAAAAACGCATTAGTTATTAGGTTACGGGAAGGCTAGCGTCATTAATAAGCCATCTGTATATTCTAAATACGAATTTTCTACAAGTTAAATGACTTAGCATTATTTCCTGATTGCCAATAATTAGCAGTCACTCTGAACTATACTGTTCCCTTTACGGGTAGATGGTCCGATTGAATTCGCCAAATAATCATAGGCGGGCTTTATTTGGATCTTGCCCTGCAACTCGAAGCCAAGTATTTTTCTAGGTAAGCAGTGACCACTCAGTGAAATTTTGCAATCCATTGCCGCCAACGACTTACGTAGTTATTGAGGGTCTGAATGTGGTAAACATCGCCTTCTACTTGATGATGAGCATGGCGATCAACCGCTTATGGACGACTCCCTTCACGCTCTTCGTGCAATCGTACTGTAACTGAAATTTGCAGCAACAATGACTCACAATTGAGCTAAACTCCACATTCTCTTCAAGCCTGTATTCATGAGCAAACTGCCTTCCTTCATTACCAACTGGTTCAATTACAAAAATCGTGGAAGGCAAAGCGTAGCCGGTGGTTCTGTCTGGTGGATGTCATAGATGCTAGTCAGAAAGAGCTGCATTGATTTGAAGGGTTTCTTGAAGATGATATAGATCTGTTTTGGATTTCAGCAAGGCATTATTGAGACCTATACTGTTTCATTGTTGTGAACTTGACCAAGGCAGCCGTTACCAAAGTGACTGCTTACCGAGGGTCTTGACCTTTTGAAGTCGGTAGTACGGATAAGTCATAACAATCCAGTCTTCCTTATCTTTATGAATAATCTTGGCAATATAGAGAAAGTCATTGTGCATCACTGAATACACATTGTTATGGAGGTCGGGGTGTTCCGCTGTTCGAGTCACTCTGTTTGCAATAAAAATGACAGTATCACCACGTTTCCCTAAAAATCCTTCATGTTTAAGCACTTCACCCGTGGCCTTGTTATGCACAACGCTCTTGGCATACCCAAACTTGCAGGTTGAGTAGAATGAGAAATAATCGCGCTCATATTGCTGCTGATAATCACATCCGAGCCCATTGATAAAGGGTGTTGCAGAGTAAACCAGTAATATAGCAAAACTAATCCATTTTATGGATTTGAAGCTGGTCCAGTTCTTTATCGTATCCATAGAGATAAGTTCCTTCGGATTCGCCAACGGTTTGCTCAATATACGTTATGTCGGCATCACTGAGTTCTGAATAGCCACAGAGATTTGCCTTTTTGATCTTGTTACAGTGTATTGGCGTGTCGAGAGTGGTAATGAATAATGACCATAAAAAAAGAACCGTGAATGCACTGTAAAAAATAATATTGGCGAGAATGGAACCTGGTTTATGGATGTTTCGTTCATGAATATAATTAGAACTTATTGCTTCAATAGAGCTTTGGCTACAGACAAGATCATCTATTGACGAGTCTAATTTGATATTTTTATTTTGGTTCACCGCAGGGTGAAATATATATCCTTTCCGATGACGCGTTTCAATTATGGGGCCATCGGTAATTTCTGCTAACGCTTTCCTGATGTTTTTTATGGCAACAGTCAGCGAGTTTTGCTGTACAACTTTACTTGGCCAGCCAGCCTCTAGCAAAACGTCTTTTTCTACCAGCTCATCAGGACTATCCAGCAGACATTGAAAAACCTGAATTTCGCTGGGGCTAAGCTGGTAAATTACGGCACCGCCCCATATTAACTCCCCGCTACTTTCATTCAGCGAAATCATATTTCAGTGCCACCAGATATCAAATTATGCACCTTATTATGCGTCGTTCAACATAATGGCTAGACATAAAATCAGGGCAGTATTGTAGCTTGTGATCACGCATTTCGCAATCAACTTGGGGCAATAGGCGGATAATCGCAGGGATTGCGGGCTATCAAGGTTGTGAGTAATCACCTTGCTTGATGTGTCGTTGTGCCCATTTTTACAAGACGGCAACTCTGGGAAGGTGCCATTTTCGCCGGTTGCCGCCTCGTCAATTGGCTAGTGAAACAGCGCTGAGTGATGGCTTGGAAACGGAGGCGAATGTGCAAGTGGAGGTCGCTGGCAGCATGGGAGAGTGCTGGGTGAGCAAAGGGGTGGTGAGCACTTCCTTGCCAGCGGTTAAACCTCATTTCTCATAACCAGGTTTGGCGCTCTGTATCCGGTCTATGGCGATCGAAATGGTGATTAATGCCGTGAAATTGGTTTATTTTGGTTTGTTAATTCACATTTCATAGAAAAATCACACTTATTTCATGAATTTATCATGGTTTCGAGTGGAAACGATAAAAAGCCTGTGGCTATATAGTCGCTCGTCGAAGAGACGGGTGATCCAGGGAGAAATCATGGGTTTCAGCAGCACTCAGACAAGCGAAGAGCATGTCAGTGTTTCTTGTCTCTGGCGATGAGACCCTGCTCCTTCTCTGGCCCGACAGCGGAAAATGTTATTTCCGTGCGGTAGCTATGGCAAATGAAAAGCAACTAGAAAACGTGGCTTGAATGAGATTCGGGAATTGTCATTTCCGTGCGGTAGCCATGGGGTTTTACCAACAGTTGCTCCCCTGGCATACAGCCCGATAGTCGCAGGGCTACTCATTAAAACTTAGTGCTACATCCTTATCTATTACCTTACCTGAGGTGTTCAAGCCAAACGCAATGTTGATACAAAGACGCAGTCCTTCTGTGGTATTGAAAGATGTGACTTTCGGATTATTGATGCGGGAGTTGAAGACCCGCTTTGGCAATTATCGCATGGGGTATGCTTGGGCCTTGCTGGACCCCTTGATTACTATCTCTGTATTCTGTGTCATATTCGGCATCAGGCAACGCAATGGTTTCGGTGGTGTTGAGGCACCGGTGTTTATTGCCAGCGGCTATTTGCCATTTTTGATGTTTCAAAATACTGCCAATCGCCTGATATCAGCCGTCAGCGCGAATAAGGGACTGTTCTGCTATCGCCAGGTCACGGCCTTTGCCACCTTGTTCTCCCGCTTTGTACTGGAATCCATTATCGGCATATTGGTGGCCATCGTATTAATCCTGATTCTGGTCTGGTCGGGTTTTGATGCGATACCAGCTGATCCATTGGCGGTGATCATGGGGTATGGCACTCTGATGATCTTCTCATTTGGTCTAGGCACTCTTTTTTGTGTGTTGGCCAACTTATCCGCGGAAGTAAATAAATTCATCCCAATCTTGATGCGTCCTCTACTCTGGATATCTGCGGTCTTTTTCCCGCTGGCAGCGGTGCCGCAAAGTTATCAGCATCTGCTGCTCTGGAACCCGATCGTGCATGCGCTCGAATTGATCCGCAGTGGCTGGATTGCAGGGTTTCAAACTCAGGGGGGTAGCTGGAATTATCTGTTCGGTGCCACCTTGATACTTCTGGCGTTTGCGATGAGTTCCTATCGCTTGAGCCATCGTCGACTGATTGCAAGTTAAAAAATGATAACCCTCGAAAATGTCAGCAAATATTACCCCACCAAATTCGGGTGTAATTATGTCTTGAAGGATGTGAACTTCACTCTGCCGGGAGATAAAAATATCGGCATTCTGGGTGCCAACGGAGCAGGTAAATCCACCCTGTTGCGCCTGCTTGGCGGCATGGATATGCCGAGCCGCGGCAAGATCACCCGCCACAGTCGGGTCTCTTGGCCGCTGGCGCTGAGCGGTGGATTTCAGGGCAGTATGACGGGTCGTGAAAATACCCGTTTTATCTGCCGGATCCATGGCATTCATGACTCGCGCCGGGTCGAGGAGTGGGTCAAGGGCTTTTCCGAGATAGGCCAGCACTTCGAGCTGCCCATTAAAGGCTATTCAAGCGGGATGAAGTCCAAATTCTCGTTTGCGGTCAGCATGGCGTTTGATTTTGACATCTATCTGACCGACGAGATCACCTCGGTGGGGGATGCTAGGTTCAAGCAAAAATGCATCGATGTCTTCAACCAGAAGCGAGAGATGGCGAGCCTCATCATGGTCTCCCACGATATGAATATTCTGCGCAAGCAGTGCGACATGGGAATTGTGCTGAACAATGCCAGCCTGACCCTCTATCCCGATATTGAAGAGGCCATCGCGGTCTATCAAAAGCTATAACCACTGTTTTCACACTCATTTTTGTCACGATGTCATGTCGGTTCGCGCGATGCGGGCCACTTGCCATCCTCACTCCGGATAGTCATGAACACCTGCACCATCAAGACCCATATCGGTCGCAAGCTGCGCAAATTCAGGCGCGACCCCAAACGCTTCCTCATCGATTCCAGGGGATATCAGGTTGCCCACTTCTCATGGCAAAAGGCCGTCAGGCTGGGCAGCTTTCTCTGGGTCTTGCTCTGCTTTGGCGTGGCGACCCTCTATTACGTTGCCGTCGCCAGTGATCGCTATGTCAGCGAAGCGAGCATCATCGTCAAGCAGGCCGATCAGCTCAAGATGATGCCGGATGCCCTCTCCATGCTGGGGCTGGGGGGTAGCAATCATCAGGATGTGCAGGTGCTGCATGCCTATCTGGGCTCATGGGACATGCTGCAGCGGCTCGACAAGGCGCTCGACCTCAAGGGGCACTATCAGAGTGGTCACGCTGATTGGCTTTCACGACTCCCGCGGGATGCCAGCAATGAAGAGTTTCTCGCCTACTACCGTGACCATCTCACCCTCACTCTCGACGAGCTGTCGGGGATCCTGACCATCCGGCTACAGGCATTCGAGCCAGAGTATGCCCGCGAGGTGGTGGCCCTGATGCTGAAAGAGGGGGAGGGCTTTATCAATCGGCTGGGTCATCAGGTCGCCCTTGAACAGCTCACCTTTGTAGAAAGCGAGGTAGCCCGTTCCCACGAACGGTTGCAGGCCGAGCGGGACAAGATGCTGGCGTTCCAGAATCGCCACAAGCTGATGAGCCCGGAGGCAACCAGCAGCGCCATGCTGGGGTTGGTGTCCGAGCTGGAGGCCGAGTTGGTGCGCCAAGATACCGAGCTCAAACGGCTGCAAATCTACATGAACCCCAAGGCACCTGATGTGGTGGCGGCCAAAGACCGGGTGGAAGCACTGACCCGCCAGTTGGCACAAGAGAAGCGGCGGCTGACCAGCAACGACGAACAGTCCCTTAACGAGGTCAATGCAGATTATCAGGCGGTGCAGGTGCAGACCCAGCTGGCGGCCGACATCTACAAAACTGGGCTGGTCAGTCTGGAGCAGGCTCGGGTCGAAGCCTATCGCAAGCTCAAGCACCTGCTGGTGGTAAGCACGCCAAGTGCCGCACAGGAGGCGCAATACCCGCGTCGCCTCTACAGCCTCGCCACCATTGGCGTGTTGCTCTGCCTCTTCTACGGCCTGGTGGTGATGGGGCTCGCCACCCTGCGCGAACATCAGGATTGATGGCCACTGCCACCCGCCAGTGCGGGTGGCTACACCAATTGATACTCATCCTTTTCAATACCCGATGGCGCAATGTATAAACTTGCGCCCGCAGGAGTTTACCTTGATTTCAACCTTGCTCTCTCGAACCCGTTACCCCGGCCGCAACCGGCGGTTAACGTCCATCCACTTTACTATCCGCGCCGCCTCGCTGGCGCTCGTCACTGCGCTGATTATCCCTCCTGCTTACGGGTTGGGCGTCGCCCAGGAGGCTGCGCCGGTGCGCAAGGTGGTGAGCGACACCCAAACCCGCGATCCCGTCTTTGGCAACTGGCTGTTTCGCGGCGAGTTTGCCCGTGAATCATTCAACGGGTTCAACCCCGATTACCGCATCGCCATCGGCGACAAGCTGCAAGTGCAACTGTGGGGCGGGGTCGAGTTTGAACAGAGCCTGCTGGTCGATCACCAGGGCAATATCTTTCTGCCCAAGGTCGGGCCGGTCAAGGTGGCTGGAGTGCGTAACGAGCAGCTCAATGACACCCTGCTTGGCGCCATCACCCGCGTCTATCAGAAGAACGTCAGCGTCTACGCCACCCTCGATGTGAGCCAGCCGGTCAAGATTTTCGTTACCGGCTTTGTCAATCAACCCGGCCTCTATGCCGGCCAGTCGGGGGATTCCATCCTCTATTTCCTCGACAAGGCGGGTGGCATCTCCCCCGAGCGGGGCAGCTATCTGGATGTGGCGCTCAAGCGCGGTGGCAAGACCCTGCGCAATTTCAACCTCTACCAGTTTTTGCTAAACGGCAATCTGCAGCCGACCCAACTGCGCGACGGCGATACCCTGGTGGTGGCGCCGCTGCGCTATCAGAGCACGGTGCGTGGCAAGGTGGCCAATGCCAACAAGTTTGAGATGGCCACCCCCCATATGACCCTGGCCGAGCTGTTGCAACTGGCCAGACCCGATGCCGATGCCACCCATATCCGGGTCAGCCGCAATCAGGGGGAAGATATCCGGATGGATAACTATCCCCTCAGTGATGCTGCTACTTTGGCTCGGGTAATGGTCAGCAGCGGCGATACCGTGGAGGCTATCGCCGACAAGCGTTATGCCTCTATCGCGGTACGCATTGAGGGGGAGCACGATAGCGAGCAGGAGGTGGTATTGCGCTACGGCGCGCGGTTGGGCGAAGTACTCAACGGCCTGAAGTTGACACGTGATGCCGATATCAACGCCATTCAGCTCTATCGCGACTCGGTCAAGGTGCGCCAGAAAGAGATGCTGGGCTCCTCCCTCAAGGCCTTTGAAGCGAGCATTCTTACCGCTCGCTCTGCCTCCGATGGTGAAGCGAGCTTGCGCAAGAGCGAGGCGGACCTGTTGATGCAGTGGGTAGCGCGGGCCAAAGAGATCGAGCCAAGCGGTCAGGTGGTGCTGGCCAACGCCCCCAATCTGGAAGAGGTACGTCTTGAACCCGGCGACATCATCCGCATTCCGCGCCAGACCAATCTGGTGATGGTGCACGGGGATGTGATGTTCCCGAACGCCATTCTGGCGGATCAGAAACGCACCGTGGCTGACTATATCAATCTGGCTGGTGGTTTTACCCAGAAAGCGAGCAATTCACGCATCCTGCTGCTGCATCGTGACGGCACCTTTAGCCAGATAGAGAAGAGCGAACTGGACGATAGAAATATTCGCGTCACCCCGGGCGACGAGATCTTTGTCTTGCCGCAGGTTGAAACCAAATCGCTGCAAATTACCAAAGACTTCACCAGCGTGCTTTACCAGATCGCCGTCTCGGCGGGTGTGCTGGTGGCGCTCTGATGCCTATTTCTCCATATATTTTTCAACATCAAACCGGGATAAGGTAAATCCATGAAAAGCCAGCCATCTGTGGATATTCGCAGTTTTTATGATGAAGTGCCTTTTGGCGGGGATGTCATCGACAGCATCAAACAGACGTTCAAACAGCAGGGGGAAACCCTGCTTGAGCTTGCCGCCACCTTCAATAAGGCACAATACAAGCTGGCCTTGTCACTGATGATCCAGTGCAAAGGGCATGTGATTATCTGCGGCATGGGAAAATCAGGCCATGTGGGGCGGAAAATATCGGCGACCATGGCCTCAACCGGTACACCCAGTTTTTTCGTTCACCCTGCCGAAGCGTTTCACGGGGATCTGGGGATGATCACCCCGGATGATGTGGTGGTACTGATCTCCAACAGTGGGGAAACCGATGAAGTATTGAAACTTATTCCATCGCTGAAAAACTTTGGCAACCGGATTATTGCCATTACCGGCGGGATGCAATCCACGCTGGCAAAAAATGCCGATGCTGTGTTGGAAATTAAAATGCAGGGAGAGTCTTGCCCCAACAACCTGGCACCCACTACCTCGACCACCCTGACCATGGCGATTGGTGATGCACTTGCATCCGCCTTGATGAATAAACGTAATTTTATGCCCAATGATTTTGCCAGATTCCATCCCGGTGGCAGTTTGGGGCGGCGACTGCTGACCCGCTTAAAAGATGTGATGAGTACCCGTTTGACCAAAGTCAGCCCAGATACACCGTTAAAAGAGGTTATTGTTGGCATGACGCAGGATCAGCATGGTATTGCATTGGTTATGTCGGAGGGAAAGTTAATTGGGGTAATTACTGATGGGGATTTGCGTCGAGCCATGCTACGTTATAATTTCGATTTTAATGCTTTTAAAGCCACAGATATCATGAGTTTGAATCCGGTTACGGCAACTCAGTTCTCTATGTTGAGTGATGCAGAGAAATTGATGCGTGAACATCAAGTCAAGCAGTTATTGATTGTCGACAATGATAATAGCCCAGTAGGTGTTGTTGATTTTTTGATTGAGGAGAGTATTTGATACTGCAATCAAATATAATATTTGAAGTATAAAAGTCGTATTTATTGAATGCGCCGTAACGATTTACATGCATATTTTCTATAATAAATTATTTATTTGAATGTTGGGTGGTGATCAGGGTAAGAGCATGAATG
>NZ_CDBR01000030.1 GCF_000819685.1 Aeromonas allosaccharophila | reverse complement strand
TTGCGCCGTGCCATCACCCCAGCCAACCAGCTTCTCGAGAACGACTCCTTGCGTTCTGCTACTCGTAGCACCGCCCGAGCGCCATGAATTAACAAGGTGCGCAGATAGCTGTCGCCACGCTTGCTGATCCCAAGCAGGTTCTGCTTACCACCGCTGGAGTGTTGCCGTGGCACTAACCCCAGCCACGCGGCCAATTGCCGGCCATTCTTGAAATTTTTCGCATTGCCGATGGAAGCAACCAGTGCGCTTGCGGTGATAGGGCCGATACCTGGCAGCTGGGCTAAGGTTTGGCTGGCGGCACTGTCCTTATGCCAGCGAACGATCGCGTCCTCCAATTCATTGACCTGCTTGTCGAGCATCTTGAGGTGCTCGTGAAGTCGCATTAACAAATGGCGAAACGTTCCTGGCAAGCCGTTTTCACTGTCCTCCAGCAGCTCGGGAACGTGTTTGCCTATGTGGGTGATGCCTTGAGGAAGGATGAACCCGTATTCTGCTAACAGGCCACGGATCTGGTTGGCTTGAGCAGTCCTGGCCTTGATGAAGCCTTGTCGAGCACGATGCAAGGCCAGGATGGCCAATTGTTCGCTGCTCTTTATCGGCACGAACCGCATGGTGGGCCGAGTCACCGCTTCACAAATAGCTTCTGCATCCGCAGCATCGTTCTTGTTGGTCTTTACATAGGGCTTAACGAACTGAGGCGCCATCAGCTTGACGGTATGCCCCAGCCCTTGCAATTTATTGGCCCAGTAATGGGCACTGCCGCATGCCTCCATGCCGATCAGGCTAGGAGGAAGATTGCTAAAGAATGAGAGCATCTGATCCCGCTTCAACTGTCGCTTGAGGACCGTCTTGCCATGTTGATCAACGCCATGTAATTGGAAGAGATGTTTTGCCAGATCGATGCCGATAGTCGTAGCCTTCATGGTGGTCGCCTCTCTCATCAGTGGGAACTTACATTCGCCACTTTGGCACTCTGATGCCATTTTGGGGAGGGGCGACCATCCCATTAACGC
>NZ_CDBR01000029.1 GCF_000819685.1 Aeromonas allosaccharophila | reverse complement strand
CGTTCATGATCTTGCCCTGGTGATAAAGGCCATTGATGGTCTGATTGAATGCACCACGAGACTGCACATGATAATCGTGCTCAAGAGCTGTCGAACCATATAATGGGATCCCCCACAGCACTCGCTGGTGTCCAATCTGCCGAATGTTATTGATGAAATCTCTGTCACTCAGTTTTTTGCCATTGGTCAAAATATGGAGCTGGGTTTGAGGCAGTTTCTCGTGACAACGGCTCAGAATATTTAAAAAATCAGCACTAAGGATGGTTGGCTCACCACCACTGACCCCTAATGTACGCGGCTCATCATCAAGCAAATTAATGATGCCCAGAGCATCATTTACCCGCCAAGAGTCATCTATGTCTTTTGGTGGTTGCGAGCACATGATGCAGAAGTTATCGCACCGCTCGGTCAGAAACAAAGTGTTGGAGTCACTGTGCTGTTTGTAGACAATGTAAACAGCATTATTTAAGGTCACAATAATATCACCATCCTCAAGGGGATCGGCAGTCTCGGTGACCTGGATAATTTGACCTTTAAAGGGCGAGGTTGCTTGATCATAAATGACAACAGCCCCCCAATTAATAGAGAGCAGGGCCTCTGCACGATCTTGCCTGTCCGGGTAGATCAGACAAAGATCCTCCGGTGAGCGCCCATTAGCAACGTAACTCTCAATCGTTGTCACCCGCAATGGGCGACGAATGATAGAGGGATTGTGAATTTCAGCTTTTAATTTTAGTTTGAAGCTCATCGCACTTACCCTTTTGTGATCCATGAGGTAAATACGCCCTTGTTTTCCTCAAGGAGGCTGAAGAGATGGCGATACGATGGCTTTTGCTTATTGCAAAAGTCATTCTTGGCCCTGTGCCCACACATATCCCCTGTACGGGAATAGTTTTGAATGGGATTGGCTCCGCAGTAGGGAAGGTAAGCGCAATAGGCACAGCCTGGCAGAGATTCAGCAACCCCACTCAGCAAAATCCCAGCCATCACATCAGATGAAATCAGCTCAATATAGGGTGTATCTATCGAGCCCAGACAAAACTTATTGTCACCCATGTCATAGAGCATTCTGGCTTCATCTGAAGGGTAAACGTAACCGTTGTAATGATAGACCAGCACCCCAGTACCATCTCCACACGGAGATCGCAGGTCAACATAACCCACCGGACGTCCGGTCAGAATATTATTCAATGCCAAAGATGCAGTGACTTCATCGAGATAGTAGCCAGATTTATTGATATCAATGATATATTTAAGACTTTTTTTATAAAATTCAAAATACTCATTTGACGTATAGCTGACTTTACTTTCTTTTTTGACGGCAAAACCATACATATTAAGTGGGCGCAAAAAGATGGAATGAAAATCATGCTTCACATACTCATCAACAATTTCTTCGTAAAATGGTAGGCTATCTTTAGTGATTGTCGTCATGGCAGCAATAGCATCATCACCGATGGCTTCTCTTACTTTCCGAATACCTGCAAGAGTACTTTGATAACTATTACCACATGTGGATGGCCGATTTTTATTGTGCAGCCATTCTGGACCATCCAAGGATGTAGATATCTGTATTTCATTTATCTTAATGAAATCAAGCATCTCGTCTGTAATAAATTGAAGGCTAGTCGCAATCACAAATACAATGCTCTTACCATGAAAGTGGTTTTTCTCATGAATGTAATCAACGACACTTTTAATTAAATCGAAGGCCAGCAGAGGCTCACCGCCCTGAAATTCGATGGTGATATGTTGGTTAGGTGATTCAAACACCCGATCTACTGCATGTCTAGCCGCCTCTTGTGACATATCATATTGTGATGAGGTAATCGATTTCCTACTCGCCTGACAATACTCGCAGGAATTACCACATCTCAGCGTCACTACAAATATATGCAGACCTGGCCCACCACTCAAAAATGATTTACGCTGCCTGTATTTAGCGGACAAACATCGTAGTGCATAAGAGTCTTCTGCACCTGATAAGAAGCTTTTTCTTTTTAACTCATTATAAAGCGCAGCATCAGTTGGTAACTGACCTGCAACTAAATCTTGTAATTCGGAATATTTAACAAGGGAATATTCCCCCACCATATTAACTATTAATGCATCATCATTATTCAGTCGTTCAAAATTGAACGGAAGTAATGAATAACTTTTGTCCGTAAAGTCGCCTCTATTTTTAATTTTATTATTCATCGGACTGCACACTCCATGCCTCACGCAGAGCAGCATAGACTAAAGCATCTTTCACTACTTTTGTTTTTTCCTCAATCACCACCCGTAGCTCATGATCAACTAGCGCATTTTTAAATTCAGCCTCAAAACTGCGTGATACCGGCGTGGCATCTAATTTAGAAATGGTAATAGAATACATTCCATCATTCATTTTAATATCGAAGTGAAAACCACCCGAAAAGCCATAACAAGTCCGCAACAATGCATCTTTACTAAAAATGGGATCAATAACCAGATTCATGATAACGTTCAAGAAATATATAGTATAGGGAAATGCTATATTTTTATACCACAGCTAGAA
>NZ_CDBR01000028.1 GCF_000819685.1 Aeromonas allosaccharophila | reverse complement strand
ATACGGCGACGGCGCAGGGTAGCAACGCCCTCTTCGCCGAGCAGCGTCATGATGAGCTCGGGGGGAATGAGGTCAGAGAGTGACTCAAACTGGGCGGCATTGCTGGTGTTGAGGAAATCGAGAGCCTAGTCGATATGCATAAAAAATCCGAAACCAATCAACAGGTTTCGGATTTTTACACATCAGGAGGATCGGTCAATGGATCCTTAACTGATCGGCATTAGCCCGCAGGCCCCATCTTTTATTGCATCGGCTCATTGCCGGATCACAGCTTGATCCAGGCATCACTCCATGCGGTTCCCTTGCCGGGCTCATAGGCCCAGGCTGCACCGGAACACCAGCCGGTGTAGGGGTGCGGTTTGCACTCGTAGCTGGCGTCGCCATTGCTGACGCGCTCGCCCGCTTTGTAGGGGGTGCCTGCCTTGTAGGCCGGGTAGTCGCCATCCGGCGGCGTCACGCCCCCCTCTTCCCCTTTGACCAGCAGGGCATGGCTGGCGCTACGGCTCAGACTCCCTTCATCGGTCACCGTCAGTTTGATATCCAGTTTGGTATCGCTGGCCGGCTTGGGCAGAGTCAGCTCCAGAGTCACCTGATCCAGCGCAGGGGCAGCGGCGCCGGTCGGAATGGTCCAGGCATAGCTCAGCGGCTTGCCTTCCGGATCGCTGGAGTACTGGGCGGAGAGGATCACCTTGCTGCCACCTTCGGCCTGCGCCGGGCCGGTGATAGCGGCCACCGGTGGCAGGTTGGTGCCACCACCATTGTCTTCAATCACCAGCTCGGGATAGAAGTGCTGGACGCAGCGGCTGTAGTCACCCTCCTTGAAGGCGCTGAAGCGGGTCTGGTAGCCCACCAGCTTGCACGCATAGCTCTTGCCGCCGTTGGGGTTCTCGGCCACATAGCTCCAGTCCTGCTCCCAGTAGATGGGCAGGGCACCGGAGCCCTGGTTGTCAAAGTACTTCATGTTCTTGCAACCGAGCACTTCGTCAGCGGGTACCGCCACGGCCAGATAGTTGGCAAATTCGCGATAGTAGTTGATGCGGTTCTGGGACTGCGCGTGTTCGGCACTGCCACCACACTCCACCCCGCCGTTGATGATCTGGGTGGTCACCCCGAAACCGGGTACCAGACCGTTCTGCTTGTCGTACTCGTTCGGCTGCCAGGTACCGTCGATGACATGGAGCATGGAGGGCTTGGGCGGCTGCGGATAGGTGTAGAAGAACACCGCGCTGGCGAGGTTCAACCAGCTGTCGGCCACCAGCTCCGGCTGGTCGAGCAGGGTGCGCACCGTGCCGAACATCGCCTCGGAGAAGGGGCCGTAGTTATAGTTGTAAGAGAGCTGCTTGGCACCGCGACCGAAATAGCTCTTGAACTCGCCATTGTCGAAGGTGCCGCATGGCCACTGCTGACCCTGCCATACGCTGGGGCTGCACTCGGCGTTGTAACCACCGCGCATCGCTTCAGTCCACCCCATTTCACGGACATAGACCAGCGCTTGACGCCACTCGGCCTCCGGACGCCAGCTCTCGTGGCCGCCGGTCTCCTGCGCGAAGTGCGCGAACATGGTTGCCAGGGTCTTGCGACAGATGGCCTCGGCATCACGACCATCGCTGTAGTTGCTGCACAGGGCCGGGAACTTGGCCGCCGCCTGCAACAGGCCGCGATAGGTATACTCCGGTGCACGCAGCGGGAACAGGTAGTTGAACTGGCTTTCGCTCAGCAGGCTCTCTACCAGCTTGACGTTGTCCGGGTTATCGGCACGACCCGGTTGCACCGCTTCCACCACCAGATTGTCACGGGTAGCAATGGAGGCCTTGACCGCTTCCATCGCCGGGAAATCGGTCAGCGCCTGCTCTTTGGCATCCAGCTCGGCCTGGCTCATGTAGACAGGGGTGGTGCTGTCATCCGGCGGGGTGGGTGTCGGCGGCGTGGGCTTGTCATCGCCATCGCCATTATCCGGCGGGGTCACTTCCCCTTCGCCGATCAGTTTCCACGGGGTATCCCACTCGTTGGCCACCGCCATGCCGGGAGTCTGACCCGGATTGACCCACCACTTGGCCTCGAACACCTGGCCGTTGTAGTTGACCTGGCTGCCGCCCGGATAGGATTTGTTGATGTCATATGCCTCGGCCGCCCACAGGTGGCCGCTCAGCATCAAGCTGGCAAGCAGAAGGGTGATGCGATTTTTTTTCATTATTGTTGCTCTCTGGCTAAATTTTTCAGCAGGAAAAGACGGGGTCTGAACAGACCCCGTTACCATCATAACGATCTCGACTTAACGGCAGCTTGCCGCCCCGACATCCAGCCAGACATCGTGCTTGCCCGGCTCATTACCTTGAGTCCACCATTTGGCCTTCCACTGACGACCGTTGTGGTTGGTCAGGTCACCGCCGTTGTAGGCAACGGCCGCGTTCCAGCCCAGATCAACCTGACTCAGCAGCGCCCACTGATCGGCGGAACGGCTCGGCTCATTGCCCTGAGTCCAGTACTTGGCACGCCATACCAGCTGGTTGTGGCTCACCTTGTCACCGCCGTTATAGACCTTGCTGGCCTGCCATGCAGGGACGTTGGCTGCTTCCGGGTCGGTGGTGTTGCAGGAGCCACCCTCGCCGCCTTCATTGATCGGGGTAACGGTGAGGCGGGTTGCCGCGTTGGCGTCGAGCGCACCGTCAGAGACGGTCACGGAGAGGTCATAACCGGTTTCGACATCGACCGCCGGGCCGGTGACCACCAGGGTGGCGCTGCTCTGGCCGGTCGCCGTGATACCGGCAGGCACTTGCCATTGATAGATCAGCTCGTCGCCATTAGGGTCGGATGCCTTGGCAGTGATGCTCACCTGTTTGCCCGCTTCCACCTTGACGCTGGCGGGCAGGGTGACCACCGGAGGCAGGTTGGGTTGGGGCGCCTTGTTGGTCACCACCACCTGATCCCTGGCGGTCAGTTGATGGTCATCGGTCACGGTCAGCTCGAACACCAGCGCGGTATCGGCGCTCACGGCATTCACATCGACCCGCACCCTGGCCTGAGTGGTATCGCCCAGCACGCCTGGTAGGCCAGAGAGCTGCTTCCAGCAGTAGGTCAGGGTGCCTTTTTCCGGATCGTGAGAAGCGGAGCCATCCAGCGTCAGGGAGGCCGGACCGGTCACGGTCACATCGCTACCCGCGTTGGCAACCGGCGGCTTGTTGACTGGCGGGGTGATCCCCTCGCCATGGCCGAGCCCTTCGTGCATGGCGTTGAGGATGTCACCGTTGTCGGCATCGATCTCCCAAGAGAAGAGACCACCCAGCTTGTGAGTCAGCACATACTGGCCTTTCGCCTTGACCGAGCGCTCGTCGTCATAGGTGATCAGCTCGCCGGTGGAGGGCTTGAACAGGGTGGCCGCTTCGGCGGTCTCGTCGTAGTTGTACTCCCAACCCGCGCCCATGTGGCCGTTGACGATGTGGCGATAGTCCAGCACACCATCTTCCCAGGTGCCCTTGATCTTGCCGGTGGCGGTACCGGTGAAAGGATCGTTGCCCTGATAGCCGCTCACCCCTTTCCAGCCACGACCATAGGCCGCAGCCCCGATCACCAGCTTCCCGGAATCGACCCCCTGTGCCAGCAGTTGCTGCACCGCAGCATCGGTGTTGTAGCGCTTGTTGGCCGAGCCATTGGTGGCCTGATACAGGTTGGCCTGATGACCCAGAGAGGTGTTGCTCCAGCCACCGTTGTAGTCGTAACTCATCACGAAGAGGTGATCCATGTACTGCTGGGCAGCTTTGTAGTCCACATCCTCAATCTTGTCGTAACCGGCACCGATGGCAGAGGTGAGCTGATAGGTACGACCGGTCTCTGCTTCCAGCTCGTCGAGCATGGCGCGCAGATCCTTCATGATCAGCACATAGGTTTCACCATCTTTGGTCTTGTCCCCCAGATTGGGGTTGGCACCGTCGCCGCCCGGGAACTCATAGTCGATATCGACACCGTCGAAGAACTTCCAGGTCTGCAGGAACTCTTTGACCGAGGCGACGAACAAGTCACGCTTGGCCTTGTCATGCATAAAGAAGAAGGGATCTGAGAGGGTCCAGCCACCGACGGAGGGGAGGATCTTCAGGTCAGGATAGGCCTGTTTGAGGGCCATCAGGTTGCCGAAGTTGCCCTTGTAGGGCTCGTCCCAGGCGACCAGCGAACCCTGCCCTTTTTGCAGTGCCGCCCAGGGGTCGTGAATGGCGACCTGGAAATCCTTGCGACCGGCACAGGAGCGCTGCAGCGCCTGGAAGCTGCCGGAGATCTCCTTGAGGCTGTCGTTGAGGCCATCACCGCCACAGATCGGGGTGAAGCCATAGAGGATATGGGTCAGGTTCTGGGCGGGCAGCTTGTCCACGCTGAAGTTGCGATCGTAGACGCCCCACTCCACATAGTAGGTACCGACCACCTTGCCGGACTTGTTGACATAGGGTTTGTTATTCTCCTGCAGGGCAGGCTTGAGCGGTGCGAGGTGGCTGCCATCGGTATCGGCGACCACGATCTCCTTGGCATCGGACAGGGTGCAGCCATCGCCGTTGCACAGCGCGACCTGCATCTGATAACGGCCCCCCTTGTGCACCTTGAAGGTGGCGGTGCCCGCCGCCGACGAAGGACCGGACCAGACTTCCTTGCCATCCAGCAGCACCTTGGCACTCTGACCGATATCGCCGCTCCAGATGTTCCAGGTGACGGTCACATCGGCGCCATCCTTGACCTTGACCAGCTCGTTATAAGCGGTTGCAGACTGATTGACTTCGACGATGGCAAACTTGGTGGGGCCCCAACCGATGGCGGGTTTGCCCGGTGCGGCAGCATGAGCGGCAGATGAAGCGAGCAGAGTACCGACCATCATGGCCAGCAATGCGGGTTTTGGACTTAGCATATTGCTTTCCTTTACGTTATGGAAAAACGAAAGGGCAACGCAACACGACAGGTAACACAAAAATGGCCACCCCTTGGCAAAGGCAGCCTGCATAACTCTGTGGTGGCCCCGCTATCCTAGGTCGATATGTCCCTTAGACCGGAAGCTTTGCGTCCCGACTTTTCAATCGGTTTGCCCTTGTCACAACTTTATTCTTGGCGATAAATAATCGCGGATTAACTTTAGGGTAATTCGGATAGCTAAGCAAATCCGACCATTGCCAGCCAAGCTGTTGCCAAGCTCACATTTCACTCACTTTTTTAGAATTAACGCTTAATAAACAGACTCATGCATGAAAGGAATGTCATCATCCCCAACCGAAGGCGGCGCGCCATTTATTGATCCAAATCACATCAACACGATAAAAATCAATCAGTAAGCGTATTTCACATCAAAAGACCCATCTGCATCGCAATGTATGAATATATAATCGCCGTTTTGCATGACCATCAGGTGCCTTCATGCCCAGCGATCTCCCCTCACGCACCCGGCTATCCAGATACGACAAATTTGTTCGCCTGACGGTCTACACACTGCCACTGGCGGGGATAATCCTGCTGCTCAACAGCCTCAACGGCTGGCAAAAGGCACCGCTTGCCTGCACCTTGCTGCTCCAGAGCTACCTTATCTGCACCATCTGGCTCTATCGCCACTACCGCTACCATCTGCAGCGCCAGTGGCAGCATCTCAGTGAGGCGCTCCGGATCAACGAAATCACAACCGAGCTGGCCCGCAACTCGGCGCAATACCAGACCGAAGAGGCCTTTCTGGAGGATCTGCTCAGACGGGCCGTGATGTTGATCCCGGGGGCCGAGATGGGCTGCCTGATCAAGCTGCTACCGGGTACAGGGATGTTGAGATATGAAGCGGCCATCGGCATGGATCTGGTGAAGCTGCGGCGGATCAATCTGCCGCTCGAGCACACCTTTCAGTACAAGCTGACTCAGGGGCGCTGCAACAAAACGCTGCTGATCAACGACCTGTCGAAGATCAATGCCACCATGCCCCTGTCCGAACAGGACAAGGAGCTGCTGGTCAACTGCAGCGACCTGCCCATCCGGGCCACCCTGGCGACCCCGATCCATATCGATGGCCAGCTCTACGGCATGATCAATATGGACAGCAGCAAACGCCATGCCTTTACCCGCTATGACAGCCACCTGATGGCGATCCTGGCGCGGGATATTCGCCACGCCATCACCATCTATCAGCAATCCCGCCGCATCTATCAGCTGGCCAATACCGACCAGCTGACCGGCCTCGCCAATCGCCAGCAATTCGAACTCGCTCTGCAGGCACAGCCGGAAAGCACCCTGCTGCTGATCGACATGGACAATCTCAAGCAGCTCAATGACAGCTGCGGCCATCTGGCGGGTGATCAGGCCCTGCGCCTGATCGCAGACGGCATACGCCAACACTTCGGTCAGGGGGTGATTGCCGCCCGTTTTGGCGGGGATGAATTTGTGCTGCTCACCACTCTGGCACCGACCACGCTGCAACAGACAATGACTATACTGGCGACCATGCTGGCCAGCGCCTCACCCACTATCTCGTGCAGCATGGGGATGGCCCCCTATCGCGGCGACTTTGCAGCCGCGTTTGCCAGGGCCGATGCAGCCATGTATCAACACAAGCGGCGCCGCAAGGAGCAGCAGGCAGCACAGATGCCCGCTATCGGGGAGAGCATCAATCACTAGCCCGCAAGGGCCGCAGTCGTCGAGCAAGAGACAAGAAGGGAAGCGAAACAGGTTGGCAGGCCTGCCAGCATTTAATTGTGCGGGGAGAAAAAACGGGGCATGACCGGCATGCCCCGTGACCATTCAACTCTTATTTATTTACAGCTGGCGGCCCCCACATCCTGCCAGACGTCGTGTTTGCCGGGCTCATTGCCCTTGGTCCAGTACTGCGCCTTCCACTGACGACCGTTATGGGTGGTGATCTCGCCACCGTTGTAGGCCACATTGGCATCCCAACCCAGTTGCACCTTGCTCACCAGCAGCCACTGATCCGCGGTGCGGCTCGGCTCGTTGCCCTGAGTCCAGTACTTGGCCTGCCAAACCAGCTGGTTGTGGCTCACCTTGTCGCCGCTGTTATAGGTGCTTGCCGCTTTCCAGACTGGCCAATTGACTGCATCCGGATCGGTCGCCGTGCAACCACCGCCGCTGCTGGCCGGTTTGACCGTCAGACGGGTTGTCGCGCTGGCATCCAGCCCACCGTCGGAGACGGTGAGGCTCAGGTCATAACCGGTGTCGCTGGTCACGCTCGGGCCGGTGACCACCAAAGTGGCGCTGTTCTGGCCCGTTGCGGTGATGCCTGCCGGCACGCTCCACTGATAGGTCAGGGGATCGCCATTGGGATCGGAGGCGGTCGCCTTGATGGTCACCTGCTTGCCCGCCTCCACAGAGGCCGTGGCAGGTACACTCACCACCGGCGCCAGGTTGACTTGCGGCGCCTTGTTGGTCACCACCACCTGATCACGGGCAGTGAGGTTGTGGTCATCGGTCACCGTCAGCTCGAACACCAGATTGATGTCGGCAGCCACCGCGTCCAGCACCACACGGGCCTTGGCCTGAGTGGCATCGAGCAAACCAGCCTGCGGCCCGGAGATCTGCTTCCAGCTGTAGCCGAGTGCGCTGTTCTCCGGATCGTGGGAGGCCGAACCATCCAGCGTCACCTCGGTCGGGCCGGTCACCTTGAGGTCACTGCCCGCGTTGGCCAGCGGCGGCTTGTTGGCCGGTGGCGTGACGCCACTGCCGTGACCCAGCCCCTCGTGCATGGCGTTGAGGATATCGCCGTTGTCGGCATCGATCACCCAGGAGAAGAGGCCACCGAGCTGATTGGAGAGCACATACTGCCCCTTGGCCTTGACCGAACGCTCGTTGTCATAGGTGATGAGATCGCCGGTCGCCGCCTTGAACAGATAGGGCCCCTCGGCCACCTCGTCATAGCCCTGCTCCCAGCCTGCGCCCATCCGGTTGTTGACGATGTCGCGGTAATCCACCACCCCGTCCTCCCAGGTTCCCTTCACCTTGTCAGTGGCCGTGCCGGTGAAGGGATTGTTGCCCTGATAACCGCTCACTCCGGTCCAACCACGACCATACATGGCAGCTCCGACCACCAGCTTGCCGGGCTCAACCCCCTGCGCCAGCAACTGCCTGACCGCCTTGTCGGTGGTGTATTTGGTATCGGGATCCCAGCTCGCCGCATAGAGGTTGGTCTGGTGACCCAGCTCGGTCTTGCTCCAGCCACCGTTGTAGTCGTAGGTCATCATGAAGATGTGATCCATGTAGGGCTGGGCCGCCTTGTAGTCCACATCCTGGATCTTGTCGCCCCCCGCCCCGATGGCCGAGGTGAGCTCATACTGGCGCCCGGTCTCGGCCTCCAGCTCGTCGAGCATGGCGCGCAGCTCCTTCATCAGCACCACATAGGTGGCACCATCGCTCGGGCTGCCCAGTTTCGGGTTGGCACCCTGTCCACCCGGATACTCCCAGTCGATATCCACGCCATCGAAGAACTTCCAGGTCTGCAGGAACTCTTTTACCGAGCCGACGAATACATCGCGCTTGGTTTTGTCACCGAGGAAGTAGAAGGGGTCGGAGAGGGTCCAGCCGCCGACCGAGGGGAGGATCTTGAGGTTCGGATAGGCCTGCTTGAGCGCCATCAGAGCGCCAAAGTTGCCCTTGTAGGGCTCATCATGGGCGGTGAGGCTGCCTTGCGGCATCTGGATGGCGGCCCAGGGATCGTGCATCGCCACCTTGAAGTCGGCGCGACCGGCACACGCCCGCTGCAGCGCCTGGAAGCTCCCTTCGATCTCCTTGAGGCTGTCGTTGAGGCCATCACCGCCGCAGATGGGGGTGAAACCATAGAGGATATGGGTCAGGTTCTGGGCCGGGATCTTGTCGACCGTAAACTTGCGGCCATAGACGCCCCACTCCACGTAGTAGGTGCCCACCACCTTGCCGGACTTGTTGGCGTAAGGCTTGTTGTTCTCCTGCAGCGGGGACTTGAGTGGCGCCAGATGGCTGCCGTCAGTATCGGCAACCACGATCTCCTTGGCATCAGAGAGGGTGCAGCCATCGGCGTTGCACAGCGCCACCTGCATCTGATAGCGCCCCCCCTTCTTCACCTTGAATGTGGCGCTGCCCGCCGCGGCGGAAGGGCCGGACCACACCTCCTGACCATTGAGCAGCACCTTGGCACTCTGGCCCAGATCGCCGCTCCAGAGGTTCCAGTTCACCTCCACATCGGCGCCATCCTTTACCTTGACCAGATTGTTGTAGGCAGTGGCCGCCTGATCGACTTCGACGATGGAAAACTTGGTGGGGCCCCATCCGATGGTCGGCTTGCCGGGCGCCGCAGCATAAGCAGACGAGGCACAGCAGAGACCGACCGCGAGGGCCAGCATGGTAGGCTTTGGACTTAGCATTTTTTATATTTCCCTATTTCGTTATGTTGGCAACGAAAAGGGCTACGCCCTGACAGGTAACGCAGACAGCAGTGCAACCTCTTGGCAAAGGTGCACAACAACCTGTGGTGGCCCCGCTATCTCAAGTACGGCTCATCCCTGGACCGGAAGCTTTGCGTCCCGATCTCACGATCGGTTTGCCCTTCGGTTACTTCATTCGCGATGAAAATAATCGCATCCCGACTATAGAGTGAGCCGATCCGGTCCGCTACTGTCGGCGTTTACCGACAGTGACAAGCCAATGCAGCAATGGATTGCCATCACGCAAGAATGTGAAGGCATCTTCGCCGATAAAACTCTGTTCTCAGCATTCATCCATGACCACGGCCCGCGCAACCATTGCGTGGTTTTGTGAGCCTGTTCACGGCTTGCCATCCCGGATGCGGCTATCGCAGCAGCAGGCTGTTCATCAGGGCCCGCAGTTTGAGCGGTTTGACCGGCTTGCTGATGTAGCCATACCCCCTCTCGCGGATCTGCGCCTGCAACTCGCTCTTGCGATCGGCGCTGATGATGATGCCTCCCAGCTCGTCACCACATACCCGTTGCAAGGCAGCCAGCGCCTCCAGCCCGGTCTTGCCGTCGTCGAGGTGATAGTCAGAGAGCACGAGTCTCGGCACAAACCCGTCTGCCACCAGCGTCTCGGCTTCGGCCAGATCGACGGCGCAGCGTACCTCGCAGCCCCAACGGCTAAGCAGGGTGCTCATGGCGGTCAGAATGTCCCGCTCGTTATCGATGCAGAGCACGGTCACCCCCTCCAGCTGGCTGTCGCGCACTACCGGCGCCGCCAGCTGATGAGCCGTGACCGGCCGGGTCGCCAGATTGAGGGTCACCGCAAAAACCGATCCCTTACCCGGCCAGCTCTGCAGGGTGAGCTGATGACCGAGCACCTGCGAGATGCCGCGGGCGATGGCGAGCCCCAGACCCAGCCCCTGCTCCTTGGCGGCGCGGGAGTGATCGAGGCGGGAGAACTCGTCGAAAATTGCCTCCTGTTTGTCCTGCGGAATGCCGGGGCCATTGTCCCACACCTCGATACGGATCTTCTCCCCCATCCGGCGACAACCGAGCAGCACCCGGCCACCCGGGTTGTAGCGAAACGCATTGGTGAGGAAGTTCTGCAGCACCCGGCGCAGCAGCCGCACATCGCTGTGCACCGCGTGCTTGCTCTCCACCACCGAGAAGTGGATACCCCCCGCCTGCGCCAGCACACCAAACTCCGCCTTGAGGTTGTCGAACAAATCGCGCAGGGCAAAATCGAGCTTCTTGGCCTTGAACTTGCCCGCTTCGAGTCGCGAAATATCGAGCAGATCGGTGATGAGATCCTCGGTCGCCCCCAACGCATCGTCGATATGGTGGGCGATGCGGGCCTGCTCGCCAGCCGCGGGCAGCATCTCCAGCAAGGAGGAGGTAAACAGCTTGGCCGCATTGAGGGGCTGGGTCAGATCGTGGCTGACCGCCGCCAGAAAACGGCTCTTGGAATGGTTGGCCCGCTCCACCTGCTGGTTCACCAGCAGCAGCTGGCGGTTAAGTTCGGAGAGCTCGTGGGTACGCTCGGCCACCCTCGCCTCCAGATGTTCGTTCGCTTCGCGCAGCACCCGCTCGGCATCCCGAAACGGGGTGATGTCAGTAAAGGTCATGACGAAGCCGCCGGCGGGCATGGGGTTGCCCTGCATCTCGATCACCCGGCCGTCGGGGCGCTCCCGCGCCGAGATATGGGCGCTGCCGCGCTTCATAAAGGCGACCCGCCGTGCCACGTGATCCTCGATATCGCCGGGGCCACAGAGCCCCTGCTGGGCGTTGTAGCGGATGATCTCCTTGATGGAGCGCCCCGCCTGAATAAGCCCCGGCGGATAGTGGAACAGCTCGATGTAACGGCGGTTCCAGGCCACCAGCCGAAGCTCCCTGTCCACCACAGAGATCCCCTGCCCGATATGCTCGATCGCCCCTTGCAGCAGGCCGCGGTTGAAGCGAAACACGTCGGAGGCCTCATCGACAATGGTGGCGATCTCCTCGAGCTGCATGTTGCGCCCCTGCAGGGCCGAGGCGAGCACCAGCCGTGCCGACGAGGTACCAAACACCCCCGCCAGCAGCCGCTCGGTGTGGGCGATCAATTCGGCCGAGGCCTGCATCTGCGGAGCAAGCGTGCCGCCCCGCTCACCGGCGAAGCGACCAAAGGCGCGCTTGACCCGGCTTGAACCGACGAAACGGGCCGCCAGCATCTCCAGCTCCTTGACCGAGACCCGCGCCTGATAGAGGGCGGCGGTATCGCGGCTCGGCTTGCCGACAAAGTTGGCCGCCTGCAGCCGCTCGCTCACCGCAGGGCGCGACAACAGGGAACCGGCCACATAGCCGAGCAGGTTGAAGAGCAAGCTCAGGAAGATGCACCAGGCCCCGAGGCTCAGCTCGCGAAACGCGGGCCAGTCCGGCGGCGCCAGCAGCTCGGCCAGCGGTGAACCGGCCAGCAAGCCACTCTCCACCAACAGGGTCACGAACCAGAGGCTCACCCCGAGGCTCAACCCAAGATAGACCCCCTTGCGATTGCCGTGACGCCAGTAGAGGCCGAGCAGCAGGGCCGGCGCAAACTGCGCCACCGCGCCAAAGGAGAGATAGCCGATGCGGGAGAGACTGGTGAGATCGCCGAGCCAGAGGTAGAGCCCCCAGGCCGCCAGCAAGATCAGCAGGATGGCGCCACGGCGCACCTGCAACAGCAGCCGTACCAGCCGCTCGTCGCGCCCCTGCCGCCAGAAGCGGCGCAGCAGCACCGGCAACACCAGATCGTTGCTCACCATGATCGCCAGCGCGATGGTGCAGACGATCACCATGCCGGTAGCCGCCGAGGTGCCGCCGAGGAAGGCCAGCATCGCCATGCCATCGAACCCGAGGGCCATCGGCAGGCTGATCACATAGGTGTCGGAGGCCATGTCGGCCCCCACCCACTGCTTGCCCGCCAGCGCCAGCGGCCAGATAAAGAGCCCCATCACGAACAGGTAGAGCGGGAAGATCCAGCGCGCCCAGTGCAGATCCTGCCCCTGATTGTTCTCCACCACAGTCACATGAAACTGGCGCGGCAGGCAGATGACGGCGCACATCGCCAGCACCGTATAGATGGCAAGCTCCAGCAGGTTGCCGGGGCTCACCGCCACCACCTGCGCAAAGAAGTCGCGGGTCACCTGCTCGTGAGCTTCGCCGGGTTTGCTCAAGATCAACCAGAGGGCGAAGCCCCCCACCGCGATAAAGGCCAGCAATTTGACCACCGACTCGAAGGCGATGGCCACCACCATCCCCCTGTGGTGCTCGGTGGCATCGAGATGGCGGGTGCCGAACAGGATGCTGAACAGCGCCAGCAGCAGGGTAACCCCGAGCGCCAGCTCGCTGGTATTGCTGGTCGGGCTGATGCCGCCACTGTTGACCATCAGCAGATCCAGCCCGGTGACGATGGCTTTCAGTTGCAGCACCAGATAGGGGAGGATCCCCATGATGGCGATGAGAGAGATCACCATGGCAAGCCGCTGGGACTTGCCATAACGGGCGGCGATAAAGTCGGCGATGGAGGTGATGTGCTCACGCTTGGCCACCAGAATGAGGCGGGCCAGCAGCCGCCAGCCAAACAGGAAGACCAGCATGGGGCCAAGGTAGATGGGCACCGGTGACCAGGGGGATTCACTCGCCTGCCCGACGGTGCCGAAGAAGGTCCAGGAGGTGCAGTAGACCGCTAGCGACAGACTGTAGAGCAGCGGTTGCCCCTTGAGACGGTGCCGTTTGTGCTTGTCTGCCACGAAGGCGATCAGAAACAGCAGCCCCAGATAGGTGAACGACAATCCGATCAGCAGCCATCCCTGGTGCATCGATAACTCCTTGTCCATGTTGAGTTTTTGTATACAACCTCGCCAGTCTAGAGAGGCGGCAGCCAAAAGTCATCCCCTTCGGACAGATTGAAATTATCGTTTTTCAATAAGTTTTGCCTTGACTGAATATCGTAAAACGATAAACATTCGCCCATCCGCATATTGATAAACAATAAACTTCAAGCCATTTCGCCAGCGGGATGGCACCCACCATGAGGTTCATGATGAGAACGACCAAACTCGAACGCCTGAGTGTTCTGATCGAGTGGCTGCTGCTGTTTGCCCTGCTCGCTACCCCCACCATTACCCTGATGGAGACCTGGTCCCACCTGTTTGGCGGCAATGACCTGCTGCAAGAGGAGCTCAACCAGGTCATTCACAGCAGCGGCTCGCACATTCTCAATGGCGTGCCGCTGGCCCATAGTGAAACGCCGTCTCTCGACCTCTTGCCAGAGCCCCCGCTTACCATGGCCGACTATCCGCTGCGCACCGCCAACCGGCTGCTCGGCACCCTGGTGCAGTTGCTGCCGGATCTGGTCTTCATGCTGATGCTGTGGCAACTGCGCCAGCTGTTTCGCGGCTACCGCCACGGCCTGCTGTTCACCTTCGAGCAGATCCGCCGCTACCGGCAGATCGGAGTGCTGCTCTGCGTCTCCTTCCTGGTCGAGCTGATCCAGACCCCCTTGCTCGATACCGTCCTCACCATGAGCGGCCCCGAGATACATGGCTCCGTCTCCATCAGCTCGTCCGATTTCCGGCTGCTGCTGGCGGGCCTCATCGTGCTGGCGCTGGCACTGGTGATGCGCGAGGCCAAACTGCTGGCCGACGAACAGCAACTGACGGTGTGAGGATCTTATGCCCATTATCATCCGGCTCGATGCCCTGCTGGCCGACCGCAAGATGACCGCTCGCGAGCTGGCGCAGCGCATCGACATCACCGAGGCCAACCTCTCGATCCTCAAGAATGGCCACGCCAAGGCGGTGCGCTTCTCCACCCTGGAGGCCATCTGCCGTGAACTCAAATGCCAGCCCGGCGATCTGCTGGGCTACGAGCAGGAGCGCTAACCCCCTTATGAGTCGTCATATCACCCTGTTTGCCCTGTGGCTGCTGCCACTGTGGGCCTGCGCCGCCGATGGCGCGAACGGCCCCCGCTACCTTATCGAGCAGGGCGCCAGCGCCAATGTGCTGCAAATACGCCTCACCATGCAGGGCGAGCCCCCCTTTACCCTGCTCCCCGCCCGCCAGTTGCCGGGCAGTGCCGCGCCGGTTTCCCCCGCGCTGGTCTGCCTTGCAGACAACCAGCCGGTTGCCCTCAACCAGCCCTTCTCCTGCAAAGAGGTTGGCTGGCAGATCACCCTCACACCGGCTCCGGCACTGGGAGCGGATGCCTCGGCCCAACAGTCGCTGCTGTTTGCCCCCGACCAGTGGCTATTGACCGAATGGGGCAATCTGGTGCGCCAGCTTGGGAGCCGCCAAGGGAAGGTGTGTCTGCCAGATGGCAACTGCCAACCGCTGCCGGATGTCAACCAGCCGCCGCTGATCCTGCCGTTTGGTCTGGACACTGTGCCCGTCACCAAGCCGGATCCGCGGCTGGTGCTGAGCCATGACGAGACCGCCAATCAGCTCGATCTGCCGGCCTTGCAGCAGCAACTGAATGAGATCATCGACTATCTGGCCTTCCAGCTCGATGTGGATCCGCCCACTCCCCCATGGCAACTGGTGTGGCTGGGGCGGGATGTAGCGACCCGCTCCCTCGGCGGTGCCGCCGGGGATCAGGTATTTGTCGCCAACTACCCCACCATGCATGGCAAGCCGACGCCACAGGCCCCCTTGCGCCTGCTGCGCACCTCGGCCCACGAGGCGGTACACATCCTCAGCGCGCGCCGCACAACTTCACAGCCCAGTTGGGTCAACGAGAGCCTCGCCGAATACCTCGCCATCAAGGCACTGCGCCGCTTTCGGCTGCATCAGGTCACGGCGGTCAACGAGCTGGCCGAGCGGGGCAAACAGCTGCCCCATAACGAGAGCGGCCTCTATCGGGCGGCTCGTGAGGTGATGGCTGGCGATCGCTCCTACTACCCGCTCTTTTACGTCAAGGGGAGCGCCTTCTGGGAAGCGCTGGAGCGGGAGCTGCAACACAATGACGTGACGCTTGCCCGACTGCTGCCCCAACTGGGCTGGCTGCCGGATGGCCGCTTTGATGCCGCCGCCAATGAGCTGCTGGCAGGCACCATCGGCTCGGATACCTGGCGCCGGCTCAGCCGCCACTATCTTGGCGAGCAGCAGTAACGCCGCTAACCGCAGCAACGAAAAAGGGAGAGCCGTGGCTCTCCCTTTTTCCAGGTGATGATTCAGACAGAGCTGTATCAGGCCGGAGCACTCTCCTGTGCAGAGGGCGCAAAGGGGCGCAGCCGCAGGAAGAACACCGGCAACACCACCAGCACCATCAGGAAGAAAATGCCACCGCCGATAGGCTCGAACAGTACGCCACAAATCGCCATCAGGGCCGCCACTGTCATGCCGAGGCCAAGGGCCGCATAGAGCGCCTGGGTCGGGATCAACTGCTCGGCAGGCAGCTGGCGAGTCATGAAACGCACCGCCCCGAGATGACTCATGCCAAAGGTGACCGAGTGGAGCAGTTGACCCAACACCAGCACCCATAGCTCGGTCGAGGCCCCCAGCAATACCCAGCGCACCACACAACCGATGGCACCGGCGATAAAGAGGCTCTGGGCGCCAAAGCGCTGCAAGAACCGCTTGTCGGCGGCGAACATGCAGATCTCCGCCACCACCCCGAGCGCCCAGAGATAGCCGATGATGGTGCCGCTATACCCTTGCGCCTTCCAGTAGATGGCGCTGAAACCGTAATAGGCGGCATGGCTCCCCTGCAGCAGCGCGGTCAGCAGCAAAAAACGGCGCACCGGGGCGCTGCGCAGGGTTGCCAGCAAAGAGGCCTTGGCGCGCTCGCCCTGACTATCCTGTGGCGCCGGATAGAGCGGCAGCCAGCTGAGCAGCAGCATCAGCACCAGCCCCGCCACCATAGTGTGCAAAATCCACTCGCTACCGAAGTTACCCACCAACGCCCCCACCAGCGTCGAGGCGACGATAAAGGCAAAGGAACCGCACAGCCGCACCTTGCCGTAATCGAGGTGGGCCTGCACCACCATGCGGGTCGCCAGCGCCTCTCCCACCGGCATCAGGGTCGGATAGATAAAGTTCGCCAGCAGAGTCAAGCCCACCAGCCACCAGAGGTTATGACTGAGGTAGAAGCCGAGAAACGCCAGCAGACTGAGCAGGGAGAGCAATCGGGTAACCGGTAGCAGATGGCCCGCCCCCTTGATCTGCCCCATCACCATCAGGTTGCCGGCAAAGCGGATCGCCATCCCCGCCCCCAGCAGGAGACCAATCATCTCGGCGCTGACGCC
>NZ_CDBR01000027.1 GCF_000819685.1 Aeromonas allosaccharophila | reverse complement strand
TCAAAGGCTTTTCGAGGTTACCGACCGGGTTGTTTGCGTTGCCGCTTGCCCTGTCGATGTGGCGTATTATAGAGATCCAGCTCACATTGGCAAGGCTTTACCGCAATAAAATTGCAAAAAAGTGCAATTTATTAGTTATTCATATCAACACACAGCCTTTATACAGACTTATCCACAGGTAGGGGTGAAATGCGGGGTTTTGTCTCCGGATATGCGCCTCAAAACGGTACAAGCCCCCATCCATCATCGCTGCACCGCCGCGTCTGACACACAGCACCAACGACCGCTTCTATATAAAGAGGCATATATAGGTGTGCCTATCCCAATCCAGCCTCTTTGATCCAGCTCGCCATCAGCTCGCTGGCGGGAAGATCCCGGCAACCCACTACATTCTGGCCAGCCCAGAGCGGAGAGAAGCCGCTGTCACCTGTTTTTTCGGCGGCAGCACGCAGCGGTGCCAGTGCGCCACTGGCATAGGGAAAGTGAGGGGCAAACTCCGAGAGCGGGCCCAGCTCACGCATCAGACGGTTGACGATACCCCGCGCTGGGCGGCCACTGAACAGATTGGTCAGTGCCGTCTGCTGGCCTTGGGGCGAGTGGAGAGCGGCGCGATGCAGCACCGAGGTGGTTGCTTCATGGCAACAGAGAAAGGCGGTGCCCATCTGCACGACACTGGCCCCCAGCGCCAGCGCGTTGGCGATCCCCTTGCCATCGACGATACCGCCAGCGGCAATCACCGGCAGATCGGTTGCCGCGAGGATCTGTGCCAGCAGGGTCAAGGTGCTCTGCTGCAAAGCGAGATCATCAGAGAGGAAGTAGCCGCGATGACCACCCGCCTCCAATCCCTGGGCGATGATGGCATCGGCGCCATGGTAAGCGAGCCATACGGCCTCCGCCACCGTGGTGGCGCTGGCAAAGACTCTGGCACCCGCCGCTTTCACTTGGGCAAGCAGCTCGGGTGCGGGCAGGCCAAAGTGAAAGCTGACCACCGCCGGTCTGAACTCGGCCACCATGGCAGCATGTTCCTCATTGAAAGGGGCTCGGTTTGGCGCCGTCGTGACGGCTGAGGGCTTTACACCGAACTCGGCATAGTAGGAAGCAAGGCGCTGCTGCCAGCGAGCCAATGCAACGGGATCCGGCTCCCGTTGCTGATGGCAGAAGAAGTTGATGTTAAATGGCCCAAGGCCACTTTTGGCAAGACGCTCCAGTTCGCTGCGCAGTTCCGCTGGCGTGAGCATGGCTGCAGGCAAGGAGCCCAAACCGCCCGCACGGGTCACGGCCAGCGCCAGCTCGCTTCCCTGCACACCGGCCATCGGCGCCTGAATGATGGGATAACGCATTCCCAGCTCGGTAAAGAGGCTCATCCATTCACCCCGTTTGTCGCGTCCGCCGCCAGATGTGCGCGGGCCAGCGCAATGGCGCCATCGATGGCACTGCGCGCCTGCGGGCTTTTCTGCCAACAGGTCGAGCCCAGCATGCTGGCCACCAGCTGGACAATATGGGTGGTGTCGGCCTCGGCCAATCCGGCCAGGGTATGGTAGCCAAGCTGTTCGAGCCGCCCGATAACGGTCGGCCCCACCCCTTTCACGCCGAGCAGCAGGGCCCGCTCTGTCGGGCCAAACCGGTTGTTGCCATCCATCTGTCAGACTCCTTTCCGATCGCCGTGGTTGCACATCAGCCCCACAAGGGGCCTGATGAAGAGAGTGGAGGCTTAACGCACGCTGCGCAGCAGAAAGTCCGGCTGACCACAGGAACGGCGCTCACGCTTTTGCATCTCGGCGGAGCAGGTGACCGCATCCGTCCCCTCTTTATTGACGCAGATGTAGATCTCCCGCAGGAAGCGGCCACCATCGGCGCAAGCCACCGTGATGTTGTCGGGGGCCAGCCACTCGTTGGCGCTCGCCAGATCGGCCTTGAGCTGGAAGGTGCTTTTGCGCAGCGGCTCTTCCGGGGATTGATAGGCCGCAGGGATCTTCACCTTCTGGCGCAGGTTGCTTGCCAGCTGATGGAATTGGGGCTGACTCAGGCCGGAGCAGGTGCCGTGCTTTTCCCACTCATGGCGATAGAGAAAACGGCTGGGGTAGAGGTCGGCAAACTCGCTCTCCATATCGGGATCGAGCCGTTCGCGGGTGCAGTTGCTAGGGTAACCGCGATCGTACTGGGGCCAGAGCCCGTGTAGCACGAACCCCAGCTTGCGGGAACACTGGTCCCGATCCGCCGGTTTGACGGCGCAATGCTCGGGCGACCAGGAGAGCGCCATGGCGTAATAGTCAAACACCCCCGCCTCTCCTTTGGCCTGTGCGGCCGAGGAGAGCAACAAACCACCCGCCAGCAGGGCAATCATCTTCTTCATCTATATATGTCCATTTCAACCAACTCGGGAATGGCTGCAATGCTCCCATATTCCAGCACGCGGAAACAGTGCTCCCGCCAAGGCTTGCGACAAGGGTCAGACCACTTCGGGGTTTCACCGGATACTAACGAGGCGTAAGCTGGCATCCTGGCGCCGGGTGCGCCACCGCATCATTTCAAGCAACCACAGGATGTAACATGATCCGCAAGAATCCCTCCGGCCATCTGCCTGTCATCGACGAATCCGCCTATATCGACAAGACCGCCATCATCTGCGGCAAGGTGATCATCAAAGAGAATGTCTTTGTCGGCCCCTATGCGGTGATCCGTGCCGACGAGGTGGATGAGAGTGGAGATATGGAACCCATCGTCATCGGCGCCAACTCCAATATCCAGGATGGCGTGGTGATCCACTCCAAATCCGGCGCCGCCGTCACCATCGGCGAGTACACCTCCATCGCCCACCGCTCCATCGTCCACGGACCATGCGAAGTGGGAAACCGGGTCTTTATCGGCTTCAACAGCGTGCTGTTCAACTGCCATATCGGTGACGGTGCCGTGGTGCGTCACAACTCGGTGATTGATGGCTGCGATCTGCCGCCGGAGTTCTACGTCCCCTCCACCACCCGCATCAACCAGCAGAGCGATCTGACCCATATCCCGCGGGTTTCGGTAGATGCCGCCGAGTTCTCCGAAGACGTGGCCCACACCAATATCGATCTGGTTAAAGGGTACAAAGCGCTCTCCAACGAGTTCTGATCCCTTTCTTCATTACCAGAGAACAAAACGGGCGCCGAAGCGCCCGTTTTTCATCTGACTATCTATGAAGGTTAGATGGCCCTGACGCAGGTGGCGGCATGAGCTTCATCCACCAGATCCCACAGCGGGTCGCCAGTGCTCAGGTCGAACAGCGGCAGCTCACCATCGTCATTGGCAGTCGCATCGCTGCTCCAGTAGCGGTTGTAGAGCGGCCACCCCTGCTGCTGAAGCAACTGATCCGTCGCGCCATCCTTGTTGTAGGCAGCAAACAGCACCTCCAGCTCGGCCCGGGTCGGCAGACGCCAGTCATCGTGGCCGCGCGCCACCAGCTGCTGGCAGTAATCCCGCGCCCGCGCCTGACCCATGGTCACATACTCCAGCGGGAAGGGATTGTAGTCACCATCACTGTCACTGCTCACACCGTCATAGGAGATGGACAGACGATCCGCCTCGTCCTTGGTCAGCTGGCAGACAAAAGCCAGCTTGCCCGCCACAAGCTCGGGTTGACGGCAGCCCCGGGCAAAATCGGGCTGGGCATCCACCACCTGCACCGTCACGGTCAACGTGTGACGAGCCGTGGTCGCCACCAGTCGTGCCGTACCGACCGCCACACCGCGCACCTCGCCCTGCGGACTCACGGTGGCGAACTCAGTCTGTTCGCTGCGCCACTCAACAGGCACATCGAGCAGGCCGAGAGAGCCATCGCTCAGTTGCCACTGCAGTTGCAGAGGGAGTGAGCGCCCCACTTCCAGCTGAGGCTGGGCAGGCAGCACCGCCAATCCGGTGATCACCGCTCCCACCGGAGTCGGGTCATCCGCCTCACTCACCCTCAGCTCTGCGACCGTGGCTGGGGTGCGACGCGGCTCGGCCGAGGCACTGCGCAAAAACTCGCCGATGGCATCGAGCTCGTCATTGCTGAGGCCAAGAGCATGCAGGTGATCGGAGGCCTTGGGGAAGAAGGGATCGTATTGATCCGCACCGGTCGGGAAACCCACCCCGCTGCTCCACTTGGTCACACCAAAGTTGTACATGGCCACCACCCCCTGCACCGAGCCACCGATACGCTGGGCCAAGATCGGGAAGATGCCGTTGTGCATATAGGGGCCGGTAAAAGCAACATCCCGCAGACTAGGGGTCTTGAAGCGACCGATGTCCGACTTGTTGCGGGTCTGCAGGAAGCGACCGCGATCTTCCAGCTTGCCGCGACCGTAATAGGTAAGCCCCACACTCTCGAACCCGTGTTGACTCAGCAACGGGCCCGAGTGGCAGTTCATGCAGCGGCCATCGGTGCGGTAGAGGTGCATCCCCCACAGCGCCTTGTCACTGAGCGCCTGACTATCCCCTTGAACGAAGCGCTCAAAATCGCTGTCGCGGCTGATGATGGTGCGCTCGAAGGTGGCGATCGCCTTGGCGATCCGCTCCAGCGTGATCCCCTGATCGCCAAAGGCGGTGGCAAAGGCTGCCTGATAGTCGGGGCTGGCCTGCAAACGGGCCAGCAGCTCGTCATGGCTCAGCGCCATTTCGATGGGGTTCTGGATCGGGTGAAGCGACTGCTCCTCCAGCGTGGCGACCCGCCCGTCCCAGAACTGGGTCGAGCTGAAGGCGCTGTTGAGGATGGAGGGGGCGTTGCGATTACCCTTCTGACCCAGATGACCGACCGATACGCTCAGGCCGTCGCTCCACCCCTTTTGCGGATCGTGGCAACTGGCACAGCTGATGTCCCGCCCCCTGGAGAGCTGCTTGTCGAAAAAGAGCTGCTGACCCAGCACCACCTTGGCCCGGCTATAGGGGTTGTCGGCCGGGAAGGGAACCGCCGGCAGCGGCCCCAGCTCCTGCCATTCTACCCCGTCATCCACCCGGGCGGCGGGCCATTGGGCCGATGAACCGCTGTACTGGGCGCGCAGAGTCGCCATGTCAGGCTTGCTGCTGTCGCGCACCACGGAGGGACGCACCGGATAGGAGGCCAGCGCATACCAGAGCAGACTGCCCTCTCCCTCATCCAGCCAGGTTCGGGTCGCAAGTTGATAGAGACGGGGTTGACCCACCCCATCCTGCAGCCAGATCTGGGCGGGCAGGCCAACAGCAAAGGTATTGGGATAGCGCCATGCTGACTTGTCACTGCTCAGCAATCTCTCGAACTCGGTAAGGGTCGGCAGGCGCCAGTCGCTGCGGCCGCAAGCGGTCAGCCCCGCAGCCAGTTGTGGCTGGCTGGCAACCGCCAACGCACTGGTGTCACTGCCATACAGCCAGTACTGGCTACCCTTGACCCCGCTGACCGTGCGCACATCGTGCAGGCACTGCCAGGGGCCACGCACCACCAGCAGCCCCTGCTCATCGAGGCGCAGCAGATCTGCCGTCTCCGGCTCGTCCGGCTGGCTCGGATTGGCGGGATAGAGCTGGGTACGGGCGGACTGGATCTGGGCACTGTTACTGCGCTGATACCAGCTGCGCGCCTGCTTGTCATCGCGCAGGGCCAACAGCATCTGCCAGCTGTCGGCATAGTCGAGCACGGCGCCCGGCTGGCGCTGGGCCAGCAGGAAGGCTGCATAATCCTGAAGAGCCGCCTGTTGTTGCACGCGGATCTCCTCTGCTCTACCCCACTCGGCCTGACTGAGGGAGCCATCTCCGCTCTGATCCGCCAGCAGGAAGAGCGCCGTCTCCTCCTCGTTCAATCCCAGCCGCGGCACGCTGTTGCGGCGCGCCAGAGTGATCCCGGCCGAGAGATTCGCCACCCGCACCGATACCGCTCGCAGCAGATAGCCCTCGTCGCTGCCAAGCAGCTCCAGCGGCTGATCCAGTTGCAGACCTTCAGGCAAGGTGATGCGGGCAAGCTGGCCCGGTTCGATGGCCTGTTGCACGCGGATCCCGGTGGCGACCTGTCTCACCTCAAGCTGTGCTCCCGCCCCCAGTCGATCAGCCACATTGACCTCAATGGTCAGAGGAACCCGGGTATGAGTTTCCGGCGGTACTATTGGCGGAGTGATGGGCGGTTCGGTCGGCTTGACGACCGGCGGGGTCACCTCGGGTGAGGGGGCCACAGACGTATTGCTGTGATTATCATTGCAATTGCATGCGGTCAGAGCCAGCAGGCTGAGCAGTAAGAGGCTGGTTTTCATTCGGTATGGTTGGGTGGTCAGACAAGTGCGCGATTATCCAACCAAATACCAATCATTATCAATTGCATTCAATTAATATGCTTTTTGACAACAACTCCTTATCCGCAACGCCTTACCACCCAATGAGAGAGGGCTGCCTCTTTGGCTGCCCTCTCTTGCTTCAAACCCGCTTGTCGAAAGCCCGACAATCTTCAGGAGCACTTCTTCAGGCTGATATGCCAGTTGGCACCGGATTGCACCTGATGCTTGGCGGCGAAGCTGTCCATGTTCAGCGCCACCGACACCTGCAGCAGGCTGTTGAGGTAGACCAGCGGCTGACCTTCCGGCACATCGCCGAAGCTGCTGACGTACGGCGCCTTGCCGTCATATTTGACCACATCCCCTTCGCGGATCTTGATGCAGGCTGTATCCCCTTTGTTGATCCCCGCCTTGGTCAGCAGGGCATCGTCGATATTGGTCCAGACGTTGCCGTACTGCACATCGAGGATCGGGATGGTGCCCTTGAGGGTGCCATCCTTCTCTGCTACCGCAGGCTGATAGGGGATCTTCACCACTTCGGCGGGCAGCAGCGGGCCGACCTGCTCGTAGCTGATGGCGCCGGAGGCGAGCCGTGCGCCGGTATAGGCGTACACATCGCGGCCATGGAAGGTGTAGGACTTCTCGGAGCCCTTGAGGCGGTTGAGCTTCTCATCGATCTGGCGTACCGCCTCGATGCCGAAGTGTTCGGCCGCCAGGGTCAGGGTGCCGTTGTCCGGAGTCACGATGTATTGGCCGCTCTTGGTCTTGAGGACCACTGACTTGCGCTCGGTGCCGACACCGGGATCAACCACGCTGACAAACACGGTGCCCTTGGGCCAATACTGCAGGGTCTGGTAGAGGCGGTAGGAGGCTTCCCAAATGTTGTAAGCCGGGATCTCGTGGGTCAGGTCATAGAGCGGCAGGGTGCGATCCACCCCGAAGGCAACCCCCTTCATGGCCGACACGGCGCCATCTTTGAGGCCGAAATCGGTCTGGATCACCAGCGCTTCGTTGGCGGCGGCGATGCCGCTTGCCAGCATGAGGGCGAGCACGATGGCGCGGGGAGCGGTGCGAATATCCATATCTGAACTCCTGAATCATCTGAGGATAACGAAACGGCAACAGCCATTTAGACATCCAGACTGCCACCAATGGATTTTTTTGCAAGGGGTTTGCAACAAAGTGAGGGACGACTCGCAGAAATTGTGCTCGCCAAACGGCGACAGCGGGGGTATCAAAGGCAGAATTGGAAAACGTTTACAATACAGGAGCTCAGCACCATGACACAACCCGTACCGGAGATGATGACCCTGCTGCTGGAGATTGGTGAACAGAGCAGCCAGGTCTGGCTAAGCCAGCCAGATGCGGCCCCGTCACACTACCTGCTGGCCTTTGGCACCCACGCCATCCAGCCCAGACCGTTTCGCAATGCGCCACCCACCCCGCTCGAACTGGAGCGGGCCATCATGGTGGTGGAAGATGAGCTGATGCGCATCGCCCCGCAGATCCCGCCCGGCTTGCAGCTGACCCTGCGCAGCCAGCCGTCGCTGGCCGAAGTGCTGGGGGACAACCAGCTCGACCGGGATCTGGTGGAGCAAGCCTTTGGCCAGCTGGCCGCCATGGCGGAAGGGGATCCCCTCGCCGCCAGCTTGCTGCCCCGCGACGAGCACTTTGCGGCCGTGCTGCTGATCGTCAGGGAGTGGCTGCACCATCTGGCCAGCGAGAGCGTGCTGATTGTGGAGTAGGGATAAATAAGTGGTGAGGGCTTCAGCTTCTGGCAAGGTTTGTCGGTGGATCCTGTCGGGATTTCCTTCGCGTATACTTTGCCCGTATGGCGCCCGCGCCCCTATCGGTACTGCACCCAGACACCTATGACCTTATTTTCAGGTAATCCCCCAGCCTTGCGCTGGCCATCCGCGTTTGCTCGCCAGTTCATCGTCAAAGTGGCCGGATTGGCCCTGCTCGCCCTGACCGGGCTGGGCACTGTCTTCTACTACACCTATCTCACTATCCAGCACGACATGGATCTCATCACCGCCAGACAGAAGAACGTGTTCGAGGTCTTCTACCAGCGAGCCAAGATCCTCAAGGTGGAGAACATCACCAGCTATCTGGCACAACACCATCTGCTCGATCAGCCACCGCCCCCGAATAGCGTCGGCAGCGACTATCTCTACGGGTATGACCTCAAAAGCAAATACCGCTTTGCCGATATTCCGCTGCAATACCCGGCTGCCAATCTCCTCAACACCTTCCGCTATGCCCTCTCCTATCCGGAGGTGATCAACATCTACACCATCTGGAATGACTACCGGCTGATCGGCATGGTTGCCGACAACAATGTGCTACCCACCAGACTGGCGCCGATCAAGGTGGATCTGATGACCCTGCCCGCCTGGTATCACTACTTCGGTTGCGCCAGCTTTGCCCCCGGCCGCCCCTTGTGCAGCGCCGATGAGGCCTTTGTCTCCGATATCGAGATCGACAGCTTCAGCATGCGCAACACCATAGTGATGTACTTCCCCTTCATTCATCAGTCGGGGCGCGGCGGTTACAAATACGGGCTGCTCGGTATCGACATCGCCGTCGATGAAGCATTTAACGATGTGCTGCGACCCTTCGACACCATCAACCCGACCCGCACCAACATATCGTTTGAAGCCGCCGAGCCCTGCCGCCCGAAGCATCTCTGCCTGAGCAAACCCTTTATGCGCACCAAGGCGGGGGATGATCTCTATCTGAAGTGGTCCTACAGCTGGTTTGATTTCGTCAAGCTGGCCCTGCAAAGTGCGGCCTTCAAGGTCTATCTCATCGTGCTGTTGATGGGCATGGTGGCCTGGAAGCAGATCTACCTGCGGCTGCGCACCCTGGCGCACACCGACCACCTGACCCGGCTGCCACGCAGAGATGTGCTCTGCCAGAGTCTGCTCCACGAGCACGACTACCTGATGATCCTCGATATCGACAACTTCAAGTCGATCAACGATACCTATGGCCATAGCGTCGGGGATCTGGCACTGGTCGCCTTTGCCCGCCACCTCAGAAGCAATATCCGCAAGGTGGACAGCGCCATCCGTTGGGGCGGCGAGGAGTTTATCGTGCTGTTCAAGGGGATGGAGGATGACGAGATGATGATCCACTCCGCTGGTCGCCTGCTGGATCGGCCATTGGGGATCCCCGAGCTGCCCACCCCCATCACCTTCTCCGCCGGGGTGATCCGCATTCGCGACTACCTCACCGTCACCGAGGCGGTGCATCTCGCCGACGAGCTGCTCTACCACGTCAAACAGCACGGCAAGCACAACATCGCCTGCTACGAGGGCAAGACGATCCGGCTGATCCGCCCGTTGCCGGACGACGCAGAGGCATAGCCGCCTTCTGCCGATCCCCCCGCATCTGTTACCATCGCGGCCACGATGATTGTGTCGTTGTGGCCGCTGGCCGCGATAACCCCCTACTGGTGCCTTCTATGTCCATTGCCTCCTTTGCCGAACTGGCCCTCTCCCCCCGTCTGCAGCAGACTCTGACCGAACTCGGCTATGCCGCACCGACCCCCATCCAGGCTCGCGCCATCCCCGTCATTCTGGCAGGGCGGGATCTGATGGCCGGCGCCCAGACCGGCACCGGCAAGACCGCCGCCTTTGTGCTGCCGCTGCTGGAGCAGCTGCTACAACAGCCACAAGCAGAGCCCCGCCCGATCCGCGCGCTGGTGCTGGTGCCGACCCGCGAGCTGGCGGTGCAGGTCGCCGAGAGCGTGGCGCGCTACGGCCAGGGCACCGGTCTCACCAGCACGCTGGTCTACGGCGGGGTGAGTATCGCGGCTCAGGTAGAGGCGCTTCAAGCCGGGGTGGATATCCTGATCGCCACCCCGGGCCGTCTGCTCGACCATCTGCGTCAGGGGGCATTGAGCCGGGATAGCCTGCGCCATCTGGTGTTTGACGAGGCGGATCGCATGCTCGACATGGGCTTTATGGACGAGATCAAGGCGCTGCTAAAACAGCTCCCGGCGGATCGCCAGACCCTGCTCTTCTCCGCCACCTGCGACGACAACCTGTTTGCTTTGAGCAAGGTGCTGCTACGCGACCCCGAGCTGATTGAAGTGGCACCGCGCAACACCACGGCAGCCGAGGTGGAGCAGCGGGTCTACACGGTAGATAGCGATCGCAAGCTGGCGCTGGTCGAACATATGCTGAAAGTGAAAGGGTGGGCACCGGCGCTGATCTTCAGCCGCACCCGACAGGGGGCTGACAAGCTGGCCCAGCAGCTCGGCAAAGCAGGCATCAATGCGCTGGCCTTCCACGGCGATCTGTCGCAAAGCGCGCGTGAAAAAGTGCTGCTGGAGTTTCGCGCCGGCACCCTGCAGGCACTGGTCGCCACCGATGTGGCAGCCCGCGGCCTCGATATCACGGATCTCAACTACGTGATTAACCTCGAGTTCCCGTTTGTGGCCGAGGATTACGTCCACCGTATCGGTCGCACCGGCCGCGCCGGCAACAAGGGGCTCGCCATTACCCTGTTCAGCCCGGAAGATGCACCGCTGTTGGAGAAGGTGGAAGCTGTACTCGACGCCCGTTTGCCCCAGCAGTGGTTTCCCGGTTTTGAGCCAGATCTCACCCGCTTCGAGCCCGAGCCGCGCCGCAACCGCAAGGCGGCCCAGAAGCAGCGCGCCAGAAAGCAGGCCCTCGCAGGCAGCAAGGGGGGCAAGGGCAAGCGTTAAGCCGCCCAGCGCCGCCAATAAAAAAACGCCCGCACGGGCGTTTTTTGTTATCTGACAGGAGCCTGCTCTTGGCGAGTAGCACCCTAGCGGGTCGCCAGCACCAGTGGCAGGGATCGCAAGATCTGCCGCTCTGCCAGGGTCGAGAGGATAAACATCACCATATAACCGAGGCCCAGCGCCACGATAATCGCCACCACGTTGGCGGTGAACTCGGCCACCAGATAGTAGGCGGCAACCAGCGCCACTATGCCAGCCAGCCGGATCAGCAAACTCCGGGTAAAGTGGCCGTGAGCCTTGATATAGGCGAGCTGATAGCCGTTGAGCATCATAAAGATGAAGAAGATGGAGAAGTGGAACAGCACAGGCACCGCCCCCACGTAGTCGGCGGGGAAGAACAGCAACACCAGCGGCTTGCCCGCCAGCAGCATCAAGCCAAAGAAGGCCAGACTGACGATGGCGGAGAGGCGGAAGATCCAGCGCCGTATCATCCTGATCTGGCGGTGGTCGCCATTGCGCAGATTGACCGCCAGCTCAGGCAGCACAAAGCGGTAGATGGGGAAGACAAACAAGGTGGTCATATAGGTGAAGATGGGGCGCACCACTACCTGAAAATCCCCCAGCTCGTCGATGCTGAAGTGGCGGATGGTGAGCAGCACAGTGATGTAAATCATCAGGATGCTGGCTCCCGCCTCCAGGGATGCGGTAAAGCTCTTCTTCACATAGCTCACCATCTCGGGGCCGAGCGCCACCTTGGCGAGCGGCCTGGTGGCGATGGCCCGGCGGCGCGCAATATACATAAAACCGGCGATAGCGAGCGACGAGAAGGTCAGCCCGTAGAAGAGCGAGGCGAGCGCATCCATCCCGAGTCCAAAGTAGCAGGCCATAAACAGCAGACCATTGGCCAGCGGCTCCAGCCAGGTGACCCGGTTGGAGAGCGTATACATCCGGTACATGGCCACCAGATTGGTGAAGTAGACCTTGAGCCCCAACCCGAAGATGACCCCCACCAGTTGCAGATACTCCACCCGGATATGGAGCCCGTGCTTGATATAGGGGATCACAGCCCCCCAGGTGAGCAGCACGATGCCGATGAGGAAGTAGCGGAAGATATTGATGATGTCCCGATCGTTTTTGGTCTGGGAGTAGCTCACCACCATGGAGGAGCGAAAACCTGTCATCAGGATAAAGGAGAGGGAGATCAAATCGACCACGCTGTTGAACAGCGCCAGCTCCCCCTTGGCGACCCACTGCGCCAGCCACACCTTGAAGGCGAAGCCAATAACGATGCTGACCAGCGAGGCCCACATCCCGGTGATAAAGGCCTGCTTGAGGCGCGCGAGAGAGGCGTATTGCATAACGAAAATGGATAACTTTCAGGGAAAAGAGAGAGGGCCATCTTATGAAAGCCCACCTCCCTTGAACAGCGTTAATGCCACGCACTCACAGCCACCAAAAAAGCCGCCAATGCAAAACACCCGCTTATTTCCTGAAAGCGGGCGTTTTGTGGTGTGCCGTTATGGCTGCTGATTGCAGCAATGGCAAGGCTTGCTGCCAGTCTGTCGCGCAGCGGCTATGACTGCGGCGCCGCCTTGATCAGCTCCTCGTAGTGATCAATCAGCTCGGGGCCATGCAGCGGCGAGTCGTGACCGCCAATCACCGTCTTGATCGGCAACTTCATCGCTTTAAGCCGCTCGATGGTCTGCGGATAGGCCTTCACATTGGCAAAGCTCAGGTTGCCCAGCTTCTCCTTGAGGATGCAGTTGCCATAAAGCACCTGCTCGTCAGGGAAGTAGACAAAGATGCCGTCCGGCGTATGGGCCGGGCCCGCGTAGAAAGCGCGCACCTTGCCCTCTTGCAGGGTGAAGTCGCCATCGTGCACCACGTTGGGCAGCACCAGCGGCAGATCCGGATACTCCGGCAGCCCCTTGCGGGTAAAGGCGACAATCTCGGCCCAGTCGCTCTTCATCAGATCCCGGGTCTGGCGCGTCGCCACCACCTTGGCCCCGATGGACTTCCAGTAGGCATTACCGCCCACCCGATCGGTGTGGTAGTTGGTGTTGATCACCTCCAGCACCGGCTTGCTGCTGACCCGTTTGATCAGCTTGTGCAGCTCGCGGGCGGTATCCGGCGTCCAGGTCGCCCCCACCACCGTCACCCCCTTGGCCCCGAAATAGACCATGGAGTTTTCCTTTACGTAGTAGTTATCTTCAACCACATACACAGGGCCACTCACCTGCTTGAGGGAGATCCCCGCCGCCCGCACGCTGCCACCCCAGAAACTCGCCATCAGCACCACGGCCCCGGCTAATGTGCACTTCATCCAACCTTTCATCATCTTGCTCCCTCGAACCAACCGCCCCCTCGCCACCCCTGTGGCAAGCCGGGCCTTTTAAGCAGTGGGCAGAAGATACGGGGGATTTGTGAGGGGAAAATGAGGTTCTGTGAAGTCTGGGTGAAGTCAGGGGGAATTCAGAAAAATCAGGGGGAATCGGCGGCGAACCACGACAAAGATGGCGATTTACGGTGCGCAGGGTGGAGGGAGGGAAATGGTCAGAGCATGCAATCAGCGCCTTGCTGTAGGGACGATTAGCGCAGCGTAACCGTCCGTTTACCGCTGCGCACCGAGTCATGGCAAGACAGGCATGCCCTCTTGGATGTCAACGGCCTCCTGGCCCCCCCCTTTCGCGATCGTCCGAATGCGCTTCACTAATTGAGTCTACGTCCCTGATATCGCGTAATCTCCCATCGAAGTGCATAAAGGAAAAGGCCGATGCCCGAGATTTCGGTACGTAACGTCCCAGTTAAAAAGGTGGGGGGCCAGATTTCGTTCCCGATAATTAAAATTCATTTCTTTGAGATTGAAGTTGAAATTAAAAATCTTGGTGTTATTTTATATCGTAGAAAACTAATTTACTTTTTATGGAGTGATGTATGGAAGAACAAGTTTTTTTTAGCGATGATAAAGTCAGCGTCAGCAACAGTCGATTCATCGTTAATGGACAAACATACGTAATGAACTCAGTTACATCTGTCAAAAGTAAGATCCAGACTCCGCAACGCGGAGCAGAAATATTAATTGGATTATTTGGTGTTGCCATAATGTTCATCGGTAGTTGGTGGACCGTTGCTGGTTTAGTAATCCTCGCATATGCCGCGAAGATATGGCGAGAAAATAAAACAACGTACTCAGTTATATTGAGTACCGCTGCGGGTCAAAATAAGGCGCTGGTTAGCACTGAACCAAATTATATTGATACCATTGTTCGCTCCCTAAATGATGCGATTGTGAGCCGTGGTTGATTGTAGTTGAAGGGGCATTGTCTCCTAAGGAGGGTGCGAACCAGTGGATCGCACCTCCCTTATGAGTAGCATGCCTACATTTTAAAATTTCATTACTCCAACACAAAGCAAAATTGACGTTTGATGAACGGGAACGGGTGCCCCCCGCAGGCACAAATATTTGATTTGAGCTTTTCAAAGACAATTACCGCCTTGTTGTTACGAGGATACTTTTTTGAGCTCCTTGAGCTTGCCAAGGCGCACCGCAATCGTCCACTCAGCTTCCACATCGGCCAACTCTTCACGGTTCCCCCCCTGACATCTCTCGTCGGTGAGCACAAACGATTCCTTGCATGGAGCAGATGACCCACCTGATTGAGGTCATGCTCGTTGGCTGGCATGCTTTTCAGACTATGGGTATAGCCACTTTTGAAATCGACTCCGGGAGATAACGCCCGTTAGCTACTTTGGGATAGATGGGCGTGATGGCCCCCTGCATCCTTGACTATGGGAACAAAGCTTCCATGCGAGCAAAAAATGCCTCTTTGCGAGTTTTACGGCGTTTGTCATTTAACTCGCAGTCCACGAAGGTGAGCTGGTAACTCATGCTGAACCTCATCCTTGATATCAAGTAGAACCATGATCTCACACTAAAGACTTGTTCGCACCTCCCCTAGCGGAACTTGATAACAAGATGATACTGAATTGTTGTCGCCATTTACACAAAGTCAACGAATATTCAATAGCAGAGTATTTTACATGGTAAATTGAAGTTATTTGGTATAATTTTCATGCATTGAACTCACTATTTATACTCATTTAAGCAAGAGAGAATAACATAAATAAATTCATTCCCAGATAATATGCAACCAATTAATCAAAGCACATGTTAAATATCAACACCAATCTCAAAAAACATTAATTAACAATTAAAAGCCAATCATAAATATTAGATTTAATCAAGGCGACATCAATCCACTTAGTAAGTCAATATTGTAAATTGTAGAGCAAAGCATTTCTAAAACTCTTCAACCTAGAGTAGATAATAAATCATATTAATAAACTAAAATAAAAACCACCTGCATAGCAGGTGGTTTTTATCGCTTCCTAACGAGCATACCTTTTCTGCGCCAACCTCGCATCACCCCAACGGCGGCGTGCGTGGCGGCACCATACGCTTGCTGCCGGTGGATTCGAAGGCCGAGGCGAAGCGCAGCAGGTTGTTGTCGTCATAGGCGCGACCGGCGAAGGTCAGGCCCACCGGCATACCGATATCGGCCATGATGCCCATGGGGACGGTAACGGTCGGCACGCCGAGGTGGCGAATGGCGAGGTTGCCGTTGGCAACCCAGATGCCGTTGCTCCAGGCGATATCGGCGGAGGCCGGATTCACATCCGCATCAGCCGGGGCGACGTCGGCGACGGTGGGGAACAGCACGGCGTCGAGCTTGAGCCCGTCCATCCAGTCCTCCAGATCCAGCTTGCGGGTCTTCTCCAGACCACGCAGGCCGTCCGGCACTGTGGCGATCTCGTCCCACGATTTCAGGCCACGCTTGGCCATATTGACGTACTCGTCCATGCCCGCCGCCAGATCGCCCTCGCGGTTCGGCAGGGTGCCCGGATCGTGGGGGAAGATCTTCGGCCCATCGACATCCTCAAGCTTGTTCAACTTGGGATCGCCGTTGGCGCGCAGGAAGTCGTCGAACGCCCAGCCGGAGAGCTCCCACAGCTCGTCGTTGAGAAACTCAGGTGACACGATGCCGCGATTGAACACGGTCGGCGCACCGGGTCGGTCCCCTTCGCAGTTGGAGACCAGCGGGAGGTCCACCTCGATGACCTCGGCGCCCGCGGCTTCCAGCGCCTTGCGCGCATCTTCCCAGAGGGCAATCACGGTCGGGCGGGTGTGGATGCGCTGACCGGTCGGGCCGCCGATGCCGGGGTTTTCGCTGGTGCCGGCCAGTTCATCCTTGTTGATAAACATGCGCGGCACGCCGAGGCGCTTGCCCTTGAGGGCATCAGGCTTGGCTGCCAGATCCAGATAGGAGGCCGGACGCACTTCGGAGGCCTTGGGCAGCTGCACCCAGGGCTGCATGCGCCACAGATCGCCACGGGTGTCGGCATCGTCGGCGACCACTACGTCGAGCACTTCCAGCAGATCGGCCATGGTGCGGGCATAGGGCACCACCACATCCATGGTCGGAGTCAGCGGCCAGTTGCCACGCACCGAGATGACGCCACGGGACGGGGTGTAGGCGCACAGACCGTTGTTGGAAGCCGGGCCACGGCCGCTCGACCAGGTCTCTTCGGCGAGACCAAAGGCGGAGAAGCTGGCGGCGGTAGCAGTACCGGCACCATTGGAGGAGCCGGAGGCAAACGGCGCGGTCAGGTAGTCGGCGTTGTAGGGGCTCTCGGCACGGCCATAGACGCCGCGCTGCATGCCACCATTGGCCATCGGCGGCATATTGGTTTTGCCAAGGCAGATGGCACCGGCGGCGCGCAGGCGCTCAACGGTAAAGGCATCGCGCTGGGCCACCAGATCCTTGAAAGCCGGGCTGCCGGAGGCGGCGGTCAGCCCCTTGACCAGATAGCTGTCTTTGGCGGTGTAGGGGATACCGTCGAGCGGCCCCAGAGTTTCGCCACGGGCGCGGCGGGCGTCAGAATCTTGCGCCTCTTTCAGCGCATCGGGATTATGCACCACCACGGCATTGAGTTTGGTGGCGGTCTCGGGGCCGTTGTAGGCCTCGCTCCGGGCCAGATAGGCCTTGACCAGTTCGACCGCTGTGGTGCGGCCTGATTCGAGCGCGGCACGCAGCTCGGCAATGGAAACCTCGGTCACTTCGATCATGGGGATCTCCTGTAAAAGGGTGACTGTTTGTCATGATGATCGCCGCATCAGCGCCTGCGACCATCATGTCATCAAGAGATAAAACCCCACGGCGTGGGGTTTTGAATACTCACCGGAACCGGTTTACGACCCGTCGCGAGAGGCCGTCAGCAAGGTGAAGAGCAGCGCAGGAACCGGAGTGTATGTGAATACATGAGGATTCCGAGCAGCACATGAGCCTTGATCACGGCTTCGCAGCAGGATCGTCATCCGGTTCTTATTTGCCGGAAGGGATCTGCTGAGTAATGCAGTGAATATTGCCACCGCCCAGCAGGATCTCGCGGGCCGGTACGCCGACCACGGTGTGCTCCGGGAAGATCTCTTCCAGAATGCGCAGGGCTTCGCCATCGGTGGCGGCATCCAGCAGCGGATAGACGATGCGATCGTTGGTGATGAGGAAGTTCACGTAGGAACCGGCCAGACGGCCTTCTGCCTCGCGCGGCACACCGGTACCGCTCTCGACACCGGCAGACTCCTCTTCGGTGCAGTAGAGCGGGCCCGGCTGGGGCAGCTTCCACACTTTCAGCTTGCGCCCCTTGGCATCAACTGCCGCTTCCAGCACCTTGAGGGCGGCCACGGAGCGGGCGTACTGGGGATCGCTGCGGTCATCAGTCCAGTGCAGGGCCACTTCACCCGGACGCACGAAGCAGCACATGTTGTCGATGTGGCCGTCGGTTTCGTCCATGTAGACGCCTTCGTCCAGCCAGATAAAGCTGGTGACGCCCAGATAGTCGCGCAAGTGCGCTTCGATCTGCTCTTTGGTCAGGTGCGGGTTGCGGTTTTCGTTGAGCAGGCACTCGGCGGTGGTCAGGCAGGTGCCTTCGCCATCGACGTGGATGGAGCCCCCTTCCAGAATCAGCGGCGCATCGTAGCGAGCCATGCCGTGCTGGGCCAGCATCTGGGCTGCGACCTCTTCATCCTGATTCCACGGGTAGTAGAGACCGCCCTTGTGGCCGCCCCAGGCGTTGAAGCCCCAATCCACCCCACGGCACTCGCCGGCAGCGTTGGTCACAATGGTGGGGCCGGTATCGCGGGCCCAGCAGTCATCGCTGTTCATTTCAACCAGAGTGACATGGGTGGGCATGATGGCGCGGGCCTGCTCCATAAACTGGGCCGGAACCCCCATAAAGACAGGGGTGGCACCGCCGATAGCATCGGCCACCTTGGCGAAGGTCTCTTGCGCGAAACGACCGGCTACGCGCCAGTTGTCCGGGCGAAACGGCCAGATCATCCAGACGGCCTGCTGGTGCGCCCACTCGGCGGGCATGGTGAAGCCGTCGGCGGCCGGCGTGGAGTTAATGGTCTTGATGCTCATCGCAAGGCTCCTTGCATGGATTGAGGCCCCCGATTACGCCCGATGCGGCGCGGGAACCCGGAAAAATAAGAGTGGGTCGCAGATTAAGACGTTGCGCCCCCATCCATCAAATGAATAGGATGGATTGTCCCATAAACACGGCGAATAATCCCCCCCCATGAAACTGCACCAGCTCGACCTCAATCTGCTGCTCGCTTTTGACGCCCTGATGACGCAAGGGAGCGTCACCCGCGCCGCCTAGGCGCTCTTTATCAGCCAGCCCGCCATGAGCCATGCCCTCAATCGGCTGCGCACCTTTCTCGGCGACCCGCTTTTGGTGCGCACCCCGCAGGGGATGCTGCCAACCCCGCGCGCCCAGCGGCTGCATCTCGGGGTGCAGCAGGCGCTGCGGCTGCTGGAGCAGCAGCTCAGCGAGGAGGAGCTGTTCGAGCCGCGCCAGTCGAAACGCCGCTTCGTGCTCTGCACCACGGACTACGTGGAGTGCGTGCTGATCCCGCCGCTCATCCAGCGCCTCAGGAAGCTGGCGCCCGGGGTCACCATCGAGATCCGCATACTGCGCGACACATTGCCGGAGGCGGAGCTGGCGAGCGGCGAGATAGACCTGGTGCTGGGCTTTGACGAGTACATGCAGGTGCCGGGGTATCTGGGCAAGGAGACCTGGCTCACCGAGCCGCTGGCCGGGCTGGTGCGCGCCGATCTGCCCATTGCCAAATCGGCCCACGCTGGTGCAGAGGATGATCCCTCCCAATGGCAGGAGCGCATCACCTTGCAGCAGCTCATCGCTATGCCCCACGTGTTCCACTCGCCGCTCGGCACCTCGGAGGCGAGCCTCGACCGTTATCTGAAGAGTCTGGGCTTTAGCCGCACCATCTCGGTCAACAGCCAGAGTTATATGTCCGCCGCCGCCATCGTCAGCCAGAGCGATCACCTGCTGGTTCTGCCCAGCATGGTGGCCGAGCTGCTCGCTACCCACTGGCCGCTGAAAAGCCTGCCGCTGCCCGCAGACGTGCCGGATTATCACCTCAACTGCGTCTGGCATCCCGTGCACGCCCAACAACCCGCACTGGTGTGGCTGAAAGATTTGATGAAAGAGCTGGTGGGGCCGAGGTAAGGCCGCTGCGTCTGGCATGCCCAGTCACCACGCGCAGCAACCGGCGCGGGTATCGCTGAAAGATTTGATGAAGGAGCTGGTGGGGCCGAGGTAACCCTCCCGAAAACAACAGTGGCTCCCTCGGGAGCCACTGTTGTGTCTACGGTATCGCGTTACGCCCGCAGGGCCCGCATCAGCTGGGCGACCACGTCGTCGAGCAGGGGGCGATCGGGGCGGCACTGGGCGAAGGTGACCAGCCCTTGCAGGTTGATCAGCAGCAGGGCGGTGAGGGTGCGGATATTGCTATCCGGGGCCAGCTCGCCCTTTGCCTGCGCCTGCGTCAGCAACTCGGCCAGGTCCTGCTCCAGCTCGCCGTAGATCCCCTTGACCCGCTGGGTCAGCTCCTCATCCTGCTCGCTCAACTCCATCATGGTGCGGGTCACCAGACAGGAGCCGCAGAGCGCCTCTCCCACAATTCCGTCGAGATAGGCAGCAAGGCCCGCCAGCGGGCTCGGGTTGTCGAGCAGGGCGCGGCGCAGGGTGCGTTTGCCCTCGACATAGTGATCCACCGCCGCCAGCAGCAGGCCGCGCTTGTTGCCGAAGGCGCCGTAGATGCTGCCCGGATGCAGGCCGGTGGCGGCCACCAGCTCCTGCATGGTGGTCTTGGCGTACCCCTTGGCGCGAAACGCTTCCATGGCATTTCGCAGCACCTCGTCCCGATCAAACTCGGCTATGCGCATGGTTCCTCCCGTGAGAAATGGTTCACCGGCAAGGGGCAAACAGGCCCGCCGATAAAGAGTGGCTGGAAAGGGCGGCAAGTTTACCCCAGCCGCCCGCTCGGGCCAACCTTCTTGAACGCGCATTCAAAAAAAGCTTGCGCCCGACGCAAAAAACGTCTTGAATGCACATTCAAGAATAACCCGTTCAGGACAAACTATCATGAATACCCTGTTTCAGCCGTATCGACTCAATGACACTCTGACCCTGGCCAACCGCTTCATGATGGCCCCGCTCACCCGCTGCATGGCAGGCCCCGGTCTGGTGCCGACCGAGCAGATGGCTGCCTATTACGGCCGCCGCGCCGACATCGGCCTGATTGTTTCCGAGGCCGTCATCATTCGCCCCGACGGGCAGGGCTACCCCAATACCCCGGGCCTCTTTACCCAGGCGCAGATCGATGGCTGGAAGAAAGTGACCAACGCCGTGCACGCCAAGGGCGGCAAGATCTTCGCCCAGCTGTGGCACGTCGGCCGCCTCTCCCACCCCTTCTTCCATCAGGCTGAAGTGCTGGCCCCCTCTGCCGTGGCCTTTGATGGCACTGTACCCCGCATGCGTGAGCTGACCTATCAGGTGCCGCGTGCCCTGACCGAGGCCGATATCGCCCAGCTGGTGCAGGATTACGCCCAGGCCGCTGCCAACGCCATCGAAGCGGGCTTCGACGGAGTGGAGATCCACGGTGCCAACGGCTACCTGATCGATCAGTTCCTGCACCACTCCACCAACCTGCGCACCGACAACTACGGCGGCAGCCCGGAAAAGATGAGCCGTTTCGCGCTGGAAGTGGTCGATGCCATCAGCGCCCGTATCGGCGGTGATCGGGTTGGCATTCGCCTCTCCCCGGGTGCCTATGTTCATCTGGCGGGCAGCCCGGAAGATCGCGCCGTGTTCGACTATTTGCTGGCCGAGCTCAACGATCGCCCGCTGGCCTATATCCACCTCGGCATCTTCGATGACAACCTCACCTTCGATTATCTGGGTGGCCGCGCCTCCGACTATCTGCGCGCCCACTACAAGGGCAATCTGGTCGGGGTGGGCAACTACGACGCCGAGCGCGCCGCCGCGGCCATCGAGGCCAACCGCTTCGATCTGGTGGCCATCGGTCGTCCGCTCATCGCCAACCCGGACTATCTCGCCAAGGTGAAGAAGGGCGAAGCGCTGGTGCCCTACGCCGACACCATGCTGGCCGAGCTGGTATAACCACGCCGCCATCGCCAGACGACAGGCAATAAAAAACGAGGGGAGCGATTGCTCCCCTCGTGCTATTCACTTGTTCAGCCGTTTGTTGTCAGCCGGCAGCCATCGTGATCAGGTACGAAACAGCGCCTCGATGGAGAGCCCCTGGCTCAGCAGGATCTCCCGCAGGCGGCGCAGTCCCTCGACCTGGATCTGACGCACCCGCTCGCGGGTCAGACCAATCTCGGCCCCTACATCTTCCAGCGTAGCAGGCTCGTAACCCAGCAGGCCGAAACGGCGTGCCAGCACTTCCCGCTGCTTGGGATTGAGCTCTTCCAGCCAGTGCACAATGCTGGCGCGCATGTCGTCATCCTGAGATTCCAGCTCGGGCCCCATGCCGCGCTCGTCGGAGAGCACATCCAGCAGCGCCTTGTCGCGATCGCCACCGATGGGGGTATCTACCGAGGTGATCTTCTCGTTGAGCTTGAGCATGCGGTTCACACTGTCCACCGAACAATCCAGCGCAAAGGCGATATCCTCGGCGGTCGGTTCATGATCGAGACGGTGCGAGAGTTCACGCGCGGTACGCAGGTAAACGTTTAACTCCTTGACCACATGAATAGGCAGACGGATGGTGCGGGTCTGGTTCATGATGGCCCGCTCAATGGTCTGGCGGATCCACCAGGTGGCATAGGTGGAGAAACGGAAGCCGCGCTCGGGGTCGAACTTCTCGACCGCGCGGATAAGACCGAGGTTGCCCTCTTCGATGAGATCCAGCAGCACCAGGCCGCGGTTGTTGTAGCGACGGGCGATTTTCACCACCAGTCGAAGGTTGGACTCGATCATGCGCTTGCGGGCTGCTTTGTCACCCCGCAAGGCACGACGGGCGTAGTAGACTTCCTCTTCGGCAGTGAGCAGCGGGGAAAAACCAATCTCCCCCAGATAGAGTTGCGTGGCATCCATCACCTTGTTCAGTTCCGGTGCCAGCAACTCATCGGAGATAGTCTCTTCCGCCTCGGCGACTACCTCATGCAACTCTTCTACTTCTTCTTCGCTCGATTCGGGTTCAGCGTCAAACTCTAACTCTGCATCCTGCATTACCAGTTGTTCTTGGCTCATGGTGTGTCTCCCTGACGTTACCAGAGTAAGACGGTCTCTCTGGGGTTAACGCTTTGGCAAATAGCTCATCGGATTGATCGATTTGCCTCGGTACCGGATCTCGAAATGCAATCGCACATCCGGCGCGTCCGTGCTACCCATGTTGGCAATGACCGAGCCCCCCTTGACGCTGTCCCCTTCCTTCACCCGCAACTCATCGTTGTGTGCGTAAGCGGAGAGATAGTCATCATCATGCTTGAGGATGATCAGCTTGCCGTACCCCCTTAAAGCACTGCCAGCGTATACCACTTTACCACCGCTGGCGGCGTAGACGGGTTGCCCCTTCTGGCCGGCTATGTCGATACCCTTGTTACCCTGTTCTGCAACAGAGAACCCCTCGACGATCCGACCTTTTGCGGGCCAGTGCCAAGCAAGTCTCGACTGGGAGTTGTTTGTTTTTTGTTCTTTGGTCTGAGCGTATTCCTTCGGTGCCGCCGGAGCAACGGATTTCTGAGCGATGAATGGTGTGGTCTGACCAGATCCGCTCGGCTCGGCCAACGGACGCGGTCCGCTGCTCGGACGGCTCACTGCCGCCGGCGTTACAGTTGCCGGACGAGTCGCAGCCACCATCTGGGTCGAACCACCACCAGCGGTCTGGACGTTGAGTACCTGACCCGGCTGCAGCGCATAGGGGGCGCTCAGATTGTTGCTCTGGGCCAGCACCTGCGGCGTCATGCCAAACTGGCGCCCGATGCTGCTCAGGGTATCGCCGCGGCGTACTTCATAGGTACCGGCACTTCTGCTGCTGGTCACCGCAGAGCCCGATGCGTCGAGACGCAGCCGCTGCCCCGGGTAGATATTGTAGGGCGGACTGATGTTGTTGAGACTGGCCAGCGACGGCACGTCGTTGCCGGAGTTGAAGGCGATGGAGTAGAGGGTATCGCCCCGCTTCACCACATAGCTGCCGCCCTGAATGGGGGCGTTGAGCTGAGTGCCGCTCTGGCGAGCCGGAATGGTCGAGACGAACTGATCATCACCTACCCCATCCACCGGAGCTGCATTTTTACTGGAGGAGCAGGCAAGCAGCAGCCATGACAACACCACGACACTGCTTCCTTGCCAAATACGCGAACGCATAATGGATCCTTAACGACTAAACCAGAAATAGGCCACAACGGCCAGACCAATACAGAGCCAACCGAGCACATCCACGTAGTGCATCAGTTTGCGTTCCATCTTCTCGCCACCCCAGCGCATCAGGCCCGCCACCAGGAAAAAGCGCATGCCACGACCGATGAGGGAGGTGATGATGAAGGGCAGCAGAGCCATTTGCAACAACCCTGCCGTCACGGTAAACACCTTGTAGGGGATGGGGGTGAAGCTGGCAATGAAAATGACCCAGATCCCCCACTGCTCAAACCAGTGGCGGGCGATCCCGATCTTGTCCTGATAGCCAACAGACTCCACCAGCGGCAGCACCACCGGATCCCACAGGGCATAGCCAAGGGCGTAACCGAACAGGGCGCCCAGCACCGAGAAGAGGGTTGCCAACCCGGCGTAGTGCCACGCCTTGTGCGGCTTGGCGAGCGCCATTGGCGCCAGCATCACGTCCACCGGGATCGGCCAGAACACCGACTCGATAAAGGCGGTGATGGAGAGATACCAGGGGGCATGCTTGTGGCGGGCCCACTGCATCACCAGTACGTACAAACGGGAAAACAACTTCACTCAACATCTCCGTCAATCAGGGGAACAAAACGTACCGGCTCCAGAATACGGCTGGTCAGCTGGGAGCCGGATCGTTCGATCAGCTGCAGGGTCTGCTGGCTGTCACCCACGGGCAACACCAGTCGCCCCCCTTCGGCCAGCTGATCGGTCAGTGCCGTGGGGATCTCGCTCGCCGCGGCCGTCACCAGAATGGCGTCATAAGGCCCCTTGTTGGGCCACCCCAGCCAGCCGTTGCCGTGCTTGGCCGAGACATTGTGCAGATCGAGCTGGCGCAGTCGGCGCCGGGCCTGGAACTGCAGCGACTTGATCCGCTCAACGGTATAAACATGCTCCACCAGATGGGCGAGGATCGCCGTCTGGTAACCGGAGCCAGTGCCAATCTCCAGCACATGGGCCGGATCATTTTGCATCAGCAACTCGGTCATTCGCGCCACCATATAGGGCTGCGAAATGGTCTGGCCGTGGCCAATGGGCAGGGCGGTGTTGTCCCACGCCTTGTGCGCCATGGCCTCGTCCACGAACAGCTGGCGCGGCACTTTCGCGATGGTCGCCAGCACGCGAAAATCGCGAATATCCTGCGCAATGAGCTGATTTAACAGGCGCTGTACTATCACACCACCCTCATCCCTGCAGATCTAACCAGGCCCCCAGACCGGCGAGACTGTCATAGGCAGTCATATCGATGGTCAGGGGGGTAATCGAGACATAGCCCTGCTCGATGGCAGCAAAATCGGTACCGTCACCGGCATCCTGCTGACTGCCAGGCGGGCCAATCCAGTAGATGGGCTGACCACGGGGATCCTCGGTGCAGATCACCGACTCCGCCCGATGGCGGTTGCCAAGGCGGGTGGTCTTGATCCCCTTGATCTGCTCGAGGGGCAAGTCCGGCACGTTGACGTTGAGGATCTGATCGGCAGGCAGGGGGTGTTTCATCAGCCCCTTCACCAGCAGGGCCGCATAGTGGGCCGCCGTGGCGAAGTGGGTCTTGCCCACCAGCGAGATGGCGATGGAGGGGTAGCCAAGATGGCGCCCCTCGGTGGCTGCGGCGACCGTGCCCGAGTAGATGACATCATCCCCCAGGTTGGCGCCGTGGTTAATACCGGCCACTACCATGTCGGGTTCAGGGCGTACCAGCTCGTTGACCGCCAGATGCACGCAGTCGGTCGGCGTGCCCTTCACCGCATAGTAACCGGTTTCGCTGATACGGGTGACCCGCAGCGGTACTTCCAGCGTCAGGGAGTGACTCGCGCCGCTGCGATTGCGATCCGGCGCCACCACAATGACCTCGCCGCAGGCGCGCAGCGCCTCGCTGAGGGCTCGAATGCCCTCGGCATGCACACCATCATCATTACTGACCAGAATTCGCATCGGTCTGATTCCTGAAACCATGATCGGCCTCTTCGGCCTGCATTAACTCGCGCACCACGCTGGTGGCAAACGCGCCCGCTGGCAGGAAGAAGGAGAGGGTCAGCGCCTCGCCGTCCAGCTGCCAGCTCATCTGCTCCGGCTTGAGCAGCAGCGGGCGGCGATCCTGATCCAGCCCGGCCTTCTCCAGCCCGTCACACCAATCGCTGTAAGGAGCAAGCACAGCCTGTTCAAACTCGGCAGCGGCACCCTGACTGGCCAGACGGCCACGGCCCCACTGGGGCGCGGTGAGCTGCACGTCGCCGGAAGCAAGACGCGCTTCCAGCTCGGGGGTCAGCACCTCTTCACTGAAGATGGAGTGGCTGCCCTTGAGCATCACGCAATCACCGGCCAGCAGCTGGTGAGCCAGCCCCTGCTCGATGCGGGCGCTGACGATGGCATTGAACAGCATGCTGCGAGCGGCTGAGAGGTAGAGGGAACGCTTGTTGCGATCCTTGATCCGCTTGCCGGCAAACATCGCCTTGGCCGCTTCCAGGTTGTTGCCATCACGGCCAAAACGCTGCTCACCGTAGTAATTGGGCACGCCCTGCCCGGCGATGGCCTGCAGGCGCGCTTCCAGCCCGTCGGCCTGTTCCAGACCGGTGAGACGCAGGGTGAAGTGGTTGCCCTTCAGATAACCGACCCGCAATTTGCGGTTGTGACGCTTGGCTTGCAGGATCTGGATGCTGTCGCTCTCGATGACCGACAAATCAGGTTCCGCCTTGCCCGGCAGATGAATGCCGAACCACTGCTCGGTCACCGCGTGGCGATCTTTCAGGCCCGCCCAGGTCACCGCATTGCGGTTGACCCCGGCCGCATCGGCCAGCAGACCGGCCACCCAGGCGGTGTTCTCGCCGGTTTTGCGCACCCGGACGAAGATGTGCTCACCCTCGCCACAGGGCTCAAACCCGAGATCTTCATTTACCACGAAATCGGCGGCCTCGGCCTTGAGGATACCGCGGGCAGTGGGTGCCCCGTGCAGATAGGCAAGTTGTTCCAGCATTATTGTTTCACCAGTAGGACGACGGCTTCGGTGGCGATCCCTTCCTTGCGCCCCGTAAACCCAAGCTGTTCGGTGGTGGTCGCCTTGACGTTCACCCGGTTCAAATCACATTGCAGATCGGCGGCCAGCACGGCGCACATGGCGTCGATATGGGGGGCCATTTTGGGGGCCTGGGCGATGATGGTCACATCCAGGTTGCCGATGGCATACCCCGCCTTCTGTACCCGGGCAAAAACATCACGCAGCAGAATGCGACTGTCGATCCCCTTGAACTCGGCAGCGGTATCGGGGAAGTGGCGACCGATGTCACCGGCACCAATAGCCCCCAGCAGGGCATCGCTTACCGCGTGCAGCACCACATCGCCGTCAGAGTGGGCAACCAGCCCCTGCTCGTAGGGAACCGGCACGCCACCCAGCATGCAGGGGCCAACACCACCAAATTTATGAACATCAAAACCATGACCAATGCGCATCATCAGCGGCAACCTCCCAACATGCTGAAACCAACCCCATCAATTTTGTGTACGTCCACACCATGTCCAATCCGGATCATGCTAACTCCTTGTTCGGGCCTGTTTGTTCGAGGCACTCTGCTCTGAACGGTCTGTTCTGACTGAGGGGCTTATGCCTGCTGGCTTAAAAACAGCCCCGCCAGCGACAAGTCTTCCGGCCGGGTCACTTTGATATTGTCGGCGCGCCCCTCCACCATCCGCACCGTGAATCCGGCCCGCTCCATGGCGGAGGCTTCGTCGGTGATGGCGGCGCCCAGAATCAGTCCCTCTTCGAGCGCCCGTTTCAGGGCACGGGTCGGGAACATCTGCGGCGTCAGGGCATGCCAGAGCTGCTCGCGCTCGACGGTGGCGATGATATTGCCCTCCCCATCGGAGCGTTTCATGGTATCGCGCACCCGACTGCCGAGAATGGCGCCGCCACAGCCCATGGCCGCGACAATCAGCGCATCGAGATCGCCGTGAGTCAGGCAGGGACGGGCCGCATCGTGCACCAGCACCCACTCCCCTTGCGCCACATGAAGGCCATTGAGGACGGAAAAGGCGCGTTCGGCGCCTCCCTCTACCCGCACAATGCGCGGGTCGGCCGCCACGGGCAGAGCCTCGAACCAGCGGTCATGGGGCGCCAGCGCCACGATCACCTGGGCGATGGCCGGGTGGGAGAGCAGCCTCTCCAGGGTATGTTCGAGAATGGTTTTACCCGCCAGTTGCAGGTACTGCTTGGGGCAATCGGCCCCCATTCGGCTGCCGATACCGGCGGCAGGGACGATCGCCGTCAGGCCGGATACCCGGCTGGCATCAGTCATCGTAGGGCTCATCGTCCGGCGCTGTCTCTTTGTCTTTCTCTTTGGGGATGATCCGGTAGAAGGTCTCCCCCTGCTTGATATAACCCAGATCGTTGCGCGACAACTCCTCGATGGCCTCGAGGCCAGAGGTGAGATCATCTATCTCGCGGTAAATGAGGTCGTTACGATCCTTGAGAGTCTGGTTGTCCCGCTGTTGCTGCGAGATGGCCTCCGACAGGTTCTGATAATCGGATAGCCCGTTCTTCCCCAGCCAGAGGTCATATTGCAGTCCCCCCAGCAGGAGGATCAGGATCAGGGTGAATAGCCGCATGCACTAGGTCTCCTTCAGGCGGCCTAGTGTCCCATATTCGGTGCCAAGACAAAAGAAAGCGAGCACCCGGGAGCCCCCGGCCGAACATAAAAAAGTGCCCAAGAGTGAATCAGATAGCACAAAGCCCCGCCAAACCGGTGCAAGGATGGCCAACCAGGGCGCTCCTTGTCCGGGGGCGGGGCTCTCAATCAGAAAGCGGTAAGGGGGATCAGTTCACCGCGACCGGCTCTCCCGCGCTCTCGGCCGGAGTGTTGTACTCCTCCTCGGCATCGCGGAAACGCTCCAGCATCGCTTTTGAGGGCGCTTCGCCAAGCAGGCTGCCCACCACGATGGCCAGCAGTGCGAACAGGAAGCCCGGGATGATCTCATACAGCCCCAGCCAGCCGAACTGCTTCCAGACGATGACGGTGATGGCACCGACCAGCATGCCCGCCAGGGCGCCGTTGCGGGTCATTCGCGGCCAGAGCACCGAGAGCAGCACCACGGGGCCGAAGGCGGCACCGAAACCGGCCCAGGCGTAGCTCACCAGCCCCAGCACCCGGTTTTCCGGATTCATGGCAACGGCGATGGCAATCACCGCGATCAGCAGCACCATCAGGCGACCCACCCACACCAGCTCACGCTGGGAGGCGTTCTTGCGCAGGAACGGCTTGTAGAGATCCTCGGTAATGGCGCTGGAGCAGACCAGTAATTGACAACTTAGAGTGCTCATCACCGCCGCCAGAATGGCGGAGAGCAGCACACCGGCGATCCAGGGGTTGAACAGGATCTTGGAGAGCTCGATAAAGACCCGCTCCGGGTTGCCGGTTACCCCAGCCGCCACTTCCGGGAAGCGGGCAAAATAGGCCAGCCCGAAGAAGCCGATGGCCACCGCGCCAGCCAGACAGAACACCATCCAGGTCATGCTGATTCGGCGGGCATTGGCCATGGAGTGGTGGGAGTCCGCCGCCATGAAACGGGCCAGAATGTGTGGTTGGCCGAAGTAGCCAAGGCCCCAGGCCATCAGCGAGACAATGGCGATCACATCCAGATTTTTGAACATGTCGAGGTTGGTAGCGCTATTGGCGGCCACCTCGATCATGGCGCTGTCCACCCCGCCGACGGCGATGATGACGAAGACCGGGGTCAGGATCAGGGCGAAGATCATCAGGGTTGCCTGCACCGTGTCGGTCCAGCTCACCGCGAGGAAGCCGCCGAAGAAGGTGTAGGTGATGGTGGCTGCTGCACCGACCCAGAGGGCGGTGTTGTAATCCATGCCGAAGGTGCTTTCGAACAGACGGGCACCGGCCACCACGCCGGAGGCGCAATAGATGGTGAAGAAGAGCAGGATCACCAGCGCCGAGAGGATGCGCAGCACCTTGCTGTGATCTTCAAAGCGATAGGTGAAATAGTCCGGCAGGGTCAGGGCGTTGCGGTTCTTCTCGGTATGCACCCGCAGGCGACCCGCTACCCAGCGCCAGTTGAGGTAGGCGCCGATGACCAGACCGATGGCGATCCAGCTCTCGGAGATGCCGCTGACGAAGACGGCGCCGGGCAGGCCCATCAGCAGCCAGCCGCTCATGTCGGAGGCGCCGGCGGAGAGAGCGGTAACCCAGCTCCCCATCCGGCGGCCGCCCAGAATGTAGTCATCAAAGTTGCGGGTGGCGCGATAGGCGACGAAGCCGATCAACACCATTCCGAGGATATACACCAGGAAGGTGATTAACATGGGTGTGCTAGCTGTCATGCAAAACTCCGTTTTGTGTCATTTTCTGCCCGCTCTGGTGACGGGCTCATCCCTAAAAAACCGGCCTAGCTTAATCAGCCGTTCGCGCCAGCTCAACCACTTTTAACAAACACAAAACACAATAAAAACCTTTGCGCATCAAATCATCTGCCGCATCAAGAGGATGGCGCCAGATTTCCTGCCATGGTCGTATTGTCCATATCGCAGCGCCCGCCGCTACTGAGCGTTCTGTTTTCACATTTTGTTACTATCCATTTTTTACAAGCCAGCGCCCCGCTCCTACACTCCCCGCCCTGTCTCATCACACCAGCCAGAGGTCGGCACCATGTCATCTCATCTGTCACACCTGCGAACCCTCGCCCGCCGCCTTCATCCGGTGGAGGAGTCGGGTCATCTCATCCGACGGGCCAAGTATGTGGGGCGTCTCTGGCTCAATCCCGGCGCCCGCGCCCTCTATCGCCAGCAGCAGGAGCAACCGCTGCTGGCGCAGGCGATCAGCCGCTTCCCCGATATTCTGGAAAAGCCGATCCACCCCTATCGCCACAAGGGGCTCCGCAAGCGCCTGCGAGCCGGGCTTATCAGCGGCCACTACCAGCAGCTGGCACGTCAGCTGCCCAAGGCGCAACAGCTGGCAATCTACAGCGGGCACGGCCTGCTGCTGGCCCAATGGCAGAGCGACAAGCTGACGGCACCGCTGACCCTGCAACTGGATTACCAAACCCACATGGGCAAAGAGGGGGAGATGAGCCTGACCCTCAAGCTGGGTGACGCGGCGCTCTATTACATGGCCCTCAATCTGCGCCCTACACCCAGCCCGCCCCTCGAGATCTGTTCGCTGCAGGGCGGCAAGGGGCAGAGCGAGGAGATCAAGCTGGTCACCAAGGCATGCGGCGGGCTGCGCCCCATGTCCCTGCTGGTCTATATGGCCGCCGAGCTGGCCCGGGGGCTGGCGTGCAAGAGCCTGCTCGGGATCCGCACCCAAAGCCACGTCTATCAGAGCAGCAAGCGCACTGCCGATCGGGTCAAGTTCGATCTCGACGGTTTGTGGCAGGAGCATCAGGGCTGCGTGCAGGATGAACTCTGGATGAGCCTGCCGCTGGAAGTGCCCCGCAAGACGCTGGAGGAGATCCCCTCCCGCAAACGGGCCAGCTACAAGGCGCGCTATCAGCTGCTCGACCAGCTCGGTAGCGAGCTGCAGGCAAATCTGCTGCGAAGCTGAGTCAACGCAGCAGAAACAAAAAGGGCGAACAGCATGCTGTTCGCCCTTTGTCATAACGGGGATTTGCCGTTAGCGGTTGATTGCCATCGGCATGCCGTTGCGCTGCTCCAACGCCTGCTTCACCAGTTGGGAGTCGCTGTCGGCGTGGGCAATGAAGCGGGTCACCGCCGGAGTCATCGGCAGCGGTGCCGGCAGCTTGGAGTTGAACTCCTCTTCGCTGCGCGACAGCGGCTGGTGCACTTCCAGATAGCGGACACCATTGGGTTCGAGAGATGCCTTGATCGGCTGGTTGACGAACTGGACGCGAGTACCGACCGGTACCTGCTTGAACAGGTAGGCGATGTCGTCGTTGCGCAGACGCACGCAACCGTGGCTCACCCGCAGGCCGATGCCGAAGTTGGCGTTGGTACCGTGGATGGCGTACATCTTGCCGATGTAAAGGGCAAACAGACCCATGGGGTTGTCCGGACCGGCCGGCCATACCGCAGGCAGGCTCTCGCCACGGGCGGCATATTCGGCATGCATCTTGGCAGTCGGGGTCCAGGTCGGGCCCGCTTTCTTGCGCTGCACGCTGGTCACCCAGTTTTCCGGGGTGTCGGTGCCGAGCTGGCCGATGCCGATGGGCAGCACTTCCACCACTTTTTTACCCTTGGGGTAGTAGTAGAGGCGCATCTCGGCCACGTTGAGCACCACCCCTTCTCGCGGTGCATCCGGCAGGATCAGCTGCTGGGGGATCACCAGCTTCTCGCCGGTCTGCACCAGCAGGGGATCCGCATCGGGGTTGGCTTCAGTCATGTTGGTGAGCCCCAGCTGGAATTTCGCCGCAATGGCCTCCAGCGGCTGGCCGTTCTCTTCGGCCGGGACCACGTATTCCAGATTTTCCCCTACCAGACGGCTGTTGGCCGCAGGCAGAGCATATTCAACAGCGAAAACCGGCGCAGCGGTCAGCAGCAGGCTGTAGCAGAGTGTTGCCACACTATTGCGAAGGAGCTTCATAACTTTCCCATGATGATGACTTGAAGTGACGTCTCTGGGCTGGCAGCTGATCAAGCGGGATCAGGGGCGCGAAGAGAAGGCCGCCATTTTTCTCCTCTGCACGGCAAATTTCAACTGACAAGTGGCGACGGGTCGATGATTAATATGCGGATTTTTACGCGTCCCCGACCCGCCCGGTCTCCCTGTTTATCCCCGTTGCCAGCCACGCATGTCGTAACCTGTGGGAGATTGATGCAACCGCAGATGAAATTGCTCAATGATGGCAAAGATATGGTCGAAAATATCGGCCTGGATCCCTTCGTAATCGGCCCATGCGGTGGTCGCGGTAAAGCAGTAAATTTCCAGCGGCAGCCCATCTGACGTGGGCGCCAGCTGGCGCACCATCAGGGTCATGTCCTTGCGAATGCCGGAATGGGCACGAAGATAAGCATCCAGATAGGCGCGCAAGGTGCCGAGGTTGGTGAGGTGACGACCGTTGATGGGGCAGCTTAGAGCATCGCTCAGCTGCTGGTTGTAGGCACTCAGCTCCTGCTCCTTGCGGCTCAGATAGGGTGCCAGCAGTTGCGCCTGCTTGAGCTGCAACTGCTCATCGGCCGTCAGAAAGCGCACGCTGGTCATGTCGATATTGACGCTGCGCTTGATGCGGCGGCCACCCGATTCGGTCATCCCCTGCCAGTTCTTGAAAGAGTCGGAGATCAGGGCATAGGTGGGAATGGTGGTGATGGTCTTGTCCCAGTTCGACACCTTGACCGTGGTGAGGCCGATGTCGGTCACCTCGCCATCGGCACCGTACTTGTCCATCTGCAGCCAGTCGCCGACGCTCAGCATCCGGTTGGCGGAGAGCTGGATCCCCGCTACCAGCCCGAGGATGGGGTCCTTGAACACCAGCATCAGCACTGCGGTCATGGCACCCAGACCGCTGAACAGGAACAGCGGTGATTTGCCGAGCAGCAGGGCGATCATCAGGATGCCCACCAGAATGCTGCCTACCAGCTTGGCCCCCTGGAAGATGCCGCGCAGGGGCAAATCCCGGCCAAGGCGGGTGTAGCGGCTTACCGACAACAGGCAGTCGAGCAGGGCGAAGAAGGCCAGCAGCAGGAACAGCAGAATCCAGAGCTGGGCCACCATCTCGATAAGCTTGAGGCTATCCGATTGACGGGGCAGCCAGATCTCCGCCTGACCGAGCAGCACGGCCCCCTGCAGCACGAAGGCCAGCCGGTTGAAGAGGCGCTGTTGCAGCTGGGGCGGCAGCCACACCTGTTTGGCCTTGCCGAGGATCCCCACCAGCCGGACCAGCAACACCCGGTGCAGCGCCATGTGCAGCAGCAGCGAGGTGATGACGATAAAGCCCAGCGCGATCACCAGCGCCATCAGGTTGGTCACTTCCACCCCAAGGCCCGACAACCAGTTAAAAAACGCCTCTTTCATTGCTCTCTCCCGAACATTGCTCTCTCCCGAACCGGGCAGCCCGCTGGCTGCAAAAACAGTGGTGGTCAGGGTACCGCTCCCCTCCCCCATGTCAAATCGGCGTACGCCAGAAATGACAACGCCCGGCACAGGCCGGGCGTTGTTTCAAAGCGAGGCTGACTTAGCAGACCAGGCTCAGGGCATCGCGGGCGATGACCAGCTCTTCGTTGGTCGGGATCACCATGGCGCAACGGCTGTCGGCGGTGGTGATGCGACCTTCGCCACCCAGTACCGCGGCGTTGTTGGCCTCTTTGTCCACCTTGAAGCCGAACAGGGCCAGACGGTTCAGCACCATCTCGCGCACCATGGCGGCGTTCTCACCGATACCGCCAGTGAAGACCACGGCATCCAGACGACCGTCCATCGCAGCGGCATAGGCACCGACATACTTGGCCACACGGTAGGTGAAGACATCCAGCGCGCGCTTGGCACCGGCGTCGGTGGCGTAGTTGGTGGTGACGTAGCGGCAGTCGCTGCTCGCTTCTGTCATACCCAGCAGACCGGACTCACGGGTCAGGGTGTGGTTGATCTGCTCCACGCTGTATCCGAGCTGGTCGTGCATGAAGAAGACTACGGCCGGATCGATATCACCGGAGCGGGTACCCATCGCCAGACCTTCCAGCGGAGTCAGACCCATGGAGGTGTCAACGGATTCGCCGTTCTTGATGGCGCAGACAGAGGCACCGTTACCCAGGTGGCAGTTGATGATGTTCAGCTCATTCAACGGCTTGCCCAGCTCTTTTGCGGCTTCTTCCGCAATGTAGCGGTGAGAAGTACCGTGGGCACCGTAACGACGGATGCCGTGTTCGCGGTAGAGCTTGTGCGGCAGCGCATAGAGGTAGGCCTCTTGCGGCAGGGTCTGGTGGAAAGCGGTGTCGAAGACGGCCACGTTCTTCTCGGACAGCTGCGGGAACACTTTCAGCGCGGCGCGAATACCGATGAGGTGCGCCGGGTTGTGCAGCGGGGCGAACGGAATGGCGGCTTCGATACCGGCGATCACGCCGTCATCAATGCGTACGGAGCGGGAGAACTGCTCGCCACCGTGTACGATACGGTGACCGATGGCCACCAGTTGCTCTGCAAGAGTCGGATCCTGCGGCAGGATGTGACCCACGATATGGTCGAGGGCCTCCTGGTGAGCGGCACCCGCTCCCAGCATGGCTTCGCCCTTGACCCCGTGGAGTTTCCATTTGATACGTGCATCATCCAGATTGAAGCATTCGGCCAGGCCGGACAGCATGTCCTCACCGGTTTCGGCGTCCATTACGGCAAATTTCAGGGAAGAGCTACCGCAGTTAAGGATCAATACCAACTTGCTCATGTTCTACATCTTCCTGTGCTTCGGCTTTATGCCGACAGTGTCGTGTCATCCAAAAGAGGATGGGATTCCCCTGCCGGGGGCTTATGGTCGCAGGAGGGTGCGCCCAATTTTTCAATTCTTTGGAGTTTCAACGCATTAAGGGTGCGTATCACTCGTTTCAATTCTTGCGAGTTTCAACGCATCACTGGTGCGTAGCACTCGCTTCAATGCATGACGGGGCAAGCGGCCCTGCTGTGATCGGGTCTCTGACACCCAAGGATAGCGCTTAGCAGCTGGCCAGCAGATCCCGGTGTACCTTGACCACCAGCTTCTTCACCTTGGCGGGCTGGTTGAAGGTGCAGAGCGGACGGTGCAGTTCCCCCGGCCAGAAGATGGCGAAATCCCCCGGTTGCAGCGCCAGATAGCTGGTCTGCTCGTCATCGACAAACCAGAGGTCGGGATGGGGATGGTCGGCGCCGTCGCTCACGTAGTCGTGGGGGCCCACACCTATCCACTCTTCACCGCGCAGCAGCAGCTGGATATCGAGATACTGCTGATGGAATTCGCCACGGCGATCCGCGGCTGGCTCGGTCAGATCCTCGCTCACCAGACAGAACAGGTTCAGGCCATCGATCTCGGTCTTGCCGAGCGGCGCGTCACCCCAGTGAGCCACGCTCTTCACCACCTCGGCCATGATACGGGCCAGCGGGGCGGGCAGCGGCGTCCGCTGCAGGGTGTTCAGGCTACCGGTGATCATGGCGTCTGTTTCCTGTTAGGTATATCTGGGCGGCATCTTTGCCAGCCAATGAAAAAGGACCTGTGACAGGTCCTTCAATAATGCCGTCTGCAATCCGTGCAAAGCAGTTTAGAGCGTTTGCTCATGTTCTGCTATGGGGGCACTGTTACACACTGGTACGCACCTTGCCAAGAGGCATAATCCCATTTTCATGGTGATCGTACCAGCTGAAACCATATTATTCACCACCCTTTCATCCTCGACTTTGACCAGACGCAAAAACGGGCGCATCAGCGCCCGTTTTTTTCGCAAAACCGTTTAACAACCGGCTTCATTCAAGCCTTTTCGGCGTTTTCCACCGGTTTGGCGTACATCGCACGCCAGATCGCCTTGTGCTCTTCCGGGACCTCTGACTGACGGGTCAGGAAGGCGGCCTGTTCGATGGTATTGGCCTTGCCGGAGACATCTGCCGCCAGATAGTTGCTGGGGAAGAGGCGATAGCTGCTCCAGATCGCCTTGTCGATCAGCGCGGCCAGTTCGTCCGGATCGCTGAACCCTTCGGTGATGGGGGCGCCGAAGGAGACATGTACCCGCCCCTTCTGGCCAACAATACCGGCGACGATGCTCTCGATATCCTCGAACTCGCCCTTCTCGTAGCTGCCGTTGACCGACTTCTCGTAAAGCTCGCGCGCCTTCGCCTTGTCGGTCGGGTCCAGCTCATAGCTGATGCTGACCGGCACGATATTGAGGCTGCGCATGTAGTCGACGAAGTCGATCTTCTGCTTCTTGCCGTCGACGTAGAACATCTTGAGGATGGCGGGATCGGTCTTGTCATCGCCATTCTTGGCGCGCCCTTCCTTCTGGGCGATCCAGATGGAGTGCCCTTCGTGAACCGAGTTGCCGATATAGGCCGACAGTTCGCCCAGCACCTTCATCATCTCCCGCGGCCCCTTGGCGGAGCGTTTGACGATAAAGCTCTTGTTGAGTTTCATCAGCTCGGTGGCACAGGGTTTGCGCAGCAGGTTGTCGCCGATGGCGATGCGCACGGTATCGAAGCCATGGCTGTGCAGCCCCCAGTTGACGAACGCCGGATCCATGGCGATGTCCCTGTGGTTGGAGACAAACAGATAGCCCTGCTCTTTCTTGAGATGCTCAATCCCGGAGAAGGTCACCCCCTTGGTGGAAGTGGCGATCATGCGGGACATATAGCGGGTGACCCCCATCTGGACCTGATGCACTGTGGTCACCTTTGACCACTTGCGACGCAGGAACAGGCGGATCAGCGGGCGAATGGCCCAGCCAAACCAGTTCATCAGGGAACCGAAACGATACTTGGCGATGGCGCCGATAAATTCATCATCCTGGATCAGCCGTTCGATGGCTGCCGGCACTTCTTCATCGCGGTAGGGACGGATATCCGCGAATCTATCTACTTCAGTCACAATGTCAGCCTTGCATGCTAGGGAACCGCAGCCAACCCGCGTTGGCTGGGGAAAATTCAGGGCGCAATTTTACACGCTTTTATGGCAAGGGGTATGTGACAAGCAAGAATAGTGAGATCTGACCAGTTTATTAATCGGATGCCAATGCCAGCGCGACTGCCGCCTCCGCATGGATGGCGGTGGTGTCGTAGAGCGGCACCGCCGCGCGGGCATCGCCCACCAGCAGGGCAATCTCGGTACAGCCGAGGATCACCGCCTCGGCGCCAGCGGCCGCCAGCCCCGCGATAATGGCCAGATACTCGGCCCGCGACGATGCGCGGATCTCGCCCAGACAGAGCTCGTCATAGATGATCCTGTGCACCCGATCCCGTCCTGCCTCATCGGGCACCAGCACCGCCAACCCGAATCGCTCCTGCAAGCGCCCCTTGTAGAAATCCTGCTCCATGGTGAAGCGGGTGCCGAGCAGGCCGACCCGGGTTACCCCGTCAGCTTGCAATTTGGCCGCGGTGGCATCGGCGATATGGAGCAGCGGGATATCGATGGCCGTCTCAATCTCGGGGGCGACCTTGTGCATGGTGTTGGTGCCGATCAGCAAGAAATCGGCGCCGCCATCCTGCAGCTTGCGCGCCTCCGCCGCCAGCAGACGGGCGGTGGCGGGCCAGTCACCGGCATGCTGCAGCCGCTCGATAGCGGCAAAGTCGACGCTGTTGAGCAACACCCGCGCCGAGTGCAAACCGCCGAGCTGTGCCCGCACCCCGCGGTTGAGCGCCTGATAGTAACTGACGGTGGACTCCCAGCTCATGCCACCCAGCAGACCGATACATTTCATAGGAACTCCTTTCATCCCAAGGGATGGCAGCACCGCGCCACCTTGCAGGCAAGGTCACGCGGGCGAGATAAAAAAGGCCCCGCGGGGCCAACAAGACAGCCGGTAAAGGCCCGGGTCAACCCCGGGCTAAATCCAGATCATCCCGACACAGGCAGCCGTCGCCAGCCCCATGCCAAGATTGAAACGCCGCCAACCCCGGGCAGTGCGAATGATTTGCCGCACCTGGGCACCAAAAAGCACCCAGAACGCCCCGGTGTAGAGGCCGGTAATGAAGAAGATCACCAGCACCCAGAGCGCGGAGGGCCAGTAAGCCTCCCCCGCCAGAGTGAAACCGCTGATGGCGGAGAGCGCCATCATCCACGCCTTGGGGTTGAGCAGTTGCAGCATGGCCCCCTGATGGGCGGGAATAAGCGGCCGGTTGCCCTCGGCCGGGCCACTGGCGGTCGCCACCTTCCACGCCAGCCAGAGCAGATAGGCCGAGCCGATCAACTTGAGGCCATCGTGCAGCAGCGGCACCTTCTCGAACACCACGCCGAGCCCCAGCGCGGTGGCGAGGATCATCAGATTGATCCCCCCCACCACCCCCACCAGCAGGGGAATCGTGCGGCGAAAACCCTGCGCCGCCCCGGCACTGGTGAGCAGCATATTGTTGGGCCCCGGCGTGCCGCAGGTAACCAGGGCAAACCCCGCCAGGGGCAGTAACCAGTTCAGATCCATCTCAACCTCTTGTCGATGCAACGCCCCCGTTATGGGGAAAGCCTTCTAATATGCAGAGCCGACCCCGTGGCGACAAGTCAGAAATGCCTCTTTCTCGGCCCCTCGCCCATCGGCGCAACACGGCTCAATACCAGAGCATCACCACGCAGAGCGCCGTCAGCAGGCCGAGGGAGCCGTTGAGCCGCCGCCAGCCCCGATCCGAGCTGATCCAGTTGCTCAGCTGATGGCCGAACAGCACCCAGACAAAGCAGACCGGCAGCGCCACCAGCACAAACACTGTCATCACCGCCAGCTGACTCGGCCAGTAACTGGCGCCGGGCAGGCTGAACAGACTGATGGCGGAGATCCCCATCATCCACGCCTTGGGGTTCAGGAACTGAAAGCCCAGCCCCTCCAGCATGGTCAGCGGACGGGCGCGTCGGGCCGGATCCCCCGGGGCACCGGCCACCGCGATACGCCAGGCCAGCCACAGCAGGTAGAGGCTGCCGAAGATCTGCAAACCGAGCCGCAGCAAAGGCCAGCGCTCGAACAGGGGGTAGATCCCCAGCGCCAGAACCAGCTGCAACACCGGCTGCCCCACCCCCACCCCGAGCAGATGTGGCAGGGTGCGGCGCACCCCGAAGTTGGCGCCGGAGGCCGTCAGCATCAGGTTGTTGGGCCCCGGCGTACCGCAGGTGAGCACGGCAAACCCGAACAGGGTGACATACCACTCCATCGTCATATTGTGACTCCTTACTTGCCACATTGTATCGATACAATGTGTGCTATTTGATTGTGAATAGGCTGAAATTCACGCTATATTGGGAACAAACTTGGATCAATGGATTTATTGTCACCATGACAATCTGGACTCCCGACCTGGCGGCCTTCGATGGCCCCCTCTACCTCAAGCTGGTCAAGGCGATCGAACAGGGGATCGCAAGCGGCGAGCTGCCCCCGCAGACCCGATTGCCCACCCACAGATCTCTGGCGGATCGACTGGGTGTCACCGTCGGCACCATCACCCGCGCCTACGGCGAGGCGGAGCGACGCGGCCTGCTGGCCGCCCGGGTGGGGCACGGCACCTGGGTCAAGGCGCGCGGGGTCAACGGGGCAAACACGGATCCCGCCAGTGAGTGGGTGATCCGCCAGGAGGAGGGGCATCGCATCGAGCTGTGGCAGAACCTGCCGGTGCAGCTGGATCGGGCGGCGATCATCCGCCCCATGCTGGGAGAAGTGGCGGACGGGGATCTCAACGCCCTGCTCGGCTACGACAAGGAGGCGGGACGGCCGGATCAGCGCCAACAGTTTGTCGACTGGTTGACGGAGCAAGGGGTGGCCTGCAGTGAGGATCGCCTGCTGTTCAGCCATGGCGCCCAGCACGGCATCATGCTGGCGCTGCTGGCGACCGGTTGCGTGGGGGAGACCATCCTGTGCGAGGGGCTGAGCTACCCCGGTATGCTGGGCAACGCTCGCCAGCTGAAGAATCAGGTGGTGGGGCTGGCGATGGATGAGGAGGGGCTGCAGCCCGAGGCGCTGGACGCCGCCTGCCGCACCCGCCGGGCCAAGCTGCTCTACCTCACCCCAACCCTGCAAAACCCCACTACCGCCATCATGAGTCTGGCGCGGCGCGAGGCCATCATTGCAATCGCCCGTCGCCACGATCTGCTGATCATCGAGGATGACGTCAACGGCCTGCTGCCGGAGCCCCACCCGGAGCCACTGGTCAATCTGGCACCGGAGCGGGTCATCTATCTGGGCAGTCTGGCCAAGATCGCCTGCGGCGGATTGCGGGTCGGCTTTGTGCTGACGCCCCCCGCCCTGCGCAGCGCCTTCGCCCAGACCATGCGGCTGTCGAGCTGGATGGTGAGCCCGCTATTGATCGAGCTGGCCTGCAAAATGGTCTCTCAGCGCCAGATCATGCCGCTCATCGCGCAGCAGCGGGAGATCCTCAAACGCCGCGGAGAACTGCTGCACCACCTGCTGCCGACCGCCCGCTGGCAGCCGGGCAGTATGCACGCCTGGCTGCCGCTGCCGGAGCCCTGGCGCAGCCAGCAGTTTGCCGCTGCCGCCGATGCCCTTGACGTCGGCGTGGCGAGCGGGGAACACTTCGCCGCCGGCCAGTTTGCCGCCCCGCAAGGGGTGCGCCTGAGCCTGAGCCAACCCGCCACCGACGCCCGGGTCGGCGAAGGGCTGGCCCGACTGGCGCAACTGCTGCAGGGGACGCCCCCCAGCAACCCCCTGCTATAGTCAGGGCCAGCCGAGTTGACCGTCACTCTTTATCGTCATTGCCAAGGAGAAGCCATGCCCCCCATGAGAGCCGCCCTGCTACTTGCCACCCTGTTGCTGGGTGGCTGCGCCTCGTCAACGACTCACCAGCAGTTGGGGGCTGCGCTCAATGGGCTGGAAGGGGAGTTGCAACGGCTGGAAGAGGAGCTGGCGGCGATGAACGGCCTGCACTATCAAAAAGCGATCGATGCACCGCTCAGTTTGCGCCGTTATCTGGGTGCCCCGCAGCCCACAGCCGAGGGGCTGGTGCCGGTCAGCAGCAAGCTGGAGGATGGGCCGATCCTTCACTATCAATACCGACTGCCAGCGAGCATGGCGACCCTGCCTCAGGACAACCTCTGCCAGCGCTACGAATTTGAACTGCGCCATCTGGGCCGCCTCGGACAGCTCGATCTGAACTGGCAGGGAACGAGAGGGGATGGATCTCGCCTGATCCGGCAGACCGAATGCAGCTTCCTGGCCAGCAGCGCACCAGTACAATAACTGTCCATCATGCGCCATCTATTGCCCTGCTGACTACTGTCAACTTTTCACTCGCCCAAAACTGGGCCTATGTGCGCCTTGGCTCTACCATGATCCATTCAATGGTCTGCTCAAAGGAAGTGCGTGCATGACGATACTGCTGCTCGAAGAGGATGCCCTGCTCCGTAGCGCCATCACCCGGGAACTGACCGAACAGGGTGTGCCCGCCGACCGGATCCACTACCACAGCCATCCGAACCAGGAGCGCAGTGGCCTGCTGACGCTGCTGCAACAGCAACCCTTCGACGCCATCATCTGTCAGCAGGACAAGCAACAGGGCCTTGAAGGGGCCCGGCTGCTGCACGAGGCTCACTTTCTCGGCCTGCTGCAACCCGGTTGCGTTTTGCTATTGCTCGATGCCGATCAGAACGAGCAGGAGTTTCTCCCCTCGGATCTCTACTTCTCCCTCTATCTGCAGCTCCCCTTCATGACCCGGCAGCTCGCCACCGTGCTCGGCCCGCTGGTGAAATTAAGCAGCCTGACTCGCACCCTGGCCGCCCCCATTCTGTTGCGGGAGTGGCAACTGGCTACCGCCCTGTGCGAAGACCTGCTGTTTCAGCGGGAGCATCGCGAGCTGACCCCCTGGCTGGATCGGCTCAAGGGCTACCTGCTGCTGCAATCGGCCGAGCGGGTCACCACCGCCCAGCACTACGCCCTCTGTGCCAACGAATATCAGGCGAGCTGGCCAAGGGCCGGGTTCTTCTACGCCATGCTGGGGCTCGGCAAGTTGCAGAGCGCCCAGACCGACCTGCAGCGCCATCAGGCCAGGCTGCCCTCCGCCACCCGGCTGGAGCTGCGACTCGCCAGCCAACTGCACCAGCAGCATTGGTTGGCGGCGTGGGAAACCATGGGGGAGCTGCAGCAGCTTCGCCCCCATCAACCACGCTGGCATCAGCTGGCGATGCTGCTCGGGCTGGTGCTGCAAGATGAGGAGAAGGTGCTGGAGCAGGCCAACAGTCTGACTCTGCGCCACTTCAGCGAGCAGCGTACTCGGCTCGCCATCGACAGCTTTATGCTCAATGCCAGTCTGGCGGTGTTGTGGCACGCCCCCTCCAGCAACCGGATCCGCTCCCTGCAACAGGAGTGGGAGCACCTCAAACGCACCGCCACGCTGGCCCCCCACGAATATGAGCTGCTGCAGGCGTTGATGCTGGGGCTGGATTACCGCTTCGACGAGGCGTTGATCCTGATTGCCCACCACCAGCCGGACGAGGGGAACGACAACCACCTCGCCCTGCTGCTCGGCTTTGCGGTCAGCCAGTTCTGCGGGTTGCCGCACCACGCCCGGCGCTACCTGACCCAGCTGACCCACTACCGCGCCAGAGTGGCGCCCCACCCGCTCACCCATCAGCAGTTCCACCATCTGGTGACCGAGCTGGGCCAGCGCCTGACGGCGAGAGAGCAGCGCCTGAGCGAACTGCGCCAGCTGCGCCACAAGGCGATGCAGGCCAGCCAGTATCAGACCGCACTGCAAGCGGGCTTGCAGCTGTTGGAGGAGTTCCCCGCCCTGCCCGGCGATGCCTGGCAACTGCTGGAGCTGCTGCAACACTGCTGGCCAGCGGGCATGGCCGCCCCCAGAGTGGCACTACTGGTCGATACCCTGGAGCGGCGCCTCAAACACAGCCCCGCGTTTCTCGATCAACATGCCCAGCAGTACCACCGCACCCTGCACGAGATCCGCAGCCACCTGCAGCCGCACCTCTCCGCCAGTGGCCCCTCTTGCCTTATCGAGGGGCGACCCGAGTCGTCGTGAGCCAAACAGCACACTACCCGGCGGCGTCCGTGGTGCTCTATCAGTGGCGTTCAAATAGAGAGAGGGGAGCCTTGGCTCCCCTCTCTGCATGTTGGTTCTCTGTCAGCTGGTGGCGATGAACTGCAGGTTCAATCCAGCGCGTCACTCTCCAGCGCCACTTTCAGAAAATCTTTCCAGCTGATGATGCCGACCAGGGCGCCATTCTCCAGTACCGGCAGGCAGGAGACCCCCTTCTCCAGCATCAGTTTGACGCCGTCGCGCACCGTGAGATGAGACGCGATGGTGATGAGCTGACGACTCATGATCTGGTGGGCCCGCTTGGTGAGGGTTTCGGTATCGCGGTTCATCTCGGCTTCGGAGTCGAGGTAAGGGCTGATGGCGCGAAACAGATCCCGATCCGAAATCACCCCCACCAGCTCGCCCTCCTCCAGCACCAGCAGGTGGCGAAAGTGAGCCTGCTCGAAGATATCCTTGATGACACTGAGTCGATCATCCATTGAAACGGTGGCGACTCGGGTCGTCATAATATCCCTGATATGCATGCTAACCTCCGGTATCCAAACTGGTTTCACTGTTATGGCATGTTTTTGCAGCGTCAGCCAGTGGCCAGCCCTTCGCTACAGTGCAAATCTGCGTCATTTCACGTAAGATCCGCGCCAGTTTTTCTCCTCCATTTTGAGCAAGCAGATCCCACCCATGATAGTTGCCAGTCAAATCGAACTGATCCGCGGCGGCCGCAAGCTGCTGGACAACGCCTCCGCCACCATTCACCCCGGCCACAAAGTGGGTCTGGTGGGCAAAAACGGCTGTGGCAAGTCCACCTTTTTTGCACTGGTACGGGGCGAGCTGGCCATCGACAGCGGCACCTTCAGCCTGCCCGCGGGCTGGCAGATCGCAGGCGTCGCGCAGGAGACCCCGGCGCTCGACTGCTCGGCGCTCGAGTACGTGATCGACGGCGACAAGGAGTTCCGCTCGCTGGAGGCCCAGCTGGTACAGGCCGAGCAGGATGACAACGGCCTGCTGGTGGCCGAGCTGCACGGTCGCCTCGATACCATCGGCGCCTACAGCATTCGCGCCCGCGCCGCCGAGCTGTTGCACGGCCTCGGTTTCAGCGACGAGCAACTGAGCTCGCCGGTGCGCAGCTTCTCCGGTGGCTGGCGCATGCGTCTGAACCTGGCCCAGGCACTGCTGTGCCGCTCCGATCTGCTGCTGCTCGATGAACCGACCAACCACCTGGATCTCGATGCCGTCATCTGGCTGGAGAAGTGGCTCAAGGGCTATCAGGGCACGCTGGTGCTGATCTCGCACGACCGCGATTTCCTCGATTCGGTCATCAGCCGCATCATCCATATCGAGAACGGCAAGCTCAACGAATACACCGGCGGCTACTCCGACTTCGAACTGCAGCGCGCCGAGCTGCTGGCCCAGCAACAATCCATGTACGAGAAGCAGCAGCGGGAGATGTCCCACATGCAGGCGTATGTGGACCGCTTCCGCTACAAGGCCTCCAAGGCCCGTCAGGCCCAGAGCCGCCTCAAGGCGATGGAGCGGATGGAGAAGATCCTGCCCGCCCACGCCGACTCCGAGTTCAGCTTCGAGTTTCGCGAGCCGTCGGCCCTGCCGACCCCGCTGATCGCCATGGAGAACCTCAGCGCCGGTTACGGCGACAAGGTGATCCTGGAGAAGATCAAACTCAATCTGGTACCGGGTTCCCGTATCGGTCTGCTCGGTCGCAACGGCGCCGGTAAATCCACCTTCATCAAGATGCTGTCCGGCTCCAACCCGCCGCTGTCGGGCAAGCTGGAGGTGAGCGCCGGTGTCAGTATCGGCTACTTCGCCCAGCATCAGCTGGAGACCCTGCGCCTCGACGATACCCCGCTCGATCATCTGGCCCGCCTCGCGCCGGACAAATCGGAGCAGGAGCTGCGCAACTATCTGGGCAGCTTCGGCTTCCACGGTGACAAGGCGCTCGACAAGGTTGCCCCCTTCTCCGGCGGTGAAAAAGCGCGGCTGGTGCTGGCGCTGATCACCTGGCAAAAACCGAACCTCTTGCTGCTGGATGAACCGACCAACCACCTGGATCTGGAGATGCGCCACGCTCTGACCATGGCGCTGCAAGGCTTCGAAGGGGCCATGGTGGTGGTATCGCACGACCGGCACCTGCTGCGCACCACCACAGATGACTTCTATCTGGTACACGGTGGCCGGGTCGAGCCGTTCGACGGCGATCTGGACGACTACCACAAGTGGCTCGGCGAGCAGGAGAAAGAGGCCAACGCCAAACCGGCGGATGGCCCCGTCTCTGCCAACTCGGCAGTAGCACGCAAGGATCAGAAACGGCGCGAGGCGGAGTTCCGGCAAGCGACCCGTCCCCTGCGCCAGAAGCTGGAAAAACTCGAAGCGAGCATGGAGAAGCTGCAAGGCAAGCTTGGCGACATCGAGAGCCAGCTGGCCGACCCCGCCATCTACGAAGAGAGCGCCAAGAACAAGCTCTCCGAGCTGCTCAAATCCCAGGGCCCTCTCAAGGAGCAGCTGGAAGAAGTTGAGCTGGAGTGGATGAGCCTCTCCGAAGAGCTGGAAACCATGGAGCAAGCCTTCTTTGCGTGACGAACAGCTGATGGCAAGCGAGCGGGTCGCGGTCCACGAATTGCCGACGCCGATCGGCTTCTGGCACTGGAGCGGCAAGGTCTATGGTGAGCGCAGCCAGGATTGGCTCACCGTGCAGACGCAGGGGGGCAACGTCAATCTGGCGCTGCTGCTGCACCGGCTCGATCAACTCGGCATCGTGGTCGATCTGACCGACCTGCAACCGGCGCTGGTGCAGACCGAAACGGTGCTGACCCCGTGGCGCACCCTGCGCCAGAGCGCCAAGGCGCGGCTCGACGAGCAGGAGTATCAGTCGATGCTGGCCCATGAGCTGGAGCTGGAGCGGCTGCAGCAGGGCGTCCTGTTGCAGACCCTGCGCAGCCTCTCCCTGTTTCGCGGCAACAGCCGCAATTTGTTGAACTATCTATCGTTACTGGGTGCCCAGCAGGGCCCCCTCAGAGATCTAATATGCTGAGCTACCGCCACGCCTTTCACGCCGGCAACCATGCCGACGTGCTGAAACACGCCGTTCAGGCCCTGATCATCGAGTCCCTCAAGAAGAAGGAGAAACCCTTCATCGTGCTGGACACCCATGCCGGTGGCGGTCTCTACGACCTGCGCGGCGACTGGTCCCAGAAGAAGGCCGAGTATGCCGACGGCATCGGCCGCCTGTGGGACGAGCGGGCCCAGTGGTCTGCCATAGCCCCCTATCTGGGCATCATCGAAGAGATGAACCAGAACGGTGAGCTGCACTACTACCCCGGCTCGCCGGAGCTCTCCCGCCGCCTCTCCCGCGAGCAGGACAAGCTGGCGCTGATGGAGCTGCACAACAACGAAGTGGACGATCTGCGCGCCAACATGGGCTATGACCCTCGCGTCGCCGTGCACCACCGTGACGGCTTCGAGGGGCTGATCGCCCTGCTGCCGCCGACCCCGCGTCGCGGGCTGGTGCTGATCGACCCGCCCTATGAGCTCAAAGAAGATTACTTCGCCGTGGTCGATACCCTGAAAAAGGCGCAGAAACGCTGGGCGACCGGCATCTACGCCCTCTGGTATCCGATCCTCGGGCAAGAGGCGGACAAATCCCGCGACATGCTGCGCGCCATCAAGCGCGAGAACTTCGGCAACGTCTTGGTGGCCGAGCTGGAAGTGGCCGGTCAGACCGCCGACTGGGGCATGAACGGCTCAGGGATGCTGATCATCAGCCCGCCCTGGATGCTGGACGAGCAGATTGAAGCCTTCCTGAAACCCCTCTGTGCCAAGCTGGCGCAGGGTGCCGGCGCCCAGTACAAGGTGGAGTGGCTCAACAAGGCCGAGGATTAATCCCCCGCCCCAAGGCGACCACCGAGTTGAAACGCAAAAGCCCCATCACGGGGCTTTTGCTATTGGTGCGGCCGGTGTGTGCAGCAGCCTGAACCTGCGCGCCCCATGAGCGGGCAGGTAGATCCTGTTTCAGCGCAACCAGCAACAGGGCCAGCAGGCCAAAGGGCGGAAACAGGCAGAGCAGGGAGCAGATAAGGGTGACCAGCGCCGGATGCTCGCTCTTGCGGCGCGCCAGTCGCCAGGCGATGACGCCGACGATGACCATCAACAACGCAATGAACTGGCCAAGCAGGGTGGCATTGATATTCATGAAAGATCCTTTTTCATGGGCAAGTGTGAAGAACCTGTACTTTATCGCCTTGGCTGCGATTGGCAACCGCTGAACCGCACCGGCAACGCGCCCGTTGATAGGTTCTCTCTATCCTGGCAATAGATGAGAATAGTTTTCATTTAATCTCATTTCGGCGGATACTCTCACCATCAACAGAGGGAGCCGCCATCATGAAAAAGACCATCAGCTTTGCCATCCTGCACTTCGGTGTCGCCTTTACCGTGGCCTACCTGCTGACCGGTGAGCTGCTGACCGCCAGCCTGATCGCCCTGATCGAGCCCGCCGTCAACACGGTCGCCTTCTACTTTCATGACCTTGGCTGGCACAAGCTCAAGCCAGACCACAGCCTGCAGGCCAAGACCAGCAGCTTCGCACTGGTGCACTTCAGCGTCGCCTTCGGGGTTGCCTTCCTGCTGAGCGGCGAGCTGCTCACCGGCGGCGTGATGGCGATGATCGAACCGGCCATCAACACCATGGTGTTCTTCTTCCACGAGCGGCTGTGGCGCGCCCGCAGTCAGCAACTGGCGCTGGCCTGATCGACCGGGCAACCCGCCTCCCCCTTTATCGCGGCCACAAAAAACCCGACATTCCGGCCAGGAGTGTCGGGTTTTTCACATCAGCAAAGCTCTGTATCTGGATGCATCACCCGATGCCCCACCAACGCCTGTCAGGCTTTCTTGCAGAGTGGGTCAACGATATAGGCGCTCTGATCAAACTTCTGCCAGGCACCAGTGCCGACCCCATCGACCACCAGAATGGAGACCACGCCGAAATCGATAAAGATCCCGAGCAGGGTGGTGGCATCGAACGACTTGGAGACCGGCACTGTCACCGAGTAGCAATCCGCACGCTTGACCGTGATGGTGTAATTCTCTTTCTTCTTGAACGAGGTGATCACATTGCCATGGCCCAGCAGCATATCGTTGACGTAGATCTCCGCATCCGGATCCTGACTGCGAATGGAAACCTGCTGGCTTGCGCCGTTGAACATGGCCGCACAACCGGACAGCGTGATGGCCATCAGGGCCCCGAGCAAAAACCTGAACATATTTTTAGCCTGCTTGTAATTAACAAAAGCCGGCAATCTAGCACGCCACTTGGGCCAGCGCGAAACCGCAATGCCGCAGCCCAACCTGAATGCTTAAAATAGCGACCGTTCCTGACTTTTTTGCACACATAAAAGTCTCAACCTGCAAGGGTTCCCCTCCCCGAAGTGCAACGACAAAACCGCTCGCCAGCATGCACCGCGCCGCAAAAAGTGCTCGGCACCTCTGCTGCATTGCCCTGTAGAGTGTGCTGTAGTAGGCAGATATGCCCTCCTCATTGCTGGAATCTATCGATGAACAAGACCTTGCTTGCCACTCTGCTGCTTGCCCCTCTGCTGGCCTGTGCCGCGACCCCCTCCTTTGACTGCGCCAAAGCCTCCGGGTCGGTCGAAACCCTGATCTGCAAGGATGCCGGACTGGCCGCCCTTGATAACGAACTGGCGGCCCTCTACCCCAAGGCAATTGCCGCGCTCTCTCCCGAACAGCTCAAGACCGAGCGCGCCATGCAGCGCGGCTGGATCAAGGGTCGCAACGACTGCTGGAAGGGGCAGGACCTGCGCCAGTGTGTGGAGGATAACTACCGGCTGCGGATCACCGAGTTGCAGATCAGCGGCGGCCAGCTGATGGTACCAACCCCGATCAACTACCAGTGCGGCAAGAGCGTCACCCTCTCCACCTACTTCTATAACGATGCCAAGCTGCCCGCCGCGGTGATCAACCTGAGCGAGGGCGACAAGCAGCAACAAGTGCTCGCCTATGAAGCCCCCAGCGCCAGCGGCGCCCGTTATGAAGGGCAAAACCTCACCTTCTTCACCAAGGGGGACGACGCCACGCTGGAGCGTTACGGCCAGCCAACCCTCACCTGCATGGAAAATCCGACCAAGGGGTGAATCTGATAGGGAGCGGCACGGCCGCTCCGCTTCTTTGAAATCTGAAAACCAACCAGCGGCGAGCAACACAAGCCGCTCCTTCTACACCACTCCCCGCCCACCTTAGCCCTCCCACTCAAGGCTTGCACCATCCCGCCAGCTGCCGACTCGACCGCTTTATCAATCAATTTGTTGAGCTTGCTCAGGAATCGGCTATCTGCCCCTTTCCCTCAGCACGCCCGCCGCTAATATAGCCAATTGGCAACATACGCCTCGTCGGAGTCTCTCATGAGCCATGCCAACCCTATCCCGTTGGTGAAACGCAGCAGACTGGAGGCTGAAATTCAGGGGCGGTAGCCATACCACATCTTGCCCGACCCCTTTCCTGTCAACGCCAGGCAACCGGCAAGCCAATGACCTACTCAAACCATTCAAATCAAGGTGGTGTATGGAAACACAAACCCTGCATCGTGGTCGGCTGATCGACCATATCCAGCTGGTGGTAAAAGATCTCGCCGCCAGCCAGCGCTTTTACACCGCGACCCTGGCCGCCCTCGATATTCCGCTGGGCGGCACCGGTGATGGCTACTTCTGGGCAGACGAACTGTTTGTCACCACTGTCGATAGCCCCGCCGCGCTGGGAGTACTGACCGGTCGCCACCATCTCGCCTTTCAGGCGCAAGACAGCGCCATGGTGGATCGCTTTTATCAGGCCGCTCTGGCCAATGGCGGTAAAGACAACGGCGCCCCCGGCGAGCGAAATTATCACCCCGGCTACTACGCCGCCTTTGTCCTCGATCCGGATGGCAATAATATCGAAGCGGTTTATCACGGCGAGGCAAAGCGCAGTGCTGGGTCAGTAGAAATTCAGTTTTAGAAAATGAAATGAATATCATCAATTAGCCAACCACTGCTTATTATTTAACTACAAATGTAACTTCGGAGTTTTAATGCCTATCCCAGTCACTGCATATAAAGTTCTTATTGGCTCTCCATCCGATGTATCAAACGAAAAAAAATCGTTGAATCCGCAATACATACATGGAACTCTATTAATGGTATAGATAAAGAAAAAACACTGATCCCTGTCATGTGGGAATCTGATTCAGCTCCACTACAAGGAGATAGACCACAAGGCATCCTTAATAATTTAATGGTCAAAAAATGCGACATAATAGTTGCTGTTTTTTGGTCTCGATTAGGATCCAATACTGGCACAGAAAAATCAGGGACTGTTGAGGAAATTAAGTATTTCATAAAAGAACAGAGACCAGCCCTTGTATATTTCTCAAAACAACCACTCCCCCAAGATCACGATCCAGAACAATGGAAACAACTTACTGCCTTTAAAAGAGAAATCAGAACTGGTGGTATTCAAGCAGATTTTATTGGTGACAGTGACTTATCCATGCAACTTATTCGTCATTTATCCATTGTAATGGATGAAATGATTACAATGCCTACGGTAGAAACCAAGCAAGTTAAACGGCTTATTAAAGAAAGTGCAAAACAACAATCAACTGATAAAGTAAGTCTCAAAAAAGAAATCAATACAACTACCATCGATATATTTATGAAGAAAAGAACACCTAAATCATTCATCGTTTATGGTGTAAGTGAGCAGCATCAATGGCCAGATGATTTACATGGACAATTCGTATCAATTGGGGATGGTAAAAAAGCATGGCAATTTAGTCTTAAACGTCAAACTGAAGTTGCTTTAGCGCTCGGGATTACTAACGAATTGAAATCATAAAAATGAGTTTGCTAGAGAATTTAAACTGAACGGCTACTCGTAGGTTCGAATAGCGAAGCGTATTCGGACAATCGCGAATAAATCGGCCCCCCCCCAAAAAAATCCTAATAACCCACTATCTCGATAGCAAACTTTCCTGACACGGTGGAGCTCTTCTGCCATTCACTGATTAAGTGGACGTTATTTTTATCCAGCTGGAATAAACAATGGAATATTCATTAAATTGGAAACAACCATTACTCTCTATGAGCAAGCGGTTCTTTATATTTATCACATTGATTTTTGTCGGGTTTGTTGCACTCAGTACATACAAAACCCAACTCGACATGGAGTTGGGCTCTTGGCTCTTTTACCAATATTTAAAAATCCTGCTAGCATCCTTCGTTGTATTGTTCGCAATGGCTCAAGCCTCCAGATTGTTTTCCGTCGAATTGAGGAGCGAGGATGTGGTAGGTAGAAACCGCTTTTTCCAGAAAGTATCCATACCCTATACAGAGATGATCAGTGCAGGGCAAGATCATGAACG
>NZ_CDBR01000026.1 GCF_000819685.1 Aeromonas allosaccharophila | reverse complement strand
ATGGTAGTTCTAGGTATCCTGATAATGGCCTTTCTCGTTATCCAGCCGCCGCCGTTATGGCGGCTTTGCTGTTGTGTTGCAACGGGAATGCTTTGGCTGGTGTTGACGATGCGTGGGCCGCATCGCCGGCTACCCAGGATACTGCCTGGGCACAGCAATATGCTGCGCCGGTTAACCCTGCAATCAGTGGGGGCGGCGGCGTTAAGTACCAGATCAGCACCTATAGAGGGGATTGGGGAAACTCTGCAGATTTTGGATGGCATCACTGGTGTGCTCTGACAGCTCATACGGCCAACGGGGATAGGGGGACAGGCTGGAATGTATTTTCAGCAGGATTTGATGCGGCCACAACCAAAAGTCATTGGAAAGTTACCTATTACAACCTCAGTAGCTGGGGTGCTACATGCTATGACGTTATGTAATTTAGCTGCTAAAAAGCCGCTTCGAGCGGCTTTTTCACATGACTTCACATGGAGTACCCCACGATTCTCTTAATGACTGGTGATCCTGTCCATATGCCTTCGCCTCTGAATGTGACTGTGTTACCTGAGCTACTGACTCTCACCAGGGCATCATAGGGCCTATCTGCATTTTCACCGCCCCTGTTGTAAAGACGCACATTCCCTCTGGCGATTGCTTCAGGTAAATCAAACGCCAATTGTGTGATACCTCGACCATCCAGATCTAATGTCAGATAGATCATGGTTACGGTACTTGGTACGCCAACAGTGGCCACTGTACTTGAACCATTAAACAGGTCTACACGGCCTCCATTTCCAGAGATCATTGGGTTCACAGGTGCCGCATATTGCTGCGCCCAGGCAGTATCCTGGGTAGCCGGCGAGGCATTCCATACTTCATCAACTCCCGAGAATGCCTCATTACAAAAAAACAGCATGAAAGCAACAATTGGCGCTTGATAACGAGAAAGGCCATTA
>NZ_CDBR01000025.1 GCF_000819685.1 Aeromonas allosaccharophila | reverse complement strand
CTTATTCGCACCTTCCCTAGTGCTTTAGTTAAAGGGGTGGAGGATATATCACATTTCGAAACTAGTATGGTCAAACTATCTTATATGTTGTCGTTTGCGCTAAACTCTCAGGTTGTATTTTACTCATACATAGAAAGCACAAATAATCAACCATCATATGGCAAACAGCTCTCAGTTATCGGTGTGTATTCAGGTGCATCACCACTATTAAGTGCTACCAATGGATTGTTGATAAAAAGATTCATTGAAAGCTGTTGGGTTCGATTTGATGAGCTCTATCATACAAGGCGGTTGAACGTTGTTATTGACTATTTTACAACAGCTGACGCTAAGCAATTGCAAGTCGAGATAAAGTTATCACTATTTTACACATTGCTTGAATGCTTAAAGTCCACATATGCGAAAGCTAATGGCCACCAATTTAAAGATGGTTGGTTTTATTATAGGGATAGTGATTGTAAAATTAAAGATAGCTCTTTATTGATTAAAAGAATGCTCTCTGATGTTGGCATGGAGTTGCCTTGTGGAATTCTGAGGGAACGCAATAGCCTAATACATGAAGGTATATCGTTAGCAAATGGAGAGAGTGTTTTTATTTTGTATTCACAAGGGCGGGACTTGATTGGTGAGTATATTTTAAGAACTCTTGGTTTTTCAGGTGAATATTGTTTGCATAATGGACGGGGAATGGAGACGAAAGAAATATAACTCTTGTTATTCTGATTACGCTTAGCTGAGCGAGCCGACTTGATTCAATGCTCTACCGCATGTCGATTACTGCTGTGATAGCTTGCTCCCCCTCATCCCCGACCCTTCTCCCGCAAGGGGAGAAGGGAGCCCAGATTGCAGCAATTTTGGAATGGCGTAACAGCTACGGCTACAGGTTGGCAGGTGCATGCCCGTAGGTCTGATTAGCGAAGCGTAATCAGACGATCGCGAAAACAGGTTGCCGCTATTTTGTTGGTGCTCCAGCTGATCTCTTCTCTATGTCCATAGCCACCGAGATTGCGGTGCGGACGATTACGCTGCGCTAATCGACCCTACCGCCTCTGTTTTATTTGACGCTCTGCTGCTTGTCGATGGCTCGCTCCCCCTCATCCCCAGCCCTTCTCCCCCTGTTTTATGGCAAAGAGTGGGAGAAGGGAGCTCAGATCGCGGCAATTTTGGAATGGCGTGACAGCTATGGCTAAAGGTTGGCAGGTACTTGTCCCCTCTCCCCTTGGGAGAGGGTTAGGGTGAGGGGAGGTAACCGTAGGGTGCAATGAAATTGCACCGTTATTGAATCCGCGAAATTGCCGATGTAATGGATTGCACGGATTGCCGCTACCCGGCGGCGTGAGCGCCCAGAAATGCCGCCATGATGGTAAACAGCAGCCAGTCATTGATAATGTGCGCGCCGGTCGATACCCAAATATTTTTGGTAATGAGGTAGCCACTGAGCAGCACAATGCGGGCCGTTCCGATAACCAGAAAACATTGCACGAAATTCTACTCATAAGTGGGCAGATGCAACGCTCCGAAGATAAGCGCAGTACAGAGCCAGGCGGTGATAATGGCACGCTTGCGCGTCATGGCGAGTCTTTGGTGACAACACCAGAGCACTGCCAGAAACGGCAAGATGGAGACCACCTCCTCACCGAACAGCTGCGGGGCCGTTTTTAAATAAAAGAGGATGAGTGCCGTATCGGAGGCCTCTGCCAGCAGGGCGTTGGCCGGGTTTGCATTCATCTTGAAAACAAGCTGCAGCAACAATGCCACGGTAAAGGAGACCAGAATATTGGCGCCAGCAATGGCGACCATCAACAGAACATCCCGCCATGTCGGCGTGCGAAACAGGGCGCGCCACCCTTTACCCACCATGATGGCGAGTACAGCCAGCGGAATTAGCGGGAACAGGATGGCGGGCACAAAGCCGCCCATGGTGGTTTTAAAAAATGCGACAGGCACCGTCAGCATCGAGAAACCCAGAGCTGCACCCAGCAGGAGCAGTACCCAGTGGCGGGCAGATAATGCATGGGGCCCCTCGCGATAAAAGGGAAAATCCCCGGCACTTTTGCGCTCGAAACCATAGCAATCCTTGTCATTCAATACCGGCATGGCGGCAGATTGATCTTCACTCATGGCGTCTCTCGATATGTATTCGGGTGTGGTGCAGACAATCGTACACCAAGGTTGTGCCCCGCGAGGTCGCAGCGGCAATGGGTTGTGCAGGTCGCCCCACAGCACATGGTTTGTCTCTTGTCCCCAGCGAACTCGTGCTTCTCAGCGTACCATCTCGTCTTTTGCCCCGTCTGCGTGGATCTGATGGATGGCTTCATGGCAATAATGGGGGCATGATCCTGCCTGCACGGCGCTATCGCTCACTAACAAGGAGGGGGTTCGATGGTCAATATTGGGATGCATTTCGAGATTCCGGTAACGGATATGCAGCGAGCAATCGCCTTCTATTCTGCCGTTTTTGATATCGAGTTCGAACGAGTGCAAATCGATGGCAATGAAATGGCGCTATTTCCGCTTATTGACGGTGCCGAAGGCTGCTCTGGTGCGTTGGCCAGAGGGGAGAGTTATGTCCCGAGTCTGGATGGCACGCGTATTTATCTGACGGTGAACGATATTGAGCGGGTGATGGCGGATGCCCTATCGGCGGGCGCCAGGTTGCTTTACCCCGTGACCCGGGTGGGAGAAGCCATCACGGTGGCCGAGTTTCAGGACTCTGAAGGTAACCGGATTGCCTTGCTGGATAAGGGGATTTGCGCTGATTAGCGAAGCCTGAACAGGGATTAGCCAACCGGTGCGGGCCATCAAACCTGCCAAAACGAGAGGGCCCCGCCATCCATAATGACGGGGCCCTTTGTATTAGCAGCAGCGTTGCTGATTCAGCCGTTCAGTCTGGTTGGGGCCGGTTACATGGCTGGCCCGCACCCGATCAGACGGGAATGGCAGCTCCTGCCGGTGGCGGGGTGATCTTCGAGGCGATCAGCTGGCGCAGGCGGGGCACCAGCAGCAGCAACACCACGCCGCCCGCCAGCGAGCCCCAGCCGAGCATATTGAATACCGAACTGTAACCCGGGTTGGTGGCGAGCGGGGTGCTGCCGATATTTTGCGGCATGGCGCCGGAGACATAGCCCGCCAGCACCGAGGCCACGCCGGTCACCATCATCCAGCAGCCCATCATCAAACCTTGCAGGCTGGCGGGGGCCAGCTTGCCGATCATGGCGTAGCCGATAGGGGAGATCAGCAGCTCGCCCAGGCTCTGCAGCACATAGCTGATGGCGATCCACTTGAAGGCGACCAGCCCGTCAGCCCCTGCCAGATGAATGCCGATCGGCAGCACCAGCATCCCCAGCCCCATGCAGAACAGGGAGGCGGCAAACTGGGAGGGGATATCGATATTCCAGCCCTGCTCGCGCAGCCGTTTGAACAGCAGCGCCATCAGTGGGCCACCGATGACGATGACGATGGTGTTGATGTTCTGGATCCACTGGGGGGCGACCCGCAACCCGAACACGTTGAGGTTGATGTTGTGCTCGGAGAAGAGCATCAGCCCCATGGGCGCCAGCTGGTAGAGCGACCAGAAGATCAGGGAGCCAAGGGCGAGGATCAGGTAGGCCACCATGCGGCTGCGCTCGGCGGCGTCCGGGTGGCGGGCGGTCATCACGCAGAGCAGCACCAGCACCACGGCCCCCAGCATCAGCACGAAGCTGCCGCTGAAGCTGGCGTGGGTCAGCAGCAGGCGCAGCGCCGGCACCAGCATAGCCAGAATGGCGAGGCCGCCGAGCATCCGCAGGTAGAAGCCGCGCCCCTTGATATGGCGCAGCGGGGTGTTGATATCCGCCAGAATCGGCCAGAAGAACAGGGTGGCGATGATGGCCAGCACGTTGCCCAGCGTCGCGAACAGGAACAGGGTGCGGTAATCCTCGGTGAGCTGGAAGTAGCCCGCCACCGAGAAGCCGATAAAGAAGCCCAGATTCATCCCGGCGTAGTTCCACAGGAAGGCGCTCTCGCGGCGGTGATCATCCGGGGCGAAGCGCTGGGTCAGCATCATGTTGAGGCAGGTGACGTTGAGACCGCTGCCGGTAAGGAACATGGCGAGCCCCCAGTAGAGGCCGGTGATGCCCATCTCGGCGATGAGGTAACAGCCGATCACCTGCAACACCATCCCCATCACGAACAGGTTGCGGTTGCTGAGGTAACGCCCGCCGAGGTAGCCGCCAAACAGGTGCAGGCCGTAGTTGAAGGCGCCGAAGATCCCCATCATGGCGTTGGCCTGGGATTCGCTAAAGCCGAGTCGCTTGGTGGCGTAGAGCACCAAAGTGGAGTAGAGCACGGCAAAACCCAGGGTGGCGAAGGTCTGGATAAAGAACAGGGCGCCTGAGCCGGGTGGGACGGCGGCGTGATGAGGGTGTGGTGTCGAAGCGCTCACGGTCTGTCTCCTGTGAGAAGAGAAAATCACAACTCATCCTGAGAGCGTACCGGTCTGCTGCCGGCTAGCCTTTGGCGCTTCCATGCTGGTTTCAAGGCTGGTCTGTCATTTAGCGACCAGCCCGATCAAATTGCCAGACCTTAAATTTAATCCGGCGCGATTAATTGCTTTTTATTGATCTATTCCGCCTTTTTATGCGGGCGAGACCGTGATTTCAGCTCGATTTACCATGCGATTGCGGTACGTCTGATGTGATCTTGTCGGTCTTCTTGTGCCAATTTATGCGGTGTGGTGCGATATTCATCCCGTTTATTACCCCATCACGTCACGACAATCCGGCTGTTGCGTCGCATGTCATTTATTCATCTCTGGGCATTGGGTGAATAAACATTGAAGGAGGGGGAGGCAGAGCTGCGCAGAAGAGGACGGGCCTGCAGACTGAGCCGGTTTAAAAACTCCAAAGCGGCAAAGCAATGGAGTCTTACCATTGGGATTGATCACTTATTACTTAGGTTTGGTGCTAATTTTGACAGTTCGGATTTATCAAGACCTTTCTCAAGTCCGGACATTGCCTTTTGTACTTCGGGGCTTGAGAATAGCTCGGTTGCTGCAACTTGACCTAACAGTTGGAAGCTGGTGGTAATTGTAGCGTTTCCTTCATACGCCAGTGCTTTTGTCGTCTGTTCCTTACATGACTTTGTCAATATTTTTGTAAATAACTTGCCAGTCGTTTCATTTTCTTTATCCAGTTCTTTTTGTGACACGTTTGCAATTGATTTCACTGCTGGGTGCGCAGCTGCGGAAGCAAACATCCATCGAACGAGGGAGGTGCGATCCTCTTTGGTTGTTGATTCTATGAGGCATTTTGCTAGTTCATCGCCATAAGGGCCGGCGTTTGCCGCGTGTGACAAGAAGAGGCTGATCGCGATAACGGCATATTTTGTTTTCATAAAAACCTTCATATAAACGGCAGTTAAAAATAGATGTGTAAATTGATTTTAATTAAGTGTCTGCAGAGAATTGTGTCCATATTATCCAAATGACAAAAGGAATCAAATAGCTCCTTGTTGTGTTTGGAAAATATTTATAGATTCTATATGCAGAACAGCAAAACACAGAAATTGTTGTGGATTATGTTAATTACCCGCCGTTGTGATTCATCCTGTACTTGTTTTGTCACACAAAGCAGCAGATATAAAAACGCCCGGCGGGCCGGGCGTTGTGGTGCGACTGATTGTGGTGCGACTTAAGGGGCGACGAAAGCGGCCTTAGAAGTCGTGGTAGAGCGGCCAGCCGAGCAGCGGGTGCTTGAGACCGGCGCGCATCTCGAAGTTGTCGAGCTTCTCCGGCGAGGCGTTCTCTTTTTGCAGCAGCTGATACTGGCGCACAAAGCCGAGGGTGTGCAGCAGGTTGGGGACAAACCCCTTGCTGAGATCCTGACGCAGACCGGCGATCAGTTCGCCCGGCAGCTCTGCCAGCAGCAGCTCCAGCTGGGCGGCCAGATAGTCGGTGTCGTACCACGCCTCGTTGAGCTCAATCTCCCGCGCCAGTTTGCGCTTGAGATCCTGCTTCACCTTGAGTTTGGCGGCGCCGCTGCCATTGCCGCAGAGAATGCGGTAGAGCAGCGCTTCGGCCAGCTTGTCTTCCATGGTCGGGTGGTCGTTTTCGCAGGCGAAGCAGTGCTGATCCAGCAGGGTCATCAGGCGGACCTTGTTATGCTCGGCCAGCGCTTTTTCGTACTCCTGCCACCCTTGCCACTCTTCCACGTCCGGCGGGCTGGAGATCTTGTCCAGCAGACGGGCGTCCACATCCCCAAAGAGGTTGTTGCCGCCGGGCTGCTTGCTGCTGACGGAGATCAGCATCGACCAGCCTTTCTGGAATGGTTTGATGGGCCCTTCCGGCGCTTGCAGCAGGGCGAGCGCTTTAGCCGTGTCGCGCTGGGAGAGCTCCTGCAGGCCGAGGCTCACCACGCCGATCACGTCGTGGGCGGCCTGCTCCAGCAGGTGCATCTTATACTTGTTGTAGTACTTGTCGGCGAACTTCAGGCTCATCAGCACCGCCTTGCCCTTGATGGCGGCGAGCTGCTGGTCGGTCAGCCGTTCATTTTCGCGGCCAAAGCGCAGCACCTGAGTGAGAAAGGGGCCTTGATTGACGTCGCGTATCACTAGTTGCATTGCGGGGTTCCTCAATCCAGAAAGCTGAACATGTCGTCGACTTCGGCGTACTCGTCCTCGACCTTGTTCTTCTCTTTGGCCTGCATCACCAGCTCGCTGGCGAACTTGTTGATGATCCCTTCCCAGCTGGAGTGCTCGTTGCGCAGCAGCGCCTTGATGGATTTCTCCACCTCGGGGGTCAGCTCGCGGATCAGCATCAGCAGGCTGCGCGGGTCATCCAGCGCGTAGTCATGGGCATCTTCGCTCTGCTGGCGATTGCTGTAGGAGAGCGCCTCTTCCAGATCTTCCTCTTCCGCGTGCAGGGGGTCGTGGAAGCCTTCTTCATCCTCGTAGCGATCGCCACGGTAGAACTCGATAAAGGGGATGGCGAGGTAGAAGAGACCGGCCGGATCGTCGGCGACGCACTCGAGGATCTCGCGCTGCTTCGCTTCGCTATCCTGGGTGCGGATCAGGTAGTTGAGGAAGTCGAAGGTGTGCTGTTGCAGCTCGTCGGCGTTGTTCTTGATCGCCTCTTCCCAGTAGAGCGGCTGCTGGCAGACGATGTCGCGGATCCGCTCCGGGGTCATCAGTTCCGCGATGATGGAGGGGAATGACATGTCATGCTGGCCGTTGATCTGGGTCAGGGTGACGATATCGATCTGTTCAATGACTTCGCCCAGCTGCTCATCGGACATGGTCTTGGCGATCAGCTCGAACTTTTCGCTGGCCTGCTTCGGTTCGATAACAGCCAGCTCTTTGATCTCGATGGCGGTAATTTCTATCAGACTGTTGTTCATGCGTTGCCCCAATTAGAAACGTACTTCGTCGTACATATCCTGATCGCCGTCGTCGTCACCATCACCGTTGTAGTCGGCGTCGGCATCTTCCCCGTCTTCATCTTCGTCGTCACGCAGTTCATAGTCGTCATCGGCACGGCGGCCACCGCGCGGCAGCGGGTTGTCGAGCTGGAACAGCACGGCGCAGGCTTCGATCAGCTGATCTTCGCTCTGGGCCCGTACCGCTTTGACCAGCGGCAGATCGGCATTGTTGAACGCCACCGACACCTTGAATTCGTCCCATGAGGGTTGTACGCCGCCGGTGAGCCATTTGTTCCACTCGGGCTTGGTCTTGGCCGGGAACTGCACTCGGCCATAGAGGGCCAGCGGCAGATATTCGGGCATAAACTCCAGCATGCTCATATCGGCTAGCAGCAGGGTCTTCATCTGGCCGGTGAACTGTTCCAGCGCCTTGGGGTCATCCTGATCCCGATAGGATTCGATGTTCTCGCTGGCATCACTTATCAGCGCTTTGATACGCGCCTGATCCCATTTTTTTTGCATAGTGGCTCTTCTTTCCTGCGTAGGCATCAGGGGTAGAACTGATCCCACATCTCCTGCATGGCAGCAGCGGGATCGGTCACGATAACGTTGTTGAAATCCTTGATAAAGGCGGCGCGCTGTTTCGGGTCGGACAGCACTTCATAGGCCTGCTTTACCTGGTGCAGCTTGATGGCTGCCAGCTCTCGCTCTTCTTCGCTCGCCCCTAACAGCTTATCGGGGTGGTACTGGTTCGACAGCCGGCGATAGGCTCTTTTGATGTCGTTTTCGTTGGCGTTGGACTTGACGCCCAGCACCCGAAAGTAGTTGTTCATGGCAGATCCTGCATCACTGGCATCATCGGATTCACACTGCGGGTGCCTGATGGTGGGGATTGGCAAACCAGGCACGGCAAAAACCCGTCATTTTAACGGAAACGGCCCCCCAAAGCGATGAATTGGGCGACGAATTAAGGGGCGGGATGAAGAGGTGTCAGTTGAGCGTCTATTGTTGCCAGTCGGTCTGGCCAGTGCAAGGGCCGCGCACGGGAAGGCGATGAAAAAATGGCCATCCGGTTGGGATGGCCATGTTGAAGGCAACGATGTGGTGTGGCTAGAGCGACGCCCACCAGAGCCTCAGCTGCAAGCCCCACTTCGAGCTCCAGCCGGTGGTGCTGCTCACCAGCTTGCCATCCTTGATGACGAGGAAGGTCGGGGTGACGCCCACCTGCCACTTGGCGGCCAGCTCTCCCGACTGGTCGTTGTGGGTCGCAAAGGTGAGCCCCTTCTTGCTCATCCCCTTGCCTAACTGCTCCGAATTGCCGGAGCGCAGCGCCACCGTCAGCACGTTTTCACCCTCTTGCCAGAGCTGCTGCACGGTCGGGGTGGTGAAACGGCAGACGCCGCACCAGCTGGCCCAGTAGTAGACCAGCAGCGGCTTGCCCTGACTTAAGGTAGCGAGATCCGTGCTGCTGCCATCCTGCAGGGTGACGGGGGCGCTCATCGCCCCTTCAGGCAGGGTCGGGCTGCGCCACAGATCCATCAGGGTGGAGATGACGATGGCTATCAGCAGCAGCCAGAGCGCCTCCTTGCCCCAGCGTCGCCAGCGGGGTTGAGGATTGATTGTTGTCATCCCTTACCCCAGCTTGGCCAGTTCGGCCTGCACCAGTTGCTCCAGCTCCTCATAGGGGATGGCGCCCGGCACCAGCTGGTTGCCGATAAGCGTCGCCGGTGTGCCCTGTACCCCCAGAATGGTGCCGATGCGCAGGCTGTTGCGCAGCTCCTCGGTCGCCTTGCCCTCCGGTTTGAGCGCCACATTGCCGGTGGCCGCCAGCGCCTTGTTGATATCCGCCTCGGTCAGCATCCCCTGCTTGCTCATCAGCTTGTCATGCAGGTCGAGGAAGCGGGCGGGATCCTGCTGCCACAGGGTCAGGCTGTACTGGGCCGCTTTGGCGGAGGTCTGCCCCTTGAACGGCAGCAGCTTGATCACCAGCCCCAGATCGTCCGGATAGGCCTTGAGCAGCTTGGTCAGCTGGGGATCGAACTGCTTGCAGTAAGGGCAGTTGTAGTCGGTGAACAGCACCAGTGTCAGCTTGGGATTCTTGGCGCCGAGGCGCGGGCTGGTGGCGCTGTTGAACAGCACATCCTTGTTGCCCTTGATGAAGTTGCCAAGCTGCGCCTCTTGGGCTGCCGCGTTCTGCTTCTCCCAGGATTCGGCCGCCTCGTCGAGGATCTTGGGGTTGGCAATCAGGGTTTCGCGGATCAGCTCCTTGATGCGCGCCTCCTGCTCCGCAGTGAAGGGGGCGGCGTGCAGAGCCGGGGTTAGCAGGGCTGCACAGAAAGAGGCCAACAGGGGCAGGGCGCTCAGGGTTGATTTCATTTGGTGTCTCCTTGAGAAGTGGCAATGCCTGCTTGCGCCAGGGTGGCAAGCAGGGTCGGGCGGTCCAGCAGGGGCGAGAGGATCTCGCCACCCTGCAGGTCGGGCCCGTAGATCTGGTTGAAGGGAATGGCCACGCTACCGCGTTGGCGCAAGAAGTCGGCGATGCTGGCAGAGGGGCGGCTCCAGTCCCCGCGCAGGGCCACCACATCGGGGGCGCTCAGCGCGTTTTGCACGTCATCTCGCAGCAGTACGTTGAATTTGTTGGCTTTACAGGTAATGCACCAGTCGGCGGTGACATCGACAAAGACCCGCTTGTTCTGGGCCAGCGCATCCTGGATGGCTTGCTCCGTGAGAGGCTGCCAGTTGACGGTATCTCGCTGGGGTTTTCCTTCCATCGTAAAGGCGCCGCCCAGCAGCAGGGCCCCGCCCAGCAAGCAGCCCAGCGCCAACCCCAGGGTCACGCCCCGAATGCCATGGCGCCACACGACGGCCAGCAGCAGGGCGGCCAGCATCAGCGCCATCAGGATCAGCATCCAGAATTGACCGACATGGTTGCCGAGCAGGCTGAGCAGCCAGAGGCTGGATCCCAGCATCATCAGGCCGAGCAGCATGCGCAGTCGCCCCATCCAGCGGCCCGGCTTCGGCAGCCAGAGCGCAAGACGGGGGAAGGCGGCGATCAGCAGCCAGGGCAGGCTCATGCCGAGGCCAAGCGCGGTGAAGATCAGCCACAGCTGACCGAGTGGCGCTGCCAGCGCAAAGGCGACCGCGGTGCCAAGGAAGGGGGCGGAGCAGGGGGTCGCGAGCAGGGTGGCGAAACTCCCCTGCAGGAAGTGGCCGCCGAGGCCGTTGCCGCCGCTGGTGGCGAGGCGGGTGCTGAGAGCGCTGGGCAGCCGGATCTCGAACAGCCCCAGCAGGTTGGCGCAGAACAGCGCCGTCACCACCACCATAAAGCCGATAAACCAGACGCTCTGGAACTGGATGCCCCAACCGACGGCGCCTTGCGTGGCGCGCAGCAGGGTGCTCATGGCTGCCAGCATCCAGAAGGAGGCGATGATCCCGGCACTGGCCGCCAGAAATTGCAGGCGAACCGGACGGCGCTCACGGGTTTCCAGCTGCAACACCGACCCCAGCTTCAGTGCCAGCACTGGCAGCACGCAGGGCATCAGATTGAGGATCAGGCCACCCAGCAGGGCGGCGCCCAGCAGCCAGAGCAGCGAGTGCCCCTGACTCGGCAGGGTTAGCGGGTCACCTATCTTGAGTTCGCTCTGCCAAGCCTGTTCACCGTTGGCCAGTACCAAGCCGAGTGGCTGGTTACGGATGTCGGGCGCATCGCCCTGCCAGCCATCGCTGACCGGAATGCGGGCGATCAGGGTGTTGTCTTGCACCTCCAGCTCGGGTTTGCCAAATTCGGCGCCCTCCAGCCGTTGGAGGAAAATCTGCGGATCCTGCCAACCCTGCGGGTTGTCGGCAGTCAGCTGCAGCTGGTTTTGCTGATAACCCGCTTTGAGGATGACGGTCTCCGGCATGGCTTGTGGCAGCTTGCTCATCGCCTGGGCGTAGGCAAAGTCGAACCCTTCCGGCGCAGTGCCATCCAGTGCCAGGGTGAAGGGGTAGTCAGTCAGGATGCAGACATTGCTACAGGTTGAAAGGCGCAGGGTGCCCGTCAGCGCCTCGCGGCGGCTGTGGGCAAGCGTGATGGGGAGGCTGACGGTCTTCTGATAGCCCTGGGTCGAGATGCCGCTGACCTCAAACCGCTCCGGTACGGGCCAATGCCACTGCTGCGCAGCTTGCGGGTCATCCCAGAATATTTCAGGGGCAATGCCGCCTTCCCCCGGGTTCTGCCAATAGGTTTTCCAGCCGGATTCGAGCTCCAGGCTGAGTAGCACGCGCGTTTGGACGGGATCACGGGCGTCGGCTTGCAGCCGCACTTTTGCGTGATCGTTTTGGGGACTGGCAAGCCAGCCGGTGTCGCTGGCCAATCCCATGGATTGCCACAGCAGACCGCCTATCAACAGGGCCGTCTTGATGATGTTTGACATTTTTTCTGTCTCTTGAAAATGGAAGTTAGGGTGGTGTAAACCGCGGCTAACTCATTCTCGCCAGACACAGAGAGTAAGATGCAGTCGCCGTTCAGGCGGAGATATGTTCCGAGGTGGGGGCAACGCTGGTGAGCGGCGCGACAGCGGCGCCAGCAGGGTAATCACGAAGGCGATGGCAAAGAAGATCTGTTCAACGCAGAGCAGGGTAGCGGCGCTCAGCCACTTGCCGTTGAGCTGGCAACTGGTGGGCTGCGGGCTGGCCGGTTTGGCATCCTCTTGATCCATCGCGGCGCTTGGCACAGGCAGTGCCTGACAGCTGAGGGCCTGATCGAGTTGGGCCAGCCGGGCCAGCGGCTGGGCCGCACAGTTGAGCACCAGAATGCAGACCAGCAGCAGGAGTCTTGTCGCCACGCGTTGTCGCAAAATCATGCTCGCCCTACCCTGTTGAATGGTGCATATCCTATCGATCAATAATGTCAGGGGCAAGTCAGCGGGATTCGATAAGACCATATGTACGATGCGGGGTGGTCAGTTCTGTCTGGCGAACGCTTGTTCGCTAAAAGGGGGATCAGTATACTGCGCCGAGTTAAAACTCGAGGTGTTCGATGCTCAAAATTGCCCGTGTGCTGCTGCTTGGTCTGCTGCTCATTTTCTGGTTCCTGTTCGGCCTGCTGCTCTGTCTGGTTCGTCCGCGTCATCCCAACAACGTCTATGTCTTCGCCCGCATGTATCACGCGGTTTGTCCGCTGATCGGGCTGCGAGTCAAGGTGACGGTAGCCGATGAGGTCAAATCGGTCGGCCCGGCGGTTTACGTCTGCAACCACCAGAGCAACTTCGACATCTTCACCGTGACCGGTGCGGTACAGCCTGGTGTGGTGGCGGTCGGCAAGAAGAGCCTGCTCTGGCTGCCCCTCTTCGGCCTTATCTTCTGGCTCTCCGGCAACGTGCTGATCGACCGCTCCAACCGCTCCCGTGCCATCGGCACCATCGGTCAGGTGGTGGATCGGATCAAGAATCGCGGCACCTCCATCTGGATGTTCCCGGAGGGAACCCGCTCCAAGGGGCGCGGTCTGCTGCCGTTCAAGGCGGGTGCTTTCCACACTGCGGTGCAGGCTGAGGTGCCGGTGGTGCCCATCGTCTGCTCCAGCTACTTCGGCCAGATCGACCTCAATCGCTGGGACAACGGCGAAGTGCTGGTGGACGTGATGGCGCCGGTCTGCAGCAAGGAGCACGGTGCCAGCGGCATTCGCGATCTCTCCGACACCTGCCGTGCCCGGATGGAGGCCAAGCTGGCCGAACTGGACAGCAAGCTGGGCCACAGCCACGCCGCCTGACGGATAGCGCAGCTGAATCGACAAGGGAGCCACTGGCTCCCTTTTTTGTTGGTTAAAATCACCACTTGGTTGGCTATTTTCACCAACAAACCGTTCTTGAATTTCCTCAATAAATTCCCATCTATATGTAAAACAACAATAATTTTTCTTGGCACGGCTCTTGTAATGCAATGGGGAGAGATAGCCATCCCATCAACAAGGAGCCAGACCATGAGCGTATTCAGCCGCCTGACCGACGTGATTAATGCCAACCTGCACAGCCTGCTCGACAAGAGTGAAGAGCCGGAAAAGATGCTGCGCCTGATGATCGAAGAGATGGAGCAGGTACAGGTCGAGATGCGAACCCAGGCCGCCCGCGTGATTGCCGAACAGAAACAGTTGGAGCGTCACCAGCAGGCGTTGCAGGCGCAGATCCTGGAGTGGTCGGCCAAGGCCGAGCTCGCCATCCAGAAAGGGCGTGAGGATCTGGCCCGTGCCGCCCTCACCGAGAAGTTGGCGGAGGCCAAAAAATGTGAACAGCTGGAGCAGGACAAGGCCCGGGTGGCCGAGGTGCTGGCCCAGCTCACCGCCGACAGCGAGCGACTGGCGGCCAAGCTGACCGAGGCCCGCGAGAAGCAGAAACTGCTGACCCTGCGCGAGCAGACTGCCCACAGCCGCATTCGTGCCCGTGCTCAGGTAGACAACCAGCGCATGCACGAGCTGATGGCGCGCTTTGACGGTTTTCAGGGCCGGGTCGATCAGCTGGAAGCCCAGCTGGAGGCGGCCACATTGGGGCAGAATCCCTCGCTGGAGGCCCAGTTCCGCGAGCTGGAGCTCAATGACGAGATCGAGCGCGAGCTGGCTCGCCTCAAAGGCCAGAAGGCGGAGGTGTAATCATGAGCCCCTGGCCCAAGGATCTGGTGCATCGCAAGCTGACCGGGGTCTGCGCCGGGATTGCCAGGCGGTTGGGGGTCTCCAGAGTCACGGTGCGGGTGGTGGCACTGCTCGTCCTGATCCTGATGCCGCCGCTGGCACTGGCCGCCTATCTGCTGGCGGTGCTGGTGATGCCGCCCCGTTATGAATTGAAGCGCTGGCTGGATTGACCGAAGGGTTGACCAGCCGGCAGACAAGGTACTGATAAGGAGCAAGTTATGCTGGAATTTTTCATCTTGCTGGTGGTGCTGCTGGTCATGGCACTGACCGGTTTTACCCTGGTAGCCATGTTGCTGGTGAGCGGCCTGTTTGTGCTGCTTGGGGCGCTGGGTGGCATGCTTGCTCTGATCATCAAGCTGGCTCCCTGGTTGCTGCTGGTGCTGGCGGTTTGCTGGCTGATCAGCAACCGCAGCAAGCGTTCCAATACCTACCTGTAACCTGCCTGAGGTTGTGCAAGACGTTGTGTGATGCTCCCTGATTTCCCCTTTCCGGCCACTCATTGAGTGGCCTTTTTTTGCCTGTCATCCTCAAGGCCGGGTGGCTGCGGGTAACCATTGCGGGCTCCAGCTCTGCCAGAGCGCAGGGTGCAGGATCAGCTGCTCCTTGAAGGATTTTGGCTGCTGCTTTAGGCGATATTCGATGCGCAGGGCTGCCCCCTTCTCACCGACTTCCTGCTGCCATACCAGCGTCAGCGGTCCCTTGCCGCGCAGGGCGCGAGAGCCCTTGCCACTCTGGTGCTGGCGCAGGCGGCGCAGTGGGTCCGTGCTGATCCCGGTATAGAGCAGGCCGGTGGCGGTACGCACCATATAGACAGACCAGTGGGAGGGTTCGGGCGGTTGCGGCGCGGGTGTGGTGGTCGCGGACTCTCTCATTCAACGTCTCTGTGCCAAACTCAAAGCAGCTCAAGGAGGTGCGATGAGAGTCTGGTTCTGGTTGTGGTTACTGTTGTCGGTCCCGGCTCAGGGGGAGACGCTCCGTCTTTACGATTACCATCAGCATCCGCCCTTCAATACCGGTGGAGAGGCTGGGTTGAGCCACGAGCTGGTTAAGTATCTCAATGAAAAGCTGGGGGGGGAACCCAGGATCGAACTCTGGCTGGTCAATCGCGCCCGGCTGGCGCTGGAGATGTCGGATCCCGACTTCGACGGTCTGGTGGTCTGGGTCAATCCCGCCTGGGTGGGGGATCCCCAACGCGAGCGCTATCTCTGGACCTTTCCGGTGATGCGCGACACCAACGAGCTGATCTCGAGCATCGACAAGCCGATCACCTATCGCGGGCCAGACTCTCTCAAGGGGCTGGTGTTTGGCGGGGTGGAGGGCTATCGCTACCAGGGGATCGATGAGGCGGCCGCCGGGGGGGACCTGGTGCGCCACGATGCCAAGAAGGTGAAGATCAATCTGGATCTGCTGGTGCGCGGGCGCATCGATGTGACTCTGGTGCCCGGGTCGGCCCTCGCGTTTTTCACCCATGTCCCGGCCTATGAGGGTAAGCTGTTTGTCTCGCCCTTTCCCCAATCCAGCTATACCCGCCATATTCTGGTGCCCAGATCTCGTGCCGATCTCCATGCTCGTCTCAACGATATCGCCGAGCAGATGGACCGGGATCCCCGCTGGCACCAGGTACTGGAGTCCTATCGCGGTACGCCCTGAGGGCGGCGCTTGAGCCGGTGCAGCGGTAGCAGGCTCACCAGCAAGCCCGACCAGACGAAGGCGAAGCCGACCGTCTTGATGGGGTCCGGCGCCTCACCAAACCAGTAGATGGCGAGCAGGAAGGCGAGGCTGGGCTCGATATATTGCAGCAACCCCACCGTGCTCATCCGGGTTCTTGCCACCGCGTAGCAGAACAGCCCCACTGGCAGCAGGGTGGCGGGGGCACTGCCCATCAGCAGCAGCTTGTCGGCCAGATCCCCGTTCACGAATGCCCCTTCCCCGTGCCACGCCAGCGTGCCGATGATGATCAGCGCGACGGGCAACTGCACCATGGCTTCCAGATAGAGGCTGGTGCCGGTGTCGTAGTGGATCTTCTTCTTGATAAGGCCGTAGCAGGCGAAGTTGGCCCCCATGATGAGGGAGAACCAGGGGAGCTGGCCGTAGCAGAACAGCATGTAGGCGAGCCCTGCCAGCGCCAGCGCGACCGCCAGATGCTTTTGCGGGGTGAGCCGCTCTTTAAGGAAGATGACGGCGAATACGATATTGAACAGTGGGGTCATAAAGAAGGCGAGGCTGGTGGTCAGCACCTGTCCGGTGGTGAGGCACCAGGTGAACATGCACCAGCTGATGGACATCACGGGGCCCGCCAGAAGAATGAGGCCGAGCTGGCGCGGCTCGCTGCGCAGTTGTGCCCACGGCACCTTGTGGCCAAGCAGCAGAAACAGGACGCCCAGCAGCACCACAGACCAGAGCACCCGGTGGGAGATCAGCTCCCACATGTTGACCTCGGGCATGAATTGATAATAGAGCGGCAGCATCCCCCACAGGATGAAGGAGAGGGTCGCGGTGCCGGTACCTAGCCAGTTTTTCATTATTGTCCGTTTATTAAATTAAACACCCATGGCGATAGTAGGGGGCGCGCCTTGTTTCCACAAGAGGGAAAACAGGGAAATGCTGGTACTATCAACATCATGCAGAAAATCGATACGTTGTTTGAGCAAATCAGGGCCTGCCGTCTGTGCGAGGCTCATCTGCCGCTGGGGCCTCGTCCGGTGATCCGCGGGGCCGAGAGTGCCCGCCTGCTGATCATCGGTCAGGCGCCCGGCACCCGGGTGCATGCCAGCGGTATCCCGTGGGATGACCCCTCAGGTGACAGGCTGCGCCAGTGGCTCGGGGTCGATAAGGCCACCTTTTACGACGAGTCGCGCATCGCCATTATGCCGATGGGGCTCTGCTATCCCGGCAGGGGAAAATCCGGCGATCTGCCGCCGCGCCCCGAATGTGCACCCACCTGGCACGACAAGGTATTGATGCTGTTGCCCAACATCGAGCTGACCCTGCTGATTGGCCAGTATGCACAGGCCCATTACCTGCGGGGGGCGGCCAGGGGGTCGCTCACCGAAACGGTGCGCAGCTGGGCCGACTATGGCCCCGGCTGGCTGCCGTTGCCGCATCCTTCACCGCGCAATACCCTCTGGCTCAGGAAGAATCCCTGGTTCGAGGATGAGATCGTCCCCCATCTGCAGCAAAGGGTCGCCCCTTTGCTGGAGTGACCCTGAGCTGTTAAACAGCCGGTTCGGCCAGCGGTTTGGGTTTGCTGCGGGCCATGGCAACCAGCGGCAAGATGATGCAGAGGCACCCCAGCAGCAGAGGCAGCCCCGGCTGCTCGTCAAACAGCCATACCCCGATGGCCACAGCCATCAGCAGGCCGGTGTACTCCGCCGAGGCGATCTTGCTCGCCTCCGCCTTGCGATAGGCCACCACGCACAAACCCGCATAGACCATGATCAGCGCCGAGGAGCCGAAGGCGGGCCACCACATCTGCCACTGCCAGTCCCCACCTTCCCACAATGCCAGCGCCAGAATGAAGGGCATGCTCAGCACGTTGGTGAAAAACAGGGTTTGGGCGATGGGTTGCTTGAGCGGGATCCGCTTGATCAGCAGGTTGTTGAGCGCCATCGACAGCGCCACCCCGAGCGCCGCCAGTGCGGCCCAGTTTACTTCGGTTGGGCGCAGTACGATCAGTACCCCGATAAAGCCGAGCAGCGCGGTCAGCACCTTCTGGCGCGAGATCGCCTCTCCCGCCATCCACACCGCCAGCGGCACCATCATCAGCGGCGCGGCATAGAAGAGGGCATTGGCGGTGGCGAGCGGCAAGCGGGTGAGGGCGACCACCATCAGGCAGACGCCAACCGCCCAGATATGGGCCCGCAGCAGGTGCCACTTGATGGCGACTGGCGGGTTGCGGCGCCATGACCAGAGCAGCCAGGGCATCAGCAGAAGGGCGGCCGAGAGCTGGCGGAAAAAGACAAACTGGAAGATGGGCTGATCCGGCTCCAGTACCTTGACCAGTGCATCGGAAAAGACCGCCACCATGTTGCCCAGCACCAGATAAAGGATGCCGATCCCTACTGCATTCATACCACCTCCCACTTCAGATGAGGGGAGGGTAGCGCGAGGGCCGTTATCCAGTAAAATGATAAAAAATGACCACTCATGAGATATTTAGATAATGAAGCTGCCACCCCTTCGTGCCGTGCAATATTTTGAAGTGGTCGCCCGGCTGCTCAGCTTCTCCCGCGCCGCCCTTGAATTGAACGTCAGCCAGAGCGCGGTCAGCCACCAGATCCGCCTGCTGGAGGATTTTCTGGGTGAGCGCTTGTTGCTGCGTCAGGGGCGGCTGCTCTCCCTGACGCCGCAGGGGGAGAGCTACTTTGAGGGGATTGCCGCCGGGCTCAGCCAGATTGCCCAGAGCAGCGAGCAACTGCGCGGGGGCGGCGAGATGCGAGTCCGGCTCGCGGTCTACAGCTCGTTTGCGGTGAAGTGGCTGATCCCCCGTCTGGCTGGGTTGCGCCAGCTTTACCCGGAACTGGATTTGAGTCTGGAGATGGTGGCGGAAGACCCCGAGCTCTCTGATCGGGTGGCGGACTGCTTTATCACTGTGTCGCCCCACGGGCGGGGCTATTGCCACGATTTGATCTATCAGGAGCGGCTCTTTCCGGTCTGTAGTCGCCGCCTGTTGCAGCAGGTCAGCGGGGAGTGGCCCGAGGCCATCTGGCAGCTGCCGCTGCTGTCGGTGCAGTCCATCTACAAGGCGCGGGGCGAGGATTGGCAGCGCTGGGCCAAGGCGGGCGGGCTGGTTATTCCGGATGAGGCGCGGATGCACCACTTCAGCCATGTGCTGCTGGCGATGGAGGCGGCGGCCTGGGATCAGGGGGTGGCGTTCGTGAATGACTACATGCTGCGGCCCGATGATCCCCAACTGGTGGCCTTGCCGGTACACCAGCTGGAGACGGGGGATGCCTTCTACTTTACCTGCAAGCGCTCGCGGGCCCATGAGCCCGCCATCAGCCGGTTGCGCCAGTGGCTGATGATGGAGACACGCCAGAGCATGCCGCTCTAGCCTGCGCCGTTACGCTCTCTTGAACTGGCTCAGCACAAACAGGCTGGTGGCGCAGACGACGACCGAGGGGCCTGCCGGAGTGTCCTGATACCAGGAGAGGGTCAAGCCACCCAGCACGGCGAGGCAGCCGATTAGCGCGGCAAAGCCGGCCATCTGCTCCGGCGTCTGGCTGAAGCGGCGGGCAGTGGCGGCGGGGATGATCAGCAGGGAGGTGATGATCAGCGCGCCGACAAACTTCATCGCCACGGCGATCACCAGCCCGATCAGCAGCATCAGCACGCAGCGCAGCACATCGACCCGGATCCCCTCTACCCGCGCCAGCTCTTCCGAGATGGTCATGGAGAGCAGGGGATCCCACAATCGCCACAGGGTGAGCAGCACCAGCGCGCCACCGCCGTAGATCCAGAGCAGATCCATCGGTTGTACCGAGAGCAGGTCGCCAAACAGGTAGGCCATCAGATCCACCCGCACGTTATCCATAAAACTCAAGGTAACCAGACCGAGGGACAGGGCGCTGTGGGCTAGAATGCCGAGCAGGGTATCGGTCGCGACCTGCTGGTTGCGACTCATGATCACCAGCAGCATCGCCATGGCGAGGCAGCAGACCACCACCGCCAGGGTGAGATCGACCTGCAGCAGGATGCCCAGCGCGATGCCGAACAGACAGGCGTGGGAGAGGGTGTCGCCAAAATAGGCCATCTTGCGCCATACCACGAAGCTGCCGAGGGGGCCGGCCAGCAGGGCGATGCCGAGACCGGCCGCGAGGGCGTATAACAGAAAGCTGTCCACTTGAATGTCCTGTTGCTTGCGCTATTTACTGTGAGCGTTGTTGCGAGAGGGCAGGCGGATGACGGGAGCCTGCGGTTCATGATGATGGTGTTCGCCGTCGCAGTGGTGATGGTGGGTATAGACCGCCAGCACCTCCTGCTCCGGTCGCCCGAACAGACGGGCAAATTCGGGGTGGCGCGCCACGCTTTCCGGCTCGCCATGACAGCAGACGTGGCGATTGAGGCAGATCACCTCGTGGGTGCTGGCCATCACCAGATGCAGGTCGTGGGAGACCATCAGCACGGCGCAATTGAACTCGGCGGCGAGCTGGCCGATCAGGGCATAGAGCTCGATCTGGCCGGTGATATCGACCCCTTGTACCGGCTCGTCCAGCACCAGCAGCTCGGGCTTGACCAGCAGGGCGCGTGCCAGCAGCACCCGCTGCATCTCACCGCCGGAGAGTTTTTGCATCCGGTTTTCCAGCAATCCTTCTGCGCCAACCCGGGCCAGCGCTTCCTCGATGGAGAGGCGGCTGTTTTTGCCCAGTTGCAAGAAACGGCGCACCGTCAGCGGCAGGGTGGGATCCAGATAGAGGCGCTGGGGCACATAGCCGACTCTCAGGTCGCGACTGCGGGTGATCTTGCCCGAATCCGGCGTGAGCAGACCCAGCACCAGCTTGCTCAGAGTGCTCTTGCCCGCCCCGTTGGGGCCGACCAGGGTGGTGATTTTGCCTTTATTGAGGGTAAAGGAGACCTTGTCGAGCACAGAGCGTCCATCAAACGAGAGAGAGACCTCTTTCAGCTCTACCAGTTGGCTCATGACAACTCCGGGGTTTACAGCCAGTGAGAGTTATAATATAACAAAAAGCGGCTGTTATATTATCACATACTCACCCCCTGACGAGATTCATCAATGAGAATTATTGCGCTTTTCACTGCCTTGCTGGCGGTGAGTTTGCCTGTTCGTGCCATTGAGGTACTGACCACCATCAAGCCCCTTGGCTTCATCGCCGCGGCGATCACTGACGGGGTGAGCGAGCCCAGGGTATTGCTGCCGACCGGCGCCTCTCCCCACGATTTTTCCCTGCGTCCCTCCGATATTCGCAGCATCAACAGCGCTGGTCTGGTGGTGTGGGTCGGCCCCGAGCTGGAAGGCTTTATGGCCAAGCCGCTGGCCAACCATCCCCATGCTCTGGCCCTGACTCAGGTTGAGGGGATGCCGCTGTTCAACTACGCGACTCAGGATAGCCATGACTCCCATGATCATGATGGGCACGATCATGACCACGCAGCCCACGAGCACGGTGACCATGATCATGATGAAGGGCATGAGGGACATCATCACGAAGGGGTCGATCCCCATATCTGGCTTGGCCCGACGCAGGCCAAGGTGATTGCCAAGGCGATCGCAAGCGAATTGGGCAAGCTGGATCCGGCCAATCAGGATCGCTATGACGCCAACCTCGCGGCATTTGATGCCAAGGTGGATGCCAAGGACAAGGTGATTGCCGGCCAGATGAAGGCGGTGAATCAGAAGGGGTACTTTGTCTTCCACGAGGCGTACGGCTATTGGGAGCGCCACTACGGCATGAGTTCAAAAGGTCACTTCACCGTGAGTCCGGAGCGTCGCCCGGGTGCCAAGACCCTGGTGGATATTCGCAAGGCACTGGAAGAGAAGCAGGCGAGCTGCATTTATGCCGAGCCGCAATTCTCACCGGCAGTGATCGAATCGGTGGCGCGCAATACCGGTGCCAAGGTGCTGTTGCTGGATGAGGTGGGTGAACAGGTGCCGCTCGGCCCGGATGGTTATCCCCAATTCATGCAGCAATTGGCTGACGCATTCGCCCAGTGTCGCTGATCACCGGCTGAGCCTCTCATCCGGACGGACTATACTGACCTCCAGCATCTGACATGGAGTGTCCGGTATGAAATGGTTGTTGATCCCGGCCTGCACCCTGGCGCTATGTTGCGCCAGTGTGCAGGCATCGCGTCTTTCCGAGTACATTGCCAGTCCGGAGCTGCGGGCCAAGCTGCAGGAAGTGTATGGTGGCCGCGCCATTCAGCGGGCCGAGGCTTTTTCTCGCCTGCTGGCCCCCAGAGCGGGCACGACCGACCAGCAGAAGATCGAGCTGGTGAACAACTACTTCAACAATCTGACCTACAGCGAGGACCCCAGGTTGTGGGGGGATGAGGATTATTGGGCCAATCCGCTGGAGTTCATCGGTGCCCGCGGGGGGGATTGCGAGGATTACAGCATCGCCAAGTACTACACCCTGATGGAGCTGGGGGTGGATGAGAAGAGGCTGCGGCTGGCTTATGTCAAGGCAGTCAAATACAACCAGTTCCACATGGTGACGCTCTACTTCCCGACTCCCAAATCTGACCCGCTGGTGCTCGACAACATCAACAGCCGGATCCTGCCCGGTAGCAAGCGTACCGATCTCATCCCCGTTTACAGCTTCGATGCCAAAAGCATCTGGATCATGAAGTCACGCCGGGAAGGGACGCTGGCGGGGAGTGCCGATCGGTTAGCGCAGTGGACATCGATGAAGACCCGTTTCTCCAGCGAGCAACTGCGCTCTCCCCGTCGTCAGCTATAGCTTGCCCGCCGCTTTCAACTCCTCGAAATATTTTGCCGCGCCCGGATGCTGTTCAATGCTCAGCACCGGGCCGGTTTTATTGCGCGCCCGGTGAAACATATTGGCATAGCCATAAGTCTGTCCATTGAACTTGGTCTGCTGGGTCAGCATGGCCTTGGTCAGGCGATAGACAGACGCTTCCGGCATGGCGGCATTGGTGACCAGGGTGGCGGCGATGGCAAAGGTTGGCGTCGCCTTCAGATTGCCAGGGTAGATGCGGGCTGGCACCTGACTGCGCTGGTAGTAACTGACCCCCTTGAGCAACTGATCCCGGGTGGCTCCCTCTATGGCAAGAAAGCTGACGGGGCAGCGCTTGGCAGTATCCAGCACGATCCGGTTCGGGTGCCCCATCACCAGTGCAAATGCGTCTATCTGCTTGCTGCAGAGCGCATCCGGCAGGTTGGCCATGCTCTTCAGGTCGAGGTCCTGCTCTTTCGCTCCCAAGATGTTGAACAGGGCCAGCGCCGTCTGGCGGGTTCCCGAGCTCTTCAGCCCCATGTCGATGGGGGCGAGCTTGAGCTGTTCCAGTGAGGTGATATCGCCATCGGCACGGATCACTATGGTGAAGGGCTCGGCATGGGTGGCAAACAGGGCACGCAGCTCAGGTTGCGGCTGCGTGGCAAAAGGGCCAAAGCCCTTGCTGGCCTGATACAGCCAGTCCGATTGCACCATGGCGTAAGAGGTCTGGCCGCTCTTCAGTCGCTGCAGGTTTTCTATTGAACCCGATGTGGCTTGTAGCTTGCACTCAAGTTGTTTATCGACCTCATGGGCCAGCCGGCAAAACTCTTTGGTTATCTGGTGGTAAATCCCCTGCTCACCACCGGTGGCGATCGTCACGGTTTCAGCCATCAGGCCGGGTTGCCACAGCAGGGGCAACAGTATGGCGAGCTTTTTCATGATTGCGCCTCCCTGGCATAACCATCGATACCCCAGGTCCGCAGTTTGTCGATGTCGCGGCACTCTCCCGATTCCGCCAGCAGGGTATAACCGGCGGCATGCATGGTCTGGGAGAGCAAATTCCAGTAGAGCGGCGCATCGGTCAGCTGGCAGCTGATAAAGATGGGGTTGAGCGGGTCAAGTTGATTGAAGGTATCTGCATTGAGGGGAATGGCGCTGAAGGCGAGCTCACACCCCTGTTCCTGTAGCGCGGCCAATGTGGCTTGGCCGTGGGCGGGGAACGTGGCCACATCCCAGCGCCAATCCAGTGTCTTGCCGCGTCCCTGGCTCAGCAGGGGGGCGATTTCTGACCATTGTGGATGATTGAGCAGGGAGAGGGGCAGCAAGATCCCCTCAATATGGGAGTGCTGCCACTGTTGCAGAGCGGTCTGGATGGTCGCGAGATCGCTGTCTGCTCCGAGGGGCTGGTTGGGCAAGAAGCGCTGGTAGAGCGCGATATCCCCTTGAGTTGAGACAAATTTTTGCAGTTGCCCGCCTTCCGGCAACGGGCTTAGCCCTTGCAGCGGCTGCGGGTGGGTCAGTGGCAGCTGTTTGCCCAGCTGGGTGATCTTGAGCCGTTGTTGCAACAGATCCCGTTTGCGTTCGGAGACCAGTTGGTTGATGGAGATCGCCACCTCTTTGAGATCCTGCAACCAGGGTGTGGGCAGGGTGCTGTTGAACTGGTGTTTGCGGACCCGGATCAGCTGCAGGTTGATCTGCTCCAGAGGGTGCAGCAGGCGTTTGCAGACCAGGGAGATCACCAGGGTAAACACCACCAGCCCCGCCAGTAGCGCCAGACCGGTGCGGCTGATGGCATTCCACAGATGCTGGTAGGCGTAACCGCTATGCCCCTCCAGTGTCAGGGTGCCCAGCATGCGCCAGCCATCGGTCAACTCTTGCTCAATCTTGACGGGCGGCATGCCGATAACCGAGGGAAGCCAGCCGGGAACATTCTGCTGGGTCGAGTGGAAGACCTTCTGAAACAGCAACTGGCCATCGGGATCGATCAGGGTGACCGAGCTGACGAAGCCGCCATCAAACATGGCATTAACGATGGTCTCTGCCAGCACCTTGTCGTCATTTAACAAGGTTCCTTGCAAAACCAGTCCAAGGGCCGTGATGGCGGTTTCCAGATTGGCTGACATCTGGTCGAGGATGGACTGGCGGACTGTCGTGACTTCCAGTGCGAACAGCAGCGCTGCACCTATCAGGAACAGGACGACAATTATTCTGATTAACAGTTTTGCTAACGACATATCCACTCCATGGAAAAGTTATCGCAACATTTTGGGTTTCTATTCAGAATCGAATCCGACCCGGTTCTTAAAAATAGGAAAAAATGGTTAAAAAAGACGATCATTTCTGCCCATCCGGGCGGGTTATGCATAAAATGTGAGGTTCATGCAGATTGCGATGAACTATTTGTAACTTTTTTTGTCCAACAAACAGTTTTATACGGTTTTGTCACAACTGACATCGCAACTCACACTCTTTAGATCTAAATACAGGATAGCGGATGAAACGTCTCCGTCCCTTGGTAGTACAGGCTGCCAATTGGGAACCACCGGTTCCCCGCAAACACTTTTATGCCATGCTGATGCTGACGGCCATGACCCTGTCAGCAGTGGCATTATTGCCAGCTCCGGGTGACATCCTCGAGCGGCCGCTGCGTCTTGAGTTGCCCATTGATACCGCCGGTACGGCAACCAACGAAAACAACACCGACTTTAACGAAATCCCCGATCACGAACTGGTTGATCAGAGTGCGCCGGATGACGACATCCCGGTCGACACCACCCCCCAGTGGCAGGATTACCGGGTTCGCAACGGCGAAAACCTGACCGCCATTTTTAACAATCTCGGTCTCTCCACCACCACCCTCTACAAGGTGCTGGACGCGGACAACAAGAACTATCTGGCGCGCCTCAAGCCGGGCCAGAATATCGAGCTGCTGATCGATCAGGACAATATCCTGCAGCAACTCAAGATCCGCCTGAACATCAAGCAGACGCTGGTGATGGCGCGTAGCGATGATGCCTATACCGCCTCCATGATCAATGAGAAGGTCGAGTGGCAACCGCAGCGTTACAACGGGGTGATCAACGGCAGCTTCTATGTCAGTGCCCGTAATGCGGGGATTCCGGCCAACCATATCCAGAAGATTGCCAACCTGTTCCAGTGGCGGATGAATTTCGCCAAGGACTTGCAGAAGGGCGACAAGTTCAAGGTGCTGGTCCGCCAGGAGACGGTGGAAGGCAAGAGCACCGGCAACAGCCAGCTGCTCGGCGTGGAAGTGATTAGCCAGGGCAAGAATGTGTCAGCCTGGCTGGCCGAAGATGGCAACTATTACGACGGTCAGGGCAACAGTCTGGAGCGCGGATTCCGCCGCTACCCGACTCACAGCCGCTACCGGATCAGCTCCAATTTCAACCCCGCGCGCAAGCATCCGGTGACCGGTGCGATCCGTCCCCACGAAGGGACCGACTTCGCGGTACCGGTGGGCACGCCTGTGCTGGCGACCGGTGATGGTGTGGTCCAGAAGGCGACCAGCCACCCGCTGGCGGGCACCTATGTGGTTATCAAACATGGCCGCACCCTGGCGACCCGCTATCTGCACCTGAGCAAGCTGCTGGTCAAGCCGGGCCAACGGGTGAAGATGGGCGACAAGATCGGCCTCTCCGGCAACACCGGCCGATCGACCGGTGCCCACCTGCACTATGAGCTGCGGATCAACAACCGCCCGGTCAATGCCATGACCGCCAAGCTGCCGATGGCTGAACCCCTGAGCGGCAAGGAGCGTCGTCAGTTCCTCGCCAAGGTGAAGAGCTACCGCAAGGAGCTGGCCGCGGGTTGATACCTGTCATCACTGCCTGAAATGAAAAGGCCCCGCCAGATTGGCGGGGCCTTTTTGCAGGCGCGGTGAGGGTCAGTACCCCTTGTCGAAGTCAATCTTGCCATCCAGTGGCTGGCCGTCGATAAAGCGGATGTAGTTGCGCACAAAGATCTGGGCCACATCCTCTGGGAAGCTGTAGGCGCTGTTGTGAGGGGTGACGATGAGGTTGGGTTGTCCCCACAGCGGACTGTCGGCGGGCAGCGGCTCCTGCTCGAACACATCCAGCACCGCCATCGCCAGCTTGCCGGTACGCAGCGCGGTGAGCAGATCGCCCGAGTGCACGGCGCTGCCGCGGCCAACGTTGAGCAGGATGGCGCCCGGTTTGCAGTGTTCGAAGCGGGCGGCATTGAACAGATGACGGGTATCTCGGGTGGCTGGCAGCACGCTGACGATGACATCGGCCTGTGCCAGCATCTTGTTGAGCGCAGGCAACTGATAAACCTGATCAAAACCGGCCCGCTCCCGACCGCTGCGGCTGATGCCCAGCACCTTCATGCCAAAATGTTTGCCGGTCTGGGCGATATGCTGGCCAATGCTGCCGGTACCCAGGATCAGCATGGTGCGCCCCTTGAGGCCCTGGTAGGGGTGGCTTTGCCACAGCCGCTGCTTCTGCTGCTCCCGATAAAGAGGAATTTGGCGCATCAGGCTGAGCAGATGACCAAAGACATACTCGCTCATCAGCGGGCCGAAGATACCGCGCACATTGGTGAGCTGAAAGTCGCGGCGACTGTCAGGGTCGAGCAGCACATCGACTCCCGCATAGGTGGACTGGAACCAGCTCAGCTTGTTGGCTTTGGGCAGCAGCGGTTTGGCACGGGCCGGTTCGGCCATCAGAATATGGGCTTCGCCAATCAGTTTTTCGGCATCGGCCGGATTATCGGCCCGCAGAATGCGCAGATGGGGGAGGTTGGCGGCCTTGAGCAGCCGTTCGTAGTGAGCATTATCCTGGCTGAGCAAAAGAAGGGTACGTTGGCTCATACTCTTGTTCCTTATCAGAATTTGCGGCGCAACAAGATGCCGCTCTCGTCCCATCTTACCTGACTTCATCTCGCAACATAGCCGACCAGGGCGCTTTTTCGTTTTCGCCGCGCGCCTCGTGGGCTACAATCTGCCCCACATTTTGCAAAGGATCCGACTCCAGTGTTTGGTGACAAGTTTTATAAGCGACTGGCCGAGCTACAGCCTTGGCAACAGACCGTCTACACCCTGGCGCTGGCAGAGCGCATGTACCCCAACTATGCCCTGTTCTGTCAGGCCTCCGGCTTTGGCAATGCAAGCGCCTTCCGGCATGCGCTGGATCAGCTGTGGGTCTACCTCACCGTCAAGGGATCCCGGGTCAATCTGGGGGCCATTCTCGAAGAGTTCGAGTCTCACATTCCGGATCCCCGCAAGTTCGAATCCTACGGCGCCTATCCCGCGCTGGATGCCTGCGTTGCGCTGGGCTGCGCCTACAACTCGGTGATCTGCCGGGTTGGCGAAGAGGCCAACGATGCCAGCCATGCATCAGTCGGTACTGTGGCCGGTTTTATCGAGCTGCTGGAAGAGCGGGATCTGACCGAAGAGGAGCTCTACGAGCACGAGTACATGGAAGCCGAGCTGGAGTTCCAGGTCGAACTGCTCAAGCGGGTTGCCCATGAACGCGACAGCGATCGTATCCTGGCCATCAGAGCATTCGCCTCTCAGGATGGCGTCTCCAATATCGGGATCAGCCTGGAAGAGTAATTCTCTCCAGCTCCTGATAGACAAAAGCTCCCGTTCGGGAGCTTTTTTTATGCCTGAAATTGTTCAGCAGCTTATGCCTGCTCTTCGGTGAGGGGTCTGACACTCAGCACCGGGGCGGCGTCGATTTCGTCGGCATTCATCATGGAGGAGATGCGCTGCAGGGAGGAGAGCAGCAGGGTCTGCTCCCACGTTTCCAGTGCCTGAAAACGCTGGATGAAGCGCTCTTGCAGCGGGGTGGGGGCCTGGGCCAGCAGGGCGCGGCCTGCGTCAGTCAGTGTCGCGTGAACCTTGCGCTTGTCGGTATTGCTGCGAACGCGCTGCACCAGTTGGCGGCTCTCCAATCGGTCCATGATGGTGGTGGCGGTGGCCTGGCTCATGTTGGTGTGATCGGCCAGCTGGCGCATGGAGATCTGTCCCAGCTCGTCGATCCCTTTGAGCAGCAAGAGTTGCGGGGAGGTGAGCCCGGCTTCTTTGATCAGGCGCCTAGAGTGCATGTCGATGGCACGAATAATCTGGCGCAGAGCGACCAGCACTTCATCATGTTTTTCCATGGGGTGTGCGTCATTGGAGGGCTATGGAGAGGCGCAAAATTTTCCGCCTAATTCGTCACAAGGTCAATATGGTTTTTGCTGTAATCATTTCTGCTCTAATTAATTTTGTGTTAGGTTGTCGGGCATTTCACGGAATTCACCCTGACATTTGAGGAGCGAAATGATGAACAACGAGCTGGATATCAAGTCTCTGGTAGCCGAGTTACGCGTGGTCAGAGTGCGCTACGAACTGCCTGATACCTCGGCGTTTGTGCGTTATCAGCCTGCCTACGAAGAGGACCCCAATACCCTCAAGGTGCACCACTATGATGGTGAATTACCCCTCTCGTGCAGTGAGACAGGTACTTTCAACCTAAAGGAGTTGGTGAATGAATTGCGCTACGCCTATGTGCTGGTTCACCTCTTTCCTGATGAAAGTGCCATGAACTTCTATCTGACCGGCCTCGATACCGGCCTGGCCCAGCTGGAGTTCATCGGCGGCTCTTACGATTTCAACCGGCTCTGGATCACCAGCGGTGTCTCCAATCTGGGTGTCCCCATGGCCATCTTCCTTGGCAAGCGTCACGCCGTGAATGGCCAGCCCTCGGTTTCGTTGGTGGATCACCGCGAACAGGCAGCCGGCAAACTGGTCTATCGCGCCATCGGCGGTGCCGGTGAGCATGTGGGCGAAGACTTTTTCAACAACGACTAAGGAGGCTGGATGCGAGCAAGCAAAGGGCTATTGAAAGGCCTCAACCCGACCATGGCCATGACGGCCCTCACCGTGATCACCCTGTTTTTGCTGTTTGGCGTATTTGTTCCCGATACCGCGGCCGCCTGGTTTGTCGGTGCCAAGGATCAGATCATTGCCGGGTTCAAGTGGTACTACATTCTGGTAGTCGCCCTGTTCCTGTTCTTCGCTGTCTACCTGATGTTCAGCCGTTTTGGCAGCATCCGACTGGGTGACGACGACCAGGTACCGGAGTTCGGCTACTTCGCCTGGTTCTCCATGCTCTTTAGTGCGGGCATGGGTATCGGTCTGGTGTTCTGGAGCATCGCCGAGCCGATGAACCATCTGCAGGGCAATCCATTCATTACCGAAGGGATGACCCCGGAAGCGGCCCAGATCGCCATGCGTCTCACCTTTTTCCACTGGGGTCTGCACCCCTGGGCTATCTATGTGATCGTCGGCCTGTCGCTGGCCTTCTTCAGTTATCGCCGCAAGTTGCCGCTGGCTATTCGTTCTGTGCTTTACCCGATTCTTGGCGAGCGGATCTACGGCTTCTGGGGCCATGCGGCCGATGTGCTGGCAGTGTTTGGCACCGTGTTCGGGGTGGCAACCTCCCTCGGGCTGGGGGTCTCCCAGATGAATACCGGCCTCAACCAGATGTTCGGCATGGCAGTGTCGCAGTCCAACCAGCTCTGGCTGATTGGTGGCATCAGCCTGATCGCCACCCTGTCGGCAGTCTCCGGGGTCGGGCGCGGGGTGAAGATCCTCTCCGAGCTCAATATCTGGCTGAGCGTGTTCGTACTCGCTCTCTTTCTGGTGCTGGGGCCGACCACCTATATCCTCAACGCCTATGTACAGAACATCGGTGATTACCTGCAGAACATCGTCAAACTGAGCTTCTGGACCAACACCGAGGCCAATGGCACTTCTGCCTGGCAGTCGAGCTGGACGGCGTTTTACTGGGGTTGGTGGATTGCCTGGGCGCCGTTTGTCGGCATGTTTATCGCCCGTATCTCCAAAGGGCGCACCATTCGCGAGTTTGTGCTCGGCGTGCTGTTGGTGCCTTCGCTGCTCGGCATGTTCTGGCTCACCGTGTTTGGCGGTACGGCGATGAATCTGGAGCTGTTTGGTGGTGGTGGGGTGGTCGCTGCGGTCAATCAGGATGTGACGCTGGCGCTCTACAAGACGGTCGAGCTGCTGCACTGGGAGACCTTCGGCTGGATCGCCAAGGCCGTGCTGACCCTGCTCATCTGCACCTACTTCATCACCTCCAGTGATTCGGGCACGCTGGTCATCACTACCCTGCTCTCCATCGGTGATCAGGAGCCGCCGGTGCTGCACCGCGCCATCTGGGGGCTGGGACAGGGGCTGGTTGCCGCCATCCTGCTGGTCTCCGGCGGCCTGGCAGCCTTGCAGGCGGCCAGCATCATAGCGGCACTGCCCTTCTCGGTGATCATGCTGGCGATGTGCTATTCGCTGATGCTGGGGCTCAAGCAGGAGAGCCAGCGCCAGTTCGAGTATCGCCAGAACCTCAAGCGCCACGATGGCTCATCCCATATGAGCCTGATGGAGCGAATTGGTCCGGCATAAAGGCACCAGCAGGGGTTAGCGCCTCTCATATATAAATCTGGATGCAAAACGGCCGCCCTAGCGATGCTCTCCTTGCGGAGCTCATCATCAGGGCGGCCGTCTGTTATGGGGCCGAGGTTACTCTTCGATAAAGGTCCACTCATCCTTGACCCGACTGATGGCGTCGGTCCGCTTTTTGGCCAGCTGCTCCTTGATCTCTTCTCCCTTGTAACCTGCCGCCACTATCTCTTTCACCGGCACCGCCTGGGCGGCAGCCAGCGCTTCGGCCACATAGTCCGGCTCGGCGTAGACCCGCTCCTCGAAACCGGTACGGCCGTGGAAGTCGGCGCGGCAGGCATCCAGCAACTGGGCAAAGCGCTCGGGGCGGCGCCAGGCATCGGCCTTGTCGAACACCTTGAGCAGGGTGGCTGGCTTGAGCTCAAAGGCGATGTGGATGTGGGTATGCAGATCGCTCACCAGCAGCGCCAGATCCCGGCACTCGTTGGGTACCCTGAACCGCTCGCACAGGGCGCGAATAAGCGGCAGCCCCTTCTGACCGTGGCCGTGATGGCTGGGCCAGAACTCCTTGGGGGTGATCCCCTTGCCGAGGTCGTGGCAGAGGGCGGCAAAGCGCACCGTCAGCTCGGGGGAGATCCGGCACGCCTGCTCCAGCACCATCAGGGTGTGGATGCCGGTGTCGATCTCCGGGTGCCACTTGGCCGGGGCGGGGACGCCAAACAGGGCATCAATTTCGGGGAAGAGCGCCTTGAGGGCGCCGCACTGGCGCAGCACCTCGATAAAGATCTGCGGGGTCGGCCCCAGCAGCACTTTTTCCAGCTCCTTCCAGACCCGCTCCGGGGTGAGGTGGGCCAGCTCGCCGGCGGCCGTCATCTCGCTCATCAGGGTGAGGGTCTCTGGCGCAATGGCAAAACCCTGGGCATGGAAGCGCGCGGCGAAGCGGGCGACCCGCAGGATGCGCAGCGGGTCTTCGGCAAAGGCGGGGGAGACGTGGCGCAGCAGCCGTTTTTCCAAATCCTCAATGCCACCGTAGGGATCGTGGAGCTGGCCCTGATCATCCTCGGCGATGGCGTTGATGGTGAGATCCCGGCGCAGCAGATCCTGCTCCAGCGTCACATCGGGGGCGGCGTGGCAGACAAAGCCGGTGTAGCCCTGACCCTGTTTGCGTTCGGTACGGGCGAGGGCATACTCCTGCTGGGTTTTGGGGTGAAGAAATACCGGAAAGTCGCGACCGACCTGGGTAAAACCCAGCGCCAGCATCTGCTCCACGGTGGCACCGACCACCAGATGATCCCTGTCGCCCTGCGGCAATCCCAGCAGGCGATCCCGCACTGCGCCCCCAACCAGATAAGTCTGCAAACCGTCTCTCCCGTCATCAATCGTGGGGCCGAGTATATCGTCTTTGTTACCGCTTTGCTGCCTGACCACCACCTGCCCGCAGTGCCAGTCAGCGCGGCTTTGACTTGGGCGTGACGAGGCCTTACGCTGCCGCACCAGACAGCTGGCGCTGTGCTGCGGGATGACTTTATGCCCGCTCAGGCCAGATGAGCCGAAGGAACCGCAGAGTTCCCCATATATCAACGACATGAGAACAACGTGAATCAATCAACCTTCGCAAGCCGGGTTCTGGAGTGGTACGAGCTTCATGGCCGCAAAACCCTGCCCTGGCAGCAGGAGAAGACCCCTTACCGGGTCTGGGTCTCGGAGATCATGCTGCAGCAGACCCAAGTCGCTACCGTGATCCCCTACTACCAGCGTTTTATGGCGCGCTTCCCCGATGTGGTGGCGCTGGCCGATGCCCCTGTCGACGAGGTGCTACACCACTGGACCGGGCTTGGCTACTACGCCCGGGCCCGCAACCTGCACAAGGCGGCCCAGCAGATCCGCGATCATCTCCACGGCCTCTTTCCCGAGCGCTTTGACGAGGTGATGGCGCTGCCGGGGATTGGTCGCTCAACCGCCGGGGCCGTGCTGTCGCTCTCTCTTGGTCAGCCCCACGCCATCCTTGATGGCAACGTGAAGCGGGTACTCACCCGTTGGCTGGCGCTGCCGGGCTGGCCCGGCCAGAAACAGGTGGAGAACGAACTGTGGGAGATCACCATCCGGCTGACTCCCAAGCTGGGAGTGGCGCAATACAATCAGGCAATGATGGATATCGGGGCCACTATCTGCACCCGCAGCAAGCCAGCCTGTGATCGCTGTCCGGTGCGGGCCGATTGCCAGGGGCTGTCGCAAGGCAAGCCTACCGCTTATCCCAACAGCAAGCCCAAGAAGAGCATTCCGGCCCGTGATGGCGTCATGTTGTTGATCCGCCATGGTGACGAGTTATTGCTGGAGAAGCGGCCGCCGCAGGGGATCTGGGGCGGGCTCTACTGCTTCCCGCAGGTGGCCTCGCTGGCGGAGGTGGATGGTCTGCTGGCATCCCTCGGCCTGAGCCATCACGGTTATCGTGAACTGGCCGGTTTTCGCCATACCTTCAGCCACTTCCATCTCGATATTCAGCCGCTGCTGATTGACATTGATGAGGCGCAGCCGCTGCGGCTCATGGAAGCAGATAACCGACTCTGGTATAACTTACGCCATCCTGCCGAGGTGGGGCTGGCGGCCGCCACGGCCCGTCTGCTCGCCTATCCAGAGTTACAACCATAGAGGTCAACATGAGCCGTACTGTATTTTGCCAACGCCTGAAAAAAGAGGGCCCAGGTCTGGATTTCCAACTCTATCCCGGCGAGCTCGGCAAGCGGATTTTTGACAACATCAGCAAGGAAGCCTGGGCCGAGTGGCAGAAGAAACAGGTGATGCTGATCAACGAGAAAAAGCTCAACATGATGAATCTTGAGCATCGCCAACTGCTGGAAAAAGAGATGGTCAGCTACCTGTTTGATGCAGGTGAAGTGCAGATCGAAGGTTACACCCCGCCTGCCCAGTAAGCTCTCCGGCTGTTGTACGTGTGAACAGGTGCGGGAATGGCGCCACACTGGCGTGACCGCTCCTGAAGTCGCAGCAAATGAATGATGGGCAGCTCTGCTGCCCGGTTTGAGGATCCTATGGGCCGAATTTTTTGGCTGCTGTGCACCCTGCTGTTTCTCTCTGCCTGCTCATCCTCCCCCAAGCCCAGCGGGAGTGAGGATGACGATCTGGTCAACGGCAAGGACATCCGCGGTTTTGAACACATGATCAGCGCGCTCTCCCATAACGTGAACGAGATATGGGGGCGGGAGGCGCTGTTTGCGGGCAAGTTTGACTACGTCAAATACACGGATCAGTACAAGAGCCGGGCCCACATCGACTTCTCCAGCGGTCACATCATGGTGGAGACTGTCTCGGGCATCGATCCCCGCGCTCACCTGCGTCGCGCCATCATCGAGACCCTGCTGACGCCGGACGATCCGGCCGAAGTGGATCTTTACTCCGACCGGGAAATTCTGACCGGCGGCGAGCCCTTCCTCTACGGTCAGGTGCTGGACAATCAGCGCCAGCCAATCCGCGCCTCCTGGCGCGCCGAGCGTTATGCCGATTACCTGCTCAACACGGCGATGAAGAAGCGCACTCTGGGTATTCGCACCATCTTCTTCGTCGATATACCCATGGTGGCCAACCATGAAGATCGACGGGGCTACAAGTATGCGGGGATCATCCGGGAAGCGTCGCGCAAATACGGCGTGCCGGAGAGCCTGATCTATGCGGTGATCAAGACCGAGAGCAGCTTCAACCCCTATGCGGTGAGCCATGCCAACGCTTATGGCCTGATGCAGGTGATCCCGGCTACCGCCGGTCGTGACGTCTATGTTCGGGTCAAGGGCAAGAACGGCCAGCCAACCCGGGAGGAGCTGTTCAATCCGGCCTACAACATTGATGTCGGTACCGCCTATCTGCACCTGTTGCAGACCGTCTATCTGGCGGATATCGAGGACCCGCGCTCCCGTCGCTATGCGGTGATCTCTGCCTATAACGGTGGCGCGGGCGGGGTACTCAATACCTTCTCCAGCGATCGCAAGGCGGCGCCGGGCCGGATCAACCGGCTCTCCCCCGAGGCGGTCTATCAGGTGTTGACCGAGCAACATCCCAAAGAGGAGGCGCGCCGTTACCTCTACAAGGTCAATCAGGCCGAGAAGGGGTTCAAGAGAGCCTTTGCAAGTCGGGCCGGTTAAGCGGTGACGCTGGGTTAAACATGCAAAAGGGCGCTTGATATCAAGCGCCCTTTTAACGTCTGGCCAGTTCGTCGTTGAAGTGGCCTTATTTGGCGATAAAGCCGCCCTTGGTCTGCGGGGCCGCGCCCACTTTCTCCAGGGTTTTCACTTCCACTTCGGTCTTGTTCCAGCTGTGGTCCACTTCACCACGGATGCGGATCTGATCATCCGGGCCTACTTCGGTGCCACGCCACACATCCTGATCCACTTCGACCTCCACTTCACCGCTGGCATCGCGGAACAGATAGTTCTCGCCGCCCAGGTGCTTGACCAGTTTCCCTTCCAGCGTGGCCCAGCTGTCATCGGCCAGATCTTTCAGTTGAGCAACGGAAACCTTGTTCTGCTCTTGCGGGCCGGTATAGGCCGCCATGGCAAAAGAGGAGACAGACATCAGGGTCAACAGTCCGATTACGCTTGCGCTTGCCTTGTTCATTTCATACTCCTGTCGTTGGTATGAGGGCATTGTGCCGGGGGGGGCGTGAAACAAGCGTGAAAGAAATAGGCTGGTGTGATTGTCTGTTTTGTGAGCGCAAGCGATTTCATCGGTGGCGGAACATGTGTGATTTCATCTGGAACTGTAATCTGTCGCCTTCACCAGAAGTCAGTGGCAGCAGACTCTTCCCATGCCTGTCGCCACTCGAGGAGAAGTCCGCAGGTCTCACCTGCTTAATCGAAGAGCATAACAATATGAAAAAATGGCTTGTTTGTTTATTGGGGTTAATGGCATTGACCGCGCAAGCGGCAGAGGGACGCCAACATTTTTCCCGGGTTGTGATGTTTGGTGACAGCCTCTCCGACACCGGCAAGATGTACAAAAAGATGCGGGGGTATCTCCCCTCCAGCCCACCCTACTTCAACGGGCGTTTCAGCAACGGCCCGGTGTGGCTGGAGCAGTTGCGTGACCAGCATTTCCCCGGTCTGGTCGTGGCCAACGAGGCGGAAGGCGGCGCGACGGCGGTGGCCTACAACAAGCTGGGCTGGTTTAACAAGTGGGCATGGGATCCCAAGTATCAGGTGATCAATAACCTCGACTACGAGATCGATCAGTTCCTGAAAAAGGACAAGTTCCACCCCGATGACCTGGTGGTGATCTGGGTCGGTGCCAATGACTATCTGGCCTATGGCTGGAACACCGAGCGGGATGCGGATCGGGTGATCGATACCATCCGGCTGGCATCCAACCGGTTGGTGCTCAACGGCGCGCAGCAGATCCTGCTGTTCAACATACCGGATCTGGGGCAGACCCCGTCGGCCCGCAGCATGAAGGTGGTGGAGAAGGTGCGCCATGTGGCCAGCTACCACAACCAGCGGCTGCAGAACCTCACCCGCGAGCTGGCCCCCCTCGGCATCGTGAAGCTGTTCGAAGTGGACAAGCAGTTTGACGAAATGGTGCGCGATCCCCAGCTGTTTGGCCTGAGCGACACCGAGCACGCCTGTTATGACGGTGGCTACATGTGGAAGCCCTTCTCCGGTAGCGCCGCCGAGGTTGCCCCGGCTCCGGCTTTGAGTCTGTCCGAGAGGGTGGCGATCGCCGGTAACCCGATCCTGGCGCAGGCGGTGGTGAGCCCGCAGGCAAAACGTAGTGCCGCAGTCCTCAACTGCGATGAGCATATGTTCTGGGATCAGGTACATCCGACCAAAACCGTGCACACGGCACTGAGTCAGCGCGTGGCTGATTTTATTGACCGGAACTACGAGTTTGTTCGTCACTGATTCCTCACCGGGCCAGTATTCTGCTGGCCCCTGTTCTCCCCCGAGCCCTGATCAATACGTCTTTTTGCGTCACACTTAGTTCAAATAACAAACATTTGTTGCTGTTTTTGTAACACACTTGCGTTACAGTGTTTTTTGTTAATTGATATCAGTGACTTGAAAATAGGCTAACGTTGATATGCTGCGATCGCTTTTGGGTGGTTGCACCTATAAGACGAGGTGATATCAGTCAACCTCCTCCTACATAAAGTTGCAGAGGCTCAGACATGAAAAAAACATTGATTACCTTGCTGGTTACCGGCTTGCTGGCGGCCAATGCCCAGGCTGCCGGTCAGGACAACACCTGGTATGGCGGTGCCAAACTGGGTTGGTCCAATTTCTATAGCATTGATGAAAGCAACAATTTCACCCTCGGTAATGAGACCAATGATGCTCTCGGGGCGGGTGTATTTGTTGGCTATCAAGCCAACAAGAACCTAGGTATCGAATATGGATACGATTATCTGGGTAAATACAAATATGATGCCCGCTCCGCCACGGGCGCTGCGTTTCAAGATGAAGTTCAGGCTCAGCTAATCCATTTGTCTTTGAAGCTGGGCTTCCCTGTGACTGATAGCCTTGACCTGTATGGACGTATCGGCGGCGGTTATGCAGCAGCGAACAGTGACCTAAACGGGGGGGACGGCCGGTTCAACTTTGTGGGTGCACTGGGTGCCGAGTATGCATTCAACCTCGACTGGGCTGCTCGCCTGGAGTACCAGTACACCACACCGTATGGCGACCGTGATGACACCGGCGTGAGAATGGATAACGGTCTGCTGTCGCTGGCGGCGGTTTATCGCTTTGGTCAGGTTGCTCCTGTGGCGCCAGCCCCGGCTCCGGTACCTGCTCCCGCGCCTGTGATGGTTGAGAAGCAGTTCACCCTGAGTTCCGACGTGCTGTTTGACTTCAACAAGGCGACTCTCAAGCCAGAGGCCAGTCAGGCGCTGGATAGCCTCTATACCCAGATCGAAGAGGCGCGACCCAAGGATGGCGTAGCAACCGTGATTGGTCACACCGACCGTATCGGTTCCGATGCCTACAACCAGAAGCTTTCCGAGCAACGTGCCCAGACCGTCGCCAACTATCTGGTTGGTAAAGGGATCCCGGCCGCCAAGATCAATGTGGAAGGGCGTGGTAAATCCTCACCGGTTACCGGCGACAGCTGTGTCAGCAAGTCCAAGCGTGAGCTGATCGTCTGCCTGGCACCGGATCGTCGCGTTGATGTGAAAGTCGAAGGTGTCAGCGAGGTGCAGGAGTAATCCTTCACACTGACCTGATCTCCACTGGGGCTGGAATGAACAGCCCCTGTCGGAGCAAGAGAGACCAAAAAGCCAGTCAGTTGATCTGACTGGCTTTTTCATTTCGCGGCGCAAGGCGTTATGAGGGTTGCAGTATCAGGACGGCAGCGGCATCACCCGGTTGCGGCCGAGTTCCTTGGCCTTGTAGAGCAGCTTGTCGGTACGTTCGACCAGACAGTCCGCGCTCTCCTGACCGTTGAACTCACCCACGCCAAACGAGGCGGTGATGTGGTCGATACGACGACCCGACTTGCGATCCAGAATCGACATCCGTTCGATGGCCCGGCGCATGCTTTCCGCCATCTGTCTGGCCAGTGCCAGAGCGCGATGGGGAACCAGCAGGGCGAACTCTTCTCCGCCGATCCGATAAGCGGTTACCCCCTCCTGACAGGCGTCACGCAGCCGTTTGCTGAAGGCACGCAGTACCTGATCGCCGAGCAGATGGCCATATTCGTCGTTGAAGTTCTTGAAGCGATCGATATCGGTCAGGATCAGTGAGAAGGGATGCTGGCTGCGGATCAGTCCTTCCAGCTCCAGATCGAAGGCGCGACGATTGAGCAGGTTGGTGAGGGCATCTTCGTTGGCCAGCTTGCGGGTCTCGTTGAGCGCCGCCCGCAGCTCCTTGATCTCTTTCTCTGCATTGCTGATTTGATTGCGAAAGTGCATGGTGGACATCCGCACGTCCCGCGATTCGCGCACCAGTTCCCGCAGGATCCCCATGGTGTCTTCCAGACTGAAGCCCTCGTCATCGATGCGGCTGAGCTTGTCAAAACTCTTGTCGAGCATCTCCTGAAACATGCCGGTATCGGAGATGGCGTCCTGCATGGAGTGACCGAGCTCGTTGGCCATGGCGGCAAGGCTTAGTTTCATTGCCTCCATCTGCTTCTCATCCTGAGCGGCCAGATACTGGTGATAGAGCCGTTCGCAGGTGGTGAGCGAGCAGGTTCCCTGCAGCTTGACGGCCTGATCGATCGCCTGGTTGAGCTCGGGCATGCTGGCCGAGACATAGCTGTACCACAGGTGGTAATTGTCCGGCGTCGTGGGAATTTGGTACTTGATCATCAAGGGTACCGCCTGCTTGAGATAGGCGGCGGATTGGGCAAACGTGTCCTTACTCATGAGTTCCGTGTCTCATCATGCCAGCGAACTGAAGATAGTATGACAGAGAGATTGGCCAAAAGGCAGCCGATGGATGCCATTCGCCCCCCCCTTCGATATAATGGCTGGGTTATTACCTACCCTAAGGCCTGCTTATGTCTCAAAAAGATCCTTTCCTCCAACGCGAGGCCGAAAAATACGAAAACCCCATCGCCAGTCGCGAGCTGATCCTCGAACTCATCAAGGGTCACGAAAAGCCGATGTCCCGCGAAGAGCTGGCCAAGGCACTCAAGCTGACTGACGAAGAGCCGTTGGAAGCTTTGCGCCGTCGTCTGCGCGCCATGGAGCGCGATGGGCAGCTGGTATTCACTCGCAACCAATGTTACGCCTTGCCGGATCGTCTGAATCTGGTCAAAGGGTATGTACTCGGCCATAAAGATGGTTTCGGTTTTCTGCGCCCGGAAGGTGGTGGACCGGATCTGTATCTGAACAACCGCGAGATGCAGCGCCTGATGCACGGTGACTATGCGCTGGTGCAGCCGACCGAGATTGACCGCAAGGGTCGTCAGGAAGCGCGTCTGGTGCGCCTGCTCAAGCCCCGTGAGGCAGACATCGTCGGCCGTTACTTCGTCGAGAACGGCGTCGGTTTCGTGGTGCCGGATGACAGCCGCATCGGTCAGGACATCATCATCCCGGAAGGCGAAAACAAGGGGGCTCGCCAGAGCCAGGTCGTGGTGGTGCGCATCAACCAGCGCGCCAACTCCCGCATTAACGCGGTCGGTACCGTACTGGACGTGCTGGGCGAGAACATGGCCCCGGGCATGGAGATCGAAATTGCCCTGCGTACCCACGGTATCCCGCATACCTGGCCAGAGGAGGTGACCAAAGAGGTTGCCGGTCTCGGCGAACAGGTACCGGAAAAGGCCAAAGAGGGTCGTATCGACCTGCGCGCCCTGCCGCTGGTCACCATTGACGGGGAAGATGCCCGTGACTTCGATGACGCCGTCTTCTGTGAAGCCAAGCGTGGTGGCGGCTGGCGCCTGTGGGTTGCCATTGCGGATGTATCCGCCTACGTGAAGCCCGGCACTGCGCTGGATGCCGAAGCCTATCAGCGCGGCAACTCGGTCTATTTCCCCGAGTTCGTGGTGCCCATGCTGCCGGAGGTGCTCTCCAACGGTTTGTGCTCCCTGAATCCGCAGGTTGACCGTCTCTGCATGGTGTGCGAGATGACCATCTCCGCCGCCGGTCGCATGTCCGGTTACAAGTTCTACGAAGCGGTAATGAACTCCCACGCCCGTATGACCTACAGCAAGGTCGCGGCCATTCTGGATGGTGATCCCAAGCTGCGTCAGCAATATGACCCGCTGGTGGGCCACATCGAAGAGCTCAACAACCTCTACAAGGCGCTCAAGCACGCCCGTCACCAGCGTGGTGCGGTGGAGTTCGAGAGCGACGAGACCCGTTTCATCTTCAACGCCCAGCGCAAGATCGACCAGATCGTGCCACTGGTGCGCAACGACGCCCACAAGATCATCGAAGAGTGCATGATCCAGGCGAACGTGGCCGCGGCCCGTTACATCGAGAAGAACGAAGCCTTTGCCCTGTTCCGGGTGCACGACCGTCCGGGTGAAGAGCGTCTGACCGGTTTCCGTGATTTTCTGGCCGAACTGGGTCTGGAGCTCAAAGGCGGTCTCGAACCCGAACCGAAAGACTTTGCCGAGCTGGCTGCCAAGTTTGAAGGGCGCCCGGATGCCGAGCTGCTCTCCACCATGCTGCTGCGCTCCATGCGTCAGGCGGTCTATCAGGCTGACAACATCGGTCACTTCGGTCTGGCGTTGAAGTCCTATGCGCACTTCACTTCGCCAATCCGTCGCTATCCCGACCTGATCCTGCACCGTGCCATCAAGTACCAGACCGCAAAAGAGCAACAGGGCAACCTGCGCCACAAGTGGACTCCGAGCGGTGGTTATCACTACCAGCTGGAAGAAGTGGACCCGATGGGCGAGCACTGTTCCATGACCGAGCGCCGTGCCGATGATGCGACTCGCGACGTGGCCGACTGGCTCAAGTGCGAGTACATGCTGGATCACGTGGGTGATGAGTTCGATGGCGTGATCGCCAGCGTCACCGGTTTTGGTTTCTTCGTCCGTCTGGCGGAGATCCACATCGATGGTCTGGTCCACGTCAGCACCCTCACCAACGACTACTACCAGTTTGATCCCCTGCACATGCAGCTGATCGGCGAGAACTTCCGCCGTCGCTACCGTCTGGGTGACAAGGTGCGGGTCAAGGTGATGGGCGTGAACCTGGACGATCGCAAGATCGACTTCGTGATGGTGGAAGAGCCGCTCCAGGCCACCGGCAAGAATGCCAAAGAGATGGCGCGCAAGCAGGCCGAAATCAAGAAAGAGAAGGCCAAGAGCGCCCAGCGCCACGAAAAACGCAAAGAGGGCAAGGATCACGGCAAATCCGACAAGGGTGGCCGCGCCAAGCCCAGCAACAGACGACCGAGCAAAAACGCTCGCGATAAGGCCAAGAGCACTAAATGAGTACTGAACTGATCTACGGCATTCACGCTGTATCCGCGCTGCTTGAGCGCACCCCGGAGCGTTTCATCGAAGTGTGGGCCCTCAAGGGGCGCGATGACGACCGGCTGCAACCCCTGTTGACCGAGCTTGAATCCCTCGGTCTCAAGGTGCAGAGCGTGAACCGCAAGACACTTGATGATAAAGCCGAGGGCAACAATCACCAGGGCATCATGGCCAAGGTGATCGAAGCGCCCAAGCTGGCCGAGCACGATCTGGCCAGTTTGCTGGACAGTCTGGCCGAACAACAGACTCAGCCTTTCCTGCTGGTGCTGGACGGCGTGACTGATCCGCACAACCTCGGTGCCTGCCTGCGCAGCGCCGATGCGGCCGGGGTCCATGCGGTGATCGTGCCGCGGGACAAGGCCACCGGCCTGACCTCGGTGGTACGCAAGGTCGCCTGTGGCGCCGCCGAAGTGGTGCCGCTGATCCAGGTCACCAATCTGGCTCGTAGTCTGCGGGAGTTGAAGGATCGCGGCGTCTGGATCGTCGGCACTGCCGGTGAGGCGGATCACGATGTCTATCAAGCCAAGCTGACCGGCCCGATGGCGCTGGTGATGGGCGCCGAGGGCAAGGGGATGCGCCGTCTGACCCGTGAACATTGCGACGAGTTGGTGAGTATCCCGATGGCGGGGGCGGTATCCAGCCTCAACGTCTCGGTAGCGACCGGCGTCTGCCTGTTCGAAGCCGTGCGTCAGCGCCGCAGTTAATGCCGTGATGACCGACAGACCCCCCTTCAGTTGGGCGCAGGTCGCAAATAAAGAGGAGGCCGCGCGCCTCCTCTCTTTTGCCCGGCCGCTGACGCTCGCCCCCAGATCTTGCCTCTGGCACGCTGGCGATAGCCCTGATCTGCTGGTCAGGGTGGAGCAGGGGCTGCTGCGGGCCAAAGTGGTGCTGGCGGATGGCCGCGAGTACATCAAGGAGTTCTACTGGGAGGGGGACGAGTTTCTCGATTTCCACCACCTGCTCAGTGGTGAGCCTGCCCGCTACAGCGTGGAGGCGCTGGAACCCTGCCGTTTGCAGTTGTTCCAGCTGGCCGACCTGCGCCAGCTCTGCTGTTGGCCTGTCTGGTACCGGCACCTGCTGGAGGTACAGCTGCGCATCAAGGAGGAGAAGGAGCTGTTGCTGCTGACCGGGAGTCCGCAGGCCCGCTATCAGCACTTTCTGCAATGCTTCCCCGCGCTCGATGCCAGAGTGCCCGACCACCAGATCGCCGCCTATCTCGGCATTACCCCCATCAGCCTGAGCCGCATTCGCAAGCGGTTGAAAGCACTTGGCGAGGGCTGACTTCCTCTCTATTAGCGCCCGATTTTGTGCAAAGGGGTTGGTGTTGCTCCCTATACCCGATCTACCCGCGCATTACGCTGCATCTGCAGCCTGAGCCGTATTCGCAAACGACTGAAAGAACTTAACAAAGGTTAATGCAGGGCGCTGGCGTCACGATTATGCTGGCAGGCCGAATTGATAAGGAGTCGCCGATGAACTGGATCCTGAAACCCTGGTCTGAATTGACCACTGACGAGTTGTACGAGTTGTTGGCATTGCGGGCCGAGGTGTTCGTGGTGGAGCAGACCTGCCCCTTCCAGGATCTGGATGGGCTGGATCGCCGCGAGGGGGTCTGGCACCTACTCGGTTATCAGGGCGAACAGCTTGCTGCTTACGCGCGGATCATGGCGCCCGGTATTGGTGATGAGAGCGGTGCCGCCATCGGCCGGGTGGTCACCTCGCCCAAAGCGCGTGGCGGTGGCCTCGGTCACCAGCTGATTGGCGAGGCGGTGACAGCCTGCGAGGCCCGCTGGCCGACTCACAGCATCTGGCTCGGCGCGCAGGCCCATCTGCAGGGATTTTACGGTCAGCACGGCTTTGTGGCTGAAGGGGAAGGCTATCTCGAAGATGATATCCCCCATATTGGGATGCGCAGAGCCGTGGCCTGACCGTCAGGCAAGGTGATGCAGCATGCAGAAGGGCCATCCCGTGGGATGGCCCTTCTCTTTCGCGCTTGGCGATTACTTCTTCTTTTTCTTCTTGGCGGACTTTTTCTTGTCGACCGGCTTTTTCTTCTTCACCGGTACCCGCGCTTCCTTGTGTTTCGGACGCAGCTCGTCGATGACCCGGCGCTTGAGGCGCTCCTCGGTGTAGCGTTCGATCTTGGCAACCATCGCCATGTCGTGTGCTTCGACCAGGCTGATGGCGCAGCCACGGTTGCCAGCGCGACCGGTACGGCCGATACGGTGGACGTAAACGTCGGTACCGTAGGGCATGTCATAGTTGATGACATGGCTGACGTTGGGCAGGTCAATGCCACGGGCGGCAACGTCGGTCGCGATCAGGAAGGGTACTTCCCCTGCGTGGAACTTGCGGATCGACTCGACGCGCTTGCTCTGCTCCATCTCGCCACGGATCCAGGCGCACGGGATGCCCGCAGCCTGCAGCTGGCCGGAGAGCTCCGCCAGACGCTCGCGGGTCTTGACGAAGACGATGGCTTTCTGGGTTTCCGGATCTTTCAGGATATGGATCAGCAGCGCCAGCTTGTGGGCGGCATCATCGGCCAGATGCACCCACTGGGTGATCGGGCGACGTTCGCTGCGGGGCGGCTCGGCGTGCAGTTCGACCGGATCGTTGAGGATCTCGTTGGCGAACTTCTCAAGGCCAGCTCCTTCAAGCGTGGCGGAGAACAGCATGGTGTGCTTGCGATAGCGCGCTTCGGCCACGATGCGGTTCACATCCTTGATAAAGCCCATGTCCAGCATGCGGTCCGCTTCATCCAGCACCAGCACCTCGATGTCGTGGCTCTCGAACTCCTCTTTCTCGATGTACTCGAGCAGACGACCCGGGGTGGCGACCACGATGTCGGTGGTCTTGGTCAGGGCAGGCAACTGCTCTTCATGACTGACGCCGCCGATGATGGTCTCGATGCTGAGGTTGGTGTGCACCGCCAGCGCCTTGGCGTGGGCGGTCACCTGCAGCGCCAGCTCGCGGGTCGGGGTCAGGATCAGCATGCGGCAGGGGCCTGGCTTGCGGCGCGGGAAGTCCAGCAGGTGCTGGAGTGCCGGCAGCAGGAAGGAGGCTGTTTTGCCGGTACCGGTTGGAGCGGATGCCAGAATATCGCGGCCGTCCAGGGCTGGCTCCAGCACCATCTGCTGGATGGTGGTGGGGCGGGTGAATCCCATCTCGGCCAAGGCCCGGTTGAGGGCGGGGTGCAGGTCGAAATCATCAAAGGACTGGCTCATGGCAATACTCGGTCATTAAGGAAACGGCAGATTATAGGCGATTATCTCGTCGGCTCCTATTGGTGAGTGTGTCTTAGCCGCTATAATCGCCCACCATTTTTTCAGATGACGGGGGCCATATGGGGCGTAGTCGCGGATTTACCTTCAAACAGTTCCATATCAATCACGATCGCTGCGCCATGAAGGTAGGCACCGATGGCATTCTGCTCGGTGCCTGGGCACCGGTCGAACGGGCGCACCGGGTGCTCGATATCGGCACCGGCAGCGGCCTGATCGCCCTGATGCTGGCCCAGCGCAGCAGATCTGACTGCCGTCTCGATGCGGTCGAGCTGGATATTAATGCGGCCAGCCAGGCGCGGGAGAATGCGGCGGCCTCTCCCTGGGCCGATCGGGTGACCATCATAGAGAGTGCCATTCAGGATTATCAGGCTGCCCCTTACGATCTTGTCGTCTCCAACCCCCCCTATTTCGTGGCAGGCCAGTCATTTAGCGATCCGGCGCGGGCGTTGGCCCGTCATACCGGCGCCCTCGATAGTCACGGATTACTGGCAGCCTGCAATCGTTTGCTGAGCCAGAACGGTCAGGTGGCGCTGGTACTGCCGACGGCGATGGCCGATGAAATTTTATGCATCTCGGCGCATTATGATCTGCATGGGATTTGTTATACAGCTGTTATCACCAGGGAGGGTAAAGAGGCAAATCGTGTTTTATTGCTACTTGGCAGAGGATTAAACAGGTGTGAGAGGGGGGAGATTGTGATCCATTCTGCTGATGGAGCCTATTCCGACAGATATATCCAACTGACCAGCCCCTTCTATTTGAAGATGTAAATTTCGTCTTGAACTATTTTTTCACGCCATTATGCTGGTTCCAGATCGAGCGCCCGCTCCAGACCAGCTAAAACCACTGGTTGTGATGAAAAAACACGCGGGGCTCTTTTTTTATCCCCCCTGAACACACCCGGTCAGCGACCGATAAAAACTATAACAAGCAATAATTTACAAGACAGACGAGGTTGAACTTGACGAAATCACTCACATTGTCCGATGTACTCGGATTAGGGTTTATGACCTTCGCCTTCTACCTGGGCGCCGGTAATATCATTTTCCCGCCGTTGGCCGGTTACATGGCCGGTGAGCACCTCTCCCTGGCGATGTTCGGCTTCCTGGTGACTGCCGTGGGCCTGCCCCTGGTGACCATTCTGGCCGTGGCGAAAGCCGGTAACGGCTGGGCGGGCATGACCAAGCTGCTGCCTGCCGGTGTCGCGACCGCGCTGGCCGTGGCCATCTATATCATCATCGGCCCGGCCTTTGCTGCTCCCCGTACCGGTCTGGTGGCCTACGAGATGGGTCTCAAGCCGTTCATCGGTGACATGGGTCAGGTGGGTCTGGCGGCCTATACCGTGATCTTCTTCGGCGTGGCCATGCTGGTTTCCATGAACCAGGGCAAGCTGATGGATGCCATCGGCAAATACCTGACACCGGTACTGATGCTGCTGCTGCTGACCCTGGCGGTCGGGGTATTCGTAGCGCCGCAAGGCACCATGCCTGATGCGTCCGGTGACTATCAGAACAGCCCCTTCGTGAAAGGGATCCTGGAAGGCTACAACACCATGGACACCCTGGCGTCCCTGATGTTTGGCGCCCTGATCGTCGACCTGCTGCGCCAGAAGGGCATCAACGACTACAAGAGCCAGTTCAAGTATCTGGCCATTGCCGGCCTCATCTCCGCCATTGGTCTGTGCGTGGTCTATGTTTCCCTGTTCCGTCTGGGTAACACCGCGGCCGGTGTGGCGACGGATGTCAGCAACGGTGGCGCCATCGTCAACGCCTACGTGTTGAGTCTGTTTGGTCAGCCCGGTCAACTGATCCTGGCCGCCATCATCACCCTGGCGTGCTTCACCACTGCCGTGGGTCTGATCTCCGCCTGTTCAGACTTCTTCCACAATCTCACCGGCATGAGCTACAAGAAGCTGGTGGTATTGCTGGGCGTTGTCTGCGCCGTGGTGGCCAACGTGGGCCTGAGCCAGTTGATCAGCCTCTCCATTCCGGTGCTGGTTGCCATCTATCCGGTTGCCGTGGCGCTGGTGCTGGTCACCTTCCTGAAGGGTTACTTCGGTCGTCCCCGTCTGGTGTTCCGTGCTGTGCTGGTGGTTGCCTTCCTGTTCGGTTGCCTGGATGGTCTGGGTGCTGCCGGCATGAAGATGGATGCGTTCGCCTTCCTGCCGCTGTTCGACAAGGGCCTCGCCTGGCTGATGCCGACCCTGCTGGCCTGCGTAGTGGGCATGGTGGTGCGTCCGACCGAGCTGGCCGCCGAAGCCGCCTGATCACGCCCGATGTGATGTTGCCAAGAGCCTGCCCCGTGCAGGCTCTTTTGTTTTTCATCTTTCTGCAGTCTGTGCCGCAGTGTCGTGATGATCGCTGTCGGCGACGTTCGTCAGTTCCACTCCTTTGCCACCCGTCCTCCCCTCTTGGTGCAACCTCTGTTTTGTATCCTTTTGAGATTTCCAAATTTATTGGTGATTAACTCTGCATAGTTAAATTGTTTCAATATATTAATTTGAGATTGAGCTTTTATTCATTTTCTTTATGCTGAGTGAGTGATTCTTATCCTGTCTCAGGACGAGAAAGAAGCAAGAGGTATTGTTACCGGTTATCTGCCAGGCAGTGGGTGCAATCAATAACAAGCTGATAAGGCAGATGAGGTTGGGTTTGACGGAATCATTGAAGTTGTCCGATGTATTCGGATTGGGGTTTATGACGTTTGCCTTCTATCTGGGGGCAGGCAATATCATTTTTCCGCCGCTGGCCGGTTTCATGGCCGGTGAGCATCTGCTGGCTGCCATGAGCGGCTTTTTGCTGACGGCGGTGGGCTTGCCGCTGATCACCCTGATTGCGGTGGCTAAGGGGAGTTCGGGTGGCGGCGCGGGTGGCTGGACCGGGATGACCCGCTATCTACCGGGCTGGGCCGCCACAGCGCTGGCCATCGCCATCTACATCATTATGGGACCGGCTTTTGCCACACCGCGCACAGGATTGGTCGCCTACGAGATGGGGCTCAAGCCCTGGCTTGGCGAGGCCGGCCAATACGGACTGCTGCTTTACAGCCTGCTCTTCTTTGCACTGGTGATCCTGGTCTCGCTGAATCGGGGTCGACTGTTGGATGCGGTGGGCAAATACCTGACACCGGCCCTGATGGTGATGCTGCTTATTCTGGCGGTCGGGGTCTTTATGGCGCCACAGGGCACTATGCCCTATGCCAGCGGCGACTATGTCGAGGCCCCGCTCATCAAGGGGATGCTGGAGGGGTACAACACCATGGATACCCTGGCCTCCCTGATGTTCGGTGCGCTTATCATCGGTTTGCTGCGGCGCAAGGGTATTGAAGACTACCCGAGCCAGTTCAAATACCTGACCATCGCAGGCCTGATCTCTGCGGCCGGACTCTCGGCGGTCTACATCTCCCTGTTCTACCTTGGCAATAGCGCAGCCGGAGTGGCGAGCGATACCAGCAATGGCGGCGCCATCGTCAATGCCTACGTCCTGAGCCTGTTTGGTCAGCCGGGGCAGTTCATCCTGGCCGCCATCATCACCCTGGCCTGCTTTACCAGTGCGGTCGGTCTGCTTTGCGCTAGTGCCGACTTCTTCCACAGTCTGGCTGGCTGGACATACCGCAAGTGGGTGCTGCTGATGGGCTGCTTGTGCGTCCTGGTGGCCAATGTGGGGTTGAGCGAGCTGATCAGGCTCTCTATTCCGGTACTGGTGGCCATCTATCCGGTTGCCATCGCGCTGGTGCTGGTGACTTTTGCTCAGGGTAGCTTCGGTCGGCCACGTCTGGTGTTTCGTGCCGTGCTGCTGGTGGCCTTCCTGTTCGGCTGCCTGGACGGACTGGGCGCTGCCGGTATGCAGATGGATGTGTTCGCCTTCCTGCCGCTGTTCGACAAGGGGCTCGCCTGGTTGTTGCCGACCCTGCTGACCTGTGGCCTTGGCATCTTGGTGCGGTCAAGCGGGAAGCTGGCTGCCGAAGCGGCCTGATCCACGGTCAGAGATAGCAAAGAGGCCAGCATCTGCTGGCCTCTTCTGTTTCTGCTGGATCCGTTAACAAGTCAGATTTGCGGGCCTGTCGGCTTGGGTTTGCCGTCCAGACCGTACCAGTGGGTTTGCACCCGTCCGGCATGCCACTCGAAGGTGCCCCAAGGCTGCTTGGCTTCCCAGCGGGGGAAGTTGATGAGCACCCGGTTATCCTCGTATTTGTAGAGGGAGGTGCTGATCTGGATATCCGACAGGATCAACAACAGGGCCCAGCAGATGAAAATCCATTTCAATGCTTTCCACATAGGGTTACTCGAAGCAGATTTCGATGGTGGCGCGGCCGTAATCTGATTCGAACGGCATCATGATCTTGGTGCCATCGGCCCGGTGAGTGATGGTGTGGTTGGCTCCGGAAACGATGATGGGGGTGGCCATATCAAACTCGTAACCCTTCTCACCCAGCATCCGCTTGGCGCCACCGGTTACCATGTTGGTGATTTCACCGACCATGTCGGTCACCTCTTCGTTGATGTTGGCGGGGGCTTCCCCCAGCATGCGGCGCATGATCTCCAGCGCCAGCCCCTTCTCGAAGCTGATGGAGAGAGAACCACGGGTCTGCGGGCCGACCATGCCGATCAGGCCGGAGACGTCGCCGCGCGCCAGCTCATCCATCTTGCGTTTCGGTTTGCCCGGTTTGAGTTCCAGCTGTGCCATGGTGGAGAGCACATTGAGCAGGGATAGCAGGAACGGATTTACAAAATCAGCCTTCATGATGACTTCCTACAGTGGGCGTACAGCGAGCACATTGACCATGTGCCTCGATTGTCTTATTGGTAATCGTAAAACCATGCAAGTGGGCTTGCTCGGAAAACGCGCTATCTATGGCCGTATCGTGCAGCTCGACCACATCGCCGCACTCGTCGCAGATCAGTAGCTGCATCGGGTGAGCATGATCGAAGTGGCAGCAGAAGATAAATGCGTTGAGCGATTCCACCTTGTGAGCAAAGCCCTGTTCGAGCAAAAAATCGAGTGCCCGATAGACGGTTGGCGGCTTGGCATTGGCTTCGGTTTGTTGCAGCTGGGCTAACAAATCATAGGCGCTGATGGCGTTGCCGTGTGCCGCCAGCAGGCGAAATACCTGACGCCGGGTCGGGGTGAAGCGGATCCCTCGCTGTATACAGAGTCGCTCGGCTCGTTGTAAAAGTTGGTCTTGATTCATGATCGCGCAGATACCCTTTCTATTAACCGGATACTATCACAGGGCCTCGCATGGCGCGGCGACAAAATTCATTTTCTGGGGCTGCTTCACGTTGTGATAAAATCCGCCCCTTTCTTTAGCCAACCCGGATGATTTTTATGCAGGCGCAGCGTTTTTCCATCGCCCCCATGCTGGACTGGACCGATCGGCATTGCCGTTACTTTCATCGACTGATGAGCCGCCAGACCTTGCTCTATACCGAAATGGTGACCACCGGCGCCATCATTCACGGCAAGGGGGATTATCTGGGTTACAGCGAGCAGGAGCACCCCATCTCCCTGCAGCTGGGTGGCAGCAATCCGGTCGATCTGGCGCGCTGTGCCAAGCTGGCCGAGGAGCGCGGCTATGACGAGGTGAACATCAACGTCGGCTGCCCCTCCGATCGGGTGCAAAACGGTCGCTTTGGTGCCTGCCTGATGGGGGAACCGGCGCTGGTGGCGGACTGCGTCAAGGCGATGCGCGATGTGGTCGATATTCCGGTGACGGTGAAGACCCGTATCGGTATCGACGATCAGGACTCCTACGAATTTCTGCAGGCATTCATCGAACAGGTGCGCGATGCCGGTTGCGACACCTTTATCGTCCATGCCCGCAAGGCGTGGCTGAGCGGCCTGAGTCCCAAGGAGAACCGTGAGATCCCGCCGCTCGATTATCCCCGCGTCTATCGGGTCAAGCAGGATTACCCGGAGCTGACCATCGCCCTCAACGGTGGTGTTACTTCCATGGAGCAGACTCTCGAGCACCTGCAACACGTCGATGGCGTCATGATGGGGCGCGAAGCCTATCAGAATCCCTACATTCTGGCGCAGGTAGACAACCTGGTGTTCGGCCAGAACGGAGCTGTGCCGAGTCGTCACGAGGTGGTGCGGATGATGCTGCCCTATATCGAGCAGGAGCTGGCCAAGGGCAACTACCTCTCCCACATGACCCGCCACATTTTGGGGCTGTTCCAGAACATGCAGGGGGCCCGCGCCTGGCGCCGCCACCTGAGCGAGAACGCCTGCAAACCGGGCGCAGGTATTCAGGTGGTGCTGGATGCCATGGCCAAGGTGCCGGAGTTTGCCAGCAGCGAGACGGCCGAATAAGCCGCTGTCAGCAGCAAGAACCACAAAAAGCGCGTCAATCGACGCGCTTTTTTTATCGCTGTCGCTTCAATATCTGAACTGGTTGATCAGCCGCGAGAGATCCTGCAGCCGTTCCACCAGCAGGGTGATGCCATCGAGGGCTTGCCTGCTGTTGTCGGCGGTGTGGCTGGCCAGCTGGTGGATCTGGTGTACCCCTTCGTCGAGTGTCGCCGTGACGTCGGCCTGCTGACTCACCGCCTGGGCGATCTCGTCGCTGGTGCGGGTCACCTGTCCCAGCATCCGGTTGATCTGGGTGAGCACGTCGGCGGTGGTGCCTGCGTGCTGCTGGCAGCGCACCGAGGTCTGTGCCCCTTGCGTCATCCCGTCCGACAGCTGTCGGGTGGTCTGTTGCAGCGCCTGGATCATCTCGTGGATCTCGCTGGTCGAGGCGCGGGTCTTCTGGGCCAGCGCCCTCACTTCATCCGCCACCACCGCAAAACCGCGTCCCTGTTCGCCCGCCCGGGCGGCCTCGATGGCCGCATTGAGGGCGAGCAGGTTGGTCTGGTCGGCGATTTGGCTGATCACCTCCAGAATGCCGCTGATCTTCTGGCTGTCGCTGGTGAGCTGGGCCAACACGGCGTGGTTGGCATCCAGCTCCTGATGGAGTTGGTTGACGGAGGATTGGGTAGTCGCCAGTGCTTGCAGCCCCTCGGCGGAGACCTGTTGCACCTCGGTGACCAGATTGCTCGCCTCATGGGCGCTGTGTGCTACATCGCGAATGGAGTGGCTCAGCTCGGTGATGGCGGTCGCCAGCTGCTCGCTGTGGGCGCGCTGCTGCTGCAGATGAGTATCGATGGTCTGGATATTGCCTCGGTCATCTTCGGCTGCCTGCAGGATCTGCTGGTTGGTGTCGGCGCTGCGCCCGACCACGGCCTTGAGCTCGGCCTGCTTCATCCGCAAGGCCAGTTCAACGGCCGCCAGGGTGTCGCGCCGCCGGGTGTAGAGCACCTGACAGAGGCGGGTTCCCTTGTCTTGATCGGCAAGGGTGAGCAGATGAGCCAGCCGCTGCTGCAAGCGCCAGCCGTGGGTTGCCTGTGCCAGCAGCAACAGGGCGGTGGGCAGCAGCCAGCACAGGTTGCCGGTAGCAAAAGCAATAAGGGTGGTAAGCAATGTAGCAATGGAGAGCCAGAGGGTCAGTTGGCCCGGTTCAATGTGAAGCCGGCTCAGCCAGGGAAGCGCCTTGCCGCTGCGCAGCAGGCCATAGAGCTGCTCGGCCCAGGCCACATCGCTGGCAGCGGGTTTGGTGCGTACCGACTGGTACTCGACGATCTCCTTCTGTGCATTGAGGATCGGGGTGACGTAAGCGTTTACCCAATAGAACTGACCGCTTTTGGCGCGGTTCTTGACCAGCCCCATCCAGCTTTTGCCCTGTCGCAGCCGCTGCCACATGTCGGCGAAGGCCGCCTTGGGCATGTCGGGGTGACGCACCAGATTGTGGGGCAACCCTTCCATCTCGGCAGCACCATACCCGGCCACATCACAGAAGTGCTGGTTGGCGTAGGTAATATGGCTGGCGGGATCCGTGGTCGAGATTAGTGCGATGTTGTCGGGGAAGTGTATCTCCCCCTCCTGATGGCGTGTGGTCATGTGTCGTTCCTGAAAAAGCCAACTAACTGATAAATATCTTTTTATTTTCAGCTAATCATTCTAAGGCTCTTCAGTGACCCGAACTTGGCTTGGGTCAATTAATCAACACAATGAATTGATGAAGTGAGGGTCAGCTGGCTGGGGCGAAATCGTGAATTTCGCCGGTTCTCGGTTTAAAGCGTGGATCGCCATCTTTGTAGCTGCGCACCAGCTGCATGGTCTTGCAGAAGCTGGCCTGCTTGTCGTACTCCTGACGGGCCAACTCGATGGCTCGCTCGGCCCGGCGCCGCTCCATCTTGTCAGACTGGCGATCGCTGAACTGTTGCTGCTGGTGCAGCATCCAGCCGACAAACTCTTGCTGGCATTGGGATTCGCTATTGGCCTGCACAGGCAGGGTCCACAACAGGGGGAGCAGTAACAGATAACGCATGTTCAACCGATGATAAGAGGGGGTGTTCACTAGAAGGTCGGCATTTTATGCCTAAAACTTGAGCATGAACAGTATCAATAAGAGGGCCGCCCGCAGGCGGCCCTCTTCGGTTTCAGCCTTGACGGCCAGTTCGGTGTTTGACGAGATAGAGCTGGCGGCTGTAGGCCACATCTTCCGGGTTGTTGATGGGGTAGCCCTTGAGCCATGGCTTGATGAGGCGGGCATTGGTGTACTGGTAGATGGGGGCGATGGGGGCCTGCTCCAGCAGGATTGCCTCCGCCTCGCCAAACAGCTTGCTGCGGCTGGCTATATCCTGAGTGCTGGCCGCCTCTACCAGTAGCTGGTCATAACGGGCATTGGCGAAGCCCGCCATATTGCCGCTGTGACGGGAGCCCCACAGGCCGAGGAACGCTGACGGGTCGTTGTAGTCGGCCACCCAGGAGGAGCGGATTACCTCAAACTGACCGCTCTGGCGGCTGTCGAGATAGGTTTTCCACTCCTGATTGGTCAGCTCGACCTCGGCGCCCAGCTTCTGCTTCCACATACTGGCAATCGCCAGTGCCATCTTCTTGTGAATTTCCGCGGTGTTGTAGAGCAGGGTCAGCTTGAGCGGCTTGCCTGGGCCGTAACCGGCCTCCTTGAGCAGGGCCTTGGCCTTGCTGTCCAGCGCCGGCTGGCTGCTGGTGGAGAGCAGGTTGGTGGCCGGGGTGAAGCTGGCGGTCACATCCGGGGTGAAGTGATAAGCCGGTTTCTCGCCAGTGCCGAGCACCTTGTCGGCGATCAGGGCGCGGTCGATGGTGTAGGAGAGCGCCTTGCGCACCCGCACATCGTCGAGCGGCGCCTGCTTGGTATTGAAGGCGTAGTAGTAGGTGCCGAGCTGATCCGGGGTGTAGACCTCATCCGGGATCTGCTGCTTCAGCTTGTCGTACTGCTCCTTGGGGAAGGACTCGGTGATATGCAGATCGCCAGCCAGATAGCGGTTGGTGGCCGCGCTCTCCTGATTGATCGGCATGAAGATCACCTTGGTCAATACGGTATGGGCCCGATCCCAGTAATGGGGGTTGGGGGTCAGCTCCAGCTTCTCGTTGACTACCCGGTTGTTCAGCACAAAGGCACCGTTACCAACCAGCTTGCCCGGTTGGGTCCACTGGTTGCCGTACTGCTCAATGCTGGCCTGATGGAGCGGCGAAAGGCTGGGGTGGCTCAGCAGGTTCAGGAAGTAGGGCACCGGTTGGGAGAGGGTCACCTGCAGGGTATGGTCATCGAGGGCCTTGACCCCCAGCTCGCTGGCAGGCAATTTGCCAGCGACTATCTCATCCACCTTGTCGAAGCGGGCCAGCTGGGCAAACCAGGCGAAGGTGGCCGCCTCTTTCGGGTCGACCAGCTTGCGCCAGCCGTAGACGAAGTCGCCGGCCTTGACCGGATCGCCGTTGGACCAGCGTGCATCCGGGCGCAGATGGAAGGTAAAGAACTTGTTGCCCTTGTTCTCCCAGCTGGCCGCCACCCCGGCAACCGGTTTGCCATCCGGCCCCTGGGTCAGCAGCCCCTCGAACAGATCCCGCAGTACCTGCAACTCCGGCAGGCCGACCAGCTTGAGCGGGCTCAGGCTGGCAGGTTCATCCTTGAGGTGGCGAACGACAATCTGCTCGGCGGCGAGTTGTGTTCCGGCGGGAATATCGGCAGCCTGGACAGCAGCACAGCCCAGCAGGGCCAGCAAGGGGGTCCATCCTTTCATGGGTCGGATCCTTCAAATAGTGTGAAGCGGGGTGAAAACTCGGCGAGAAAATATCGCCGACAGATGGGAAATCATGATATCCCGTTTGCTGGTCTGACCGCCAGCATTCGACTCTCACGCCCAATCGAGGTAGCAGAGCGTTTTCGGCGTCTGTGCAGTTCAATGTGGTGAGGAGTGTCAAACGATGAAAGCATGGTTATTGCTGGCCTGTGTGTTGAGCCAGGGTGCCTGGGCGTTGGCCCCGTGCCAGAGCGACACGGCGGTAGGCAACTGGTGCGAGATCGGCATCGATGCCTTGCACCCGACGCAGGGGGGCGTTGGCCAGATCCAGGTCGATGAGACCCAGGCCACATTGGCGGGCATGAGCGCAAAGCAGCTCGACAAGTTGATGAAAAAGAAAGAGATTCCTGTAGTGATTGCGCCGGATGGCCGCTACTGGCTGGTGGACAGACACCATCTCACCAAGGCGCTGTGGCAGCAGGGCGTCAAGGATGCGCGGGTCAAGGTGATTGGTCGTCTGCAGGACAAGGCCAACTTCTGGAGCCAGATGCAGAACAACCACTGGGCCTGGCTCAAGGATGAGAAGGGGCAGCCGCTGACCCCGGAGCAGTTGCCGACCCGCATCGACCAGCTACCTGATTACCCCTATCGCACCCTGGCCGGACTGCTGCAGGATGCGGGCTATTTTCGCAAGGACAAGCAGGTCTATTTCGTCGAATTTGCCTGGGCCAGCTGGCTCGGCAAGCAGATGCAGTGGATGCCTGTCGATAACTCCAATCTGGCCGCCCGGCTGCAACAGGCCAAACGGCTCGCCTGCGGCAGCGATGCCAGTGACTTGCCCGGTTATCCCGGCAAGCAGTGCAGTCTCAACCAGTCCAAAAGCGCGCAGTGAGCGGATGGGCGATGACGCCATCCAGAGCATGCCAGAGCTAAAAGAGGGCGACCCACGGGTCGCCCTTATGCTGTCAGCTACTGGTTAGCAGTGGTCACTCATGGCACTCAGCCCAGCGGGCGGCTGCCTGTTCAAGCAGGGCAACTTCACCTTGCTGGATCAGTGGCAACAGGGCGTTGACCTGCTGATCCGGCCAATCCCACCAGGCGAGGGCCTGCAGCCGGGCAATCTCCTCCTCGCCAAAGCGCATCCGCACCACCCTGGCCGGGGTGCCCGCCACCATGGCATAGGGCGGCACATCCTGATTGACCAGCGAGCTGGCGGCGATGATGGCGCCATCGCCGATGGTGACGCCGGGCATGATCATCGCCTCCATGCCGATCCAGACATCGTTGCCGATGCGGGTATCGCCGGCGGGGCGGTAGCTGCGTTGGAGCGCCGCCAGATCAGAGAACGGATAGGTGCTGATGAAGGACGTGTTGTGGGTGTGGTTGCCGCCCATGATGATCTTCACCCCGGCGGCAATCTGCACATAGTCGCCGATATGGAGCCGGTCGATATGCCAGAGCGGCTCCCAGCCGGTTTCCGGGCTGCGGCTGAAGGGATCTCCATGGAGGTAGCGTACCGCCACCTCTTCGAAGGGGCCATCCCAGGCGCCCGAGTAGTAGCTGTGCTGACCCTTGAAGCAGATATTGGGGTTGGTCACCGTCAGGTGCAGGTATTCGACCTGTGACCAGTGTTGGCAGGTGTTCATGTTGGTACTCCTTTGCTGAATGGATCGGATGGGTTGCGTTCGCGTGAGCGCAGCTAATAGATCCAGACCAGCATGCGGGGCACGCAGAGCAGGGAGCAGCCCAGCATCTGCGGGAGGCGTGGTCGCATTGTGGTGTGCTCCAAAGAAGGGGGAGGAGCACGATCATAAGGTCGGGCGCCGGGTTTGCCAAGGTTGCGCAGAGATCCTGCACTAACCCTCTGGTTGATATTTATTCTCAATTAGCCATGATGACACTCCCACCATGACGGACTCGGGAGAGCGAGATGACACCGCAAAGTTGGCAACGATACATGCTGGAGGCAGAGCGAGCCTGGCAGGCCGGTTCGCTGGGGGCGGCGATCTGCTTTTATCAGCAGGCGCTGGGGGATGTTTACGAGATGACCCAGGTCGAGTTGACCGAACTGGCCACCATGCGGGTCGCCACCTGTCACCGGCTGGCCGACTTCTGGCGGGCGATGGATGAGCCGACTTATGAGCTGCGCTACCTGAAGCTCGCCTCCGAGCTGGTCACGGCGCTGGTACCACAATGCCCGAACCGGGAGTGCGAGGCACTGATCAGCGAGCTGGGTTGCTGTCGTGGTGCCCTGCTCGCCTTTCTCAAGCGTCACCCCAATCCGGAAATTGCCCGGCTGATCCAGCTACAGGACAAGGTGCAGGGCTGCGAGCTGATCGGCCGTTTTCGCCTCAACTGAGCGGATTTGGGGGCGGCTCAGCTCCGCCGTTTGAGTTTCTGGGCGATCCGTTGCTGCGCCTCTTCCCCTTGCAGTGCCTGCGCGAAGGCGCGCGCCTCCAGATCGATGACAAAGTGCACCGCCTGTTTGAGCTCCTGTTTCAGCAGCGCCTTGCTCTTTTGCAGCGCTTTGGGCGGTTTGGCTGCCAGCTTCAACCCCTGTTCGCGGGCAAAGGGGAGCAATCCATCGGCCGCCACCACCTTGTTGGCCAGCCCGAGCCGCAGCGCCTCCTCGGCATCAATGGCTTCGGCCAGCAGCAACAGCTCGGCCGCCTTGAGGTGCCCCACCAGACGCGGCAGCAGCAGGCTGGAGGCAAACTCCGGCACCAGCCCCAGCTCGACGAAGGGGAGCTGCAAGCGGGCGTTATCCGCCAGATAGACCAGATCGCAGTGCAGCAGGATGGTGGTGCCAATCCCTACCGCCGGGCCGCCGACCGCGGCGATCACGGGTTTGGGGAAATCGGCCAGGGTGTGGAGGAACTGCAGGATGGGGTCGTCGGGCTCCAGCGCGCTCTTGCCCATAAAGTCGGCCAGATCATTGCCCGCGGTAAAGCAATCTTGCTGCCCCTGTAACATCAGGACGTGCACCTCCTCATCGGCCGCCGCCTCTCGCAGCGCCGCGACCAGTTGTTGATACAACTCGGTATTGAGGGCGTTGCGCTTGTCGGGGCGGTTGAGGGTCAGGGTGAGCAAGCCATCCTGCTGCTCAGCAATGAGAATGGGGGCCATGTCTAAATCCTTGTTATTGAAAGGTGCAAAAAAGGTTGCCGTTGCGGTAACCTCTGGGCCGTTTAACAACATCATAAAAGGATTTCAACCATGTTTAAACGTGCGTTTTATTCTCTGCTGGTTCTGGGTATGACGGCGCCGGCACTGGCCAAGGTCGAGGCCGTCGATGGCTATGTGCGCCTGTTGCCGCCGGGTTCCCCCAACACCGCCGCCTTTATGGTGCTCAAGAATGACGCCGACCAGCCGGTCAAGCTGGTGGCGGCAGCTTCTGCTGCGGCCGGGCGTGCCGAGCTGCACACTCACCTGCACGAAAATGGTGTGATGAAGATGCGTCAGGTCGAGAGCATCGAGATCCCGGCCAAGGGCGAGGCGGTGCTGAAACCGGGCAGCCTGCACATCATGCTGTTCGGGGTGGGCACGCTCTCCGAGCAGACTCCTGTTCCGCTTACCCTCACCATGGACGATGGTCAGAAGCTGGATCTGTCGCTGCCGGTGAAGCCGATTGAGCCGATGGCAGAGATGGATCATATGAAGCACTGACATTTGTCGTCGCTTGTTCAGCATTCCCGCTGGGTATTTTGGCTGTGCCGAGTAAAATAGTGCCCTTTCCATGTATGCAAGAGGAAGTGAAGTGATGAAGAAGACACTGATTGCCGGTTTTGTGTTGGCTCTGTGCAGCCAGAGTGCCATGGCCGCTGACGACTGGCGTTTCGCCGCCGGTGCTGACGTATGGGCAGCCAAGGGCAGTGGTCAGGCTTACGGCACCAGTGCCGATGGCAGCTATGACGACAGCTACAACTGGAACGGCTATCTGCAACTGGAACACGGCATCATCTTCCTGCCGAACGCCAAGTTTGAAGTCTCCGATTTCAGCACCTCCGGCGGTGCGTTCAAAAATGACCTGACCGCCTACGATCTGAGCCTCTACTACCGTCTGTTCAACAACGATCTGTTCAAGATCGATCTGGGTATGACCGGTCGTCACTACGATGGCGAGCAGGTTTACTGGGGCCGCCAGGGCTATAAAGAAGATACCCTGATGGCCTATGCCGGCAGCGAAGTGAAGATCCCGGGCACCGGTATCTCCTTCTTCGGCGACCTGCGCACTCACGATGCAGACAACTATGACTACCGTCTGGGTGGCGCATACAAGTTCTCCTCCATGCCGATCAAGCTGCGCGCCGGCTGGCGTGAAGCCAAAGTCGATTTCGACAATATCGATCAGTCAATCGACGGCTGGTTCATGGGTGGTGAATTCACTTTCTAATCTGACGGTGGTCTGACGACGCGTCGCCAACATCGAGCAGCGCATTGACGGTCGGCTGGTTTATGGACTGTGAGTTTATTTTCCAATATGGCCATCAGCTGGCAACGAGGAGGGATAATGGGGCACATCATAGTCACTGGCGCCGGTTCCGGTCTGGGCCGGGCCCTGACCATAGGTCTGGTTGAGCGGGGCCATCAGGTTTCCATGATGGGGCGCCGTTATCAGCGACTGCAGGAGCAGGAGCAACTGCTCGGTAGTGCGGTGATCGGCATCGCTGCCGATCTGGCGCACCATGAAGAGGTCGACGTCGCCTTCGCCGCTGCGGTGGAGTGGGGCGGCTTGCCCGAGCTGGTGCTGCACTGCGCCGGGGTGGGCGAATTCGGCCCGGTCGGTGTCTACACCGCCGAGCAGATCCGCCGTGTGGTGGAGAGCAATCTCATCTCCACCATTCTGGTGGCCCAGCAGACGGTGCGGCTCATCGGCGATAAAGGCGGAGTGCTGGCCAACGTGCTCTCCTCCGCCGCGCAGGTGGGCAAGGCCAACGAGAGCCTCTACTGCGCCTCCAAATGGGGGATGCGTGGCTTTCTCGAATCCTTGCGCGCCGAGCTGAAAGGCTCGCCGCTGCGGCTGGTCAACCTCTACCCGAGCGGGATCCGCAGCGAATTTTGGGACAACTCGGATCATGTGGATCCGAGCGGTTTCATGACCCCGGAAGATGCGGCGGCCTATATGCTCGACGCACTGGAAGCCAGAAGCAGCTGCCACGTGACCGATCTCTTTATCGGTCGCAATCCCTGAGGCGAAGCCCGCCATCCGGTTGCCGTCGTCAGAACATACAGAAACAAAAAGCGCGCCAAACGGCGCGCTTTTCTATTCAGGCAAGGGGGCGGAATTAACGGCCCAGCTTGGCCTTGAGCATGGCGATGATGTCGCCAATGGCGACTTCCTGCTTCTCGCCGGAGCGGCGGCACTTGTACTCGACCACGCCGTTGTCCAGACCGCGATCGCCGATGACGATGGCATGCGGGATGCCCAGCAGCTCCATGTCGGCGAACATCACGCCCGGACGCTCTTTACGGTCGTCGAACAGCACGTCCACACCAGCGGCTTTCAGCTCGGCGTAGAACTGCTGTGCCTGCTCGGCCACGCGCTCGGATTTGTGCATGTTCATCGGCACGATGGCCACTTCGAACGGAGCGATGGCGTCCGGCCAGATGATGCCGTACTGGTCGTTGTTTTGCTCGATGGCCGCCGCCACCAGACGGGAAACCCCGATACCGTAGCAACCCATCTCCATGGTGACGGACTTGCCGCCTTCGTTCAGCACGCTCGCCTTCATCGCTTCTGAGTACTTGGTACCCAGCTGGAAGATGTGGCCCACTTCGATACCGCGCTTGAGCAGCAGCTTGCCCTGGCCGCATGGGCTCGGGTCGCCTTCTACTACGTTGCGCAGGTCGGCCACTTCATAGGTAGCGATGTCGCGATCCCAGTTGGCACCGGTCAGGTGGAAGCCAGTCTCGTTGGCGCCGCAGACGAAGTCAGCCAGATGGGCAGCGCTGCGATCGACGATGATGCGACCGGCAAAGCCGACCGGGCCGATGGAGCCTGCATCGCAACCGGCGGCAGCTTTAATCTGCTCGTCGTTGGCGAAGGTCAGCGGGTTGGCCACGCCAGCCAGTTTCTCGGCCTTGATCTCGTTCAGCTCGTGGTCGCCACGCAGTACCAGCGCGATGACGGCCTGCTTGCCGTGCTCATCTTCCTCTGCCAGTACCAGCAGGGTCTTGGCGATGGCGGTCGGTGCCACGTTCAGGAAGGCGGCCACTTCATCGATGGTGTGGACGTTCGGGGTGGCAACCTTGGTCAGGGCTGCGCTGGCGGCAGCGCGCTCACCAGCCGGTGCCAGCGCTTCGGCCATCTCGATGTTGGCGGCGTAATCGGAGCTGTCGGAGAAGGCGATCAAGTCTTCACCGCTCTCGGCCAGCACCTGGAATTCGTGGGAACCGGTACCCCCGATGGAGCCGGTATCGGCCTGCACCGGACGGAAGTTCAGGCCCATGCGGGTGAACGCCTTGCAGTAGGCGGCGTGCATCTTCTCGTAGGTATCGACCAGAGACTCTTTGTCGATGTGGAAGGAGTAGGCATCCTTCATCAGGAACTCGCGGCCACGCATCACGCCGAAACGGGGGCGCACTTCGTCGCGGAACTTGGTCTGGATCTGGTAGAGGTTGAGCGGCAGCTGCTTGTAGCTGTTCACTTCGTAACGCACCAGCGCAGTGATCACCTCTTCGTGGGTCGGGCCCAGCACGAAGGGACGGTTGTGACGGTCGGTCAGACGGCACAGCTCGGGACCGTAGTCATCCCAGCGGCCGGACTCCTGCCACAGCTCGGCGGGTTGCACCACCGGCATGGAGACTTCGACGGCACCAGCATTGTTCATCTCTTCGCGAACAATGTTCTCGATTTTCTTCAGTACCCGCAGACCGGTTGGCAACCAGGCATACATGCCGGAGGCCAGTTTACGGATCATCCCGGCGCGCAGCATCAGCTGGTGGCTGACAACTTCAGCGTCGGAGGGGGTTTCCTTGAGAGTGGAAAGCAGATATTGGCTGGTACGCATCGCGGTAGACCTTAGCTAGAACGGGCGCGGGGCCCAGGATAATTTCAAGGGCGGAATTTTAACAGGCTGGGCGTTATGGCCCAAGGGCTAAATTTGCCGCAACCCGAAAGGTGGCAACGCCCGGCAGATGGTCAGGGTAATGACCATTACAACAAGCAGGCTTTTTATGCCTGCAATTTGGCCGGATCTCCGCTAAACTCTGCCACCTTTTCTCGATGGGCATGGCTCTGCCGCGTTCATCACCCCCCATTTTTAGTACTTTTGGAGCCGCTCATGCCGTTAGTGGGACATCAACACCAGATCGAGATCCTGGAACTGACCGACAAAGGAGATGGCAAAGGACGCCTGTTCGATCGCCCCCTGTTTGTCGAAGGTCTGCTGCCCGGTGAGCAGGCGCTGGTGGAGCTGACCGAGGTCAAGCCGAACTATCTGCACGGCAAGGTCGCCGAGCTGCTCCAGCCCTCTGCTGATCGGGTTGCCGATTTCTGCCCCAACACCGAGTGCGGTGGCTGTCAGGTGCGCCCGCTGGCCTATCCGGCCCAGCTCAAGCTCAAGCAGGCACTGGTGCAGAGCGCACTGGAGCAGGCCGGGCTGGGTGACACTCCGGTCAAGGATATCCTTGGCATGGAGAGCCCGTTCGCCTATCGCAACAAGGCGCAATATGCGGTGCGCAGCTGTGAAGTGGGTGCCGAGATCGGTTTTTATCGCAAGCACTCCCACGATCTCATCACCGCCGATGACTGTGCGGTGCAGGACTCACTGCACGTGGAGCTGAACGCTCGGGTGCGCAACTGGATGCGCGAGCACGACATTGCGGCCTATGACGAAGTGAACCACACCGGCTGCGTGCGCAACCTGATGACCCGCAAGGGCTTCAAGAGTGGCGAGCTGATGGTCGTGCTGGTAACCCTGGGTGAGGCGCTGCCGTTCGAAGCCGAGCTGCTGGCGGCCCTGAGCGATCTGCCGGTTACCACTCTGGTGCAGAACATCAACGATGAGCGCACCAACCGCATTCTGGGCGCTACCAACCGGGTGCTGTTGGGCGAAGGGGTGATCCGCGACAAGATCCACGAACTCGAGTTCGAGATCTCGCCGCTCTCCTTCTTCCAGAACAACCCGACCCAGACCGATGTGCTCTACTCCAGCGCCCTCGAGTATGCCGAGCTGACCGGCAACGAGACAGTGTTCGACATCTATTGCGGTATCGGCACCATCTCCCTGTTCCTGGCAGGCAAGGCCGCCAAGGTAGTCGGGATCGAGTCGGTGGAGAGCGCCATCAGCGATGCCCGCCGCAACGCGGCCCTCAACGGCATCGAACACACCGAATTCCACGTCGGTAAGGCCGAGCAGCTGATGCCCGAACTGCACGCCCAGGGTGTGACTGCTGATGTGGTGGTGATGGATCCGCCGCGCAAAGGCTGTGACAAGGCTGTGCTGCAGACCCTGGTCGCCATGGCGCCCCGTCGTCTGGTTTATGTCTCCTGCAACCCGCAGACCCTGGCCCGCGATCTCGCCTGGCTGGTCAAGCAGGGCTTCGTGCTGGACGAGGTGCAGCCGGTCGATATGTTCCCGCACTCCATGCATGTGGAAGCGGTTGCTCGCCTGAGCCAGCCCGCCAAGGCGTGAGTCATCACCTGACACTCGCCCATAAAAAAACGACGCCAGCTGGCGTCGTTTTTTTATATGGGCAGAAACCCACTGTGACAAATCGTGAGTCATCCACTGGTTAATTAGTTGCACACTTTGTAGTAAACCTCATTCCACTGCAGCGTCTGCTTGAACTCGGGGATGCGGGTGTGCTCGTCGATGACCACAAACTCGATACCCATGATGTCGGCGAAGGTGCGCAGCTGCTCTATGTCTACCGACTGGGTGAACACAGAGTGGTGGGCGGCGCCGGCCAGGATCCAGGCCTCGGCGCTGGTCTGCAGATCCGGCATGGGGTTCCACAGTGCGCTGGCCACCGGCAGCTTGGGCATGGCTTCTGGCAAGTCCACCACTTCCAGCTGATTGACCACCAGCCGGAAGCGGTTGCCCAGATCGATCAGGCTGGCGTTGACCGCCTTGCCGGCGGGGGCCGCAAACAGCAGGCGGGCCGGGTCGGCCTTCTTGCCTATGCCCAGATGCTGGGCATCCAGCACGGGTTTATCGGCGGCGATGGAGGGGCAGACCTCCAGCATGTGAGCCCCCAGCACCAGATTATTGCCTGCCTCCAGGTGGTAGGTGTAGTCCTCCATAAAGGAGGTGCCGCCCGCAAGACCGGTTCCCATCACTTTGAGGGTGCGCAGCAGCGCGGCCGTCTTCCAGTCCCCTTCCGCCCCGAACCCGAAGCCTTGTTGCATCAGGCGCTGGCAGGCGAGCCCCGGCAGCTGGTGCAGGCCATGAAGATCCTCGAAGGTGGTGGTGAAGGCGCCAAAGCCGCCGTCGGTGAGGAACTTCTTCATCCCCAGCTCCTGGCGCGCAGCCTCATAGAGAGAGGCGCGAAGCGGCCCGCCCGCCTGCACCGCCTCGGTCAGGGTGTAGCTCTCTTCGTATTCGGCCAGCAGCGCCTCGATGTCGCTTGCGGGCACGGCGTCGATCACCTTCACCAGATCGCCGACCGGGTGGTAGTTCACCTGATAGCCGAACTGGATCTGGGCCTCAATCTTGTCGCCCTCTGTGACGGCCACGTTGCGCATGTTGTCGCCAAAGCGGGCGATCTTCAGGTGGCGGCTGTCGTGAATGGCGGCGGCGACACGCATCCAGTTGCCCAGCTTGCGGTGGGCCTCTTCATCTTGCCAGTGACCGACCACCACGGTGCGCGGCAGCCGCAGCCGGGCCCCCATAAAACCGAACTCACGGCCGCCATGGGCGGTCTGGTTCAGGTTCATGAAGTCCATGTCGATCTCGCTCCAGGGCAGATCCCGGTTGAACTGGGTGTGGAACTGCAACAGGGGTTTTTGCAACTGGCTGAGGGCCGGGATCCACATCTTGGCGGGGGAGAAGGTGTGCATCCACACCATGAGCCCGATGCAGCGCTGGTCGTGATTGGCATCGCGGGCTACCGCGCTTATCTCGTCGAGGGTGGTGCCGGTGGGCTTGAGCACTATCTTGACCGGCAGGCCGGCGTGCTCGTTGAGCTGGCTGGTGATGGTGTGGGCGTGATCGGCCACCTGCTTCAGGGTGACGGCGCCATACAGGTGCTGGCTGCCGACCAGGAACCACACTTCCAGCTGTTTCATCAATTCCATCTTGGTGTCCTCATTATGCTTTTGTCTGGCCGTAATAGGCGTGTTTGCCATGTTTGCGCTGGTAGTGCTTCTCCTGCAGGTAATCGGGCAGGGGGCGGGCCGCGGGGTTTATCTGGCCGGTGAGCCAGGCCATGCGCGCCACCTCCTCCAGCACCACGGCGTTGTGCACCGCGTCTTCGGCACTCTTGCCCCAGCTGAAGGGGCCGTGGTTGGCCACCAGCACCCCCGGCATGGTGAGAATGGGGGTCTGCTTGAGGGTCTCGACGATGAGATGACCGGTCAGCCCCTCGTAATCCTCCTCGACTTCCCCCGGGGTGAGCAGGCGAGAGCAGGGGATCTCGCCGTGAAAGTAGTCGGCCTGGGTGGTACCGAAAATGGGGATGGCACGCCCCGCCTGGGCCCAGGCGGTGGCATGGGTGGAGTGGGTGTGCACCACGCCGCCAAGCTCGGGATAGGCGCGATAGAGCACCAGGTGGGTGGCGGTGTCGGAGGAGGGGCGCAAGGCGCCTTCTACCTGCTTGCCCGCCAGATCCAGCACCACCATGTCCTCGACCCGCATCCGCTCGTAACTGACGCCGCTCGGCTTGATAACCACCAGACCTTGTTCCCGGTCGATGCCGCTCACGTTGCCCCAGGTGAAGGTCACCAGGCCGTGGCGCGGCAGATCCAGGTTGGCGACGAGCACCTGCTCCTTGAGCATCTGGAGGTTCATGCCGGTATCCCCCGGTTGTAGAGCGGCTCGGCGGCGGCGCCCCAGGTGAGGTAGCGCTGGTAGAGACGCTCGTATTCGGCGACCCGCTCGGGGTCAGGCTGGTGGGTGCGCTCCACGGCGCTCGCCATGTGGTGCTGGGCCTTGGCCACATCGGCGTGGATACCGGCCGCCACGGCGGCAAAGATGGCCGCCCCCAGAGCGCAGCACTGATCCGAGGCCACCACCTGGATGGGCCTGTTCATCACGTCGGCGCAGGTCTGCATCACGGTGGCTGACTTGCGGGCGATGCCGCCAAGGGCGATCACCTGCTCCACCGGCACCTGCTGACTGGTCATGCACTCCATGATGCTGCGGGCCCCGAAGGCGGTGGAGGCCACCAGGGCGCCAAAGAGATCGGGCGCATCGGTACCGAGGTTGATGCCCGTGAGGGTGCCCTGCAGGCGCTGGTTGGCGTAAGGGGTGCGGCGACCGTTGAACCAGTCGAGTACCACCGGCAGGTGGGCCAGATCGCGCTGCTGCTCCCAGGCGGCGGCGAGGCTTGGCAACAGTTCCCGCTTGTGGGCCTCGATGGCGGTGCGCAGCTCGGGGTACTGGGCGGCGAGGCTCTCCAGCGGCCAGCCGAGCTGGCGCTGATACCAGGCGTAGATGTCGCCGAACGCCGATTGTCCCGCCTCCAGCCCCACCATGCCCGGCACCACGCTGCCGTCCACCTGGCCGCAGATCCCGGCAATGGCGCGATCACCTATGGTGGCTTCGTCGGCGATCAGGATGTCGCAGGTGGAGGTGCCTATCACCTTCACCAGCGCATTGTTGCCGGCCCCGGCTCCCACCGCCCCCATGTGGCAGTCAAAGGCGCCGCCGGCTATCACCACCTCGCAGGATAGGTGCAGTCGCTCCGCCCATTCCGGGGTCAGGGTGCCGACCGGCAGATCGGCGGTCCAGCTGTTGGTAAAGAGCGGGTAGTCGAGATCCTCGGTCAACAGCGGGTCCAGCGCGTTGAGAAACTCGGCGGGGGGCAGGCCGCCCCAGCTCGGGTGCCAGAGGGACTTGTGGCCGGCGGAGCAGCGCCCGCGCCGGATGTCGGCCGGGACCTGGGTACCGCTCAGGATGGCGGGAACCCAGTCGCACAGCTCGATCCAGTTGCAGGCGGCGGCGCGCACGGCCGCGTCACTGCGGGAGACGTGCAGTATCTTGGCCCAGAACCACTCGGAGGAGTAGACCCCGCCGATGTAGCGGCTGTAGTCGGGGAACCGGCCGCCGTGACACAGCGCCGTGATGGCCTCGGCCTCCTCGATGGCGGTGTGATCCTTCCACAGCACGAACATGGCGTTGGGGTTGTCGGCAAACTCCGGGCGCAGGGCCAGCACACGGCCCTCCTCGTCGATGGGGGCCGGTGTGGAGCCGGTGCTGTCCACCCCGATGCCGCGCACGGCGGCGCGCTGACTCGGGGTGAGCTGGCTCACCACCGCCACCACCGCTTGCTCCATGGATTCCAGATAGTCGAGGGGGTGGTGGCGAAACTGGTTGGTGACCGACTGACAGTAATGACCAGCCTGCCAGCGCGGGTAATAGACGACTTGGGTTGCCAGCTCGGTGCCGTCGTGGCAGCGCACGGCGAGTGCCCTGACCGAATCGCTGCCGAAATCGAGTCCGATGGTGATCTGCTCGGACCTGGGGTGCTCAGACATAAGTGCTCCTGACCATCAATGAGGGGTGACTGGTGAGGAACCATAGGAGATGGACCGGACGGGCGGTTAGCCATTGGCTGCTGGAAATATGGATTTAAACGCTATGCCGACAAGAGGGTGACGGCCATCGAAGATCCGCTATGTGATTATTTTGCTGAAAACATAGACAAAACGGCTGCAATTTCATGGCGTGATCCTGCTCTCCATTTTTCCATGTGAAAACGATTACAACTTGGTTCGCTCAACTAGCAACAACAATAAAGTCCTGTTTAAGCATGTTTTTATATGGCTGTGACTTGATTGACTCAATGAGCAGCACTGCGTGGATACATGGATTGATAGAACACCTGGAGACACTCGCATGAACAAAATCGTTAACAGCATGATCGCAATGGGGTTTGCCCTTGGTATGGCAAATTCTGCTTTCTCGGCCGAGGCGCTGAAGCTGGGTTATCTGGTCAAGCAGCCGGAGGAGCCCTGGTTCCAGACCGAATGGAACTTCGCCGACAAGGCGGGTAAGGATCTCGGCTTCGAGGTGATCAAGATAGCCGTCCCCGATGGCGAGAAGACCCTCAATGCCATCGACAGCCTGGCGGCCAACGGCGCCAAGGGCTTCGTCATCTGTACCCCGGATCCCAAGCTCGGGGCCGCCATCATGGCCAAGGCCAACAGCATGGATCTGAAGGTCATCACGGTGGACGACCAGTTCGTCAACGCCAAGGGCCAGCCCATGGAGCAGGTGCCGCTGGTGATGATGGCCGCCACCAAGATTGGTGAACGCCAGGGCCAGGAGCTCTACAAGGAGATGCAAAAACGCCAGTGGGACGTGAAGGCGACCGGGGTGCTCGCCATCACCGCCGATGAGCTCGACACCGCCCGTCGCCGGGTCGAAGGCTCCTTGAGCGCGCTCAAGGCCGCCGGTTTCCCCGAAGGGCAGATCTACCGCTCGCCGACCAAGGCCAACGACATTCCGGGGGCACTAGATGCCGCCAACTCCATGCTGGTGCAGCACCCCGAGGTGAAGAACTGGCTCATCGTCGGCATGAATGACAACACGGTACTCGGCGGCGTGCGCGCAACCGAAGGGCAGGGCTTCAAGGCCGAGAACGTCATCGGCATCGGCATCAACGGGGTGGATGCGGTGAACGAGCTCTCCAAGTCCAGCGCCACCGGCTTCCTCGGCTCCCTGCTGCCAAGCCCGGATGTGCACGGTTACAAGAGCATCCAGATGCTCCATGACTGGGTGGTCAACGGCGCCGAGCCGGCCAAGTTCACTGAGGTGACCGACGTGGTACTCATCACCCGCGACAACTTCAAGGTCGAGCTGCAGAAGAAAGGTCTGTGATTGACGCCATCTAAACCCTGACACCGAGACCGGCATGGCGGAGTGCGCCATGCCGGTCGGCTGGAGTGAAACATGAATCAGTCAGTTCCTTATCTGGAGTTTTGCGGCATCAGCAAGGAGTTTCCCGGCGTCAAGGCGCTGAAGAACGTCTCCTTCTGCTGCCAGCAGGGCACGGTGCACGCGCTGATGGGGGAAAACGGCGCGGGCAAGTCCACCCTGCTCAAGATCCTGAGCGGTTTCCAGTCGCCCACCACCGGAGTGGTGAAGCTGGCCGGCCAGGAGCGGGTCTTTCAGAGCACGGTCGATGCGCTGGAGAGCGGGATCGCCATCATCTATCAGGAGTTGCACCTGGTGCCCGAGATGACGGTGGCCGAGAACATCTACCTCGGTCAGCTGCCGACCCGGCGCGGGATCATCGACCGGGAGAAGCTCTATCAGGATGCGGCCAGGCAGCTGGCGCGCCTCGGCATGGATGTCTCCCCCGAGACGCCGCTCAAGTACCTGTCGCTCGGACAGTGGCAGATGGTGGAGATCGCCAAGGCGCTGACCCGGGATGCCAGCGTCATCGCCTTCGACGAGCCGACCAGCAGTCTCTCGTCGCGCGAGATTGAGCAGCTGTTTCGTGTCATCCGACAGCTGCGGGACGAGGGCAAGGTCATTCTCTACGTCTCTCACCGGATGGACGAGATCTTTGCCCTGTGCGATGCCATCACCGTATTCAAGGATGGCCAGTTTGTGCGCACCTTCGCCTCCATGGCCGAGGTGGACCGGGATCTGCTGGTCAAGACCATGGTGGGGCGCGAGCTGACCGACATCTATGGCTACAGCCCAAGGCCGCTCGGCGAGGCGGGCCTCAAGGTGGAGAACCTGATGGGGCCGGGGCTCAAGGCACCTGTGTCGTTCGAGGTCAAGCGCGGGGAGATCCTCGGCATCTTCGGGCTGGTGGGGGCCGGGCGCAGCGAGCTGATGAAGATCATCTTCGGCGCCGACAAGATGCACAGCGGCGAGATAGCCGTGTTTGGCAAGCCGGTGGTCATCGGTAGCCCCATCGACGCCATTCGCAGCGGCATCATGCTCTGTACCGAGGACCGCAAGGCCCTCGGTATCATCCCCATCCATTCGGTGCAGGAGAACATCAACATCAGCGCCCGCCGTCACAAGGCGTGGGGGGGCTTCTGGATCAACCAGCAGTGGGAGGACGAGAACGCGAGGCTGCGGATCCGCGACATGCGGGTCAAGACCCCGTCTCCCCATCAGGCCATCATGAACCTCTCCGGCGGCAACCAGCAGAAGGCCATTCTGGGGCGCTGGCTCTCCGAGGACATGAAGGTCATCTTGCTCGACGAGCCGACCCGCGGCATCGACGTCGGGGCAAAGAACGAGATTTACAACGTGATTTACGATCTGGCCAAGGTGGGCATCGCCGTGGTGGTGGTATCAAGCGAGCTGCCGGAAGTGCTGGGCATCGCGGACCGGATCATGGTCATGCGGGAGGGGGAGATCGCCGGCGAGCTCTCCCACGATGAGGCCAACGAGGTCAAGGCGCTCAATCTGGCCATGCCGGCCCGTTGATCTGCTGACCGCAACGAGATAGCACCCGGAATTTTCAGGAGAAATACCATGACAACTACTACCTCAGTCGGCCAGGCCGCCAGCACCGCGGCGGCCAGCGGCTCCCGCCTGCAACTGGCCCGCGTCTGGGATCAATACGGCATGCTGGTGATCTTCGCCATCCTGTTCCTGCTGGCCTGCGTGCTGGTGCCCAACTTCGCCAGCCTGATCAACATGCGCGGGCTCGGGCTCGCCGTCTCCATGTCGGGCATGGTGGCCTGCGGTATGCTGTTCTGCCTCGCCTCCGGAGAGTTCGATATGTCGGTCGGTTCCGTGGTGGCCTGCTCCGGCGTCGCCTGCGCGGTCGGCATCAACGCCACCGAGAGCATCACGGTCGGCATCCTGGCCGGCATGTCGGTGGGAGTGCTGTTTGGCCTCATCAACGGCATAGTGGTGGCCAAATTCAAGATTAACGCCCTCATCACCACCCTCGCCACCATGCAGATGGCGCGCGGGGTGGGCTACATCATCTCCGACGGCAAGGCGGTGGGCATTGTCGAGGAGCGTTTCTTCGAGCTCGGCAACTCCGCCCTGCTCGGCATTCCGACCCCAGTCTGGCTGACCGCCGTCTGCTTCGTGCTGTTCGGCCTGCTGCTCAACAAGACCACTTTTGGCCGCAACACCCTGGCTATGGGGGGTAATGAGGAGGCGGCGCGTCTGGCCGGGGTCAACGTGGTGCGCACCAAGATCATCATCTTCACCATGACCGGGCTGATTGCCTCCATCGCCGGCATCATACTGGCCTCGCGCATGACCTCGGGCCAGCCGATGACCTCTATCGGCTTCGAGCTGGTGGTGATCTCCGCCTGCGTGCTGGGGGGGGTCTCCATGAAGGGGGGGATCGGCAAGATCTCCTACATCATCGCTGGGGTGCTGATTTTGGGGTTGATGGAGAACGCCATGAACCTGCTCAACATCTCCCCGTTTGCCCAGTACGTAGTGCGTGGCCTCATCCTGCTCGCCGCCGTGCTGTTCGACCGCTACAAGCAGGTGCGCAAGGCGCGCGTCTGATCCCTGTCCAACCATGCAGGCCCGCGTTCAGCGGGCCTTGCCAGGGTGGCGCCGTGGCTCACGGCATATCCCGTTGTGAGCCAGTTCACCAATTTCACACGGCGCCGAGCGCCGGATAGCGCGTTCCCAAGGTGAGTCTTTACAATGGCCCAAGCCGATTTTTTTACCCAAGCGCTGTTTTCCGCCATGTCCTCGATGCAAAAAGAGAAGCCGAAACAACTCAACCCCCTGCTGCCGGGTTACGCCTTCGATGTCTTCCTGGTCTCGGGCATGACCCCCATCGAGCAGGGGAGTGCGCTCGACTTCATCATCGACCGGCCCCAGGGAATGAAGGGCTTCATCGTCAACCTGACCATCAAGGGCAAGGGGCAGATCTTCCAGGGGGAGCAGGCCTTCACCGTGGAGCCCGGTGACCTGCTGTTGTTCCCACCGGCGGCGGTGCACCATTACGGCCGGGCGCCGGATGCGCGGGAGTGGTATCACCGCTGGGTCTATTTCCGGCCGCGGGCCTACTGGGCTGATTGGCTCAAGTGGCCGCAGGTGACGGAGCGGGTGGGGCGCCTGCAACTGGCGGACGCCGCCTTGCTCGCCGAGTTCGACGCCCTGTTCCTCGACATCGAGGAGACCCACCAGCAGCTGCGACCCATGTCGGAACAGCTGGCCATGAACCTGCTGGAGCGGCTGCTCATTCGCTGCTATGAAGCCTCCTCCCTCAATGCCTACCCCACCATAGATCACCGGGTTCACCAGGCGTGCCAGATCCTGAGCGAATCGCTCTGCGCCGAGATTTCGGTGGAGGCGCTGGCCGAGCAGGTGTTTTTGTCCCCGTCACGGCTGGCCCATCTGTTTCGCGAGCAGGTGGGGGTGAGCATAGTGCGCTGGCGCGAGGATCAGCGGATCATGCGGGCCAAGCTGCTGCTGCAGACCACCCCCATGTCGGTGGCCACCATAGGTCAGCAGGTGGGCTATGACGATCAGCTCTACTTCTCGCGGGTGTTCAAAAAACGGGTGGGGGTCAGTCCTTCGGAATATCGGAAATGTGCGACTCCGTTATGACATCAGGTTTCAGCTAGATTGCGAAGATTCAAAAATAGACTCAACCCTCTCTTTCGCGGGGTTGCTGCAATGTGAAACGACGCCAGCTGGCGTCGTTTTTTTATCTCTGCAATCGGCTGATGGCCGATTAGCTGGCGCTCTGGCGTACCTCGGCGGCGATCTGGTCGAGCAGCTGTTGCCAGCCCTGACCCAGTTCGTTCACCAGTGCGTTGTAGCCATCGGCCGGTAGCACCCGCTCCTGACGGAAGGGGGCATCACGCAGCACGGTGCCATCCTCAGCCAGCAGGCGCCAGCGACCGCTCAACACGGCGCTGCCGTCATGACGGCCCTGAAAGCGTTCCACCAGAATGGTCAGCACCGGCCCCTTGCGGGCGCCATCCTGCCGTACCACCCAGCCCGGCAGGCGGGTGGAGAGGCCATTGAGGGTGAGCTGGTTGAGCTGATCGTCGAGCGCACCGGCCCAGCGATGGTACTCGGTGAAGTGCAACTCTTGCCCTTCCAGTTGATAGACCAGACTGATCCGGTCGAGCTGGCTGGCCAGCGCCACCGGGCGCAGCACCAGTTGGTGCTGCGGTTGGGCCGGGGCCGTCACGGGTTGCTGGCTGTCGGCATCGAGCGAGTAGTAGTGCAGGCTTGGCTGGCTGCTGCAACCCGCCAGCAGGCCCAGCAGGGCCAGCGTCAGGATCTCTTTTTTCATTGTTTGCCTCGCTTGGGCTCAGGGTCCGATGGATGCGCGCGATCGAAGATCAGCGAGCTGGGCTGCTCGTTGAGGGAGTGCACCAGCGGCTGCAGTTCGCGCATCAACTGATTGAGGGTCTGCACCGACTGACGCAGGTCCTGATTGGTCTGCGACTGGGCATCATAGGCCTGCAAGGTTTCCTGCAACTGCTTGAGGCTCTCGTTGAGCGAGGCCGGCAGCTGCTGGGTGGCGTCCTTGGCGGTGAGCTTGTTCAGGTTGGCGCTGACAGCACTGATGTTCTTCAGGGTGCCATCCAGGGTGGTGAGTGACCCGTTGACCTTGGTCAGGGTGGTCGCCATGTCCATGTCGACAAACTTGTCGAGGATGAGGTTCACCTTGCGCTCGATCTGATCCAGCCCGCCCTGCACGGTGGGGAAGACCTGATAACCGGCCAGCTTGGCCTGCTCGAAGCGCGGCGCGTCCGGATAGAAGTTGAGGTCGATGATCTTGCCGCCGGTCAGCAGGCTCGAGGTCTTGAGGCTGGCACGCAACCCCTCCTTGAACTGCTTGCCGAACAGGGCGCGCCACTGATCCTTCTCCGCCTTGGCATAGCGGTGGGAGAGGCGCTGCACTTCGATGCGGGCCAGCACCGGGATCTGGCGGTTCTTGAAGATCTGCACGCCCTTGTCCTCGATGAGGTAGGGGGCGGAGATGACGGTACCGACCCGGATACCGCGATACTGCACCGCCGCGCCCGGGTGAAGGCCACCGACGTTGTCATCGAACAGGAAGACGTAGTCGATGAACTGATCCAGACTACCGGCCAGCACGCTCGCCTCATCCTGGAACAGGGTGAACCCTTCCATCTGTTTGACCGGCTCGCCAGGCGCCCAGCCGGGTGGCAGACCCATGGTGATGCCGCCATCGATCAGGCTCTCCAGTGAATCCATCTTCACCTTCATCCCCTCGCTGCTCATGGAGACCTCGAAGCCCGGGGTCATCCAGAAGCGGGAGTTGCTGCTCACCAGAATGTCATAGGGGGCGTGGATGAAGATTTGATACTGCATCTCGCTCTTTTCCGGCAGGAACTTCGCCTCTTCCACCTGACCTATGGTGAAGCCCTGATAGTTGATGGGGGAGCCTTCACCCAGCGCGCGGGTGTCGCGACTGCTGAGGGTGAGACGCAGCCCCTTGGCATCGAGGGAGGCGAGCGGCGGTTTGTCGAGCATGGCGTATTCGTCCCGCGCCCGACCTTTCTTGCCGGGGGCGAGCTCGATATAGGCGCCGGAGAGCAGGGTGCTAAGACCCGATACCCCTTCACGGCCCACTCTGGGCTTGACCACCCAGAACTGGCTGTCACCGCGCAGCATGCCGGAGGCAGCATTGGTCAGCCGTCCTTTCAGCACGGCATGACTGTAGTCATCGCTCAGCTCGACGGCCTCGATACGGCCGACGTCCACTTCGCGGGAGCGGATCACCGTCTTGCCGGCGACTATGCCCTCGGCAGTGGCGACTGTCAGGGTGAAGCTTGGGCCCTGGGAGTACCAGTGCTGGAACAGCATCCAGAGACCGATGAACAGCGCCAGCAGGGGCACCATCCAGATTGCGGCGGCAGAGCTCAGAAAGTCAGAGCCCGGTTTCCACCTTTTTTTACGCTCACTCACGTTCGCGTTCTCCTTGTTGTAAATCCCAGATCAGGCGGGAGTCGAAACTCATGGCGGCGACCATGGTGATCAGCACCACACCTGCAAATGCGACGGCCGCAGGGCCGGGGTAGATGGTCATCAGATTGTCGAGCCGGATCAGGCCCGCCAGAATGGCCACCACGAAGACGTCGATCATCGACCAGCGTCCGACAAATTCGGTCATGCGATAGAGTTTGAGCTTGCCGAGGGGGGAGGTGACATTGCCGCGCTGCACCATATAGCAAAGCCAGAATAGCGCCAGTATTTTCACCAGCGGCACCACCACGCTGGCGAAAAAGATCACCGCCGCGATGGGGTAGGAGCCCATGGCCCACAGCAGCACCACGCCACCGAGGATGGTGGAGGGGCTGTCATCGCCGAGAAACACCGTATCCATGATGGGATAGAGATTGGCGGGCACATAGAGAATGGCGGAGGTAAACAGCAGCGCCCAGGTACGGTTCAGGCCGCCCGGCTTGCGCGCATGCAGGTGACCGCCACAACGGGAGCAGCTGTGGCTGTCCACCTCGCTCAGGGCGCCACAGATGTGGCAGCCCACCAGACCGGATTCCAGAGCCCCCGCTTCAGGGTCGATCTCGCGCGGTGCGGTGGGGCCGAACAGCCGCTGCCACAGCCACATCTGATCCAGCGAGGAGATCATCTTGATGAGCAGCACCGTGTAGCCGACGAAGGCCCAGAACGACAGCCCCATCTTGATGTCGGCCATCCCCATCAGTTTGACCAGCGAGATGAGTACCCCCACCAGAAAGACATCCACCATCAGCCAGGGTTTGATCCGGCAGAGCAGGCGGCCGAGGGAGCGCAGGGCATTGCTGTGCAGATCTTTATCGACCCGCCACAGCACTAGCATGATGGAGCCCATGTAGACCAGCGGCAGGCCGATCAGGGTCAGGCTCAGCACCGCGCCGAGAAACAGATAGCCCTCATCCACCAGGGTGGTGATGCTCTGCAGAAAGGTCATCTCCTGGCCTATCCCTTTGGCCGAGAAGGACATAAAGGTAAAGGCATTGGCGAGCACGAACATGATGAGCGCCGCGAAACCATAGGCGATCGGGCGCAACTCCTGCTGCGGCAGGTAGCGGCTCAAGGTGTGTCCGCAACGGGGACAGCAACTGGCCTGCCCCACCTCGAGCGGTGTGGCCGGTATCAGCAGATCACACTCTTCGCAGGCAGTGGCATCATGGACATAGGTGGTGTGGTGTTGGTGTGAAGCCGGATGCAAGATAAAACCCCAGATAAGGCCCGTGGTGGAGCCAGAGCTGGCGATTATCGCAGTTGTACTGGTCAGCGACCAGCCCCCGGAGGCCGCTATTGCTGGCGGGAGTGAGAATGACTTTGACAAGCCAGTGCCCATTTAGCACAATCAAACGCCACTTTTTTTTCCGCGGGACAATAATTTATGACAACTGAATCCCCAAGCTACTCCACCATCGAGCAAGCCTTCTCCCTCGGGAACGGGCAAGATTCTGCCCTCAACTGGTTGCGCAAGAACCGCAGTCAGGTCGCTATTTTTCTGGTGAGCGGCATCAAGCTGGAAGGCACCATCAGCGGTTTCGACCAGTACAGCGTGCTGCTGACCGATGCCCATGGCAACCAGCAGCTGGTCTACAAGGCCAAGATCTCCACCATCGCCATGCACACCGGCCGTCCGCAGGTGAATATCCAGCGTGCGCGCAAGCCGCGTGTCTCCATGGCGCCGCGCCCCCACGGTGCGCCGGGTCGTTATGATGACAATCAGGGCGGCGGTAACAACGAGTAATCGTCTGCCCCGCACGCCCCGTTGACGCGCCCTGCGTCAGCGGCTGACGGAGCCGCTCTCATTGTCATTCATGTCCCGTATGAGAGCCGGTTCCGGTTATCGCCCCTTGCAGGGCGATATTTTTTTCCGCATTACTCCGCTATACCGACCGGTTTTCCCTCTTTGACCATGCAGGTCTGCATACCTGCAGCTTTCCCTGCCTGTACGCCGATGCCGGTATCTTCAAACACCAGACAGCCCGACGGCTCGACACCCAGCTTGCGGGCGACCAGCAGGAAGGTATCCGGATTGGGCTTGTGCTGCTCTACATCGTCGGCGGTGACCACCACAGAGAAGTAGCGATCCAGCCCGGTGTTGCGCAGCACCGCTTCGGCGTTGACGCGCGGCGAGCCGGTGCCGATCCCCATCGGGATGACGCCGTGATAGTGCTCGACCAGTGCCTGCATGGCGGGAAAGACGGTCGCCTTGTGCAGGTTGGCCACATAGTGGGCGGTCTTGCAGCGGGTCACTTCGACCGGGTCGAGGGGGATCTGCTGCTCCTGTGCCACCAGCAGGGCAATCTTGCGGCTCGGCATGCCGCCCAGTTCATAGAACCAGTCGGCATTGAAGTGAAAGCCAAACTCGCGGGCTGTGTGCTCCCAAGCCGCGAGGTGCAGCGGCATGGAGTCGACCAGGGTGCCATCAAGGTCAAAGATCAGGCCTTGGAATCCGGAAAGAGTCATGGTGCGGGTGAGCCTCTGGCAAAAAGGGAGCCCATTCTAGCCAGTGACTCACCGTCCTGCCATCTCCTAACTGGTGAGAAACGCTTGCCCCCACATTTGCGCCTGAAAATAGACGGGGGTGAGTCTGCTCGGGTCTAGCTGATATTTGGGGGCAAGCTGCTCCAGCAGCGCCCAGTTGCCCTGTTCATAGGTGCTGACCAGCTGGAACAGGTGAAACAGCGGCCCTTCATGCAGCTCGATGGCCCGTTTCACACTCTTGGGCAGGTGGGCCATCAGAGGGGCAGAGAGCATGGAGCCGTCGAGGACCAGCCCGACCAGAAAGGCCCAGCTTGCCTCCGCCTTGCCCAGCGCGGTGAGGGCAATCAGCTCGCAGAAGCGCGCGCGGGCGATGGCCATGCGGGTGCAGGCCTCCGGCATATGCTGGCTCACCCGGGCCAACCCGTTGATCAGCACAAACTTGCGGATCTCCTGCTCCCCCAGATAGGAGAGGGCGCGGGGCACCGAGGTGATGGGGCTGGCATGATCAAAGCCCGGGGCGTTGACATAGGTGAGCAGCTGGCCGGGCAGCGAGGCATCCTGCTCCAGCAGGCGGGCCACCTGGGCGAAGGAGAACTCCTCGTGGCAGATAAGCTGGAGGATCTGCTGTACCAGCGCCATGTCGGGCTGGTTGGTCCGTTGATTGACCAGTTCCGGGCGGGCGAGAAAACCGCCAGCAAAGAAGTCGACACCCGCCTCTCGCAGCGGGAGAAAATCCTCCCAGGTTTCGATATCCAGCGCCATCCGCTTGTGCTCGGTGGGCTGGCAGATCCCCTCTTCGCCCATCCAGAACACCAGCAGTCGGCTGGCACCGAACCAGCGTGGATCGCGGTTGGCGCCGTGCACTGCCAGTCGGCGCCGGCTGTCACGCCACTGCTCCAGCACCGGAAACGAGCTGGGCAGCCGTTCGCTCGACGCTTCAACCAGCGGGATCACATCTTGATCAAACAGCAGCGGGCGCTGCTCATCGAGCTGCTCGTGGGTGAACGGCACCAGATATTGACGCCCCTGCGCCAGCAGGCGGCAATGTTGCGCCAGTGAGGGCCATTCGGCCGGTGAGCTGAGTTGATAGTCGATGCCGTAGGCCACCAGAGCCAGGCGACGATTGAAGATGGGATAACGACGCAACAGCATGGAGATCACCGATAGGCCAGAGTGCGGGCCCTCCCTTGTGACTTGGCGTGGTAGAGCGCCTGGTCAGCCTGTTCGGTCAGGGTCTGCCATGCCTCGTCAGGAGAGGGAACCAGATAGCTAAATCCTATGCTAACCGTAATGAAATCAGCAACCCGCGAGGTGGGATGGGGCAGTTTTAAGCGGGCCAGCCCATCGTGGATCCGTCCGGCCAGCTGTTCGGCCTCACCGGGTTGGGGCGCGCAGAGCAGAACGACGAACTCTTCCCCGCCGTAACGGGCCACCAGATTGGTGCTGCGCCGCTCCGCATCCCGCAGCACATGGGCCACCTGTTGCAGGCAAACATCCCCCTTGGTGTGGCCGAAGTGGTCGTTGTAGGCCTTGAATTCGTCGACATCGATCATCAGCACCGCCAGCAGGTTCTGGGTGCGCCGTGCCCACTCCCACTCACGCTGCATGGTGATGTCCCACTGGCGCCGGTTGGCGATGCCGGTGAGGGGATCCTCCAGCGACAGCAGCGAGAGGCGCCGGTTGGCCTCCTCCAGCGCCCGGTTGGTCTCGGCCAGTTGCATGGTGCGCTCGGTGACTCGCGCTTCGAGCTGGCGATTGAGGGTTTCCAACTGCTCCTGGGTGCGCTGACGGATCAACAGTTGTGACAGGATGGCGGCATACTGCTTGAAGATCTCGCTCTGATAGGCCTTGAGCGGTCGGTGCCAGAGCAGGTTATCGGCGGCGATCCAGCCGATGGGTGTGGTGCCATCCCACAGCGACACCATGGCGTTCCAGCCACGGCCTACCTGCTGCTTCTCGTAGTAGAGCGGGGTATCTTCCAGAACCAGCACGTAGTCTTTGCGCCTGAGCGCCTCCTGTACCGTGGGGTGATCCGGGATGGGGCTGATGAACCCATGTTCGTCGACCAGCTCGCCCTCTTCGCTGGTGCCCCAGGTGCCGCGCATGGTCTTGCCATCGGGCTCGATCAGGAAGATGGCGACCCGGTCGAATTGCAGCTCCTTGCGGGCCAGTAGCACGGCGTCCCGCAGCAACTCGTTTTCGCTGCGGCTGCGGGAGAGGGTGACGCTGACCATGTGCAGCGCCTGCAGCATATTGAGGAAGGAGCCCTGCAGCGCCAGACTCTGCACCAGATCGGTCTGGGTATGGAGCCGTTGATCCCGCTCCTGATCCACCTGGCAAGAGAGCAGGTGATTGCTCAGTTCGGCAGTCAGATAGTGAATAAGCAGCTGGATGCCCTGACGCTGGCGAGAGGAGAGGCGGTCGATGCGGCGGTGGGTCTCCAGATAGATGACCCCTTCCAGTTTCATGTGCCGTTTGAGGGGGAAGCAGGCGCGCAGCCGCTGCTGGGCTGGCTCGACATTTTCACCGGAGTCTGGCGGCTGGTAGATCTGCTCGATCACCAGTTGCCCCTTGCCCATCGCCTTGTCGATCAGATGGTGGGGCAGGGTCAGCTGTTCGAGATGAGCGGGAGCCAGTCTGGTCAGCCCCTGATCGAGCTGAAAGCTGTAGAGTTGCGGTTCGGGGGCTTTCAGCCAGAGGTAAAGGCGTTCGGCATCGGTTTTTTCACGGATGGTGGCGAGGCTCACTTCGCATAACTGAGCGAAGTTGGTGAAGTGTTCCGGGTCCCATTCCTGCATACCAATATCCCTTGGGGTGTACCCAAGCGAGTATATAGTTATTTCTCTTTGATTAATATGTCAGAAAGGAGAGGTAGCGCACATAACGGTTGCATTCAGTGCGGCTCATAGAAACATTCACTGAGTTCTCCGCCCATCGCGGTGAAAACCGTGCCCCGGGGCGGTGGTTTTGGCCTCGGGCTGGGCAGGATGCGGAGCAAAAAAGAGAGCCCGCACGATGGCGGGCTCACGGGCAGATCAGATGACTCTGCGCGGCTTATTCTGCCTTGGTGGCAGCATCCGCAGGCGTTTCACTGCTATCGGCTGGCGCACTCTCGGCCACCGGCGCTTCCGGTGCCGGGCCCGGTACCAGCGCGACCGCCGGCTTGGCGATGAGGGAGCGGGTCTCTTCCACCGCTTCGCTCAGCTTGACCTCGATGATCTGGCCCAGCTCGTAGACCACTTCGGTCTTGTCCAGGTAGACGCGGCCGTTGTCCCAGTTGCACTCCAGCCGATCCTTGTTGTCGAGGATATGACGGGCAGGCATGAAGACCACGGCGCCGTTCTCTTGCAGACGCAGCTTGAGACCGGCACGCATCACGTCGATGATCTCGGCGTTGAACAGCTGATCGGTGCCCGCGGCGGCTTTCAGGTAACGGACATAGAGCCAGTCACCGATATCGCGCTCCACCATGCGGTGCAGGCGGCGGCAGGCGGTCAGATGTTCAGTGAGCTCCTGACTCGGACGCTCACCCGGGGTCTTGCCGGCGATGACCGCTTTGAGCAGACGATGGTTGACCATATCGCCGTATTTGCGAATAGGGGAGGTCCAGGTGGCGTAGGCATCCAGACCCAGGCCGTAGTGGGCGCCCGGCTCGGAGGACATCAGCGCATAGCTCTGGAAGCGGCGGATTTTGCCATCCAGCCAGCGGGTGTCGAGGTTGTCGATCCAGCGGCGCAGGGCGCAGAAGCCGGTCAGGCTGGCGATCTCGTCGCGCTCGAACGGGGCCTCGGCGCTTTTCAGCAGGTCGATGGCGCCGTCGAGGGACTCTTCATCAAAGCCGGTGTGAACGTTGAAGATGCCGTAACCGACGCTCTTGCCCAGTACGCGACCGGCGCAGATGTTGGCGGCGATCATCGACTCTTCCACCATGCGGTTGGCGATGCGGCGCGGCTCGACGTGGATGGCCAGCACTTCGCCATTCTCGCCCAGCTCGAAGTCGTAGTCCGGGCGATCCGGGAACACCAGCGCGTGCTTGGTGCGCCATGCGATGCGCGCTTCGGTCATCGCCTTCATCAGCGGCAGCTGGGCCAGCACGCCTGCGTCGATGGTCAGCGCTTTGCCGTGTTCGGCCCAGTCGGAGACGTCGTCATAGCTGAGGCGGGCGTGGGAGCAGATGCGGGCGACGAAGAACTCGGTCTCCTCCATCAGCAGGCCATCTTCGGCGATATGCAGACGGGCGCACAGGGTGTTGCGCTCCTCGCCCTCTTTCAGGGAGCAGAGTTCGTCGGAGAGGGTGCGCGGGATCATCGGCACGTTGCGGCCCGGCATGTAGACGGTAAAGGCGCGCTGGGCGGCCTCTTTGTCCAGCTCGCTCCCTTCGGCCACATAGGCGGTCGGGTCGGCGATGGCGACCAGCAGCTCCCAGCCGTTATCCAGCTTGCGGATTGCCAGGGCGTCATCCATGTCCTTGGTTTTGGCACCATCGATGGTGAAGAAGGGGACATCGGTCAGATCGGTGCGGGGCAGCTCTTCCTCTTCGATGACTTTCCACTCCGGCAAGTCAGCCGGTTCGATCTGGGCCAGATTGTGGCGCGCCAGCACCACCCACCAGGGCACATTGTGATCTTCCTCGGCGGCGATCTTCTGGATGATCTCGGCAGAGAAGTTGCCGTCAACCAGCGCATGGCGCTTGAGGGTGGCTACCACCCAGTCCCCTTCCTTGAACTCTTTCTCATCCAGACCCTTCTTGACGCGGGCCTTGATGGCATCCTTGATCAGCGGGTGATCGGCGACCACGTTGAGGCGGTCACGGAACATCTTGACCCGGGCCACGAAGCGGGTAACGGACTGCTCCAGCAGGGTATCCGGCTCGGCCACTTCCTTCTCTTTTTCGGTGCGGATCAGGGCGGTCACCCGGTCACCGTGCATCACCTTCTTCATGTAGGGAGGCGGCACGAAATAGCTGGTCTTCTCATCGACTTCCAGAAAGCCGAAGCCCCGGTCCGAGGCGCGGATCACACCCTCTTTCTTCGGGATGTTTTCGCGGATTTGTTGCTTGAGCTGGGCCAGCAGCGGATTGTCTTGGAACATAAGTGAGGAACCTGAAGTGGAAAACCTGGGTGGAGACCTGATGAAGGATCGCCCAGCACTATACGTTTTTACCCCTCCAAAGCCAAGGTGAATGGCCTGCTCAGCGTGGTTTCAACTGCGATCTTGCGTGGTCAATGAGTCGCAGGGAGAGCTGTTTGTGCACCCCTTTTTCCAGTACCCAGCGGTGCCAGTAGAGTCGTTCCATCAAGATGTGGTCGGGGCTGAGGTTGACCAGTGTTCCGGCTTGCAGCTGCGATCTGATCTGCAATTCGGGGATCAGGCAGTAGGCCAGCCCCTGTTCGGCCATGGCGACGAAGGCTTCTGACGAGTGAACGGTATGACAGGGATAACCGCCGGGCTCCAGCCCGAAGTGACGGCGCATGAAGCTGATATGCATATCATCGCGCTGATCGAACGCCACCGCCGGTGTCCTGGCCAGCGCCTCCCGGGTCAGACCGTGTGGAAAGTGGCGCGCCACGAAGGCGGGGCTGGCGGTGAGCAGGTAGTTCATCTCCCCCAACTCGTCGACGCAGCAACCCGCCAGCGGTCGGGGCTGCAGGCTGACCGCGCCAAACGCCTGACCCTCGCGCACCTTGTCGAGGGTACGGCTCTCGTCATCGACCAGCAGGTTGAGTTCGATGGGGTGCAGTTCCAGCAGCGGGGCGATGGCGGGCAGGAACCAGGTGGCCAGGCTGTCAGCGTTGACGGCGATACTGATCCGGATCGGCCCCTGCGGCTCGTCGGGGGTCAGATCCCCTGCCAGTTCAAGCTCGAGCTGGTGTACCTGACGGTAGTGGGCCAGCAGTTTCTGGCCGAGCGGGGTGGCCTGCAGCGGCTGGCTGCGAATGAGCAGCGGCTCGGCAAATTGCTGCTCCAGCTGCTTGATCCGCTGGGAGATAGCCGACTGGGTGATATGGAGCGACTTGGCCGCCCGATCGAAGTTCTGCTCCTGCAGCACCGCATCCAGTGCCCGCAGCAGTTTGTAATCCAGCTCTTTCATGCCATCCCTCCCGTTGTATCAGGGCTGACTCTACGTCAGCCGGGCCGGGACAACAATGGTGGCTGAAACGGGGGCGGCGCTGTGATTTTTGACAGTAGTGGTCAGGCCACTGAGGGAGGATACTCTCTGGTGCCGCGTGGGGTAGCCCTGCGGGATCATAGCGATCTGTTTATCCCGGGTCTGTTTTCCCGGGATTTTTTATGAGTGGACTGCCAGCGCCAGTGACGGCTGCTGCAGTGGATAATGGCTGGTCTGGTAGTGGCCCAGCAGAGGTTGGGAGACTGCCTGCGCGAAGCGTTCATCAAGATGGAAGCGGATGCCAACGCCCCGCACCGCGCCCAGATCGACCGCCTGACGGTGGCCGAGTCGTTCGATGGGCAGGCCGAGGCGGCGGAAGATGCGCTCCACCGGCAGGCTGACGACGGCGACCAGCTCGCGGATCCCGTGGGCCCGGGCGAAGGCATGGACCTCGCGGAAGATGACGCAAGTGAGTTCGCTGACGCCGTTATTCATGCGCGGAGCGCGCTGGGCATCGATAGCCAGACGGGTCAGTTCCCAGACATCGGGGCTGCGTGGTGCGCGTTCACCGGCAAGGGCGGTGGGGAAGATGGTGGGCAGCATATAGGCATCGGCACAGTTGAGCAGCCGGATGCAGCCACACACGCCTTGCTCGTCTTCGATCAGTACCCAGTGGGTGTCTGGCGTGTCAAAGCTGTCGCGCTCCAGGCCACGATGTGACTCCACATCCCAGCCGAGCCGGTCGGAAAAGACGCGATTTCGAAAGCGATAGAGTTCATTTTCCACCTCATTTCGTGGGTGTTCTCTCAATTTTCCTTTGAAAACCAACATTTTGGACCCTCTATCTTGCTATTCGCCGTTATAATCACATGTCTGGCCAAGGGGGCTTTCATATGAACAGAGACCAACTGCTTGAGTACCTCGAACATTTCACTTCGGTGACGGATGGCAATTGTCTGGCCGAACTGATTGGTCGTTTTACGCTCGGGATGGGCTACGACTACTACCGCTTTGCCCTGATCCTGCCGATGTCGATGCAAAGGCCCAAGGTGGTGCTGTTCAACCGCTGCCCCGACTCCTGGGTGCAGGCCTATACCGAGAACAACATGCTGGCGTGCGATCCGGTGATCCAGCTGGCGCGCAAGCAGACGCTGCCCATCTACTGGAATCGCCTCGATGAGCGAGCCAGCTTTCTGCAAGAGGGGAGCATGGATGTGATGGGGTTGGCAGCCGAGTTCGGGTTGCGCAACGGCATCTCCTTCCCCCTGCACGGCGCAGCCGGGGAGAATGGCATTCTCTCCTTCATCACGGCCGAACGGGCCTCGAGCGATCTGCTGCTGGAGTCCTCGCCGATCCTCTCCTGGATGTCCAATTACATCTTCGATGCGGCCATTCGGGTGGTGCGGTTCAGCATGATGGACAGTGTGGGCAAAGAGCCCCTGACCGAGCGTGAGACCGAGTGCCTGTTCTGGGCCAGTGAAGGGAAGACCTCCAGCGAGATCGCCTGCATCCTCGGGATCACCGAGCGCACGGTCAATTACCACCTCAATCAGGTCACCCGCAAAACCGGCTCCATGAACCGCTATCAGGCCATTGCCAAGGGCGTTGGCACCGGGCTGTTGCTGCCCAATCTGGAGCAGGTTGTGGTCACCAACTTCCCCAGCGTGCTGCAATAGGCCGGAGCCCGACAGACACAACCGATTCTCCTGCCGCACTCCGAGGGTCACAATTGTCAGATCCGGTAATTGACAAGGGATTGAATAGCGGATGGCTGTGGCGGCCATCATTAGCAAAATGAATCAATCAGTAAATCAACGCATTTCTCTGGATGCTTCCCCCTCGCTATAGTGCCGTTCATTCATCACTTCGGACGGTACTCTCATGCTGCTCGCTACGACGTTGCAAGGCTTCACCATTGGCCTTGCCATGATCATCCCCATCGGTGCCCAGAATGCCTTTGTGCTGAGCCGGGGCATCCATCGCAATCACCATCTGCTGAGCGCCACGCTCTGCAGCGGCTGCGATCTCGTCCTGATTGCCATCGGCGTATTTGGCGGGGCCAATCTGCTGGCTGCCAGCCCCCTCGGCATGGCACTGCTCACCTGGGGCGGGGTGCTGTTTCTCGGCTGGTTTGGCGGTCGCTCCCTGCTCAGTGCCTGGCGCGGTAAGGGGGAGGGGTTGGCCGACTCAGCCCGGCTGATGGGGGCCAAAAGCGTGCTGGCGATGACGCTGGGGGTCACGCTGCTCAACCCTCACGTCTATCTCGATACTCTGATGCTGCTCGGCTCGCTGGGTAGTCAGGTAAATGAGTCCCTGCGTCCGGCCTTCGCGGCAGGCGCCATGCTGGCCTCGCTGGTGTGGTTCTACTCGCTGGCGCTGGGGGCGGCGGCACTGGCACCCTGGTTGGCACGCAGCCGGGTGCAGCGGGGGATCGACCTGCTGGTCGGCATCATCATGCTGACGCTGGCACTGCAACTTGCCCTGGGGGGTTAGCAGGGTGCCGGGCATTGTGCTGCCCGGTTTCATAAAAATTAATCAAGACGCCAGTTTGTGGCATATTCTCCGGTGAAATTTTCCATCCTTGTGACTTGCTAGATAAAAATAAGGAAAATCCAGTGAATAGAACCATGAAGCTGGGCGTCATTGCCTCCATCATGCTGCTGTCTGCCTGTGGCGCAGAAAAGCAGGAGCAGCCCGGTGCCGTCTCGCTGCGGCTGATCCAGACTTCCGATATCCACTCCAATGTGCTGGGCTATGACTACTACCAGAACAAGGAGGATCGCAAATTCGGTTTCTCCCGCACCGCCCTGCTGATCCGCGCCGCCCGCGCCGAGAACCCCAACAACCTGCTGCTGGACAACGGTGACCTGATCCAGGGCTCGCCGCTGGCGGACTACATTTTCGAGCAATCGGGTGCCGGCTACCTCGACAAGCAGGCCCATCCCGCCATCAAGGCACTGAATGAGCTGGGTTATGACGTGGGCAACCTCGGTAACCACGAGTTCAACTACGGCCTCGACTATCTGGGCAAGATCCTTAAAGGGGCCAACTTCCCCTACGTCAACGCCAACGTGTTTGAGGGGGATGCCTTCAAGCGTGATAGCAATGGCAAGATCGACTGGAGCGGCAACAAGTTCACTCCCTATCTGCTGCTGGAGCGTCAGGTGAAGGATGACAAGGGCCAGCCGCAGACCGTCAAGGTCGGTATTCTGGGGCTGACGCCGCCGCAGGTGCTGCAGTGGGACAAGCGTTATCTGGAAGGCAAGGTGGTGGTGGCCGACATGGTCGAAACCGCCAACCACTATGTGCCCGAACTGCGCGCCAAGGGGGCCGACGTGGTGGTGGTGGTCGCTCACTCCGGCATCAATGCCGGCAGCTACGAAGCCATGATGGAGAACGCGGCCTGGCATCTGGCCAAGGTTGAGGGGATCGATGCCCTGATGCTGGGCCATGCCCACAAGAACTTCCCCGGCGACTTCCCGGATCTGCCGTTGGTGGATAATCAGGCGGGCACCCTGAACGGGATTCCCACCGTGATGCCAGGCTTCTGGGGTAACCATCTGGGGATCATCGATCTCAAGCTGGAGCAGATGGATGGCAAGTGGCAGGTGAAGCAGAGCCAATCAGCCTTGCGCCAGATCGATTCCAGCGAAGGGAGCAAGGTAGACGAGCAGGTAGTGGCTCTGGTCAAGGCGGATCACGACGCGACCAACCAGTGGCTGGATCGCCCGCTTGGCAAGATCACCTCCTCCATCCACAGCTTCTTTGCGCTGGTGCAGGATGACCCCTCGGTGCAGCTGGTGAGCGATGCCCAGCGCCAGCATGCCGAGCAGTTGCAAAAGGATGGCCTGCTCAAGGAGTCCTATCCGATCCTCTCCGCCGCCGCCCCGTTCCGTGGTGGTCGCAACGGCATTACCGATTTCACCTATGTGACGGCGGGGGATATCTCCCTGCGCAACGTCTCCGACCTCTACATCTACCCGAACACCCTGCAGGTGGTCGAGGTGAGCGGCGCCACCGTCAAGGAGTGGCTGGAGATGAGTGCCGGTCAGTTCAACTGGGTTGACTCGGCCAAGGGCGAGGTGCAGTGGCTGGTGAACGAGAAGTTCCCCACCTACAACTTCGATGTGATCGACGGAGTGAACTACGAGGTGGATATCACCCAGCCCGCCCGTTACAACAAGGAGGGGGAGAAGGTGAGCGACGGTCAGCGGGTCAGCAACCTGACCTTCAACGGCCAGCCCATCGATCCGGCCCAGAAGTTCTATGTGGTGACCAACAACTACCGCGCCAGCGGGGGCGGCCACTTCCCGGGTGTGGATGGCAGCAATATCGTGCATGAAGATCCCTTCGAGACGCGCGAGATCGTCGCCCAATATCTGAAATCCCGTTCCGCCAGCAATCCGCAAGGATTCAGCCCGGCCGCCGACAACAACTGGCACATGAAAGCACTGCCTGCCGGGGTGGATGTTCGTCTCTATTCATCGCCCCGTGAAGAGGCCAAGGCGCTGGCAGGCAAGGATCTGGCCTATCAGTCCACTCTGCCGATGGATGACGAGAAGCATCCGGGCTACGCCATCTACCGTCTGGTTCGCCAGTAACTCGCCGATGGCCGGACGGTGTGTCCGGCCCGCAGAAAAGCAAATGCCAGTCCGTTCACGCGGACTGGCATTTTTTTACGCCGGGTTCGGCGGGTACTGGCTATACCCGGAACTGGGAGAGCAGGCGCTGTTGCAGCAGGCTGGCCTGATGGAGCGAGGAGGCGAGCTGCAGGCACTCCTGCGCCTCCTGTTCGCCGGTCCTGGCTTGCAGACTGATACCGGAGACCTTGTCGGAGGAGTGGCTCAGGGTGTGTGACAGCTGTCCGGTGGCATCGGCCACCTGTTGCACCATGTCGGCCAGCTGGTCGATGGCCCCTTCCACCTTGAACAGGATCTGCTTGGTGTTCTCGGAGTCTTGCATGCCGGACTCTACCGTCTTGAGGTTGCGCTGCATCATCAGGTAGGCGGTCTCGGTCTGCTGCTGGATGCTGCTGATCACCTGGCTGATCTCGGCGCTGGAGGTGGCGGTGCGGTTTGCCAGGGTGCGCACCTCGTCCGCCACCACCGCAAAGCCGCGCCCCATTTCGCCCGCCCGGGCAGCTTCGATGGCAGCATTGAGGGCCAGCAGGTTGGTCTGCTCCGAGATGCCGCTGATGGTGGAGATGATCTGGCCAATCTGGCTCGCCTGCTCCTTGAGGGAGTTGATGGCGATGGCGCACTCGCCCACCTCCTGCACCACCCGCTGCATGCCCGCGCTGGCCGAGGCGACGTACTGGCTGCTCTCGGTGGTCAGCTGGCGCACCTCGTTGGCATTCTGGGCCGCCATGCTGCAGTTGTCCGATATGGTGGTCGCTACCTGCACCATCTGTTCGCTGTCGTGGTGCAGGGCCTGGGCGTGTTCGGCGGTCTGGCGGCTGCTCTGGCTGATCGCTTCCACCCGGTTGACCGAGGTGTGGACGTGTTCGCTGATGTGCTGATTGTTGTCCATGGTGGAGCTGATCATCTTCTGCAATTTTTCGATGAAGCGATCCACGCTGTTGGCCAGCGAACCGATCTCGTCATCCCGTTGCAGGTTGATGCGTGCGTTGAGATCCCCCTCGCAGGCGGCGATATCCTGCATCCGTTTGTCCACTTGCAGCAGCGGCGTCACCAGCTTGCGGGTCAGCCAGAAGCCGCAGAGAGTGACCATGATCAGGCTCAGCAACAGGCCACCGAGCAGCAGGGCGCGGGTCTGGCTGATGATGCCGTTGAGCTGGGTGACCTGATCCTCGACGGTGGCATCACCGCTCGCCTCGATGGCAACCAGTTGTTGTTTCAGCTGGTCGGCACTGGCCTCATAGAGAGCCTGTTGGGCCTGTTGGGCCTGATAGCTGCCGAGCGCCTCGATCCACTGCCCCATCAATTGCTGATGTCGGGCCAGCAGGGCGCGATACTCTGCCGACAGTGTCTTGCCAGCAAATTCGCCGGTTCCCTCGATATCAAACAGCCCGGTGCCGAGCATGCTGTCGATCGCTTCGTGGTAGAAATCGGTCGCCTCTTTCAGCTCGGCCTTGATCGCCGCCGTGACCCCCTGTCTGCGCATCTTCTCCAGCGCATAGAGCTGGCGCAAAAAGCCGATGTTGGACTCCATCCCCCCGTCGGCCGCTTCCCAGCGGGTAGAGAGGCCGCTGTTCCAGCTGATGGTCTGGTCGGGGGATTGGGTCAGCGCCTCCACCGCGCCATCGCCGATCACCTCCAGCTGGGTCGAGAGACGGGCCATCAGGTCGGCGTTCTGATGCAGCGCCTGATCCGCCTCGGTATAGGCCTGATAGAGCGCCAGCAGTTTTTCTTGTTGCTGTTGATAGCCCTGTTTCTGCTGATCCATGGTGGCAAGGGCCGCGCCATCGATCAGCTGGCCCTGGCTGACCCGGGCCAGCGCATCATCGGTTGCGGCCTTGGCGGCATCGAGTTCGGCCCGATTGAGCGGCGCGCCGTTTTGCATCTTCTGGATATAGAGCTGCTGATTGCCGAGCTCTATCGAACCCTCCATGGCGCCATCGGCGGTCTGCCAGGCGGCGCCCAGCACATAGGAGAGCAGGTCGGCAAGCCGCTGGCTGCCATACCAGCCCACGATCCCCATGCCCAGCGTGCAGCCGAGCAAGATGGCAAGACCCAGATTGGCGGTGGTAACAATTTTCATGTGATGGCCTTCCTTGGTATCGACATTGGCACCATGTTCGGTTCCGAACGGGTTTAGTGTAGTGGTTTATCCCCCGGTCAGGGTCCGCTGCGGTGTTGAAACATCCCGTGCACTGGCTGCACCCGATCAAGCATGGTGGCTAATTGAATAAAAAGCCTCTCTGACGACGCGCCTGTCACGGCCCTATGCTGGATACTTATCCAGTTATTCTTTATGCTATGAGCCAATTTACGAATAGCTGCATTGGTGAGGAGAGAGCCGTGATTGGTCGCTTGAGAGGCATTGTCATTGAAAAGCAGCCCCCCGAGGTCTTGCTGGAAGTGGGCGGGGTCGGCTACGAGGTGCAGATGCCGATGAGCTGCTTCTATGATTTGCCGGAGATCGGCAAGGAGGCGGCCATCCATACTCACTTCGTGGTGCGCGAGGATGCCCAGCTGCTCTATGGTTTCAACCACAAGCAGGAGCGGGCGCTGTTCCGCGAGCTGATCAAGACCAACGGAGTCGGCCCCAAGCTGGCGCTGGCCATTCTCTCCGGCATGACCGCTACCCAGTTCGTGCTGAGTGTCGACCGCGAAGAGATCAGCTCCCTGGTCAAACTGCCGGGTGTCGGCAAGAAGACCGCCGAGCGGCTGGTGGTAGAGATGAAAGACCGGCTCAAGGGCTGGGTCAGCCACGATCTCTTCTCTCCGGCCATGGTCACCTTGCCAGCCAGTGAGCCCGAATTGCGTGCGCCGGATGTGACCGAAGAGGCGGCCAGTGCGCTGGTGGCCCTTGGTTACAAGCCGCAGCAGGCGAGCCAGATTGTCAGCAAGATCGCCAAAGAGGGGATGTCGGTGGAAGAGATCATCCGTGAATCCCTGCGTAGCTTGGTGTGAGGTAGTTGATGATTGAAGCAGACCGTCTTATCTCATCAAGCGCCGCGCGCGAGGATGAGATTATCGATCGGGCCATCCGCCCCAAGAAGCTGGCTGACTACACCGGTCAGGATACCGTCTGCGAGCAGATGGAGATCTTTATCGAAGCGGCGCGCCAGCGGGGCGAGGCGCTCGATCACCTGCTGATCTTTGGCCCGCCGGGTCTGGGCAAGACCACCCTCGCCAACATCGTCGCCAACGAGATGGGGGTCAATATCAAGACCACCTCGGGCCCGGTGCTGGAGAAAGCGGGGGATCTGGCGGCGCTGCTCACCAACCTCGAACCGAATGATGTGCTGTTCATCGACGAGATCCACCGCCTCAGTCCGGTGGTGGAGGAGGTGCTCTATCCGGCGATGGAGGATTACCAGCTCGATATCATGATCGGGGAGGGGCCTGCGGCCCGCTCCATCAAGCTGGATCTGCCTCCTTTTACCCTGATCGGCGCCACCACTCGGGCCGGTTCACTCACCAGCCCGCTGCGGGATCGCTTCGGTATCGTCCAGCGGCTGGAGTTCTACAACGTCAAGGACCTGACCGATATCGTCTCCCGCAGTGCCCGCTGTCTGGGGCTCGAGATGACGGAAGATGGTGCCATTGAGGTCGCACGTCGCTCTCGCGGCACGCCGCGGATTGCTAACCGTTTGTTAAGGCGGGTGCGCGATTTTGCCCAGGTGAAATCCGATGGCCGCATCGATGGCCCCATCGCGGCCCGCGCCATGGACATGCTGGATGTCGATAACGAAGGGTTTGACTTCATGGACCGCAAGTTATTGTTGGCTGTGATAGACAAGTTTATGGGGGGCCCGGTGGGTCTCGATAATCTGGCCGCCGCGATCGGGGAAGAGAAAGATACTATCGAAGATGTGCTGGAGCCTTATCTGATCCAGCAGGGGTATCTGCAACGTACACCCAGAGGACGGATTGCGACCACACGAGCCTACGCTCATTTCGGTCTTCAGCGACCAGATGAGAAGTAAAAACAGTCGTTTGAATATGAAACCGCCGTCAAAGGCGGTTTTTTATTATCCGGGCAAAAAAAAGCCCACGGCGGATGCGGTGGGCAAAGACAATTCAGGATGGATGTTCACAGACAGTGAGTGCGTCTGGACACAGACCGGAAAATAAACAGTTGAGCCGTCGCGAGCTCTCAGAGTCGGTTCATTTGATAGAGCTGAACAAAGGAAAGCTTGTAGTAACGGATGGTTTTAGCAACAAACTTTTTCATCTTCGATTCCAATAGACAGGTTCAAATTGATCGTCGAATACGTACCGTGAACCCAGATTAACCGGCCTGTATCCAAGGGTATGCCCTCACTGCGAGGCGCATTGTAGGAGTTCGAACCGACCCGGGCAAACAAGAAAAATTGCACTTTTAAAATTAGTTTATCTAATGTCTTGATTGATGAAATTGGTTCGCATGAGTATGCATTCTTTGCAGTTTTAAATTGAGTTTTCGAATCAGATCTCCTGACCCGGATAACATGGGAAAAGGCGCGTCATCCACGCTTTTCAAATTAAACGGGGTGGCGGGATGTTAAATTCTTAAATTGATTTAAATCAATGTTTTACGATTTGTCATGTTTTGTGATCCGGCCCGCGTCAATAATCGTGAAATAGATTAAAAATGCCTTTTAAAGCCATGTATGACGGGTCCTTTTACATTGATTTCAATCAAATAAAGGTGATATAAAAACCCGGTCATCATGGGCGAGAATAAATTCAGGCTGATTGTTTTGTAATTGTTAAACATTAGCTTTATTTGTGTTCTCGTATTGCCTTGTTGTTAATGCCAGTGGTTACTGAACGCGTTTTGTTGTGATATCCCTCAATGAGGCTCATTCGATAACCTCCAACGGAAGCTTTGTGCTTAAAACTTAAAATAGCCGTGCCAATAATCGGTGAGGAAACATCATGATTGCTGAGCATGTGGTAGACCTATCGCGGTTCCAGTTCGCTGCGACGGCCCTTTATCACTTTTTGTTTGTACCCCTGACGCTGGGAATGGCTTTTCTCCTGGCGATCATGGAATCCGTCTATGTGATGACCAACAACACCATCTACCGGGACATGACCAAATTCTGGGGTAAGTTGTTTGGTATCAACTTTGCCTTGGGGGTCACCACAGGCCTGGCCATGGAGTTCCAGTTCGGGACGAACTGGGCGTACTACTCCCATTATGTCGGCGATATCTTCGGGGCCCCGCTGGCCATCGAGGGGTTGATGGCCTTCTTCCTGGAGTCCACCTTCGTCGGTATGTTCTTCTTTGGTTGGGATCGTCTGAGCAAGCAGCAGCATCTGGTTGCCACCTGGTTGATGGCGCTGGGTACCAACCTCTCCGCCCTCTGGATCCTGGTCGCCAACGGCTGGATGCAGAACCCGGTCGGTGCCGAGTTCAACTTCGAATCCATGCGAATGGAGATGATGAGCTTCGCTGACGTGGTGCTCAACCCGGTTGCCCAGGTCAAGTTCGTCCACACTGTGGCGGCTGGCTATACCTGTGGCGCCATGTTTGTGCTGGGTATCTCCTCCTACTACCTGCTGAAGAATCGTGATGTGGCGTTTGCCCGTCGCTCCTTCGCCATTGCCGCCGCGTTCGGTATGGCTTCCATCGTGTCCGTTCTGATCCTCGGTGATGAATCCGGTTACGAGACCGGTGAAGTGCAGAAGGTGAAACTGGCCGCTATCGAAGCCGAGTGGGAAACTGAACCTGCTCCGGCCGCATTTACCCTGTTCGGTATTCCGAATCAGGAAGAGATGCGCACCGACTACGCCATCAAGATCCCCTATGCACTGGGCATTATCGCGACCCGTTCTCTGGACGGTCAGGTAACCGGTCTGAAGGATCTGAAGAGCGAGCACGAACTGCGCGTCCGCAACGGTATGACCGCTTACGATCTGCTGACCAAGCTGCAATCCGGTGACAAGTCTGACGAGACCCGCGCTCGTTTCGACGAAGTGAAGCAGGATCTGGGCTACGGTCTGCTGCTCAAGCGCTACACCAGCAACGTGACCGATGCGACTGACGATCAGATCAAGGCCGCGGTGGATGACTCCATCCCGCAGGTACTGCCGCTGTTCTTCGCCTTCCGCATCATGGTTGCCGTCGGCATGCTGATGCTGGTGCTGATCGGTATGGCCTTCTATGACAGTGCCCGTCATCAGATCGGCCAGCGCAAGTGGCTGCTCAAGGGTCTGCTGTGGGGTATCCCGCTACCATGGATCGCGATCGAAGCCGGCTGGTTTGTTGCTGAATATGGTCGCCAACCGTGGACCATTGCAGAGGTGTTGCCGACTTCCCTGTCTGCATCCAACTTGCCTGCAGCTGAAATCTGGTTCTCTCTGATCGGTATCTGCCTGTTCTATACCGTACTTCTGGTTATCGAGATGTACCTGATGTTCAAGTATGCCCGTCTTGGCCCCAGCAGCCTGAAGACTGGCAAGTATCACTTTGAACAGCTCAAGGCATAAGGAGAGCGACCATGTTTGATTACGAAACTCTGCGTGTCATCTGGTGGGCTCTGGTCGGCGTACTGCTGATCGGTTTTGCCATCACTGACGGCTTCGACATGGGGGTAGGCGCACTGCTCCCGTTCGTCGGCAAGAAAGATGTCGAGCGCCGCGTGATGCTCAACACCATGGGGCCGCACTGGGAAGGAAACCAGGTTTGGCTGGTCACTGCCGGTGGTGCCTTGTTCGCTGCCTGGCCTATGGTCTATGCCGCGACCTTCTCCGGCTTCTACATCGCCATGATCCTGACGCTGATGGCACTGTTCCTGCGTCCGGTCGGTTTCAAGTACCGCTCCCTGCGTGCTGATGCCAAATGGCGCAGCAACTGGGATTGGGCCTTGTTCGCCGGTAGCGCCGTGCCGCCCATCGTCTTTGGCGTGGCCTTTGGCAACCTGCTGCAAGGTGTTCCGTTCGAGTTTAACCAGTTCATGATGTTGACCTATCACGGCAACTTCTTTGGCCTGCTTAACCCGTTCGGCATCCTGGCTGGTCTGGTGAGCCTGTTCATGCTGCTCACCCAGGGCGCAACCTGGTTGATGATGAAGACCGATGGTGAAGTGCTGGCGCGTTCCCGCACTGCCGCCATGATCTGCTCACTGGTGACCCTGGTGCTGTTTGCTGCCGCGGGTTGGTGGGTAAGCGGTATGGAAGGGTATGTCATCGTCAAGGCCGCCGCGACTGACGCGGTATCCAACCCGATGAACAAGGAAGTTGTCCTGCAGGCTGGCGCCTGGATGAACAACTACACCCTCTATCCGTGGATGGTGGCCGCTCCTGTACTGGGTCTGGCCATGAGCCTGCTGACTGCGCTGTTTGCCCGCATGAACATCGGCTGGCTGGCGTTTACCAGCTCCTCGCTGGCGATTGCCGGGGTTATCCTCACCGCCGGTTTCTCCATGTTCCCGTTCGTGATGCCCTCAAGCCTTGAGCCGTCACTGAGCCTGACCATGTGGGATGCTACCGCTTCCTTCAACACCTTGCAGGTGATGACTGTGGCTGCAGCGATCTTCGTACCGATTGTGCTGGGTTACACCCTCTGGACTTACATCAAGATGTTTGGCCGGGTAACCAACAAGCACATCGAAGATAACCAACAATCTCTCTATTAAGAGGTGCGCTGACAATGTGGTATTTCACCTGGATCCTGGGGCTGTTGCTGGCCTGTGCATTTGGCATCATCAATGCGCTGTGGCTGGAACACACCGAGAACATGGATCGTCAGATCGATGAAAACAAGTGATCGACTCGCCAGGCTGGCCGCTCCACTGGAGCGCCAGCCGTGGCAGGGGTTGATGTTACTCGCGGCGGCCTTGTTGGCCGTCGCTATTTTACAGGCCCCCAATCTGATCGCGGCCAACACCAGCGAGCATGGCCACTGGCTTGCTCCCTGGCTGATGTGGGCCGTCTGTTGTGGCGTACTTACCGGGCTTGGCTTTCATCTGAAAAGCCTGCCCGGGCGTGTGCTGTTCAACCCCTGGCTCGCCTGGCCCAGTTTGTTGTATGGCCTCTGGCTGACACATTCATATTTCCTTTCATAAAAAACGGGGGGAGGCAGGATTTCCCTGTCTCCCCCTGCTTCTTTCCTATTCAGCCCTGCGCTATGATAGCCCCCCATCTGACTGTCGAATGGATCACAGATTGTTATGGGGGAAGTCTTTGAGTTTCCGGTGCGTGTCTACTACGAGGACACCGACGCCGGGGGCATCGTCTACAACGCCAATTATCTCAAGTTTATGGAACGCGCTCGCACCGAGTTTCTTCGTGCCAAAGGGGTCGAACAGGACGTCTGGCTGCAGGAGGGATATGCCTTCGTGGTGAGCCGAACTGAGATCGATTTCCGCTCGGCGGCCCGTTTTAATGAACTTTTAACTGTATTAACGCAAGTGATTGAAGTGAAACGCGCATCCCTGCGTTTTTCGCAGCAGATCCTGGCGGCTGATGGACGACTGATCACCCAGGCTATGGTACAGATAGCCTGTGTCAGTCATCCGCAAATGAAACCTGTAGCTATACCTGATAAAATCAAGGGAGTGCTGTTAAGTGCACGCTGAAATTTCGTTTATTGGCCTGTTTTGGCAAGCCAGCCTGTTGGTAAAACTGGTCATGATGACCCTGATGAGCATGTCTATTGTCTCGTGGGCGCTGATTATCCAGCGCTCCAAGGCGATCAAGGCGGCCAATCTCGCATCGGAACAGTTTGAAGATCGCTTCTGGTCAGGGGTCGATCTCAATCGCCTCTATCAGGAGTCCTCTTCCCGCCGCGATGATATCGAAGGCATGGAAGATATCTTCTACTCCGGCTTCAAGGAGTATGCCCGCTTGCTCAAGGCCGGTGCCCGGGGTCAGGATGCGGTGATGGACGGTACCTACCGTGCCATGCGCGTCTCCCTCTCCCGTGCGGTGGATGAACTTGAATCCAACCTGCCGGTGCTGGCGACCATCGGTTCCATCAGCCCCTATATCGGTCTGTTCGGTACCGTGTGGGGGATCATGAACGCCTTTATCGCCTTGGGTCAGGTGCAGCAAGCCACCCTGCAGATGGTGGCACCGGGTATCGCGGAAGCGCTGATCGCCACCGCCATGGGTCTGTTTGCCGCGATCCCGGCGGTTATCTTCTACAACCGCTTCTCCAACAAGGTCGAGCGGCTGGAAAACGCCTACGCCAACTTCATGGACGAGTTCACCACCATTCTGAACCGTCAGATTGCACAGCAGCAGGGTGATCAGTAATGCAAACCTATCAGCGGATCCGGCGCAAGAAGGTGGCCGAGATCAACGTGGTTCCCTATATCGACGTCATGCTGGTGCTGCTTATCATCTTTATGGCGGTCACGCCGGTGATCACGCAAGGGGTCAAGGTGGATCTGCCACAGGCTGAGTCCGAGCAGTTGCCGGAAGATGCCAAGCCGCCCTTCATCGTCAGCGTCAATACCGAAGGCGAGTATGTCATCAAGGCTGGCGAAGCCGATGATGAGCCGGTGCCAAGCGGCACGCCAGAGGCGATGCAGCAATACATCACCGAAAAAGCCATGGGCTATCTGGCGATCAACCAGAATGCCCCCGTGGTGGTCGCGGGTGACAAGGCCGTGCGCTACGAAGAGGTGATCCTGTTGATGGTGGCCCTCAAGAATGCGGGCGTGCCTCAGGTTGGCCTGATGACAGATCCGGTGAACTAACGGAGATGGATGTGAAGCGTGGTATTTCCGGTTATCTCATCGCGTCGTTTCTGCTGCACCTGATCATCGGCATCATCCTGTTTGTCGGGCTCGATTTCAGCAAACCGAAGCGACCCGAATCGAAGGGGCAGATCGTCAATGCCGTCATGCTCGATGAGAATTTCCTCAACGAACAGGCCAAGCAGATCCAGCAGCAGAAATCTCAGCCCAAGCCTCAGAAGGTAGAGAAAGAGAAGGATAAGGAAGACACGGATCTCGCCAAGCGCGAGCTGGCTCAGAAACAGGAGCAGCTTCGTATCGCCGAGACCAAGCGCAAGCAGGCCGAAGAGGCCACCCGTAAGGCTGAGGCCGAGAAGCAGAAGAAAGTGGCCGAGCAGAAGCAGGCGGAAGAGAAGGCCCAAAAAGCCGAGGAAGCCCGCAAGCTGGAAGAGCAGAAGACCAAGAAGGCCGAAGCCGAGCGTAAAGCGGCGGAAGCCGAAAGCAAGGCGCTGGCGCTGAAGAAGAAAAAGGAACAAGAGAAGAAAGAGGCCGAGGAGAAGGCCAAGGCGGCAGAAGCCAAGGCCAAGAAAGCGGAAGCTGACAAGAAAGCCAAGGCCGAAGCCGAGAAGAAAGCCAAGGCAGAGGCTGAGAAAAAAGCCAAAGCCGACGCCGAGAAGAAGGCCAAGGAAGAGGCTGACAAAAAGGCAAAAGCTGACGCAGAGAAGAAAGCCAAGGCAGAGGCCGACAAGCAGGCCAAGATCGCGGCTGAACGCAAGCGTAAAGCAGCCGAGCAGGCCAAGCTGCAAAAAGAGATGGAAGAGATGATGCAGCAGCAGCTGGCGGCTGAGGCCAATGCCCGCAGTCAGGCAGCATCGGCAGCAGCGCAGGGTGAAGTCGACAAGTATGCGGCGCTCATCAAGGCCACTGTTGAGCGGTATATGATTTTGGATCCCACCATGCGGGGCAAAACATGTACTATCGGCGTACGTCTTGCGAGCAGTGGCTTTGTTATATCGGTAGATAACGGCCAGGGTGACCCGGCGGTCTGTCGTTCCGGTAAGGCAGCTGTCCTGAAAGCCAATCAACTGCCAGTGCCGAAGGATCCTGCGGCATTCGAGATGTTGAAGGAATTTAACCTGAAGTTAGAACCGAGTATCTAAGCGTGATAAAACGAGGTTGTTTACAAGTGGTTAGCAGCGTCTCGCAGAGAAAGGAATTTAACCGCTCATTTTTATTGGAACCGAGTATTTAAGCCATGATCAGAAAAGTATTTTTTGCTTTGGTTGGCTGTTTGTTGCTGGGCCAGAGTGCCCAGGCGGCCCTGGACATCGTCATCACCGGCGGTATTGATAGCGCACGCCCTATTGCCGTCGCCCCCTTCAAGTGGGAAGGCAACGGGCAGCTGCCGCAGGACATCGCGGAAGTGGTCTCCAACGACCTGATGCGCAGCGGCAAGTTCAAGCCGCTGGCCCGCGGCCAGATGCCGCAGACCCCGAGCAGCAGCAGCGAGATCAACTTCGCGCCCTGGGCTTCCCAAGGGGTTGAAGCCGTGGTGGTGGGTTCCATTTCGGCAGTCGGTGACGGCACTTACAAGATCAACTTCGAGCTGGTCGATGTGCTAAAAGGTCAGCTGGCCAAGGCGCAAGGTGGCGAGAGCAACGGTTACATTCTGGATAGCCGTATGGCGACCATCCCGGGTGCCCAGATGCGCCAGTTTGCTCACCGCATCTCCGACATCGTCTATGAGCGTCTGACTGGCGAGCGTGGTGCCTTCCTGACCCGTCTGGCTTACGTCTCCGTGCAGCAGGGTACCCAGTTCCCGTACCAGCTGCGCATTTCTGATTACGACGGTTACAACGAGAAGACCCTGCTGCGCTCTCGCGAGCCGCTGATGTCTCCCTCCTGGTCCCCGGATGGCAGCAAGCTGGCCTACGTGAGTTTCGAGAACCAGAAATCCGAAATCTACGTGCAGGATATCTACACCCAGCAGCGCAGCCTGATCACCAGTTTCCGTGGTATCAACGGGGCGCCGGAGTGGTCTCCGGATGGTCGTCGTCTGGCTATCGTTCTCTCCAAAGATGGTTCACCAAACCTCTATGTGGTTGATGTCGCTAGCAAGCAGCTGACCAGGGTGACTACCAGCCGGGTGATCGACACCGAACCCTCCTGGCTGCCGGACGGGCAAAATTTGTTGTTCACCTCTGAACGTGGTGGCAAACCCCAGATTTATAGCGTAAATTTGGCGACTGGTATGACTCGCCGGATGACTTGGGAAGGTGAATCCAACCAGGGTGCATCCATTACTCCTGATGGCAAAATCATGGTGATGGTAACCCGTGTTCAGGGGCAATACCGTATTGCCCGTCAGGACATGGAAAACAATGCCCAGTTGGTCCTGACTCAGAGCGCACTTGACGAGTCCCCAAGTGTGGCACCCAATGGCAGCATGATCATTTATGCCACCATCTATCAGGGTCGTAAGAGTCTCGCGTTGGTGTCGACTGATGGTCGCTTCAAGGCTGTGCTTCCGACCAGTAGCGGTGAAATTCGTGCACCAGCTTGGTCGCCCTTCTTGAATTGATAAAAATCCAATTGTTTTTTGTTTTGTTATAAAGGTTTAAGGAAATAGCATGCAACTCAATAAACTGCTCAAGGGTTTGGCCATCGCACTGCCACTGTTCACCCTGGCCGCTTGTAGTTCTTCTTCTGATTCTGACGCCGCTGGCGCTGAGTCAGGTATGACCGACGGCATGGGCGGTGTACAAACCGGCGGCGCCAACGGCATGTTGTCCCCGGAAGAGCAGATGCGTCAGAAGTTCGAAGCACTGCAACGTGACAACGTGATCTACTTCCCGTTCGACGGTTACGATATCCAGGGTCAGTACGCTGATCTGCTGGATGCCCACGCCAGCTACCTGCGCGAGCGCCCGAGCGTTAAAGTCCTGATCGAAGGTCACGCCGATGAGCGCGGCACTCCGGAGTACAACATCGCCCTGGGCGAGCGTCGTGCCAAGGCTGTAGCCAAGTATCTGCAAACCCTGGGTGTGCAGGCCGAGCAGCTCTCCATCGTCAGCTATGGCGAAGAGAAGCCGCTGGACATGTCCCACACCGAGGATGCCTTTGCCAAAAACCGCCGCGCGGTTCTGGTTTACTAAGGTTTGAACCGAACGAAGTTCGTTTATATGCAAGCGGCCATTTCGATGGCCGTTTTATTTGCACTAAACGCCAAGGTTTGATCCGAATGAAATCTGTATAAGCGAGCGACGATGGCGCTGGCCGTTTTATTTGCACTAAACGCTAAGGTTTGATCCGAATGAAATCTGTGTACAAGCAAGCTGTTGTTGCGCTGGCCGTATTGGTTGCTCTGAATGCGCATGCGGCGGCTCCTGTCAGCGATCTGGGCGGTGACTCGGGTGGCGGGGTTGTCCTTAGCGGCAACAACGGCGCCATCGTGCCCACCGGTAGCCTGGAAGATCGGGTTGCCCTGCTGGAGCGCACCCTCAACGCCCGTCTGCGGCTGCAAGCTGAATTGCAGCAACAGGTCGACTCCCTGCAAGGGGAGGTCTCCGAGCTGCGTGGTCAGCTGGAGCAGCAGACCTACCAGATGGAACAGTCGCAAGAGCGCCAGCGTCAGCTCTATCAGGAGCTCGACAAGGTTGCCAGCAGCCAGCAGGCGGCTCCGGCTGCTGCGGCCCCTGCTGCTGCCGCTACACCGGCTGCCGCAGCCAATTACTCAACCAATCAGGATGAGAATCAGGCCTACGACGCCGCGGTCAACATGGTGCTCAAAGAGAAGAACTACGACAAAGCCATTCCGGCTTTCCAGGGCTTCATCAAGCAGTACCCCAATTCGGGCTATGTTCCCAATGCGCACTACTGGCTCGGCCAGTTGCTGTTCAACAAGGGTGACAGAGCCGGTGCCTCGGCCCAGTTCTCGACCGTGGCCAACAAATACAGCAAATCCCCCAAGCGTGCCGATGCGCTGCTGAAGCTGGGTATGCTGGCGCAGCTGGATGGCAAGAAGGCGGAAGCCAAAACCTTCTATGAGCAGGTGATCAAGGGCTATCCCAACACCTCGCCGGCCCAGTTGGCCAAACAGAGTCTGGCCAAGCTGTAACATTGCTGTATGTCACTGTTTTCGTAACGCTACTGTAAAAACCGCCCACATTTGTACGCACAGTGAGCAAACGGATTTAAATTACGAATTTTCTGTTGCACCGGAAATTTAAATCCGTAATATAGGCCGCCGTCAGAGCCGAAGCAGTAATGCAGTCGGAACTGGTCGTGGTGAGGGTCGTTAGCTCAGTCGGTAGAGCAGTTGACTTTTAATCAATTGGTCGCTGGTTCGAATCCAGCACGACCCACCATTTTCTCCACTCGGTGGAGACAGAATTCCCAGGTCGTTTAGCTCAGCTGGGAGAGCACCTCCCTTACAAGGAGGGGGTCACTGGTTCGATCCCAGTAACGACCACCAGTTTGTAAAAAAATGATTTAGATGGGTCGTTAGCTCAGTCGGTAGAGCAGTTGACTTTTAATCAATTGGTCGCTGGTTCGAATCCAGCACGACCCACCATCATTTCAAGAATCCCAGGTCGTTTAGCTCAGCTGGGAGAGCACCTCCCTTACAAGGAGGGGGTCACTGGTTCGATCCCAGTAACGACCACCAGTTTGTAAAAAAATGATTTAGATGGGTCGTTAGCTCAGTCGGTAGAGCAGTTGACTTTTAATCAATTGGTCGCTGGTTCGAATCCAGCACGACCCACCATCATTTCAAGAATCCCAGGTCGTTTAGCTCAGCTGGGAGAGCACCTCCCTTACAAGGAGGGGGTCACTGGTTCGATCCCAGTAACGACCACCATATTTGTAGTGAAAAGCGTAAGAAAAAGCTGAAATCTGTAGCAATGTTTCAGAGAAAAATCTCCACTCAGGTGGGGATTTTTTTTGCCCGCAATTCAGTGCTTCAACATTTTCTGTTGTTGTCGTGACGAGCCGAACTCCAGCTCTTATCGTGCCACACCGGCACACCGGCACACCGGCACACCGGCACACCGCCACATTGCCACATTGCCACATTGCCACACCGCGCCTCCTCAACTCTGCTCTGCCGAGATTGCCCGATGACCACCGATTGCACTCCTGTCCATCGTGATGCTGCTCATGTGAATGCCAGCCATAAAGCAAACCCCAGCAATAAAAAGGGCAGGCCAAGGCCTGCCCGCAAGGGTGCGCAAAGCGTTACATGATTCCGCGGATCAGGATCCCGCTGATCAGCAGCGGCGCCACCACGCGCCAGCACCAGAGCAGCGCCAGACGCAGGGCGGGTGACAGGCCCGCAGGCAATATGGCATCACCCAGTCGCCACCCCAGCAGCAGGGTCAGCACCAGACCAAACAGCGGCATCATCAGGTTGGAGGTGAGGTAGTCGAGCAGTTCGAAGATGGTTTTGCCAAACAGGGTCAGATCGCTCCATGGGCCAAACGACAGGCTCACCGGAATGCCGGAGGCCATGATCAGCAGGGTCAGCACCCGGCAGGCGCCACGACGCGACCAACCCCACTCCTCGGTGGTGAAGCGCACCAGATGCTCCAGCATGGAGATGGAGGAGGAGAGCGCGGCGACCAGCAGCAGCAGGAAGAAGACTACCCCCAGCCCCTGACCGAACGGCAGATGGCTGAACACGGCGGGCATGGTCATAAAGGTCAGCCCGGGGCCGGCAGTGGGATCGATGCCGGTAGAGGCCAGCGCCGGGAAGATCATCAAGCCCGCCAGCACCGAGATGATACTCGCCAGGGTGACGACCCAGACCCCGGAGCGCACAACTCCTTCGCTATTGGGCAGGTAGGCGCCATAGGTAGTGTGTACCCCAAGTCCGATGGAGAGGGAGAAGAAGGCCAGCCCCAGCGCATCCAGTACGCTCTGGCCGGTCAGCATGGAGAAGTCCGGCAGCAGCAGCTGGCGCACGCCCGCCATGGAGCCCGGCATGGAGAGGCCAACCCCCACCAGCAGCAACATCATGATAAACAGCGCGGGCATCATCCAGCGCAGCGCCCGCTCCACCCCCTTCTGAATGCCCCCCTGCACGAACCACCAGGTCAGGCCCGCGAAGATCAGATGGGTCAGCACCGGCCACCAGGGGTTGCTGACATAACCGTTGAACAGGGCGGTGAGGGCACTTCCCTCGCTCAGGTTGAGCTTGCCAGCCATCGCAAGGGCGGCGTAGCCCACGGTCCAGCCACCGACCACGCTGTAGAAGCTGTAGATAAAGAAGCCGCAGAGGATCCCCATATACCCCATCCAGCGCCAGTTCGGCCCCACCAGCTTGCGGAACGCGCCGAGCACCCCGCGCTGGCTATGGCTGCCGAGCAGGGTCTCCCCGACCTGCACCGCTACCCCCAGGGTGAAACTGAACAGCAGAAACACCAGCAGGAAGGCGCCACCGCCATTGGTGGCGGTCACATAGGGAAACTTCCAGATGGCACCAAGGCCAATCGCGGTGCCTGCTGCGGCCAGCACATGACCAAGACGGGAAGACCACTGAACCTGGCTCATACAACCTCCGGGTAACACGACATCGAAGCAATACTCCTGAGTAGCAATAAACGACAGACAACAAAAAGGCCGCCCGAGGCGACCTTTGCAATGAACATTCAGAAAACTGTGCGTGCAGGGTCACCTCTCTTGCGAGCTAAAAAATCGACCAAACAGCACGAGGATGGAAGACATGGGGTGACAGCCTGAAAACGAGTGAGAGAACAGCCTAAACCATGGAAAGAATAATTGACACATAAAATCAAAGATTTTTTATGTGGGCAGCTATCACCACACTTCCACTGCGTATCACTCGATAGACAAGCCTGTCGGCAGGCTGCATCTTTGCTACCCAGTGGCTATTTACTGGGCGATAATCGTCAAAGCTTCTTATGGAACTTGTGGCCACCACATGGCGCTGACGGGATAAAAAATATGACTGGATGTCGTATGAGATGGATGGTGTTGCCCTGGTTGCTGGCCTGCCTGAGTGTGTCGGCACAGTCCGGGCTCACGCTGCTCAGCCACGATTTACCCCCCTTTACCGAATATCGCGACGGCAAGCTCGACGGATTCGCCATCCGTCTGATCGATGAGGTGCAGCAGGAGCTTGGCACCCGCTATCCGGTGCGGATTTACCCGCTCAAGCGGGCGCTGGCACTGGCACGGGTCGAGCCCGGCTATGGCCTGTTCGTGGTTCAGCGACTCCCGGAGCGGGAGTCCCATTTCAAATGGGTGGGGCCACTCTTTATCAATCGGGTCTTTATCTATCAGGTACCCGGGAACCGTCACCCGCTGACCTCGCTGGCCCAACTGCGTGATCTGCCCAGAGTGGGCGTGGTATTGGGCAATGCGGATGATGTGCGGTTGACCCACGAAGGGTATACCAATCTGGTGCGCTACCAGACGGTCGCCGAGGCGATAGATCGGCTGATGTTGGGCAAGATCGATGCCTTGCCGATGGCGGAGCTGGTGATGGATGCCACCCTCGACAAGATGGGGCTATCCCGGCGCAGCGTGGCCAGCAGTGGCGTGCTGCTTCATCAGGCCGGTCTCTATATCGTCTTCTCCAAGGGGACGGATGATACCGAGATCACCCGCTGGCAGCATGCCCTGGATGCCGTCAGAGCCGCACAGGGGCGGGCCGGTGGGCCCACCCGCGAAGAGTAACCGTCACACCAGACCGCGCACCAGGATCCCGCCGATCAGCAAGGGGGCAACCCAGCGCCAGCAGTTCATCAGCAGGTGATTCCAGTGGGTCGACAGTCCGTGCGGCAATGCCTTGCGTCCCAGCTTCCAGCCCAGCAGCAACGTCACCATCAGGCCGAACAGCGGCATCATCAGGTTGGAGGTGACAAAGTCCAGCAGCTCGAAGATGGTTTTGCCAAACAGGGTGGCGTGTTGCAGCGTGCCAAACGACAGGCTGACCGGAATGCCGTTGAGCATCACCACCGCCGTGATGGCGCTGCAGGCCGTACGGCGTGACCAGCCCCAGGTTTCGCACTGGAAGCACTGCAAATGCTCCAGCAGGGAGATGGCCGAGGAGAGCGCCGCAAAGACCAGCAGGGCGAAGAAGATCACCTCAAGCACCTGACCGAATGGCAGCAGCTGAAACACCGCCGGCATGGTCATAAAGGTGAGGCCGGGTCCGGCGGCTGGGTCGATACCGGTCGAGGCCAGTACCGGGAAGATCATCAGACCCGCCAGTACCGCCACCATGCTGGCCAGCAGTACCACCCAGAGGCTGGAGCGACCGACCCCTTCGCTGGTCGGCAGATAGGCGCCGTAGGTGGTGTGAATGCCAAGACCGATGGAGAGGGAGAAGAAGGCCAGCCCCATGGCGTCGAGCACGCCGGACATCCCCAGCTTGCTGAAATCGGGCATCAGGAAGTGACGTACCCCCTCCATCGCATTGGGCAGGGTAAGGCCAAAGGCGACCAGCATCAGGATCATCAGGAACAGGGCGGGCATCATCCAGCGCAGGGTGCGTTCCACCCCTTTCTGAATGCCCCCTTGCACCACCATCCAGGTGAGGGCGGCAAACAGCAGGTGGGTGAGGATGGGCCAGACATCCCCGCTGACATAGTCATTGAAGCGGGCGGTGAGGGCGGCTGCATCACCATGATTGAGCTGGCCGGAGATGGCCATCCCGGTATAACCGAGCGTCCAGCCGCCCACCACGCTGTAGAAGCAGTAGATGAGCAGGGTAGAGATCACCCCCATTACCCCAACCCAGCGCCACTGTTTACCGAGCAGTTCGGAGAAGGCACCCACTACCCCGCGGCGGCTCATGCTGCCGAGCAGGGTCTCCCCCATCAGTACCGCCACCCCCAGCGTGAAGCTGAACAGCAGAAAGACCAGCAGGAAGGCGCCGCCGCCGTTGACGGCGGTGACGTAGGGGAATTTCCAGATTGCGCCGATACCGACTGCGGAACCCGCAGCGGCGAGGATGTAGCCGAGTCGGGATGACCATTGGGACTGCTTCATAAGAACTCCAATCGAGCGCCCCTTGTCGAGGGCAGAATGGCGCTCATGTTACGGAGGTCGCTGCGCAATCACTACGACGGTTATCAGGGATAAATGCGATTTATTGGCATGATTGGCTAATTTAATTCTGATTTTTGCCCAATCCTGCCACCAAATAAAAACCGGAGCGAGATTGCTCCGGTTTGGCCTCTGACAACTGCTCGCCTGCTGGCTAGATCACCCCCAGCTCCCGCAGCCGCTCCATCAGGTAGCTGTGGGCGGTATGGCGCTCGGAGAGCACCACATCCGGGCGGGGGTGGAGGAACAGCGGCAGGGAGATACGCGACTTGGCGGCACTGCCACCGGTCGGGTTGATGACGCGGTGAGTGGTGGAGGGGTAGTAGCCGCGGGAGGCCTCCTGCAGCATGTCACCGATGTTGATGATGAGGGTGCCAAAGTCGCACGGCACGTCCATCCACTCGCCGTCGGAACCCTTCACCTGAAGCCCTGGTTCGTTGGCGGCGGGCAGAATGGTAAGCAGGTTGATATCCTCGTGGGCGGCTGCGCGGATGGCGCCCGGCTCCTCGGTACCATCGAACGGCGGATAGTGCAGCACCCGCAGCAGGGTCTTCTGGCTCTCTTCGATCATCGAGGAGAGGGGGCAGCTGTAGTGAGCGGCGATATCGGCTGGGGTGTACTGCTCCACCCAGCCCAGCAACTCGGCGGCCAGACCGTTGGCGAGGCGGTAGTACTCCATCGCCTGCTCCTTCAGTTCTTCCGGCATCTGGCCCCAGGGGTAGAGGTGGAAGTACTCCTTGATATCTTTCTGGCTATGGCCCTTGGCCACCTCGGAGACCGAGGGCGGGAAGTAGCCATCCTGGGTTTCGCGGTTGAACAGGAAATCCTGCTTCTGCTCGCTCATGAAGAAGCGATACCAGTTGTCGTAGATGGACTGCACCAGCTCTTTCGGGATGGGGTGGTTGGTCAGTACGCCAAAGCCGGTGGTTCGCAGGGATTCGGTGAAGCGTTGGGCCGCATCGGGTGAGCGGTAATCGACGGTCAGGACTTTCATTGTTTTTGTTGCGCGCCAGTTAAAAGATGGCGCAGTTTACCTTGCGCCTGATAACAAGGAAAGCGGGTTGGCTGCCCCGTCTGGCGCGCTGGCCAATAGTGACAAACACATCAAAAAAACAGCGCCAATCCGCGCGGGCGCACATCCCTTGTTATGGCCTTTTATCCTCTCTAGAATGCCGGTCACTGTCTTTTCCGGAGTCTGTTCATGCCCCCCAAAATCCTGTTGCTGACCCTGCCGGTATTGCTGGCGGGATGCAGTGCCCTGTCAGAAGATGAGTGCCGCACCATGAGCTGGTACAACCTGGGTTATCAGGATGGATCGGAGGGCAAAACCCGTCAGGCGACCCGCGACTACGTTTCGTCTTGCAGCGAGTATGGTCTCAGAGTGGATGAAGCCGAGTGGAAGCGGGGCTACGACAAGGGGTTGGAGCTTTATTGCATTCCCGAGCTGGCCTACAGCAAGGGCAAGGAGGGGCAGGAGTACCGCGGGGTGTGCCCCAACGATGCCAGCTTCCTCAAGCAGTATCAGCGCGGCTATGAAGAGTACAAGCTGGCCGCCCGCTTGCAGGAGATCAGCGACGAGCTGGAGCGTACCGAGCGGGATATCGATGCACTGGAGCGCAGCATCCGCAACGAAACCAACACGGAACAGCGCGACTATTATCGGTCCAAGCGCAACCGCGCCATTCGCCACTACGAGTCCCTGCGCTACGAATACAACCGTCTGCGTTACCCGGATCGGGTGATCCAGTTCTCCTTCGGCGGTTAATCCCTCTCTTCATGGCCAGCCCGCGTGCTGGCCATGTTGCATCTTGTCAGATCAGGGCAGTACCCAGCGCTGCAATGCCAGTGCGATGCCATCCTCGTTGTGGTCGGCGGTGACCTGGTCGGCATGACTCTGGATCTGCGGGGCCGCATTGCCCATGGCGACCGCCAGCCCCACCTGTTCAAACATGCTGATGTCGTTGTTGTTGTCACCAAATGCCACTACCTGCTCCATCGCAATCCCTTCACTGGCCGCCCACTGGGCCAGCCGGTTGCCCTTGCTGCAACCCGGCTGTACCAGCTCCACTGCATAGGGGGCCGCCCAGTCACGGGTAAAGGGCATCTGCTCGACCACCTCGCCCATAAAAGCGTGCAGGCGAGCCGGATCCTGATTGAACAACTCCAGCTTCCAGACCGGGTTGTCGAGCCAGCCTGCCAGCTCCTCGACCGGGTGGATAGCAATCTTGAGGTGCGCTGGCTGATTGGCCGACCAGCTGCGGATGCGGGTGACATGCTCCTCGCAGCCGATGTAGCCGATCCCCTCGCTCAGGTGAAACAGGGCCCCCATCTGCTGCGCCTTGACCGCGTCCAGCAGCTCGGCGAGCGGGGCAACCGCCAGCGGGTCGCCGCTGAGGATCCGGTCCTGCACCGGGTCATAGAGATAGGCGCCGTTGCTGCAGATGAGAGGGGTATCGAGCACCAGCTCGTGGTGGAAGGGGCGCGCCGTCATGTAGTGGCGTCCCGTGACCAGCAGCACCTTGATGCCGTGGGCGCGGGCTTGCGCCAGCGCTGCCCGGGTGGCCGACGAGATCTTGTGATCCCGGGTCAGCAAGGTGCCATCCATATCGAGCGCGATGGCCTTGTACTCACTCATAGCTCCTCCAGCATCGAACAAATCCGCAAAGAGCCTTACCGTCCCAGACCCGGCGCCCCGATGCAAGTCTTGCCCGCGGCCGGAGCGCCGAACTGTGATCCCTTCGTGGCTCAGACGCAGCTGGCCAGTTGCTGGCGGCGGTCGGCACGGCGGCGCAGCAGATAGAAACCGGCGGCGCTGGCAAGGGAGCAGAGGGTGGCGAGATAGAAGGGCCACTCGGTACCGGCCAGCAGCAGCAGGCTGCCGAGCAGCACCGCCAGGATCTCGCTGCCCACCGCGAGGGCGCGGTAGAGCCCCATCGCCTGTCCCTGCTGCTCGGGGTGACTGCGGTTGGAGATCGCCACCGAGGTAGCCAGCTCCCCCAGACTCATGCCGATGCCAGCCGGAACGAAGGTGAGCGCCAGTCCCCACCAGTGAACGGGCAGGATAAAGAGCAGCATGCCGCTCGCCATCACCAGATGGCCGACGATCCCGAGGGAGCTGCCGCGCCAGTGGCGGGCGATGCGGGAGCCGAGCCAGGAGCCCGCCATCATGGGCAGGCTCACCAGCACCGCCGCCTGCGCCAGCTGGGCCGGATCCCAGGCCAGCCGCTCCACCAGCCAGATATTGAAGTAGGTGAAATAGAGCTGCACCGCGCCATAGCTGATCAGGGTGAGCGCGAAGTAGGGCAGCAGGGCCGGTTGCAGCAACAGCTGGCGGCTGGAGAGGGTTGGTGCCTGAAAGGTGGAGGCTACTGGCGGGCGATGGGGGATCAGCCAGTACACCAGCAGCAGGTTGAGCAGGGTCATCCCTACCGCCAGCCAGGCGGCCAGACTGTATTCCCCCGAGATCACCGCGGCGTAGCCTCCGATCATCGGCCCCACTACCCAGCCCAGGTTCATGCCGATGTTGATCCAGGCAAAGCTGCGGGCCTTGTGCTCCTTGCCGGCGAGATCCGCCGCCATCGCCTGCACGATGGCGATGTTGCCGTTGCACAGCCCCTCCACCATCCGGCTGAGCAGCAACAGGGGGAGGGATCGCCAGGCGATACCGAGTGCCATCAGGGCATAGCCTGCCAGCACCCCCGCCAGCGAGAGCAACAGCAGTGGCTTGCGGCCGTAGCGATCGGAAAGGCGCCCGAGCCAGGGGCTTCCCACCAGCTGAAACAGCGGATAGAGCCCCATGATGACCCCCAGCCACACCTTGCGGCTCCAGTCGGAGGCTTCCGGCGTCAGCATGCCGTGGGCCGGATCCAGCAACAGCGGCGCCAGCACCGGGGATGGCAGGCTGAAGCCCGCCACCGCCAGCGTCACCGTCATCACCAATACCCACAGGCTGGCCTGCCCCTTGATCCCTTCCATGTTTGCCCCATTAAATAAAGTTATTGGTTTATTTATGTTGGCGTTCAAACCAGATTAAGTAAAGTGAATTGTTGATTTAAAAAAGCCCCCTCCCCATAATGCTCTTATCCATGCCAGAACCGCTGCCGCGCAAGCGGCCGTACCTGCCGACGATGAGAGCCTTGCCATGAACGCCAGCACCGACAAGATACTGTTTCTGCTCAAGAGCCACGGCCCACAGAGCGCCGCCGAGCTGGGAGAGCAGTTGCAGATGACCTCCATGGGTGCCCGCCAGCACCTGATGACGCTGGAGGCCGACGGCTGGGTGAGTTTCAACGACGAGGCCCGCGGGCGCGGTCGACCGGTACGGTTGTGGCACCTCACCGAACAGGCATGGCAACGCTTCCCCGATAGCCATAGCGATCTGACCGTGCAACTGATCGACAACGTGCGCGAGCTGTTTGGTGAGGAGGGGATGGAGCGACTGATCCTGCAGCGGGAGCAGCAGATGCTGGCGCGCTATCAGCAGACGCTGGGCAACAAGGGATTGTCCGGTCGGCTGGAGGCGCTCAAGGAGCTGCGCAGCCGCGAGGGCTACATGGCGGAGATCCGCCGCGAGGAGGATGGCAGCTGGCTGCTGTGGGAGAGTCACTGCCCCATCTGTGCCGCTGCGCGATCCTGCCGAGGTTTCTGTCGCAGCGAGCTGGCGCTGTTTCGCCAGCTGCTGGCCCCGGCGACGGTGGAGCGGGAGCAGTATCTGCTGGAGGGGGCGCACCGCTGCCTCTATCGCATCACGCCGCCCGCGCTCTGATTGCGCCAAATGCCCAAAAACAACAAAGCAGGCGCCGGGATGCCTGCTTTGTTGCCTTCGGGGAGGGGGTTCTCTCGTTCCAGCCCGTCATTTCCCGATAAGGTCAGACGGCTGATGGGGCTCTTGACCCGGTAAGGTCCTTCACCGCAGAGACCCGGTCAGGTATCTGCTTTGCCACCGGAAGATGTAACCATAGTATCCCTCCCGAGCCGGTGAGTGGTTGCAAAGTAACCACTTTTTTCGGTTGTTTTTGCAATAGTTCACCCTTAATCTAGGAAAAGTGGATTAGTCATTGCAACGAGGAAGGGTAAATGCTGAAACTTGATCGCATAGACAGACATATTCTCGAGCTGATGCAGGAAAATGGTCGCATCAGCAATCTGGAGCTGGCCGAGCTGGTAGGGCTCTCGCCGTCCCCCTGCTCCCGCCGGGTCAAGGCGTTGGAGGATGCCGGTCTCATCGACACCCACGTTACTCTGCTCAACGCCCGCCAGCTTGGTCTCACTCTCACCGCCTACATTCACATCTCCATGGACCGACACACGCCGGAGCGGTTCGAAAACTTCGACCGTGCCATCAGCGAGCTGCCGGAAGTGCTGGAGTGTGACCTCATCACCGGCAACGATGCCGATTATCAGCTCAAGGTCGTAGTGCGCGACATGGAGCACTACCAGCACTTCCTGCTGGACAAGCTGACCCATATCCCGGGGGTGACCGGAGTGCGCTCCAGCTTCGTGCTGCGCCGCATCAAGCACAAGACGGCGCTGCCGCTCAACCATCTGGGGTGAGTCATCCTGCGCGGGATGGCGGTCGGTCTGGCCTGTGACAGGCAGCCGCTTCTCTTTGCGGATTTGAGCCCGCGCAAACAGCTTGTATAAACGCCCATATAAACAGAAAGAGGAGGCCGGCGGCCTCCTCTTTCTGTTATGCGCTATTTGTTATCCGGTCAGGGTTACTTATCGCGGTGACGGGTGACGAAAACCGCAGTGGTCAGACGCTGACCTGGCTGATGTCTTCCACCTGCAGCAGCCAGCCGGTCTGCTCTTGCTGCGGTTCGCCGCTGACCCGCAGCCGCTCACCGGTCGGCACCCACTGCCCTTCGGGCAGGGAGACCAGCAGGCTTTCGCTGCCGTTGTCGAACAGCCAGCGATCTTCGCCTAGCGATTCAATCAGATAACCTTCCATCTCCACTCTGGACTCGGCTTGCCAGGATGGCGCAACGGAATCACGGCTTTCGATGAAATCCCCCTGAACACCAAAACTGGCTAGCCCCCACAGAATGGAGAGCCCGACGAGTGATGTCTGCATCTTGTCTCTCCTCTTTTTGGAACTGTGCTGTTGGAACTGTAGGGCCAGTATGGGAACAGAAAACTGAGCGCACCATGAACAAGGTGGCAAAGTGCAGGCGAGATCGCGAAAAAATCCGGCCAACTGGCCGGTTGTGTCATTTTATGGTGTCTGGATCACACTATTTGGCGGCTTCTTCTGCCATCCGTTCGGCTCTTGGCTTATTCGTCCACATGGCAACCCCGCGATGATCCAGGCAGATCCCCTCTGCCACAATGGCGCGAACCCGGGTGCCATCTTTGCATATGGCCTGCCAGGCGTCGGCATCATCGATGGCGAGCGAGTCGGGCGGCGACGTGGTTTGGCAAGCCGTGAGTAACAGGGCGCACAGGGGGAGCAATTTTGTCATGGCCGACTCCTCGGGGTCTCGGGGCGATGGAGGATGTGAAGGATAGGAATGGCCTCGCCATCCGGGCTTCGCTCCCCAGCATCTGTGATAACCGGTTAATGGGCAAGGGGTCACTGGCGGGGGCTGAAGCCGATCAGCCGGGGCTTGCCCTGCGCCCTCCTTCGGCCTAAGGTGAGGCCGTTTTTACTGCCTCATTGAAGGAGCGTTTTCATGTCCACTCTCTATCCCCGCGTCGGTGTCGGCGTCATCCTGACCAATGCTCAGGGCCAGGTGCTGCTTGGCAAACGCAAGGGGAGCCACGCCCCCTACTGGTCGATCCCGGGCGGTCATCTTGAAGTGGGGGAGAGCTTCGAGTCGGCGGCGATCCGCGAGGTAGCCGAGGAGACGGGATTACAGATCCACGGGCCCGAGGTGGTGGCGGTGACCAATAATCTAGAGACCTGGCGCGAGAGCGGGCTGCACTATATCTCGGTCACCTTGCTGGCACAGGTTGAGGGCGAGCCGCAACTGCTGGAGCCGGAGAAGTGTGAAGGGTGGAGCTGGTGCGATCCGCGCGAGTTGCCCGAGCCCCACTTCGATGCCAGCCGTCAGTCCATCGCCTGCTGGCTGGCGGGACGCTGCTACTTGCCGAGTGATGTGCCAATGGTGTCGGCCGAATCAATCAGACTGTCATAAAACGATCATCGTGCTGTCATAATATCTCCTCTCCATCGGGGGAAGAGGGAAGAGGGAAGAGGGATGAGGGAGAAGAGCGTGGGACAGGTATTTATTCAGTTTTTGTGGCTCGGATGCATCAGTTTTGGCGGCCCGGCTGCCCATATCGGCTTTTTCCAGCGCACCTTCGTCGAGCGGCTCGGCTGGCTGACGCAGGCCGAGTTTGCCCGGCTGCTGGCGCTGTGCCAATTGCTGCCGGGGCCCGCCTCCAGTCAGCTCGGCTTTGCCATCGGTCGCCATCGCGCCGGTCTGGGCGGGGCGCTTTGTGCCTTTATCGGCTTCACCTTGCCCTCCTTTCTGTTGTTGCTGGCGGCAGCCGTCGGAGTGGGCTTGTTGGGCAACAACCTCTGGCTCGATGCGGCGCTGCACGGCCTCAAGCTGCTGGCGCTCATTGTGGTGGCCGATGCGGTGCTCACCATGAGCCGCCAGTTCTGCGCCACGCCACTGACTCAGGGGATCATGGTCGCGACCGCGGCCGCGCTCTGGTGGCAGCCCGGCTTGCTGACCCAACTGCTGATGCTGGCGGGAGCGGCGCTGATCTGCGCTCGAAACCAGCAGGGGGCGAGTCGTTTGCATGCTACCGCTGAGCCGTCTTCAGCCACTACCCGTCATCCTCACTGGCCGACCCTGCTGCTGTTTGCCGCCCTCTTTATTGGCCTGCCGCTGCTCGGCGGCCCTCTCGGCACGCTTGGCCAGCTGATTGCCGACTTCTATCGGGCCGGTAGTCTGGTGTTTGGCGGCGGCCACGTGGTGCTGCCGTTGCTGCAAGAGAGCGTGGGCCACACCCTCAGCCAGCAACAGTTTCTGACCGGCTACAGTCTGGCGCAGCTGGTGCCGGGCCCCATGTTTACCCTCGCCACTTATCTCGGTGCCCAACTGTTGCCCGAGATACCGCTGCTCGGGGCCTTGTCGGCGACCCTGGCGCTCTTTGCGCCCGGCTTTCTGCTGCTCTGGGCGGTCGGTCCCTGCTGGCAACAGTGGCTGACCCAACCCCGTCTGGCGGGCGCCGTCATTGGCATCAACGCCGCCGTGGTGGGCTTGCTGCTGGCGGCGCTCTATCAGCCGGTGTGGCAGAGCTCGGTGCTGGCACCGACCGATCTGGCGCTGGCGGCCATCGGCTTTTATCTGCTGCGGGTGGTGAAGTTGCCGGTGCCGGCCATCGCGGCCCTGTTGGTGATGGCCACCATCTTGCTGGCGTGACGCCGGTGAAAGCCCGATAAAAAAACGGCGCCTCCGTGATGGAGGCGCTGTTTTTATTGCAATGGGTCAGCCGCTTAAGCGTCGGGATCGAAATCCAGACTCAGGCTGTTGACGCAGTAGCGCTGGCCAGTCTCGGTCGGGCCGTCGGGGAAGACGTGGCCGAGGTGAGAGCCGCACTGGCGGCAGGTGATCTCCACCCGCTTCATGCCGTGGCTGCTGTCTTCGGTGTAGTTCACTGTCCCCTCGATAGCCTTGTCGAACGAAGGCCAGCCGCAGCCGGAATCAAACTTGGCTCCTGAGTGAAACAGCACGCTCTTGCAGCAGACACAGAGGTAGTCACCGCTCTTGCGATTGTGGAGCTGGGCGCCGCTGTAGGGTCGTTCGGTGCCCTTCTCCCAGCAGACGTGAAACTGCTCGGCGCTTAGCTTGCTGCGCCACTGTTCCGGGTTGTTACTGCTCATACCGACTCCTTGCCATCAATCACGGGGCCCAGCATAGCGGCTCCCTAAAGCTGACTCCAGTATGCCTGTTATGGTTTGCCCGCATTTGTGATCGAGGTGGCAGCCATGTCCGCACCGGATGCAGGGAGAAGCGCCTGCTGCGGTGGCTGGGCATCCTGCGCCGTGCTGGCCAGCGCGACCCGCTCCAGCAGCTTGAGGGAGTGGGCGCGACCGACCGCCACCTGCCGTTTGATATCATCGGGCAGGAACGGCAAGCCGTCGTTGGTGGCTGTGTCGATGGTCTGGATCCACTCCAGCCCTTCCCCCGGCGGCGGCAGGCGGAACTGGATATCGTAGTCGCTGGCGTTGAACAGCACGTACCAGCGCTCGCCGACACAGTTGATCATGCCGATATCCATGGCAAATGCCTGCCCCATGGGGGCGTGCCAGTCCTGATCGGTGAGCTGGTGGCCATCCGGGTGATACCAGTTGACCTGATGGCAGTTGGGCGTCGCACCGTTCCAGCTGTCATCGCTCAGTTGCAGGTTGGAGAAGACGCACGACTCCGCCCGCAGCGCCATCATCTGCTGGGTGAAGGCGAACAGCCGCTCGTCCTCCGGCCGCCACTGCCAGTTGACCCAGCTGATCTGGTTGTCCTGACAGTAGGCGTTGTTGTTGCCTAGCTGGCTGCGACCCATCTCGTCGCCGGCAAGGAAGTGGGGGGTGCCTTGCGACAGCAGCAGGGTGGCAATCAGATTGCGCTTCTGCTGCTGGCGCAGGCTGTTGACCCGCGGATCCAGAGTCGGCCCCTCTACCCCGTGGTTATAGGAGAGGTTGTTGCCGTGGCCGTCCCGATTGTCTTCACCGTTGGCCTGATTGTGGCGCTGGTTGTAGGAGACCAGATCCTCCAGGGTGAAACCGTCGTGATAGCAGAGGTAGTTGACGCTGGTGTGGGGCGAGCGCCAGTTTTTCGGGAAGATATCCCGCGACCCCACCAGACGGGTGGCAAAGTCACCCATCTTGCCCGCATCGCCACGCCAGAAGGCGCGCACCGTGTCGCGATAGCGGTCGTTGATCTCCTGCCACTGGCTCGGGAACTGACCCAGCCGGTAGCCAAAGGGGCCGATATCCCAGGGCTCGGCGATCAGCTTGACCTGTGACAGCACAGGATCGGCCATCACCGCCTTGAAGAAGGCACCCATGGGCTCGAACTCGCCGGCCTCCCGCGCCAGCGTCACCGCCAGATCGAAACGGAAGCCATCCACCTGCATCTCGGTGACCCAGTAGCGCAGGGCATCGAGCACCAGCCGCAGGGTGTTGGGGTGATCCAGATTGACGCTGTTGCCACAGCCGGTCACGTTGGCGTGACGGGTGTAATCGGGGCCGTGGGGGCCCGCTTCGAAGGCGTAGTAACCGGCGTTGTCAAAGCCCTTGAACGAGAGGGTGGGGCCGTCGAAGCCCGAGGCGGCGGTGTGGTTGTAGACCACATCCAGGATCACCTCGAGCCCGGCCCGGTGCAGCTCGCGCACCATGGTCTTGAACTCGATCACCGCCTCGTCCGGCTTGGTGCTGTAGCGCGGCTCCGGGGCGAAGAAGGCGATGGGGTTGTAGCCCCAGTAGTTGGTCAGTCCCAACTGCTCCAGTCGCGGTTCCGACATGAAGGCGGCCACCGGCATCAGCTGCACCGAGGTGACGCCGAGACTCTTGATGTGCTCGATGACCAGTGGGTGACTGATGCCAAGATAGGTGCCCTGCAGCGCTTTGGGGATCCCTGGGTGCTGCTTGGTAAAGCCCTTGACGTGGGTCTCGTAGAGGATGGTGCGGGCCGGGCTGATCCCGGGCTTGCCGATGCCTTGCCAGTCAAAGCCGTCATCCACCACCACCGACTTGGCAATCATCCCGGCACTGTCCCCCTGATAGAGGGCCTCATCCCAGTAGGTGGGACGGCTGAGTGCCTTGGCGTAGGGGTCGATCAGCAGTTTCTGCGGATCGAACAGCATCCCCTCCTGCGGGGCGCCATAGACCCGATAGCCGTAGCGCTGACCCGCCTGCATGCCACGCACGTAGCCAAAGCGATACTGGCCACGGCGACCGGGTAGCTCAAGTCGGGTTATCTCCTGCTCCTCTTCATCGAACAGGCAGAGCTCCACCTTGTCCGACTGGGGGGCCCAGACACAGAAGTGGCAACCGTTCTCGTCAAGGCGGGCCCCCAGCGGGTGGCCCACCCCTTTTTCCATTACAAGCATCAAGACTCCTGTTTGATGAACAAGGTCGCCAGCGGCGGCAGATCCAGCACTATGCTGTGCGCCATCCCCTGCCAGGGGGTCGGCTCGGCAGCGAACACCAGACCCACATCATAGTTGCTGCCCCAGTAATACTCGCTGTCGGTGTTGAGCACCACCCGATAGTGGCCCGCAGCAGGGACGCCGACCCGATACTCGAGACGGGGCACCGGGGTGAAGTTGCAAGCTACTACTATGGCCTGCTTGCCCTCTTTGTCGGCCCGTAGCCAGGCAAAGATGCTGTTGTCGGCATCGTTGTGATCCAGCCAGCGGAAGCCGGTCTGATCATAATCGGCCTGATACAAGGCAGGCTCATGACGGTAGAGATGGTTGAGATCGTGGATCAACCGCTGCTGACCGGCATGCTTGGGATATTGCAGCAGATGCCACGGCAGCTGGGCATCGTGATTCCACTCGTTGCTCTGGGCGATCTCGGTGCCCATGAAGTTGAGCTTCTTGCCCGGGTGGGCATACATGAAGCCCATGTAGGCGCGCAGGTTGGCGGCTTGCTGCCACTCGTCACCGGGCATCTTGTAGAGCATGGAGTGCTTGCCGTGCACCACTTCGTCGTGAGAGAGCGACAGGATGAAGTTCTCGTCATAGTGGTAAACCATGGAGAAGGTCATGTCGTTGTGGTGGTAGCGACGGTGGATCGGCTCTTTCTGCATATAGGTGAGGGTGTCGTGCATCCAGCCCATATTCCACTTGAAGCCAAAGCCGAGGCCGCCGAGGAAGGTGGGGCGGGAGACACCGGCAAAGGCGGTGGACTCTTCGGCTATGGTCATGGCGTGGGGATACTTGCCGTAGACCTCCTCGTTGGTCCACTTGAGCAGACTGATCGCCTCGTAGTTGTGGTTGCCGCCATCGACGTTCGGTACCCACTCACCGGCGTTGCGGGAGTAGTCCAGATAGAGCATGGAGGCGACTGCATCCACCCGCAGGCCGTCGATGTGGAACTTGTCGAGCCAGAACAGGGCGCTCGCTACCAGGAATTGGCGCACTGTGTCGCGGCCGAAGTCATAGATGTAGGAGTTCCAGTCCGGGTGCCAGCCACGGCGCGGATCCTCGTACTCGTAGAGCGGGGTGCCATCGAAACGGGCCAGGCCGTGGGCATCGGACGGGAAGTGGGCGGGCACCCAGTCCAGAATGATGCCGATGCCGGCCTGGTGGCACTGGTCGACGAAGTATTTGAAGTCATCAGCGGTGCCGTAGCGGCTGGTAGGGGAGAACATGCCCACCGGCTGGTAGCCCCAGGAGCCGCTGAAGGGGTGCTCGGAGACCGGCAGCAGCTCGATGTGGGTGTACTCCATCTCCTTGACGTAGGCGACCAGCTCCACTGCCAGTTCACGCCAGCTCAGGCTGTCGCCATTGGGGTGGCGCTTCCAGGAGCCGACGTGGAGCTCATAGATGGAGAGGGGTTGCTCACGCTTGTCGTTGTGCTGGCTGGCAATCCACTCGGCATCCTGCCACTGGTACTGGGCGTGGTCATAGACCACGGAGGCGAACGACGGATACTGCTCGCAGTAAAAGCCGACCGGATCGCTCTTGTGGGGCAGACGATGGCCAGCGGGATCTTTCAGTTCGAACTTGTAACGATCCCCCGCCTTGAGGCCCGGCACAAACAGCACCCAGTGACCGCAGAGGCTGCGCTGCATCGGGTGGCGGCGGCCATCCCAGAAGTTGAAATCGCCGATCAGGCTCACAGCGGTGGCGCTCGGCGCATAGACCGCAAAACGCACCCCTTCCACCTGCTGGCCAAGATGCTCCACGGTGCGCAGCTGGGCGCCAAGGGTGTGGTAGAGGTTTTCCGGCTGGGCGGTCAGTTCGGCCAGGCCTGCCCAGGCGGCATCCTGAAACTGATAGGGGTCGATGACCTCGGTGGTGGCATCTTGGTAGCTGGCGATCAGCTGATAGGGGAAGGAGTTTTTGCGGCGGGTGAAAACAGTTTCAAAAAGACCCGATTCATCGGTGGGCGCCAGGGTGGCAACGACTTTGCCCGACTTGAGATCCTTGACGCGGACTTCGAGGGCATCAGGCAACCAGGCGGTCAGTTTGAGGCCGGGCCCATCCGGATTGGCCTGCAGGCCTAAGTGAGAGAAGGGATCGGAACAGCGGGCAGCAACCAAACGTTCAACGAGCATCGAGATTTCCTTTCATGACAGAGCATCCACTCCGGCCGAAGCCGGAGTGGATTTAGGTGAGAGCGCTGTGGGAGACAGCGTCTCAACGACTGGCCTCATCACGGGCTTGGCTCATCTTGCCAGCCAGTGCCTTGAGTGCCTCATTGGCAAAAATATCTTCCAGATCAGCGGAGAGCTTGCGGCGCCAGTTGGGGTATTCGTAACTGGTACCCGGTACGTTGACCGGCTTGTCCATCTCCAGCCAGTCTTCCAGCTGGGTACTGAACAAGGCGCAGCTGCCGCGGGACATGTGGATCTGCAGACCGTGGTTGAGTTCGGTGTTCATGCCGACCCAGTTCACGTCATGACTGATGTTGTCAGAGATGACCTTGTGGGCATGCAAGCTGTCGAGGATCCGCTGTTTGGCCTGGTGACGATCAGCATACAGAGTCTTCAATACATCTTCATCCGGATACAGACCCAGTTGACGGCCGAGCGCCAGATCGTCGCAGTGCCAGAAGCCCTTGAGGGTCGGCATGTCGTGGGTGGTCAGGGCCGACATCGCCTGCTCGGTGTAGTGCGCCGGGGAGATAAAGCCGCCATCTTCCTTGGAGCGCTCGAAGAAGAACACCTTGTAGGAGTGAACGCCGTTCTCTTTCAGGGTCACGTCGATCCCCTCCGGCACGGTACCCAGATCCTCGCCGATCAGCAGGCACTGATTGCGGTGGGATTCGAGGGCCAGAATGCCCAGCAGATCGTTGACCGGATAGTAGATGTAGGCGCCCTTGGCGGCGGACGCTCCGGGCGGTACCCACCACAGGCGCAGCAAGGCCATTACGTGGTCGATGCGCAGAGCGCCACAGGAGCGCATGTTGGCACGGAACAAGTCCACCATCGGCTGGTAGGCCGCTTCGAACAGCTTGTTCGGGTTCATCGGGGGCAGGCCCCAGTTCTGACCAAGCGGGCCGAGGATATCGGGCGGCGCACCGACCGAGGCTTTCGGGCAGTAGAGATCCTGGTTGGCCCAGATCTCGGTGGAGCCTTCGGAGACGCCCACTGCCAGATCCCGGTAGATACCCATCACCATGCCGGCAGCCTTGGCACGGGCATCGGCTTGCGCCAGCTGCTCGTCGGCCAGGAACTGCAGATAGAGGTAGAAGTTGACATCTTGCGGGTGCGCGGCCATCCAGGCGGCAACGGCAGGATTGTGGTAATCGCGCAGCTTCTGCGTCCATACCGGCCAGCCCCAGGCATTTTCGCCTTTGGCATAGAAGTGGGCCTGCAGGGCATCAAATGCTGCCTGCTGTTGCAGGCTGTCGCCACCGGCGGCCACGAAGGCATCAAAGGCGGCCTGACGCTCGGCGCTCAGGGTGGCTTCATCGAACACCTGACGCAGCATGCCGAGTTTGGTCTGGAGCACGCCGGTGTAATCGACGTTCTCTTTGGCACGCAGATCGGCCAGATGTTGCTGGAAGGCAGGGCTCGCCACTTCCGCTTTCAGGCGATCGCTCTGCTGGAATTCGGGCACCGCTTCCACATTGATATAGGCCACGTTGAGCCAGCGACGGGAAGAGGGGCTGTAGGGACTGGCGCTCTCCGGATTGGCCGGATAGAGGGCGTGGATAGGGTTGAGACCGACGAAGTGGGCACCCCAGGCGGCGGCTTTCTCAACCAGCTGGCCCAGATCGCTGAAATCACCGATACCCCAGTTGTGGCGGCTGCGCAGGCAGTAGAGCTGCACGCTCGGGCCCCATACCTTGCGGCCATCGGCAATCGGCGCCTGCTTGTAGCAGGCCTTGGGGGCGACGATGAGGCGCATGGTAGCCAGCGGCTCGTCATTGCCCTCTTCCAGCAGCACCAGCTGGTGATAACCCAGCTCCGGGGCCATCTCCAGCGTGACGCGATAGGCCTGGCACTCCATCTCTTCAAATTCGGCCACGCCGACCAGCTCACCCTCGATGGGGGTGAATTGACCGGACAGCACAGCACCCTGCTCCTGCTGGAGCTGCCAGGTGAGGGCGTCGTTGACGAATTCGATGGGGAGGCGAACCTCAAGGGTAACGGCGTCGCCGGTGCGAACCACCATCACAGGATCCAGCGCCCGCAGCCAGTGCTGGCGATGCTCCTCTTCCAACTGCTGCACCAGAGCGGCCTCGTCATCGACGCGGTAGCCCATGGCGCCCAGCATGGCAGCCTTGCTCTCTTCTGATACCTGGGCCGGGTGGCCCCAGGCATCGACATACTCGCTGGCGATACCTTTTGCGGCAGCCAGCTGTTCAATCAGGGTGGTCATAGTTTGAGAATTCCCGCTGTGGATTCTATCTATACTATTTTGTTTGATTTTTATGGGGTGGTACTTGAACAGTGGCTCTTTGGCCATGCTAAACCGCGCACATTTTTACATATCTCTGTGAATGGTTGTGTGACCGAGTAGGCACTATTGTTGATATCTGCGCTATGCCACGATCTGGCACTTTTTTCGTCAAAACGTGGTAATCAGTTACATAAACAGAAAATTAATTTCACAGTTTTTCATGATATAGCGCAATTTCAGACAGAATGTTGGTTGACTCACCGGAGAGTTCTAGTAAATTTACAAGCGGAATTTTCTTTGACTACTGAACAGTTAGGTAACTAAATATGACTATCAAAGTAGGTATTAACGGTTTTGGCCGTATCGGTCGTTTCGTATTCCGTCTGGCTTGCGAGCGTGCAGACATCGAAGTTGTTGGTATCAACGACCTGATCGATGTTGACTACATGGCTTACATGCTGAAGTACGATTCAACTCACGGTCGTTTCAACGGTACCGTTGAAGTTAAAGACGGCAACCTGGTTGTAAACGGCAAAACCGTACGTGTTACCGCTGAGCGTGACCCGGCCAACCTGAAGTGGGGCGAAATCGGTGTTGACGTTGTTGCTGAAGCTACCGGTCTGTTCCTGACCGACGAGACTGCTCGTAAGCACATCGCTGCTGGTGCCAAGAAAGTTGTTCTGACTGGCCCGTCCAAAGACGCTACCCCGATGTTCGTAATGGGTGTTAACGACTCTACCTATGCTGGCCAGGACATCGTTTCCAACGCTTCCTGCACCACCAACTGCCTGGCACCGATCGCCAAGGTTCTGAACGATACCTTCGGTATCGAGTCTGGCCTGATGACCACCGTTCACGCTACCACTGCTACCCAGAAGACCGTTGATGGTCCGTCTGCCAAAGACTGGCGCGGTGGCCGCGGTGCGGCTCAGAACATCATCCCGTCCTCTACCGGTGCAGCCAAAGCTGTTGGCGTAGTTATCCCGGAACTGAAAGGCCTGCTGACCGGTATGGCTTTCCGTGTTCCGACTCCGGACGTGTCTGTTGTTGACCTGACCGTTAACCTGAAGAAAGCTGCCACCTACGCAGAAATCTGCGAAGCGATGAAAGCTGCTTCCGAAGGCGCGATGAAAGGCGTTCTGGGCTACACCGAAGACGAAGTTGTATCTACCGACTTCCTGGGTGAGCGTCAGACCTCCGTATTCGACGCCAAGGCTGGTATCCAGCTGAACGACAAATTCGTTAAAGTTGTATCCTGGTACGACAACGAAATGGGCTACTCCAGCAAAGTTCTGGACCTGATCGCTCACATCTCCAAGTAATTTGGGATGCGCAATCGCGTAGCTTGAAAAAGGCGGCCATTGGCCGCCTTTTTGTTTTTCGGTTTCCCCTGATGACAGGAGTCCACATGCAATCCATTCGTCCCCTGACCGCCAATTGCAAGCTTGCCAACAATGCGGCCGGTCTGCCGGTTCTCACCATCAACAACGACTATGCCAAGGCCGAGATCAGCCTGTTTGGCGCCCATGTGCTGAGCTATCAGCGCCATGGCGAGCCAGCCTCCATCTGGCTGAGTGACAAGGCGGTGCTGGATGGCAGCAAGCCTGTTCGTGGCGGTATCCCGATCTGCTGGCCCTGGTTTGGCCCGGCGCCAGCCCGTGTCGGCAGTGGCAAGCCCTCCCACGGTTTTGCTCGCACCACCCTCTGGATGCTGGACGGGGTCTCCGATCACGCCGACGGCACGCTGGTCCATCTCTCCCTGCGCGACAGCGATGCCACTCGTGCCTTGTGGGATCACGCCTTCGAGCTGGAGCTGGACGTGCTGGTTGGCAAAGAGCTCTCGCTGGTGCTGACCACTCGCAACACCGGTGCCCAGCCACTGACTTATAGCGGTGCGCTGCATACCTATCTGACCATCAGTGCGCCGGAAGCGGTGAGCGTGACCGGTCTGGGTGAGCCCTATGCTGACAAGCTGACCGGACAGGATGCCAAGCAGCAGGGTGCATTGACCCTGAGCGGGCCGCTGGATCGGGTCTACTGGCAGCCAGAGGCGCTGGTGAGGGTGCAGGATGGTGAGCGCGAGACGCGGGTAGTGAGCGGCAACCACGACAGCGTGGTGGTCTGGACTCCCTGGCTGGAAGGGGCCACCGCCATGGCCGACATGAGCGACGATGGCTATCGCACCATGCTCTGCGTCGAAGCGGCCATCGCCGGTGAGGCGGGTGTGACCGTTGCACCGGATGAGGAGCATTGCCTCTCCACCGTGATCATCTGAGCAGCATAGCGTTCAGATAAATAATAAAGAGGGCTCCCGCGGGAGCCCTCTTTGCATCTCGTGACTGCGGCAATCAGGCATTGCCCTGGGTCTTGAGTTTGAGTTCGGCGGCGAAGTTGAGCATCCGATCGAGCGGGATCAGCGCTTTGACCCGCAGTGCCTCGTCGACATGGATCTCGTGGCGTTCGGCACCGTCGGTGAGCGCCTCCTTGATCGCCACCAGACCGTTCATCGCCATCCAGGGGCAGTGGGCGCAGCTGCGACAGGTAGCGCCATCGCCACCGGTCGGTGCTTCCACCATCTCTTTATCCGGACAGGCCTGCTGCATCTTGTAGAAGATGCCCCGATCGGTCGCCACGATCAGCTTCTGCTGGGGCAGCTCCTTGGCGGCCTTGATCAGCTGGCTGGTGGAGCCCACCGCATCGGCCAGTTCGATCACCGAGGCGGGGGATTCCGGGTGAACCAGCACGGCAGCGTCCGGATTCTGCTCTTTCAGTTCGCGCAGGGCGCGGGCCTTGAACTCGTCGTGGACGATGCAGTGGCCCTGCCAGCGCAGCATTTGCGCCCCGGTCTTCTTCTCGATATAGGCACCCAGATGACGATCCGGGCCCCAGATGATCTTGTGACCCAGGCTGTCGAGGTGCTCGACGATCTCCAGCGCGATGCTGGAGGTCACTACCCAGTCAGCCCGCGCCTTGACCGCGGCCGAGGTATTGGCGTAGACCACCACGGTATGATCCGGGTTGGCATCGCAGAAGGCAGAGAACTGCTCGATGGGGCAGCCCAGATCGAGGGAGCATTCGGCCTCCAAAGTCGGCATCAGCACTCGCTTGTGGGGGCTCAGGATCTTGGAGGTTTCGCCCATAAAGCGCACCCCGGCAACGATCAGGGTCTGCGCCTCGTGATCGCGGCCAAAGCGGGCCATCTCCAGCGAGTCACCAACGAAACCACCGGTGGCTTCGGCCAGCGCCTGGATCTCCGGATCCGTGTAGTAGTGGGCAACCAGTACCGCCTTGCGCTCCTTGAGCAGCGCCTTGATTTCTGTGGTCAAGGTCGTTCTCTGCTCGGCACTCAGGGGAAGAGGTTTGGCCGGAAAGGGGTAGTCCATCGCGACTACCGGCGGGACACTGCTCAGTGCATTGCTCATTGCGACTGTTCCATCAACGCTCGGGAAGGCCAAAATTATAACCAGAAGCCGACGACAAACCCATCACAAATCCGGTGAGCTGCAAGTGGACGAATATACTCAATTAATTCGTTGTCACGCTGCCATAAGGAGTTGTCGCATGAAGCAACGTTCCCTCAAGTTCAAATTGTTGTGCCTGACCATGGGACTGTTTCTGCTGACCGGGCTGGCCATGACCCTGTTGCAGTCAGCCTCTTTCAGTACCCTCCGTGGCATGGTGATGACCCAGACCAGCGATGCGCTGGAGCAAGAGGTCTCCCACAGCCTGCAGTATCAGGCTGAGCGCTATGCCATCCAGATTGCCTCGTTGATGCAGAACTCCTACCAAATTCCCCTGACCGTGACCGCCCAGATTGAAGCCGGGATGGCCAAGCCGGCGCTGCGGTTGTCGCGGCCCCAAGTCGAGTCTCTGCTCGGCAGCAGCTTGCAGCAGGCTAGCGGGATCAGCTCCATCTACGCCCAGTTTGAACCGGATGGTTATGACGGCGAGGATGGCAACTGGCTGGGCGGCGCCAGTCACTCGGTGGCGGGCAAGGGGAGCATGGAGATCTACTTTACCAAGGATCAGGGGGGCACCGTGGCCCAGCAGCCGGTGGATGCCGCCGCCAGCGAGGCCAAGTTTGATACCTCTCTCAACGAGTTCGGCATTCGCAACAGCGAATGGTATCTCTGTGGTCGCGATACTCGCCAACCCTGCCTGATGGAGCCCTACCTCTACGAAATCAGCCCGGGTAACAAGATGCTGATGACCAGCCTGACGGTGCCCATCCTTCACGATGGCAAGTTTGTCGGGCTGGCCGGGGTGGACATGAACCTGCCCATCTTCCAGCAGCTTGCCGAAACGCTGGGCAAGAGCCTCTATGACAACAAGGCCGACGTGACCATCGTCAGCAAGATGGGGCTGATTGTGGGCAGCAACCGCTATGCCGACAAGCTGGGGCGTCCGCTCAAGGAGGTGGGCCTGACCCTGCCTACCGGTCAGGCCGTTAGTAGCGACAGCGATTTCATTTTGCAACAACCGATCCGTATCGAGGCGGCCAATGCCCAGTGGTGGCTGATGATCAAGGTGCCCAAGGCGTTGGCGCTCGACAAGGCGCGCACCATCAGCAGCGAGCTCGGCGCCCTGCTGGTGGATGCCCAGCAACAACAGCTCGTCGCCATGGGCGGGATCACCCTGCTGGTGCTGGGGCTGCTGGTCTGGTTTATCCAGACCATCACAGCGCCGCTTTCTCTCATCAGCCGCCATGTGGGCCACCTCTCCAGCAATGAGGGGGACTTGACCCAGCAGATGGAGATCGACACCCATCAGGAGCTGATCGATCTTGGCTCCCAGCTCAATGCCTTCCTCGGCAAGCTGCGGGGTATGGTGCAAATGAGCAAGGGGATCGGCCAGCAGGTCTACCAACAGGCGCGGGAGATGAAACATACCGCCGACACCATGCGCAACAGTCTGGATGAGCAGAATCTGGAGCTGGAGAGCGTGGTGAGCGCCATGCACGAGATGAGCACCACGGCAGTCAGCGTGGCGGGTTATGCCGAGCAGGCGGCGCAGGAGTCGGAAGCGGCGACCCACCACATCAATAACGCCCAGCAGACCCTGAGCAATGCCCGCAACGAGATCCATACCCTGGTTGGCGATATGCATGAGGCGGATAAAGCGGTGGCGCTGGTGGCCCAGCGCAGCACCAATATCAGCCGGATCCTTGATGTTATCCGCGCCATTGCCGAGCAGACCAATCTGCTGGCCCTCAACGCCGCCATCGAGGCGGCACGGGCGGGTGACATGGGCCGCGGCTTTGCAGTGGTGGCGGACGAGGTGCGGGCGCTGGCGACCAAGACTCGGGAGTCGACCGACGAGATCGGCCAGCTGATCGGTAGCCTGCAAACCGAGGTGAGCAGCAGCCAGCGTCTGATGAACACCGGCATCGAGCGCTCCACCACCACGGTGCAGGGCACCGAGCAGGCGTTCGAGGCGCTCAATCGGGTGGTGGCCCAGATCCAGCAGATCCACGACCACATCAGTCAGGTCGCTACCGCCGCCGAGCAGCAGAGTGCGGTGAGCGACACCATCAACCAGAACCTGATGCGGATCGGCGATACCGCCAACGTGATCGGGCAGGAGGCCAGCTCCAGCCATCAACTGAGCGAGGCGCTGGAGCAAGCGGCCACAGCGCTCGCCAGTCAGCTCGACCGGCTGCGTACCTGAGTGGCAGCCAGAGAGACAAAAGCCCGCGAGCGATCGCGGGCTTTTTTATGGTTCGATGGCAGAGCTCCGTCAGTCGTGGGGTTCAACCAGCAGGATGTGGGAATCGGCCCCCACCACCCTGACCTTGCTGCCCGCTGGCAGCGACTCGTCGCAGCGCACCGTCCAGACCGTATCGTCCAGATGCACCCGGCTGGTGCCTTGCACGACATCATCCAGCAGGGTCAGCTCGCGGCCCATATAGCTCTGCATCCGCTCGTTGATGGTGCTGGCGGCATCCTGACCCGAGTTGTCACGCTGGTGTTGCCAGCGCCACCAGGCCCAGGTGGTGAGCAGGGATTGCACCGCAAACAGCAGCAACTGCGCCTGCCAGCCAAAGGGCCAGACCAGCAGCAGCAGGCCCACTTCCAGCGCAGCGATGCCGGTCCAGAGCAGGAAGCCCACCGAGCCGAGCACTTCGATGGCCAGCAGAATGAAGCCGAGCCCCAGCCAGTGCCAGTGGGTCAGCCCCTCGAACAGGGCTGTCATGACTTGCTGCCCTTGCCATCTTTGTTGAACAGCTCGGCCATGCCTGCCACCGAGCCAATCAGGCTGCCCGCTTCCAGCGGCATCATGATGATCTTGCTGTTGGGGCCTTCACCGATGCGGGCCAGTGCTTCGGTATATTTCTGGGCCACGAAGTAGTTGATGGCCTGCATATCACCCTCGGCGATGGCTTGGGAGACCATATGGGTCGCCTTGGCTTCCGCCTCGGCGGCCCGTTCCCGCGCTTCGGCAGCGAGGAAGGCGGCCTGACGTTCACCTTCGGCCTTGAGGATCTGGGACTGCTTCTCCCCCTCGGCTTTCAGGATCTTGGACTGGCGCACCCCTTCGGCCTCCAGTACCTCGGCCCGTTTCTGGCGCTCGGCCTTCATCTGGGCATTCATCGCCTCGACCAGTGCCAGCGGCGGGCGCACATCTTTAATCTCGATGCGGGTCACCTTGATGCCCCAGGGGGCGGTGGCGGCATCCATGGTGCGCAGCAGTTTCTCGTTGATGGTGTCGCGCTGGGAGAGCATCTCATCCAGCTCCATGGCGCCGAGCACGGTCCGCATATTGGTCATGGTGAGATTGCGGATGGCGCTGGTGAGATCGTTGACCTCGTAGCCCGCTTTACGGGCATCCACCACCTGCACAAAGCTGATGGCGTCGATGGTGACGTTGGCGTTATCGCGGGAGATCACCTCTTGTGCCGGGATATCCAGCACCTGCTCCATCATGATGATCTTGTGGCCGACCCGATCCACATAGGGGATCAGCAGGTTGAGGCCCGGGGTCAAGGTGCGGGTGTAGCGGCCGAAGCGCTCGACAGTCCAGTTGAAGCCCTGTGGCACTATCTTGATACCTGCACTCAGGGTGGCGATCACCAGAAAAACAAAAATTCCTAGCACAATCAATGATTCATTCATCACAAGTGTCCTTTTGAATAGAGGGTCATAGCCTACACCCACCGGGTGGCTGCGCACTAGCTGGCTGGTTTTACAGTGGCCCCAAAATGGGGCGACTGCACCATAACAAGCGACGTTTGGCCGGGGCGCGGCGTGGCCAGCCCAGTGCCAGCCATGGTCATTGAGTTGGCGCGTTCCTTGCTGTAACAGAGCATAAGAGGATGCAAGGCGGGTTGCGAGCAGGCCGCCGCAAACAAGTTGAGTGTGACATGACGACGGCGTCGGCTCCGCAAGGGGCTGGCGCCTTTTTTGTTGCTGGCCGCATGGGGAGCAAGGGATGAAGAGTGTGTGTGCATATTGCGGGGTGGGGTGCGGG